>NZ_AP025017.1:1902577-2536770 GCF_019974135.1 Actinomyces capricornis
CCCGCGGCGGCCCGCGGCCGAGGCCCTTGGTGGCACCGGCCGCGGGCCGCCGCGCATGCCCGGCCGCACTCATCGGGCGAGCCCCCAGGAGGAGCCCACTGGGGGCCGGGGAGGGGTCCAGTGGCGGCCTTGTGGCGGGCCAGTGGACCACAGGGCCGGGGAGCCTCGCACTCTGCGCGGACTAGCCGTTTTGCTGAGGGTGAGGCAGCGCGAGTCCCGATCGGCGGGCGTGCCATGATCGCATCATGACCAGTGCAGCGCCCTCGGCACCGCCCGGCAGCGCCGGCCCCCGGCCCTCATCGCCGACACCCCACGAGTGGACCGGGTCCCTCCAGGCCCTCACCAGTGCCCTGCGGGAGCGGATCGAATCGGTCGTGGTGGGCAAGAGGCGCGCCGTGGACACCTCCATCGCCACCCTCCTGGCCGGGGGCCACCTGCTCATCGAGGACGTGCCCGGGGTCGGCAAGACCACCCTGGCCACCGCCCTGGCCCGCTGCCTGGACCTGAGCGCGGCCCGCATCCAGTTCACCTCCGACCTCCTGCCCGCCGACGTCACCGGCGTGAGCGTCTACGACCAGTCCACCCGGGCCTTCCGCTTCCACCCCGGCCCCGTCTTCGCCTCGGTGGTCATCGCCGACGAGATCAACCGGGCCACCCCGCGCACCCAGTCCGCCCTCCTGGAGGCCATGGGGGAGGGGCATGTCAGCGTCGAGGGGCGCACCCTCGACCTGCCCGAGCCCTTCATGGTGGTGGCCACCCAGAACCCCCTGGACATGGAGGGCACCTACCTGCTGCCCGAGGCCCAGCGCGACCGCTTCATGGCCCGCATCTCCATGGGCTACCCCGAGCCGGGTGCCGAGACCGCCATGCACACCGCCCGCCGTGGCACCGACCCGCTCAGTGCGCTGAGGCCCCTGGCCGGCATTGAGGACGTGCGCCGCGCCCGCGCCGCCGTGGCCGGCCTGCACCTGGCCGAGCCGGTCGCCGCCTACATCGTGGCCCTCGTGGGGGCCACCCGCACCGACCCGGCCCTGTCCCTGGGGGCCAGCCCGCGCGCCGGGCTGCAGCTGGCCGCCCTGGCCCGCGCCCGCGCCGCCATGAGGGGCCGGGACTTCGTGACGCCCGACGACGTCGCCCGCTCCGCGCACGGGGCCCTGACCCACCGCCTCATCCCGGCCGGGCGCTTCGCCTCGGCCGCCCAGGCCCATGCCGCCGCGGGGGAGGTCCTGGCGCGCATCGTGGCGCGCACGAAGGTGCCGGGCCGGTGAGCCGGGTCCTCTCCCCGCCCGCCCCGGCCCCCGGCGTCCAGCGGCCCGGACCGGTCGGCCCGCCCCGCCCGGTCCGCCTGCCCCGGGTGGGGCTGACCGCACGGGGGTGGGGGCTGGTGGCCCTGGCCGCCCTCATGGCCCTGGCCTGGTACCTGCTGCGACTGCACCTGCTCACCCACGCCGCCCTCCTCCTGCTGGCCCCCGTGGCCACCGCCCTGCTCGCCGTCGTGGTCATCGTGGTGGCCAACCTGCTGCGCCGCCCCCGCGCGGAGCTGAGCCTCCTGGGCCTGCCGCAGGTGGGCCAGCGGGTGCGGGTGGAGATCCGCACCGGCTGCCTCCTGCCCCGATTCCTGCCTGCCTGGGTCGCCTGGCGGGTGGGCCAGGCCCCCAGCGCCCCGGCCCTGACCCCCCTGGAGCGGGGCACCAGCCTCCTGATGGTCGGCGCCGCCCGGCGGGGCCCCGCCCCATTGGAGGCCCTGGGCATCGAGGTCATCGAGCCCCTGGGCCTGGCCCGCGCCCGCCTGCCCCTGGGGGCGGGCCTGACCGTGCTGGTCCTGCCCCAGCCCCTGCCATTGCCCGAGACGCTGGCCGCGCCGCAGGCCAGCCTGCGGCCGGGCGGGCGCGCCGGGGAGCAGGGCGAGGAGCGCGTGGGCAGCCTGCGGGACTACCGGCCCGGGGACGCCCTGGCCTCCATCCACTGGAAGCAGTCGGCCCGCCTGGACCGGCTCGTGGTCACCGAGCCGGAGCACGAGGCCCGGCCCCGGCCGCGCCTGGCCCTGGTCGTCGACCTCGGGGCCTACCAGGGCCCCGAGCAGGCCGAGACGGCCGTGGCCCTGGCCGCCGGCGTCATCGAGACCTGGGAGCAGGAGCGTCGCAGCGTCGACCTGCTGCTGCTGTCGCGGTGCGGTGCGCCGCAGGCCGGGCGGGCGGGGGAGGCGTCCTGGCTGCGCCTGCGCTACCGCTGCGAGGAGGAGCGCGTGCCCGCCCTGGCCCGGGTCCTGGCGCTGCTGGAGCACGGCGCCCCCGACCCCCTCGACGCCCTGCGCCGGGCCGTGGCCCACCACGAGCCGGCCCTGAGCGCACTGGGCGGCCCACTGCCGGCCGCTCTGCGCGCCGATGTGCTGCTCACCGGGGCCCCGGGCCCGGCCTCGCCCGGGCCGGGCGACCACCCGGCGCTGGATCCCCGGGCCCGCGGCACCCTCGTCCTGGTCGGCCATGGGAGGGCCGCCTCCTCGCCTGAGCCTGAGGTCACCACGCCCGAGCCCGCCGACGCCCCCACCACCCCGACGGCGCGGGTCCCGGCCACCTGGCGGACGGTGGAGGCCCGTGGGCACTCCTGGGGGAGGCACCGATGAGCCGCCGCGCCACCAGCAACTCCCGCCGCGGCCAGCGCCCCGCTGCCCCCGCCGCGCTCCGTACGCCCCACCGCCCCGCGGGCGGCCCGGCCCCCGCCCGGCTCCAGGCCCAGGAGGCGGGCGCCCGGGTGATGAGCGCCCCCGGGCGCCTGGAGCCCCTCCTGGCCGCGCTGCTGCTGACGGCCCTGTGGTGGCTGGGCCTTGACTCGCTCACCGGCCTGCTCGCCACGGGGCCCTGGCTGTACCAGGCGCTCGCGGTCTGCGCCGCCACCGTGCTGGTCACGGGAGTGGGGCGCTGCCTGTGGCCCCAGCGGGCCCTCATGATGATCCTGGCCGGGCTGGCCGCCGGTGCGGGCGCGGTGGCCTGGGCGGGGCGCGCCGGCCCCTTCCCCGAGATGTGGTGGCATGAGCCCTCCGGGGCGATGGCGGCGGTCCGGGCGCAGATCTCCCAGGGCGTGCCCCCGGTGGCACCCGCACCGGCGATGGCCTCACTGCTCCTCCTGTCCTGCCTGCTGCTGTCCTGGACCAGCGCCGTGCTCTCGGCCGGGGGCGGGGACGCCATCGCCGTCAGCGGCCTGCTGCCCGCCGGGCTCCTGCTGCTGCCCGCCCTGTTCCTCAGCACGACGCCGCCCACCGCCACCCTCGTCTCCGTCAGTGCCTGCCTGCTGGGCCTCATCAGCATCGCCGCCCCCGCCCGCTACTGGCCCGCGCGCAGCCACGGCCCCGGCAACGCCCACGGCCCCAGGCCCCTGCGGCGCCTGAGCGCCCTGGCCATGGGGCTGGCGGCCCTGGCCCTGGGCGGGGGCCTCATCAGCAGCGCCCCCACGACCCCGGACCACGTGTGGAACCCCGAGGGCGCCTCCTCCACCGTCCCCGACCTGAGTGTGGGGCTGTCCCGCGACCTGGTGCGCGGCTCCAACGCCACGGCCTTCTCCTACACCGGCCAGGCCGCCGAGGGCGAGAGCCTGCGCTTCACCCTGGGGGTCATCACCACCCTGGAGGAGGAGGTCTGGCAGCCGGACGCCACCGCCGAGGACCTGGCCGTCGACCAGCTCCGGGCGGGCGATCCCCCCAGCACCCTGACCGCCGGGGGCGCCGTCACCGCCGCGGGCCTGGATGCCCAGCAGGCGCGCGAGACCCTGGGCGCCCTGACCCTGACCACCCAGGGGCTGCGCACCGACCGCCTCCCCACCCTCCAGTCCACCGCCCTGGTCACCGAGCCGGTGGCCACACCCGACTCCCTGCCCCCGGGGGCGCAGGCCGAGGTCCCCGAGCTGGGGCAGTGGCGCTGGGTGCAGGCGAGCTCCACGGCACTTGCGGGCGCCACCCCCCTCAACCCGGGCAGCACCTACAGCCTCCTGGGGTGGAGCGCGGTGGCCGATGCCCAGGGGCGCCCCCGCACGCCGGTGCCCCTGCCCCCGGCCCCGCCCGACGCCGAGGCCCTGAGCGCCTACACGGCCCTGCCCGAGCAGACCCCGCCGGCCATCGCCGCCTTCGCCCAGGAGGCGGTCTCCCCGGCCGGGGCGGACCGGGCCTCCCAGGCGGCGGCCCTGGTGGCCCGGCTGCGCGGGCCGGACTTCACCTACGACGAGTCCGCCCCCTACGCCCAGGACACCTCTGCCATGGCCTCCATCGAGGCCTTCCTGGGCACCCGCAGCGGCTACTGCGTCCACTACGCCTCCGCCTTCACCGTCATGGCCCGCTCCCAGGGCATCCCCACCCGCATCGCCGTGGGCTACGCCTCGCGCAGCACCGGGCCCGAGCAGTGGACCGCCGTCACCGGCCACCAGCTCCACGCCTGGCCCGAGGTCTGGCTTGACGACGCCGGATGGGTGGCCTTCGAGCCCACGCCCGGCGGCGCCGGCCTGGCCGCCGATGAGGGGACGACGACGGGCAGTGCCAGTCCCGCACCGGCCACCAGCCCCGCGGGCGCGGCCACCCCCAGCGCGCCGCCCGAGTCGAGCACGCCGGCGGCGGGTGTGCCGGGGGCGGAGCCCACCGCGCCGTCGACGTCGCAGGGCTCCCAGCCCGGCGCCGAGAGCGGGATCGCGGCCCGCCTGGCCGGGGCGGCCATGGCGGTGGCCGCGGGCCTGGCCGCCCTGGCGGTGCTCGGCGCGCCGGCCCTGGCGCGCCAGGCCCTGCGGCGCCGCCGCCTGGCCCGGGTGCGCTGCGGGGATCAGCCCGCCCAGGCCGCCTGGGATGAGCTGCTGGCCACCGCCCAGGATCTGGGACTGCCCACCGCCGGTGGTGGGCGCGCCGCCACCGAGGGGGCGGTGGAGGAGGCCCTGGCCCGGGTGCTCCAGGCGGCCGAGACGGCCCGGAGGCCCCAGGCGGCGCCCGGCGAGGCGGGCCGGGAGGCCAGGAGGGCGCTGCGCACCCTGCGGCGGGCCGTCGTCGCCGAGCGCTACGGCCCCGCGGGCCGGGCCGGGGGACCGGCTGAGGATCTTCTCACTGCCCTGGAGGCCAGTGCGCGGGCGCTGGGGGCCGCCGCGGGGCGGGCCCGGCGCCTGGTGGCCGTCCTGGCGCCGGTCAGCCTGCTCCCTGCGGGCCTGCGCCCGGGTGGCCGGGCGCCCCGCAGGCCCGGGTGAGGCCGCCCGGGCGGGGTGCGGATGAGGCCAGCAGGACACGAGACGGTATCGCTGCCGAACTGTGATCATGAGAGGATGAGCGGGGCGCCGCAGACGTGCGCCCCGCACTGGCGGCGGTTGATGCACGACGAGGAAGGGCTTCTTCTCCATGGCCATGTACGAGCTCGACGGCAATCACCTCCTCCCGGTGCGACTGGGGCGCTCGGCGGATGCTGATACTCGGGCCCGTAGCCTGGCCGCCCTCCAGCGCCAGATCGTCGAGGTCCTGCGCCGGCCCCTGTTCCCCCTGGAGTGGGGCCGGGTCACGGGCGGGGAGAGCCTGACCGCCCTGGACGCCACCGGGCAGGTGGTGCTCGTCGAGGTCCTGCAGTCCCTCAGTGCCGCCGAGGTCATGGCGGCCATGGCCCGGCTGACCGCCACCGCCGCCCTGGGCAGGCGCGAGCTGGCCGGGCGCTACGCCGGGGGGCTGGTGTCCTTCCGCGAGGACTGGAACGAGTTCCGCGAGGCCATGCCCGCCCAGGTCGAGGCCGGTCCCCGGCTGACCCTGGTGACGGCCGCGCTGGCACCCGAGGTGCGCTCCAGCCTGTCGGTGCTCGTCGGCTCGGGGGTCGAGCTCTACGAGGTCGATGTGCGCGTGGTCGATGAGGCCCGCGTGGTGGTGGTCGTCGAGCAGATCGTGGACGGCTCCCTGGACGCCGAGGGTCCCCTGCTCGTGGCCCGCGCCCCCCGTCCCTCGCTGACCGGGCCGGAGCAGCGCACCGGCCAGGAGGCCGCCCCGGGCGCCTCGGCGCCCCGAGCGGCCCGGCCCAAGGCCGATCCGGTCACCGGCCCCATTGAGATCGTCATGCCCCGGGGCTCGGACGGCGCCCCGCACCGGCGCCGGGATGCCGCCTCCGGTGCCGGCCGCCGCTCTGGAGCCCGTGGCGCCGCGGGCATGCGCCGCACTCCCCAGTCGAGCGGCACCGAGGAGGGCGCCGCCCCTGAGGGCGCCCCGCAGCCGCCCAGTCAGGCCGCACGCTCAGAGGCGGCGGAGCGGGACTCCTCCTCCCCGGGGGCGCCCGGGCGGGCCTCCCGGGCCGGCGGTCGGTCGGATGAGGCCCCGGGCGGTACGAAGCGCGCAGCGCATGGTGCTGGACCGACCGGCGAGGAGAGCGCCGCCTCCAGGCAATCGCGACCGGTGGGATCCGGGGGAGCGGAGCCGGCCAGGCGGGGATCGTCGGGGCGCAGTGCCCACGCCGCCGTCTCGGCCCGCCGGGAGGCCGTGGTGCGGCGCGGCGTGCACGCCTCCGACGCCGTGGGCGGCCCTGAGACCGGCGGCAGCGGCAGCGAGCCGACGCAGGCGGGCGGTCCTCCAGACGCCCAGGCGCCCAGTGCGTCGTCGGGCACCACCCAGGAGATCCCCGCCGCCGGCGCAGGGCAGGCGGACGGGCCGGCCCACGGGGGCCCGGCCGCGGCCCAGGCCGATCCGTCCCCGGCGGTGCCCCAGGCACCGCCCCGCCTGACCCGCAGCTCCCTGCGCACGGGGGCGGGCGGTGCATCGACGCAGGAGACCGGCTCCTCCTGGGCGGCGGGCGGCGGGCCCGCTGCGGCCGCCATCCCCCCATCGCGGGGATCGGCCAAGGATGAGGACGACCTGGTGGCCATCGCCTCCAGCTTCGACCGCCCCCAGCGGATCATCTGGCAGGGGCTGCGCCGCGGCATCTACCACGAGGCGCAGCTGTCGGCCGCCGGCATCATCACCCTGGCCGACGGGCGCAAGTTCACCGACCCGACCTCAGCGGCCAACGCCGCCCAGAACGTCACCGACGCCGACGGGTGGCGCGTGTGGCGCCTGGGACTGCGCGGCCCCCACCTCAGCGAGCTGCGCGAGCGCCTGTCCCAGGACCGGTCGGGCTCCTGAGCGGGGTATCCCTCCCGTACGGCGTCCCTCCCCTACGGCCGACCACCGGGCCGGGCGCCTCAGCCTCACGGGTGGGTCGTGTGCATCGCTGGTCGTAGGGCCAGTGCCATCGCGGGCCACTAGAGGGTAGACAGCCCGGTGCTCCAGGCTGATCCCGGTCCGCAGCTCCCCGACCCCGCGGGCCGAGGAGATGACGATGAGCACGATCCGACGGGCGGCGGTCCTGGTCCTGCTGCCTTTGCTGTCGCTGCTGGCGGCCTGCTCCAGTGCCCCTCCCGCCAGCGCGCCCCCGGTGGAGGCTCCCAGCGGGACCCATGAGTTGACGGCGCAGGATGTCAATGCGTGGCTGGATGGCCAGTTGCCTGATGCGCTGAAGAACGGCGGTGTTCCGGGGGCTGTGGTCAGTGTGGTCAAGGACGGCCAGGTGCTGACCACTCGGGGCTATGGCTGGGCGCAGACGGGCGTCGGTGGTGGTGATCCGGTGGCGGTGGATGCGGAGTCGACGCTGTTCCGGGTGGGGTCGATCTCGAAGATCCCGACCTCGATCGCGGTCATGCAGTTGGTGGAGCAGGGAAAGCTCGACTTGGATGAGGACATCAGTGCTTACCTGGACTTCGAGATCGAGCGGGGCTTCGATGAGCCCCTGACCTTGCGCCACCTGCTCACCCATACTGCGGGCTTCGAGGAGAAGGCCAAGGCCGTGATCGAGGCCGGCGGCGGCCCCTCGGACCTGGAGGCCGCGGTCAAGAAGGACCGGCCGGCGCAGGTCTTCGCCCCGGGGACCACCCCGGCGTACTCCAACTACGGGATGGCTCTGGCGGGCTACATCGTCCAGCGCGCCAGTGGGCAGCCCTTCGAGGACTATATGCGTGAGCATGTCCTGGAGCCGGCGGGCATGGGCTCCTCGACCTACGCCCAGCCCCTGCCCGCCGAGCTGGAGGACAGGATGGCCGGCGGTTACACCACTGCGGACCAGCCCGCTCAGCCCTTCGAGTCGGTCAATGCGCCGGCGGGGGCGCTGACCGCCTCGGCCCCGGACTTCTCGGCCTTCATGATCGCCCAGCTGGAGCGCTCCCCCGAGCTGCTCTCTGAGGCGGGCTGGGAGCAGATGTGGAGCCCGAACCCCGATCCCGAGGGGCTGGGCGACCTGGCCAAGGGCGACCGCATGGGCCTGGGCTACTGGATCTATGAGCGCAACGGTCACCGCATTGTCGAGCATGGCGGAGACACCGCCTTCTTCCACTCCGATTTTGAGATCTACCCCGAGGACGGCGTCGGCATCTTCATCGCCATGAACGGTGGCGGCACTGAGAATGCCAGTGGGACCATCCGCACCGATCTCATGGAGGGCTTCACCGACCGCTACTTCCCCGCCGAGCAGGACGCCGACCAGGCGGGCGCCGCCGGCCAGCAGGCGGATCCGGAGCAGTCGCGCGAGCGGGCCGCGCAGGTGGCCGGCAGCTACCAGGTGGCGCGTGGTTCCTTCACCACCTCCCTGGCGATCTTCGCCCCTCTCCAGACCGTGAGCGTCTCGGCCCGGGACAACGGCAACCTGGTGATCAGCGCTCAGGGGCAGACCCTGGAGTATGAGGAGATCGAGCCCTGGGTGTGGCAGCGGGTCGGGGGCTATGACCGCATTGCCGCCGACACCAGCGGGCCGGGCGTGCGCCTGTCATTCGTGGGGCCCCACACCCTCCTGCCTATTGGCGTGAGCACGCAGCTGCTCCTGCCTGTGCTGGCCGGTGGTGTGGTGCTCCTCGTCATCGTCCTGGTGTCCTGGCCGGTCGGTGCCGTGCTGAGGCGCAGGGCGATCCGTGGCGGCGGGCAGGCCTCTCCTGCGCTGCCCTGGGCGGGCCGGCTCGCCCGGATCGGGGGACTCATCGCCCTGCTGGTCACCCCCGGCTGGCTGGTGATATGGTCCTTGGCCTTCTCCAGCCTCGAGTTCTCCAGCGATCTGCTGCTCAGGGTCATGCAGATCCTCCAGTGGGTGGGCGTCCTGGCGATTGTCCCGGCGGCCTGGGACCTGTGGACGGCGCTGCGGGGCCGGGAGGGATGGCGGCGCATCACCGTCTCCGGCCTGCTTGTCCTGGGCCTGGTGGCACTGGCCTGGGTGGCCTGGTCCGCCAACCTGCTGACCTCCGGCACCCGCTACTAGGAGGAGGAGAGGGATGAGGACAGTGCCATGGGGCGGCAGCGCACCGGTGGCCCCGGCCGTCGTGCCCGCGAGCACCGCTCCGGTGATCTCCTCGCGCGGCCGGGCGGGCAGGCGGCGGATCACTACCGCCTCCCCGCTGCTGGCGGCCCTGCCGGCCTATGAGCAGGGACAATGACGCCATGACTCTCCTGGGCCGGTCCTCGCCGCTACGCAACGATGTCCTGCTGGCCCTCGGGATGGCCCTCGCCCAGGGGGCCGCGGTGATCCTGCTGGGGTCGGTCAGCGACCCCTTCCCGGCCTCCTTCATCCGCCTCGGGGCGGGACTACTGGCGGCTGAGGGGCTCGCCCTGGTGCTGTGGCGCTCCCGGCCCCTGGTGTGCCTTGCCCTGGTGTGGTCGATCGAGGTGCTCCTCGTGCTCATCCTGCCCCAGGGGTACGTCGTCCATGGCTATGGCCCCTCCGTGGTCGCCTTCGCCATCGGCATGCGCCTGCCCCTGCGCCCGGCGACGGCGCTCCTGAGCGCACTGGCGATCGTCGAGATGGCGGTCATGCAGTGGAGGAGCCCCGCCGACCCATGGCAGGGAGGCGCGGCCGTCCTCCTCGGCTCGCTGGGCGCCTACCTGCTGCCGATGCTCGGAGGCGCGGCCCTGGCCAGCAGCCGCAGGTATGACACCGCCCTGCGCGAGCTCGTCAGGCGGGAGCACGCCCGTCAGCTGGAGGTCGCCCTCATCCAGGAGCGGCGCCGCCTGGCCGGCGAGCTGCACGACGTCGCCGCCCACCACCTGGCCGGGATCGCCGTGCAGGCCTCCGCCATCGAGAGGCTCATCGGCCGTGACCCCGCCGCCGCCAGGTCCGCCGCGGCCCAACTGCGCGGGCAGGCCAAGGAGGCACTGGCGGGCCTGCGCTCCGTCGTCGGGCTGCTGCGGCGCGACCACGAGGACGGAGCCGCCCCGCCCGGCCTGGCGGACCTGCCGGCCCTCATCGAGTCCATCAGCGACGTCGGCGCCGATATCCGCATGCGCACCGATGCGCAGGGCCCGCCCCCGCGCCTGTCCCCGCAGGAGGGGGCCGCCGTCTACCGCGTCGCCCAGCAGGCCATCAGCAACGCCCTCCAGCACGCCCCGGGGGCCCGGATCCTCGTCGAGGTGCGCAGGGCCGGGGACCGCCTCATCCTGTGCGTGACCAACACCGCCGCGCAGCAGGAGCCCAGTGAGTCGGGCGGCGGGGGCACGGGGCTGGCGGTCATGCGCGAGCGCGCCGCCGCCGTCGGCGGTCAGCTGGAGGCCGGGCCGAGTCCGCAGGGCGGCTGGCGGGTACGGTTGGCCCTGCCCCTGGTCCAGGAGGAGGACGCATGATCACAGTGGTACTGGTCGACGACCAGGTGGTCGTGCGCGCCGGGTTCCGGGTCCTGCTGGAGGAGCACGGCGACATCACCGTGGTGGGGGAGGCCGGCGGGGGCCGCGAGGCGGTGCGCGTGGTGCGCCAGACCCGGCCCGACGTGGTGTGCATGGACCTGCGCATGCCCCAGGGCGATGGCCTGAGCGCCACCCGGACGATCGTTGCCGAGCGCCACGACGGCTCACCGGCCGTCCTGGTGGTCACCACCTTCGACATGGACGCCGACGTCTTCGGCGCCCTGGAGGCCGGGGCGGACGGCTTCATCCTCAAGGACTGCGAGCCCGAGGAGCTGGTGGGGGCCGTGCGCCGGCTCGCCCAGGGACAGGGGCTGGTCGACCACAGCGTCACCCGCCGGGTCATCGCCGAGTTCGCCCGCCGCCAGGCCCCGGTGGTCAACCACGGGCAGCTGGCCCTGCTCACCGAGCGTGAGCGGGAGGTGATGGAGCTGCTGGCCAGCGGCATGTCCAATGCGGAGATCGCCGCCGAGCTCGTGGTGGAGACCAGCACCGTCAAGTCCCACCTCACCAGGATCCTGCCCAAGATCGGGGCCCGCGACCGGGTCCAGGCCGTCGTGTGGGCCTTCCGCAACGGGCTGGCCTGAGGGCCGCCACCGGCCCTGCGCGCCGGCGGGACTGTCACATGAGCACGTAGGCGGCCAGCCAGCGGCGCATGGCGGAGAAGACCTGCTCGCGCACCGGCGGCTCGGACAGGGTCAGATCGTGCACCCCGCCGCGGAAGCGCGCCACCGTCACCAGGTCCCCCAGTTGGACCGAGCGGCGGGCCGTGGCATCGGCGTCGATGATCGTGTCGGCGTGGCGGGAGTCCGGCGAGCGCCCCACCCCCAGGCGGGTGCGCGCCGAACTCATCGACAGCACCGGGCAGCGGATATCCAGGCCCTGGGCCACGCGCGCGTGCCCGGCCAGGATCGCCTGCAGCCAGCCGGGGCGGATGGGGGCCGAGGGCTTGAGCGACCAGGCCCGGTTGATCTCCCAGCCGGTGACATAGGGGTCGCCCTCCCAGGAGGGGTCCGGCAGCTCGCCGTCGAGCTCGGGATCCCAGCCGTCGGTGATGGAGAAGGACTTGGCCGGGTCGATCATGCCGCTGAGCAGGGCCATGCGCGGGTCGCGCAGCGCCAGGGTCCGGATGACCGGCTCGCCCACGGTGCGCAGCAGGTCCGAGCCGTGCATCTCCAGCCAGGCGGAGTTGAGCACCAGGGCGCTCAGGGCCCCGGGGTGGCGGTCGGCCCACAGACAGGCGATGAGCCCGCCGGTGGAGTGGCCCGAGAGCACCAGGTCGGCCTCCCAGTCCTGCTCGGCGCGGATGACCCCCAGGGCCAGCCCCAGGTCCTCGTCGTACTCGGCCAGGGAGGTGCACCACCCGTGCAGTTGGCCCTCGCGCCACGAGCGCCCGTAGCGGCGCAGGTCCAGGGCGTAGAAGGCGCCCCCGATCCGGGAGATCTCACGGGCCAGGTGGGTTTGGAAGAAGTAGTCGTTCCAGCCGTGGACGTAGAGGTAGATGAAGGTCGGGCTCGACGGCGTGCCGGGGATGGCCTGCGGGTCCAGGGCCGGCAGGTGGCGCACGAGGGTGGCCACGGCGCCGTCGTCCTCATCGTCGGGCAGCAGCTCCAGGGTGCGGGCCTGGAAGCCCGGGCCCAGGATGTCGGGCCCCCAGGCCCCCACCGGCGCGTGCTCCGTGGCCTGCTGGGGCGGTGGCGGAGGCGTGGAGGTGCGGGGCTGCGAAGGGCTGCTGGAGTCGGGCACGCCACCATTGTGGCCACTGCGCTGCGGCACCGCTCCCGGCTTCGCCCTCAGCGCTGAGAGGCCCCGCGCGTATCCGCCCCTGACGCCGCGGATCCGACCTTGAGGACGCACATCCGCTCCCTGCGGGCCTGCCGATCTGCTTTCTGGTGCTCCGATCCGCGAGTAGGACGGAGGCGTTGAGACCTCCTCAGCCGTCGCGGTGAAAAACGGACCAGGGCACCTTCTGCGGCAACTTCCACAGTCATCCTGGAGTGAGGATCGCTTTTCTTTAGTCGCGCACAGTCTGTTCGCGTGATGGATCCCGTTGGGGCCTGCGGTGTCCCTCGTTACGTACTGGTGGGTGACGGCACGATCGTTCGAACGGCGGGGCCGGAGGCGACTTCGGGGATCTGAGTGATGACTGTGCCGACGACGTGGCGGTAGTTGTTGAGTTGTTCGGCAGTGAAATCTCCCGTGGCGTTGTTGATGGTGAGGCGAACGGTGAGGAGGTGGCCATCCGGATAGAGCCATGATATGTATGCTCCATTGTTGACCTCCCACGTCCATCCGCTTCCCTCTTGGCCCTCAAAAGTAATCGCTGTGAGGGACTCGGAAAATACATTCGGAATGTCTTGAAAATCAACAGGGCCATCAAATCCCGGGTTGTCAGGGAGTGTAGTGCTTGGCTGGTAAGTGAACTCAAAAAAACCGAATTCATCCGTTTTGCTGGAATGCATAGTGCAATCATAGTAATAGCCTGAGCGGCCATAGACCCTTTCCGAGGCGGATGAGTGCGTATACCTGTAGGTCACTGTTAAGAACCCGAGGGTCTCGGTGAGCGCCTCGTTGGGAAGGACTCCGCACAGCACTTCATCGGTGAGGGGCGCTGGGGGCGTGGGTGTGCCACTAGGGTTAATGCTTCCGGATAACGCGCAACCTGCTAGAGTGAGCACTAGGAGGCTTGTGCTCACTTGCGTAAGTCTGTCGACCAACAGTCTTCCCATGAAATTCGCCTACTTATCAACGTGGATGGAAGTCGTAGAACTCCAGTCTCGATCTCTAAGTAACGCCCAACGCTTTTCGCTTTCCTCTCCAGGTGTCCACCGCTCTTTGGTAAGGTTTCTTTGAGCTGCCTCAGGATTAATCTGCCATTGCACTGAAGGCCTCAACCAGAGGGTTGTGCACTTTATAGTTTCCGTTTAACCAGGTATCAACGCTCTTTGTGGGATTATTTTGATGTTCGTGATCTTCGAGCTGATCCGCGAGGCGTACTAGAAAAGACGCTATCATTTCGAGGCAATGGAGCGTGCACTATCGTTGCTGTGGCGTGAGTCGCATTCTTTGATGTGGGTGTGGAGCTCCACTGCGATTCGGGCTTCCGCCGTCTCGTCACGCCCCGGCCAGGAAGTCGCGCAGGATCGCGTCCATCTGGTCGGCCTCGATGAGGAAGCCGTCATGGCCGTGCAGGGAGGAGATCGTCGCCCGGCGCGCCCCCGCGATCCCCCGCTCCAGCTCCTCGGCCTGGGCGGGCAGGAAGAGCCGGTCGGAGTCCACATCCACCACCAGGGTGCGCGCGCTCACCCGCCCCAGGGCCGCCTCGATCCCGCCGCGTCCCGTGCCCACGTCGTGGACCATCATCGAATGGGTGACGATGAGGTAGGTGTTGGCATCGAAGCGCGCCAGCAGCTTGCCCGCGTGGTAGTCCAGGTAGGACTCCACCTGGTAGCGGCCACCCACCGCCGGGTCCTCCGCCCCCTGGTGGCGGCGCCCGAAGCGCTCATCGAGCTCGGCGGCCGAGCGGTAGGTCGTATGCGCCAGGGCCCGGGCCAGGCCCAGCCCCCGCACCGGCCCCACCGGGTGGGAGTAGTAGTCGCCGTCGAAGAAGAAGGGGTCGGCCACGATCGCCAGCTCCTGGAGGTGGCACCAGGCGAGCTGGTCCGCCGTCGTCGAGGCGCCCGTGGCCACCAGTGCCAGGTTGCGCACCCGGTGCGGGTGGGTCACCGCCCACTCGATGGCCCGGTGCCCGCCCAGGGAGGCGCCGATGACCAGGTGGAAGGTCTCGATCCCCAGGGCGTCGGCCAGGCGGGCCTCGGCCTCCACCGCGTCGCGGGTGGTCAGCCACGGGAAGCGCGAGCCCCACGGGCGCCCATCGGGCCCCAGGGAGGAGGGTCCCGTCGAGCCCTGGCAGCCGCCCAGGATATTGGCGGCCACCACGTAGTAGCGCTCGGTGTCGATGGCCCGCCCCGGCCCCACCAGGTCCGACCACCAGCCCGGCGTTGGGTGCCCCGGGCCGGCCTCGCCGGTGACATGGGAGTCCCCCGTCAGGGCGTGCAGCACCAGCACTGCGTTATCGCGCGCCGCGCTCAACTCCCCCCAGGTCTCGAAGGCCAGGACCGTCTCGGGCAGCACCTCCCCGGACTCCAGAGGCAGGTCGCCGATCTCCAGGAAGCGGCGGTGACCGGGCTCCTCCCCGGGCCGCCACGCCCCGGTGGGGGAGCCCGCCTTGCGGTCCACCAGCTTGGAGGCGGCAGTGCCCACACCGTAGGCCTGCGCCACCGGGGCTCCAGGCGGCCCGGGGTGGGCGGGCTCAGCAGTGCTGGGAGTGCTCACCGCCCGCCTCCCGCCTCGGATCCCTGCGGGCCGGTGGCCGTGCCGGTGACGGCGGCGGCCGCGGCCAGGGCCTGATCCAGGTCGGCCAGGAGGTCCTCGATGTGCTCGATGCCCACGCTCAGGCGCACCGTGCCGGCGGTGATGCCGGCGGCGGCCAGGCCCGCGTCGTCGAGCTGGGAGTGGGTGGTGGTGGCCGGGTGGACGGCCAGGGATCGCACATCGCCGATATTGGCCAGGTGGGAGAACAGCCCCAGGGCGTTGATGAAGGCCGCCCCCGCCTCGCGTCCTCCGGGCAGGTCGAAGGCCAGGACCGCCCCTGCCCCGCGCGGGCAGTACTTGCGGTGCAACTCGTAGTAGGGGCTGGAGGCCAGCCCCGAGTAGCGCACCCCGGCCACATCCGGCCGCGCCTCCAGCCAGGAGGCCACGGCCAGGGCGTTGTCCACGTGGCGCTCCATGCGCAGGGAGAGGGTCTCGATGCCCTGGGCGATGAGGAAGGCCGAGTGCGGGGCCAGGGGCAGGCCCAGGTCGCGCTGCCCCTCGGCGCGGGCCTTGAGGATGAAGGCGAGGTTGGCGCCCAGGGCTCCGCCCACCCCCAGGTCCCGGGCGTAGACCAGGCCGTGGTAGGACTCGTCGGGGGTGTTGAAGCCGGGGAAGCGCTCGGGGCTCGCGGCGAAGTCGAAGTTGCCGGCATCCACGATCACCCCGGCCACCGAGGAGCCGTGACCGCCCAGGAACTTAGTGGCCGAGGCCACCACGATATCCGCGCCCCACTCGAAGGGGCGGGTCAGGAAGGGCGAGGCCACCGTGTTGTCCACCACCAGGGGGATGCCCTCGGCGTGGGCCGCGCCCGCCACCGCCTCGATGTCCAGGATGTCGCCGCGCGGGTTGGGGATGGTCTCCCCGAAGAAGGCGATGGTGCGCTCATCGGCCAGCGCCGCCCAGGCCCGCGGGTCGGAGGGGTCCTCCACGAAGCGGGTCTCGATGCCGAAGCGGGGCAGGGAGTGGGCGAGCAGGTTCGTGGTGCCCCCGTACAGGGAGGGGGAGGACACGATATTGGTGCCCGCCGACCCCAGGGTCAGGAAGGCCAGGGTCTGGGCGCCCTGGCCCGAGGCGGTCAGCAGCGCCCCCACGCCGCCCTCCAGAGCGGCGATCCGGTTCTCCACGATCTCGTTGGTGGGGTTGTTCAGGCGGGTGTAGATGGGCCCGAGCTCGGCCAGGGAGAAGCGGGCGGCTGCCTGCTCGGCGGAATCGAAGACGAAGGAGGTGGTCTGGTAGATGGGGATGGCCCGGGCGCGGGCGGTATCCGCCCTGGGGTCGTGGCCGGCCTGGACCTGCTTGGTCTCGAAGCGCCAGCCCCGGGGGCTGGTGGGGGAGGGGGCCTGGGTGGCGGTGGGCGTGGGCTGGGTGGTCATCGTGTGCTCCTTAGGTCCGTGGTGACCAGGGGCGGACGACGGCGGTGCGGGGCACGGCCCCCGCCTTGCGTTGGGCGGGGTGCGGGCTGGTGCGGCGTGTCCTGGCGCTTCCTCGATCCGCGGTCACCGGTGTGGGTGAGATGGGGGGACGCGCACGTGGGCATGCTGCGGCGTGCGCGTCAGCTGCGCATTCGCATGCGGTGGGGCTGCGGGGGCTCCGAGGCCCTCGGGCCGGACACGTTCCAAGGCATGCCCGAACTGTAGCGGCCACTCGGCTCCGGGGGGCAAGTCGGGGCGCGGGGCGTCCGTCAGGCGGACACCCCGCAGCCCGGGGGCGGTGGCTCGGAAGGACGGCTGGGGAGCGCCTGGGGTGCACCTGTGTGGGATGTCACGTGGGTCACGTCACGGTATCGACGACGGCGAAGGCCGGAATGGCGCCGATAGGCCTGAAATCACAGTGATGTAAGTGGCGGATGTGAAGAATGTGAACAGTGTTCCCAAGGTGAACTGAGGCGACTAATGTGGCGTGGGAGCACACGGAGAGGCACCTCGGTGCCGCCTCCACCGATCAGCCGGGCGCCCACCGCCGACCGCCGCATCCCGATGTGCCGGAGGGCCGGCGGTGGCCGCACGAACGCTGACCGGCCGACCGTGACCGAAGATGACCGACCCTGACCGACGGAGACCCCAGTGACCCCCTCGTTCCAGAACCGATGGAGGCGCGGCACCATCGCCACCGCCGTCCTGGCGCTGGCCTGCCTCGTCATACCCGCGGCCCATGCTGATCCCGTCACCCAGGACGACGTCGATCGGGCCAAGGAGGCCGAGGCCTCGACCAGCGCCTCCATCGGCGAGCTGGAGGCCCAGCTCGCCCAGCTGAACGTCAACCTCGAGACCGCCCAGCGCAACGCCCAGATCGCCAACGAGGACTACCTCATGGCCGTCCAGGAGCTGGCCACCGCCTCCTCCGAGGCGCAGACCGCGCAGGACAGCGCCGACTCGGCGGCCCAGGAGACCCAGACGGCCCGCGCCGACCTGGGTGCCGTCGTCGTCCAGACCTACCAGGAGGGCGGCAACGCGATCACCGCCCTGACCCCCTACGTCACCGCCACCTCCATCTCCGAGCTCGCCGACGCCGAGGTCGCCCGGGCCCGCATGGGGGAGCGCACCAATGCCAAGGTCCAGGACGTCGAGGCGCTCCAGGCCGTGGCCGAGACCATGCAGGGGATCGCCGACGAGAAGGTCGAGACCAAGCAGACCGCCGCCACCGAGGCCGAGACCGCCAAGGCCACTGCCGCCAGCGCCGCCACCACCGCCCAGGCCGAGGTCACCCAGGCCCAGACCCAGCGCGATGCCCTGGTGACCAGGCTCGCCGAGCAGCGGGGCACCACCGTCGAGCTGGAGAGGCAGCACCAGGACCAGCTCGAGGCCGAGCGCAAGGCTCGCGAGGAGGCTGCGGCCAAGGCCGCCGCCGAGGAGGCCGCCAGGACCGCGGCCGCCCAGCAGGCGCCCCAGGAGCCCGCCCCCCGGGCCACCGAGGACCAGCCCGCCACCGAGGCGCCCGAGCCCCCGGCGCAGGAGCCGCAGGACGAGCAGCCCGCGCCGGCCCCCGCCGCCGAGGAGGAGGCCGGGGAGCCTGAGGAGGCCGAGGAGGCCCCGGCCCCCGCGCCGGCCCCCGCCGTTGAGGAGGAGGCCGAGGAGCCCGCGCCCGCGCCGGCCGCCTCGGGCGATGCCGCCGCCACCGCCATCTCCGCAGCCATGAGCTACATCGGCACCCCCTACGTGTGGGGAGGCGAGTCGGCCGCGGGCCTGGACTGTTCGGGCCTGACGATGATGGCCTACCAGGCCGCAGGCGTCTCCCTGACCCACTCCTCCCGGGTGCAGTACGGCCAGGGCCAGCATGTTCCGCTCTCCAGTGCGCAGCCCGGCGACCTGGTCTTCTGGTCCTCCGACGGCACCCAGTCGGGCATCTACCACGTGGCCATCTACCTGGGCGACGGGCAGATGATCGAGGCGCCGACCTTCGGCTTCACCGTCACCGTGACCTCCATGCGCTACTCCGGCGCCATGCCCACGGCCGTGCGCCCCTACTGAGCCCGGCAGGCCCGCCGAGCCCGACCGAGCCCAGCTGAGCCTCTGCGGTGGCACCGCCCGCGCCGGGCAGGGGAGCACCGGAGGGCAGTTGGGCTTCGGGGCACGGAGCGAGGAATCGGCTGGGGCCGGGACATCACCTCACATGATGTCCCGGCCCCAGCCGATTCGGTGTCGCAGACTCCGGGCGACTCAGTGCCCGCCGTGGGCCAGGTTCTCGGCCTCGCGCTCGTAGGAGCGGCGGATCTCCTCCTCGGCCTCCTCGCGCCCCACCCAGTGGGCGCCCTCCACGGACTTGCCCGGCTCCAGATCCTTGTAGACCTCGAAGAAGTGCTGGATCTCCAGGCGGTGGAACTCCGAGACGTCCTCGATATCCGTGCGCCAGGAGGCCCGCTGGTCCGCACTGGGCACGCACAGGACCTTGTCGTCCCCGCCCTTCTCATCGCGCATGCGGAACATGCCCAGGGCGCGGCAGCGGATGACGCAGCCGGGGAAGGTGGGCTCCTCCAGCAGGACCAGCGCGTCGAGCGGATCGCCATCCTCACCCAGGGTGCCGTCGATGAAGCCGTAGTCATCGGGGTAGCGCGTTGAGGTGAAGAGCATCCTGTCCAAGCGGATCCGTCCGGTCTCGTGGTCGATCTCGTACTTGTTGCGGTTGCCCTTGGGGATCTCGATCGTGACGTCGAACTCCACGTGGAGCCTCCTTCGCTTGTCATAGCAGTCCGTATGAGGCCGATCAACCGGCGTCGGGTTCGGCGTCGAGTCCGGCGGGTCGGGCGGCAATGGCACTAGTGTGGCCTACGAGGGCGTTGGAGGTGGGAAACTACGGACCGCGGCGCCCGACCCGCCCCAAGCGGTGGGACCCGGTGCCGCCGTCCGGCGTCGCCCAGTGCCGTCCCCGGTACCGGCACCAGCCTACCGGGCATCCCTACCGGCCGCCCGGTGGTCGGCACCGGCACCGGGACGGCCCCGACCGTCAGCCTCCACTCTCGTCTTCAGCCTGTATCCACCCCGTCAACCCGCCAGTAAATGAGGACCCATGCGCAAGGCCCAGATCGCCTCCCTGACCGCGGCGAGCCTCCTCGTCGCGGGCGGCTACTATGGCCTGGCCGATGCACTCGACCTCGTGCCCGGACCCGTGACCGCGGCCCCGATGGACATCGCCGCCCAGCCCTACCCCACGATCTCCGCCCCCGACGCCGCCATCGCCCAGGCCTCGGGACTCGACCCCCAGGCCCCGATCCCCTCCAGCGCCGCCCTGAGCGCGATGGTCTCGGAACTGGCCGCCGACAAGGCCCTGGAGGGGGGCTCGGTCAGCGCCTCCATCATCGATGTGGCCACAGGCCAGGAGCTCGTCAACCACTCGGGCACCACTGGTGTGACCCCGGCCTCCTCCAACAAGCTGCTGGTGGCCCAGGCCTCCCTGTCCCTCCTGGGGGCCGACCACACCCTGACCACGAGCACCGTCCTGGAGGGCCAGAACCTGACCCTCGTGGGCGGGGGCGACGTCCTCCTGGCCGAGGACGCGGGCGACCCCACTGCCACGGCCGGCCGGGCGGGCCTGGGCGACCTGGCCCGCCTCAGCGCCCAGGCCCTCAAGGACAAGGGCGTCACCAGCGTCTCGGTGCGCCTGGACGACACCCTGTTCACCGGCCCCACCTGGAATGACGGCTGGGAGGCCGGCAACGAGGCCTGGGTGGCCAAGATCCAGCCGATCATGGTGGACGTCTCGGTCCACCACAATCACGGGACCTACCCCGAGGACCCCGCCCTGGAGGCCGCCCAGGTCTTCCGTGAGCACCTGGCCGCCGAGGGCATCACCGTCTCGGGGGACATCACCCGCGCCGCCGCCCCCGACTCGGCCGCCGAGCTGGCCTCGGTTCACTCCGCGCCGCTGGAGGACATCCTGGCTCTGTCGCTGAAGACCTCCGACAACACCATCACCGAGGTCGAGGGCCGGCTGGTGGCCGTCGCGGCGGGGCAGAGCGCCGACTTCCAGGGCGCCGCCCGCGCCGTGCTCGACCAGCTGGGCAAGGACGGCCTGGACACCACCGGGGTCACCCTCCTGGACTCCTCGGGCCTGGCCAAGGGCAACAAGGTCCCCTCCCGGCTCCTGGCGCAGATCCTGGCCAGGGCCGCGGGCCCCGACGGCGGCACCTCCGGCCGCGCCCTCATCTCGGCCCTGCCGGTGGGCGCCCTGGACGGGACCCTGCACGACCGCTTCCACGGCAGCGATGCCGCCGGGACGGTGAGGGCCAAGACCGGGACGCTGGAGCAGTCGGTCTCCCTGTCCGGGGTGGTGACCACCGCCGACGGGCGCCTGCTGGCCTTCGCCGTCCTGCTGGACGGATTCCCGGCCGAGAACGCGGGCAGCGCCAAGCTGGTCCTGGACAACCTTCTCATCACCCCCCTGGCCGCCTGCGGCTGCCAGGGCTGAGGAGGGGCCGGGATGACAGGCGGCACCCCGACCCGACGGCCCGGCCGGCGCGGGGCAGGCGGGCCGGTCCCGCAGGCCCCCGTCCCCAGTGCCCCCGAGACCGGGGGGCTCGGCACCGGTGCCGGTAGCGCTGCCGCTTCCGGCACCGCGGCGGGCCTCATCGACTGGCCGACGGTGGACCGTCTCTCGGCGCTCGTGCCCCCGGGCCCCGTGGTCTCCCGTTCCTCGCGTGCCGGCGTCGTGGCGGTCCTGCGGCGCTCGGCCCAGGAGTCCCCGGCCTGGATCGCCGAGATCACCGGCCTGCGCCGGGCCGCGGGGCTGGTGGCCGCGGGCACCGATGTGCGCGTGGTCGACCGCCGGGGCCTCATCCGCGCCTCGGCGGCGGGCCTGCGCGCGCTCATGGAGGCTGTGCCGGCCCCGCCGGTGGGCCCCGGCCTGCGGCGGGCGGGCGCTGTGGAGGTCGCCGGGGCGCTGGGACTGATCTCCACGCGCCTGCTCGGGCAGGTGCTGCCCACCGACCCCGCGGCGGCCCCGCCCCCCGTGGCCGGTGGGGCCCAGGAGGGCGCCCCCACGGCCCGCCTGCTCCTGGTGGCCCCCAATGTGCTGCAGATGCGGCGCCGCCTGGACCTGGACCTGCTCGACCTGCCCGCCTGGGTGAGCCTCCACGAGACCACCCACGCCGTCCAGCTCGCGGCGGCCCCCTGGCTCATGGACTACCTCACCAGCCGCATGCGCGCCGTCATCGCCGCAGTGGTCGGCGCCATCCACGGCCCGGGCAGTGGCGGCGGGCCCTCCGGGAGCCGGTGGCTGCGCGGGGCCCATGCCGGGGCGGTCCTGGCGGGCAGGGGCCCGTCGCTGGAGGAGCTGGTGGGGCGCCGCGATCGCCGGGCCCTGACGGAGCTGTCCTGCGCCCTGACCCTCCTGGAGGGTCACGCCGAGACGGTGCTGGACGCGGTGGGCCCCAAGCGCCTGCCCTCGGTGCACCGCCTGCGCGCGGTGCTCTCGCGAGCCCGAGGCGATGCCATCGGGGTGGGGCCGGGCCCGGGCTCCGGCTCGATCCTGCACCGCCTGGTGAGCCTGGACGCCAAGGAGGCCCAGTACGCCGACGGCGCCGCCTTCGTGCGCGCCGTCGTCACCCGGGTGGGGCATGAGGGGCTCAACCGGGTGTGGGCCTCGCCCCGGTGCCTGCCCACCCCGGCCGAGATCGCCCGGCCCGACCTGTGGATCGAGCGCATGGGCTGAGCCGGGACCGCTGAGCCGGGGCCTGGGACCCGCGGCGTGCGGTGCTCGGGACCTGGGCGCCGGGTGAGTAGGATATGAGGTACCAATGATCGTTATTGGAACGAGCACTGAGCTCATCTGAAGCCAAGGCTGAGCCTGAGGTTCTTGTCGGCGGGTCGTTCGCTGATGGCGTTCCCCGGGTCGTTCCCGGGGAGCATGGGGACCTCGGTCCCGATATCTTCCCGTAATTCGGCGGATCAATGGCGCATCGTGATATCCCGCACGCGATGCGGAGGGGGGCCTCGACGCGCCGGGGGATCCGAGGGGCTCGGGGGGGGGCGGCATGTGGCAGGCTGTGGGTCCTCGGGCAATGATGAGTCGGTCGGAAATGCTCCGGGAATTCGGTGGGAGCGCAAGGAGATAGGTGGCAATGATGAATGCGACAGACATGGGTGGGGATCTTCAGCAGGTCCTCATCACCCAAGAGCAGATCGAGAGGCGACTCGATGAGATGGCCGCCCAGATCGACGCCGATTACGAGGGGCGCGATCTGCTTCTGGTTGGAGTGCTCAAGGGCGCCGTCTACGTCATGGCCGACCTCTCGCGCCGCCTGCGGCGCTCGGTGCCCATGGACTGGATGGCCGTGTCCTCCTACGGCTCGGGCACCAAGTCCTCCGGTGTGGTGCGGATCCTCAAGGATCTGGACGCCGACATCACGGGACGTGACGTACTTATCGTCGAGGACATCATCGACTCGGGGCTGACCCTGTCCTGGCTCATGGGCAACCTCGGCTCCAGGGGCGCCAACTCCGTTGAAACTGCAACCCTCCTGCGCAAGCCCGAGGCCGTGAGGGTCGAGGTGGATGTCAAGTATGTGGGCTTCGACATCCCCACCGAGTTCGTCGTGGGCTACGGCCTGGATTATGCCGAGAATTACCGCAATCTCCCCTTCATTGGGACCTTGAGCCCATCGGTCTACGAGAGCTGAGGGTGGTCCCCGGATCAACTTGCCATGCGTCGGCATCACGGTATGGTCACGTCTCGCCAACCGATCTCGACGCCAGGAGTTGACCACCCATGGCAGTTTCTACACCGCACATTCGACGCGTAGCGGCGATGGCAGGCGCCGCCCTGCTCGCCGTGTCTCTGACCGCCCCCGCGGCGGCGGCCGGCACCGCAGGCGCGATCCCCGCGTCACAGACATCGACCTCCTCGCAGTTCAACACGCTCGCCGAGCTGCAGCAGGCCAGGGGGCTGTCTGGAACCGTGCGGACTGCCGGGGACGAGTACCCCGGGGACGGTGCGGGCATGACCTACACCGTCACCTCCACCCGCCCCACCGACGAGACGGCGAACGTGGCCATGCCCCTGGCCGATGGCCAGTGGGCGGTGCCGCAGGGCTTCGCCTCGGGGCCGAGCACCCAGTCCAGCTCCGCTGCCACGGAGGACCTCATCAATCGCGGGCAGACCTTCGTCGACGCCGGCACCCAGCTGCAGTGGGACGCCAGTCGTCCCACCCCGCTGACCGGCAAGGTCATCCACTCCGTCAACTCCGCCCCCTACGCCGTGACCTGCTCCTCCTTCGTGGGGATGGCGCTCATGGGGTGGACGTACGACTCGACCACCTACGTGGCCGACCAGAACAGCAAGGTGGGCTACGGGGTGGACTTCGGCCCTGACGCCATCGGCTCGCCCATGTGGCAGGCCAACAACCTCGCCAGCTGGTTCTACGCCAACGGCGACCTGTGGCTGGACACCGACGGCCAGTACCAGCGCGGCGACGTCCTGTTCTTCTCCAGCCACAACCCGACCGTGACCCCCGGCACCGCCGAGGGCGCCCGCTCCACCTTCGGCAACGTCTACCACGTGGCCATCTACCTCGGGGACGGCATGCTCATGCACTCCACCGGCCGGGCCGCCGGCCAGGGCGTGCACGTGTCCAAGATGGGCACCTCCCTGGAGGCCGACCTGAGTTTCGTGGCCCGCCCCAACCTGGGCGGGACCTCCAGCCAGGGCGCCTCCTCCAACGGCGCCGCCCCGGCCTCCACCGACCAGGCCGGCCAGGGCCAGCAGGGTGCCGGCCAGCCCGGCGCTCCCCAGGGCGCGACCGAGGCCGAGACCCAGGTCCAGGGCGCCGCACCCTCCGAGGGCGCCGACGCCGGTCAGGCGGCCGACGGCGGCCAGTCCAGTGCCTCCCAGGCCGAGCAGGGCCAACAGGGCTCTGACCAGGCAGGCCAGGGTCAGCAGGGCTCCGGTCAGGGCGGCCAGTCCTCGGAGCAGGCCTCCGCCGGCACCGGTGCGGCCGCCCCGGGAGCCTCCCAGGGGCCCCTGCCCGACGCGGCCCCGACGCCCCAGGACTCCGCCGTGGCCGTCATCGCCGCCAGCGACGTCGAGGGCGACGTCCCCCACTCCCCGCAGCCGCAGGCCGCCGCGCCGAAGCAGGGCCAGGACGAGGGCCAGCAGTTGCCCATGACCGGGGCCTCCATCGCCGGCGCTGTGATCGCCACCCTGCTGGTGGCCACGGGTGCCGCCGTCATCCTGGCCCGCCGCGTGGGCGCCCGCCGTGCCGCGGTGAGCGTGTCCTCGACCGTCGGCCGCTGGCGGCGCTGAGCCGCTGGCCGGGAGGCCGGCATTCGGGACCGCGGCCTGATGGTCTGAGAGGCTGCGGGACCCGGACCGCTGATCGATAGTCGCCTGCGGGGTGCGAGAACCGGACTCGGTTCTCGCACCCCGCAGGCGCATTGTGCGCGGCAGGCCCCTTCGCGGCCCGAGCCGGCCCCACTCCGATCCCGGGCCGATCCCGGGCCGACGGCGTCGAGGGCGTTTCGGCACTGTTGCCTGCAACGCCGGGCGCGAACGTGAGCAAGCGCAATAGGGACTGGAGGGCCGACATCGGCTAACGTCTGAGAGTCGGACACGTGAAGGGATCCACCACAGATGAGTGACTCGGGCCAGAAGCCTGGCCGTAGGAGCCAGAACAGGGCGGACAAGAGGGACGCCAAGAACGGCCGTGACAGGAAGCGCCGCGGCACCCTGGGCAACCCCCTGCTGTGGGTGGCGCCCATCATCCTCGTGGTGCTCCTGGCCGGCAGCCTCCTATGGTCCATGGGCGGCTACCGCAGCATCGACACCTCCGACGGCATCGCCCTGCTGCGCGACAAGGCCGACACCATCGAATCCGTCACTGTGGTGGATGGCACTCAGCGCGTCGAGCTCGACCTGACCGAGCCCTACGTCCAGAAGCCCAAGAAGGAGGGCGAGTCCGAGGAGAAGCTGGGGGACAAGGTCCAGTTCACCTTCACCGACGCCCAGGCCGAGCAGGTCGACCGCCTGGTGCAGGCCGCCAGTCCCTCGGCGGGCTTCAACTCCGTGGTGCCGACCACCTCCTGGTGGTCCAACCTCCTCCAGCTGCTGCTGCCCGTGGTCATTTTCCTGGGCTTCATGTGGTGGATCTTCTCGCGCATGAGCGGGGGGCGCGGGGGCGCCATGGGCTTCGGCAAGTCCAAGGCCAAGATCGGCTCCAAGGAGATGCCCGACGTCACCTTCGACGACGTCGCCGGTGAGGATGAGGCCGTCGAGGAGCTGGAGGAGATCCGCGAGTTCCTCTCCGAGCCGGAGAAGTTCCGCGCCGTGGGCGCCAAGATCCCCAAGGGCGTCCTGCTCTACGGGCCGCCCGGAACCGGTAAGACCCTCCTGGCCAAGGCCGTCGCCGGCGAGGCCGGGGTGCCCTTCTTCTCCATGGCGGCCTCGGAGTTCGTCGAGATGTTCGTGGGTGTGGGTGCCTCGCGCGTGCGCGACCTGTTCGAGCAGGCCAAGGAGAACTCCCCGGCCATCATCTTCGTTGACGAGATCGACGCCGTGGGGCGCCACCGCGGCAGCGGCACCGGCGGCGGCCACGACGAGCGCGAGCAGACCCTCAACCAGCTCCTGGTGGAGATGGACGGCTTCGACGCCAACACCAATGTCATCCTCATCGCCGCTACCAACCGGCCCGACGTCCTGGACCCCGCCCTGCTGCGCCCGGGCCGCTTCGACCGGCAGGTCAGCGTCGAGGCCCCCGACATGGCCGGGCGCGCCGCCATCCTCAAGGTCCACGCCAAGGGCAAGCCCCTGACCCGCGACGTCGACCTGGACCTGGTGGCCAAGCGCACCCCCGGCTTCACCGGTGCCGACCTGGCCAATGTGCTCAACGAGGCCGCGCTGCTCACGGCCCGCTCCAAC
This sequence comes from Actinomyces capricornis, assembly GCF_019974135.1. Lineage (NCBI taxonomy): Bacteria > Bacillati > Actinomycetota > Actinomycetes > Actinomycetales > Actinomycetaceae > Actinomyces > Actinomyces capricornis. The sequence goes on from NZ_AP025017.1 coordinate 1,928,973, forward strand.
GCCCAGCTCATCGACAACCGGGCCCTGGATGAGGCCATCGACCGCGTCATCGCCGGGCCCCAGAAGCGCACCCGGGTGATGAACGACCACGAGAAGCGGGTGACGGCCTACCACGAGGCGGGCCACGCCCTGTGCGCCGCCGCCGGCCGCTACTCCGACCCCGTCACCAAGGTCACCATCCTGCCGCGCGGCCGCGCCCTGGGCTACACCCAGGTGATGCCCCAGGACGACAAGTACTCGGTGACCCGCAACGAGCTGCTCGACCAACTGGTCTACGCCATGGGCGGTCGGGCCGCCGAGGAGATCATCTTCCGCGACCCCACCACCGGGGCCTCCAACGACATCGAGAAGGCCACCTCCACGGCCCGCAAGATGGTCACCGACTACGGCATGACCTCGGCGGTGGGCGCCGTCAAGCTGGGCACCACCGAGAACGAGACCGTCCTGGGGCTCAGCGCCACCAGCCGCGACTTCTCCGAGCAGGTGGCCGCCACCGTCGACGCCGAGGTGCGCGCCCTGCTGGATGCCGCCCACCGGGAGGCCTGGGAGATCCTCACCCGCAACCGGGCGGTCCTCGATGACCTGGCCGGCCAGCTCCTGGAGCGCGAGACCCTGCTGGAGAAGGACCTGGAGGAGATCTTCGCCCCGGTCATCAAGCAGGCCGAGCGGCCCCTGTGGCGCAGTGATGAGAGCCTGGAGGTCCTCGAGGTCGCGCCGGCCACCGTTGTGCCCACTGAGTCCACCGAGCCCACTGACGGGCGGATCCACTGAGGGGCGAGCCGCAGCACCCATGGTGGGCGAGGCTCGCGGGCACAGGGCAGACGAGCCGGCGCCCCCACGGGCCCGGCCGGAGCAGGCAGGAGGGCGGAGATGAGTTATGACGCCGAGGGGGTGCGCCGCGCGGTGCGCGACCTGCTCATCGCCATCGGCGAGGATCCCGAGCGCGACGGGCTGCGCGAGACCCCCGAGCGGATGGCGCGCGCCTATGCCGAGATGTTCGCCGGGCTCGGGGAGGACCCGGCCGCCCACCTGGACCGGGTCTTCGACGTCGGGCACGAGGAGATGGTCCTGGTGCGCGACATCCCCCTGTACTCGGTGTGCGAGCACCACCTCCTGCCCTTCCACGGGGTGGCCCACGTGGGCTACATCCCCGGGGAGGACGGGCGGGTGACGGGCCTGTCCAAGCTGGCGCGCCTGGTGGAGGGCTATGCACGCCGCCCCCAGGTCCAGGAGCGCCTGACCGCCCAGATCGCCGATGCGATGGTGGAGCGCCTGGGCTGCCGGGGGGTGCTGGCGGTGGTGGAGGCCGAGCACCTGTGCATGTCCATGCGCGGGGTGCGCAAGCCCGGCTCCAACACGATCACCTCGGCGGTACGCGGCATCATGCGCTCCGCCGCCACCCGCTCGGAGGCTATGAGCCTCATCCTGGGCGGCCGCCACTGAGCCGGTACTGAGCCGATCCCCATGCTCTGTTGCGACAGTGGCCGTGTTGGCGGTTGGCGGGCCGCCTGGCACAGACGTGTGGCACAGATTGCGCGTCACTTGGCGGATTCGACGTCGTTTGGCGGAATCGGCGTCGCCTACAAGTGTGGCCTTTTCCGCCAAGTGACACCCATTCCGCCAAGTGACGCTCTTCTTGGTACGCCAGTGGCCCGCCAGCGCCGTGCTCGCCGTGCCGGCCGGGGTCACCGGGAGTGCAGGGCCGGGCTGCACATCTTCACCGGGCTGGTGTCAACCGGAGCCGCGGAATCAAGCCGATGGCCGCGCACGCCCCTGCCCGCAGGGTGACGAAGATGTGCCACAGGTCAGTGCCAGGCACCGCCAAGGCGCACACCGCAGCCACTTTTACAGCACGCCCGGCGGCGCCCGCTGGTGCTGGGCCGCTCGGGAGGTAGAGGTAGAGGGAACTTTATCTACTTTATTCGGCTTTATCTGGAGCTCGTAAAGTTCGTTGCCGTCGGTAGCTGCCACGCGCTCGGAGGCCATGAGCCTCATCCTTGGCGGCCGGCACTGAGGGGGACGGAGAGGACCACGGTGAAGCGGTCCGGTCCGTGGGCGACGTCGAAGCTGCCGCCCAGAGTCTCCACTCGGCGCCTGGCCCCCTCCAACCCCAGGCCCGAGGAGGTGCCGGGCGCCGGCGGGCCGGCGGTGTCTTCCAGCGGTGCCACCGCATTGGTGGCCATCGCCTCCAAGCTCCGGCCATCAGCGTCGAGAACGAGGCGCGCGGGCCCGGGCGCCGCGTACTTCGCCATGTTGCCCACCAGTTCGCCCAAGACGCGCGTGAGCTGCTGGCGCACCCCGGGGCCGACCAGCGGGGTCTCGAGCAGCTCCAGGCCCTCGGCCTCAAGGGCGATGCCGCGCCCGGCCATGACGGCCCGGGCCTCGGCCAGCGCCTCGGACAGTGGCCGCGGCGCGGAGGAGGCCAGAACATCCAGGCCCGCGCCGCCCCGGGCCTGACTCATCGAGCGCAGGCTGAATCGCAGCTGCTCCACGGAGGTGCGCACCGAGGCCGTCATGGAGGCCAGCGCGGGAGACAGCGCTGTCTCCTCGGGGTGGGCCAGGCGGGCCTGCTCGGCCAGCATGACCGCATGGCTCAGATCGCGCACCACCGTGTCGTGCAGCTCGGAGACCACCAGGAGGCGCTGGCGCTCCAGGTCCGCCTGGTGGCGCTCGGCGGCGGCCTCGGCCAGGCGGCGCGGCTGGCGGATGAGCTCGGCCACCACCAGGCAGGCCGCGCCCAGGAGTCCGATGTAGAGGTAGGTCTCGGAGAAGGGTGCCACATAGCCGTCGGGGTAGGCCGGCTTCGGGTAGAAGTGGAAAGCGGCGTAGGCCATGGCTGCACCGCTCACCGCCACCCCGTAGGCCGGAAGGCGCTGGAAGCCCCGGCTGACCAGCACCGAGGCGCACAGCCACGGCGCGATATCGGGCATGGGGGTGGTGTTCACCGGGGTGTCGAGGCACACCGCCGCCAGGCACAGGGCGGCTGCGCCCAGGGGCCACACCGAGAGCACGGCCAGGCCCCCGCCGGCGGCCAGGATCACCGCGGTGCTGCGGGTGCTCTGGGGGTAGCGGGCGGCGAGCGAGGCCAGGGTGAGCAGGCCCGAGCAGGCCGCGCACAGCAGATGCGTGCGGCCCCTGGGCGCCCAGGTGGACAGGCCGCTGCGGGCCAGGGCCCGGGCCATTACCCGCGCGGCGGAGCGCTGCGCCCCGGTCCCGCCCGGGGTCGCGATCCTTGCCTTGGCCTGCATCAGAGCCCTCCGCCTGCCTCTCACTGCCTGTCACCACAGCGCCGCCGGCCCGGGCCCCGCGGGCCGTCAGCGCCCTGCCGCTAGCATCCTTCCATGTCCGCCTCCGTCCAGCCCAGCTCCCAGGCGACCGTGGTCCGGGTGGCCGTGGTCGACGACGACCCCTTCGTGCTCACCGCCCTGCGCGCCTACCTGGCCTCCAGTGAGCGGATCGAGGTCTCCTCCACCTTCTCGCGCGCCGACGACGCCCTGGCCTTCCTGCACCGCGTGCCCGTTGATGTGCTGCTCACCGATGTGCGCATGCCGGGCATGGACGGCCTGGAGCTGCTCGCCCGGGTGCGCGCCGAGTACCCCGGCATCGCGGTGGTCCTGCTGACCTCCTTCGATGACGACACCGCCATGCTCCAGGCCCTGGCCCAGCAGGCCAGCGGCTTCCTGCTCAAGGACGCCGCCCCCGAGGAGGTGGTGCGCGCCGTGCTCGCGGCCAGCGACGGGGGCACGACCATCGCCCCGGCCGCCGCCACCCGCCTGGTCTCCCAGTACCTGCGCACCGCACCCCCGGCCTCCGGCGGCGCCGCAGCGCCCCAGGTCACCGAGGCCGAGCAGGCCGTCCTGTCCCTGCTGTGTGAGGGCTCCTCCAATGCCGAGATCGCCGAGCAGCTGGTCATCTCCGAGGCCACGGTCAAGACCCACGTCTCCCATCTGATGAGGAAGTACGCGGTGACCTCCCGCCTGAAGCTCGTCGTCGCCGTCCAACGCCAGCGCGAGGCCCAGGGCTGAGGAGCGGGCGAGGGGCAGCTGGGTACCTCCAGGTTCTCAGTCGGTGGCCAGGGCGGCCACGGGGGCCACGGCCGCGGCCCGGCCCGCGGGCCGCAGGCACGCCACCGCACCCACCGCCCCGGAGACGAGGACCACCCCCGCCAGGATCAGCCAGGGCACCGCGACCTGCGCGCTCGCACCGTTCTCAGTCCCGATGAGTGCGGCGAGGCCTGCAGCACCCACCCCGATGCCCACGGCGGTTCCGATGACGCCGCCCAGGAGCGCCATGAGCACCGATTCGGTGAGGAAGAGGCGGCGGATCGTGGCGCGCTCGGCGCCGGTGGCGCGCAGGACCCCCACTTCCCGCGTGCGCTCCACCACGCTGACCTCGGCGGTGTTCGACAGGCCGGATAGGGTGATGAGCAGGCTCAGGGCGAGGATCGCACTGATGATCAGCCCCGTGCGCTTGACCTGCTCGGTGAAGAACCGGCGCCCCTGGTCGGTGGAGCTCACCAGCAGGCCCGAGCCGTGGAGCTCCTGGCGCACCGCGCCGGCCACGGCGCCGTTGGATCCGTCGCCAGTGGTGCGCGCCCACAGGCTGGTGGTCACCGGCTCGCCGCCGGTGAGTGCCTCGGCGGTGGCCTCGGTGATGACCGGGCCGTACCCGCCCTCCTCCACATGGACCCGTAGCCGGCGCGTGCCCGCGGGACCGCTGAGCGTCACCTCGCTGCCCTCGGCCAGGTGGAAGATGCCGCCGACGACGAGGGTGTTGTCGTCGAGCCCCTCGAGGCCGTGGCGGGAGCGGACGATGGGGGCGATGGCCCCGTCGTCGATGGCGCTGACGGTGATCTCCTCACTGCGGTCCTGCGCGTCGAGATGGAGCTCCGGTGTGGGGACGAGGATGGTCGACTCCACGCCGTCGACGTTCTCGATCTGCCTGGTCAGCGCGGCGGTGTCCCGATCCGGGGCGATCTCCTGGACGCGGATGTCGATGGGGGAGCCCGCGGCCACGTAGCCCTCCATCGAGGCATTGAGGGAGGATAGGCCCGTGGCCATCGTGGCGGCCACTGCGACCGAGACCAGCAGTGAGGCGGTCGTGGCCGCGGCGCGCCCCGGGTTGCGGGCCAGGTTGCGGCAGGCGAGCTGGAGCACGGGGCGCCGCGCCCCACCGCCAAGGCGCTCGACGATCCGAGCGGCGCCGACGACGAGCAGCGGCAGGGCCGACAGGATGCCAAGGACCATGACCACCGCGCCCAGGGCCGTGACTTCAGGACTGCGCAGGCTGATACCGGCCAGGATCACCGCGACGCCAAGGCCGGCCAGGACCAGGCCCGCCAGGCCCGCCGCCGCGCGCCGTCGTCCGAGGGCCGCAGCAGCGGCGACCTGGCCGGTCAGGGCGATGAGCGGGCTGACCCGGGTGCCCTGGTGCGCGGGCCGCAGGACGGCGGCGAGGGTGATGAGCACGCTCAGCAGGATCGTCAGGGCGAAGGGGGACCAGGAGACGGTCAGGTACCGGGGCCCCAGTGCATCGATGACATGCGCCCGGATGAGAATGACAGCCATGAGCGCGCCGAGCGCCGAGCCCAGGACCGAGCCGGCCAGGCCGGTGATGAGGCCGGCGCGCAGCACGGCCAGGCGCACCTGGCGCCGGCTGGCGCCCACGCAGCGCAGCAGGCCGATGGTGCGGGTCTGCTTGGCCACGAGCGTGGTGAAGGTGGTCGCGATGACGATGGCGGAGACCACCGCGCACACGGGCCCCAGGACCTTGAGCAGGATGAGGGCGGCCGAGTCGACCTTGTTGCCGTCGGTGGTGCGCTGCTCGATGCTCTCCTGCGCGGACTGCACAATGGCCTCGGGCTGGGTGGGGGCCATGGCTGCGGACGCGGCGTCGATCAGCTGGGAGCCGCTCGTGCCGCCGGCGGCGGTGAGGTAGAGGACGGCGTACTGGTCGGGCAGGCCCAGGGCGGTCTGCTCCCGGGGGCTGGCGAAGATGAAGGCCTCGCGCGGGTCTTTGCGGCTCACCTCCGCTCCGGGCCTGATGATGCCGACGACGGTGGCCGAGGAGTGGCTGCCGCCCTCTGCGTCGGGGCTCAGGGGGACGGTGGAGCCGACCTCGAGGTCCTGATGCTGGGCCAGACTCGCGGAGATCGCGATCTCGCCGTCAGCCTGCGGCAGGCGCCCGGAGGTCAGACGGGTCTCGCCGGTCAGGGGCGGGATGTCCAGGACGAAGGCGTGCTCGTCATTGGCATGGCCCGGACGGTCGATGTAGATGTGCTCCTCACGGTAGGGGCGCACCTCCTGGACTTCGGGCAGGGTGCTCAGGTCCTGGACCTCCTGATCGCTCAGTGCACGGTTGCGACCGGCGATGACGACGGCGTCGGCCCCGCCCACCGAGGCCCGGGCATTGGAGGTGAGCATGGTGGCGAAGGAATCGGAGACGATGAAGGCGAAGGCCATGAGCGCGGCCGCCAGGGCCACGGCCACCACGGCGGCGGCCGTGCGCCGCAGGTCGAGCAGGGCGGGCATCAGCGCACCCCCGTCCAGGGCCGGTCCGGGTTTGCGGCGTGGCCGGGATGAGGGGCTGCGGGTGCGACGGGCGGCGGCCCTGCCGGTGCGGGGCGGCGGGTGGGGGCGTCGGCCTCGATGCGCCCGTCGCGCAGGCGGATGATGCGGTGGGTCGCCCCCGCCGCATCCTGATCATGGGTGACCATGACCACGGTCTGCCCCAGGTGCTCGCACATCTGGGCCAGGGCGCTCAGCAGCGAGGCCGCCGAGGCGGTGTCCAGCGCCCCGGTGGGCTCGTCGGCGAAGACCACCTCGGGGCGCCCCACGAGGGCCCGGGCCACGGCCACGCGCTGCTGCTGGCCGCCGGAGAGCTCGCTGGGGCGGTGCCCCAGGCGGTCGCCGATCCCCAGGATGTCGATGATGGTGCGGTACCAGCCCTCATCGGGGCGGCGCCCCGCCAGCCTCAGGGGCAGCAGGATGTTCTCCTGAGCCGTCAGCGTGGGCAGGAGGTTGAAGGACTGGAAGACGAAGCCCAGGCGGTCGCGGCGCACGGCGGTCAGCCGCTTGTCCCCCATCCCGGCCAGGTCCTGGCCCGCGATGAGCACCCTGCCGCTGGTGGGGGAGTCCAGCCCCGCCAGGCAGTGCAGGAGGGTGGACTTCCCCGAGCCCGAGGGGCCCATGATGGCGACGAACTCGCCCCGCGCCACGGACAGGCTGACGGAGTCCAGGGCCAGGACCTGGGCGGCGCCCCGGCCGTAGATCCTGCTCAGCGCCTGGGCCTGGACCACCGGGGCGCCCGGGTGGGCCGCTCCCGGGGGAGGCTGGATGGGTGGTGGCGTCGTCGGCATCGCTGGCATCGTGAGGCTCCTCGGCTCAGGGGACCTGCGCGCTGTGCGCCCTGGGCGCGGCGGCGGGGCCCGGATTCATCCGGTTGACCCCGCCAGGCTAGGAATCGCGCGATGGCGCCGGAATCCATCGAAGGAGCGGAGGTGGCGGGGGTCTCCGCCTTTGGGATGAGACCCGGCCCGGGCGGCTCCGGCCCGCTCCCGTCCCGGCTCTCGGGCCCGGTCGCAGGGACCGGCCTGCGGGCCCGTGGCAGGCGGCTCGACCCGCTCCCGCGGCCATCGCCGCACTCGCGCCGCTCTCGCGGCGCGGCTGGCCCCTCCCCGGCGCGCGGGCACCTGCTCCCAGCGGCTCGCGACGGGCGGAAAAGGCCACGGTCCTCCCACTGGGACGGCCCAACCGTTAGCCTGGGTCCGTGACTTCTCCGCCTGCCACCGCCCCGGCGCCCCTGCCGGGCGCGCTGCCGCGCGAGCGCACGCTGCTCATGGGGATCCTCAACGTCACCCCGGACTCCTTCTCCGACGGCGGCCGGTGGGACACCCCTGAGGCCGCCGTGGCCCACGGCCGCGAGCTGCTGGACCAGGGTGCGGACCTGCTGGACATCGGCGGGGAGTCCACGCGCCCCGGCGCCGGGCGCGTCAGCCCCGACCAGGAGCGCGAGCGGATCCTCCCGGTGGTGCGCGAGCTCGCCGCGCAGGGCGCCGTCATCTCGGTGGACACCACGCGCGCCTCGACGGCCGCGGCCGCCATCGAGGCCGGGGCCGCCATCATCAACGATGTCTCGGGGGGCCTGGCCGACCCCGGCATGCACCGCCTCATCGCCTCCGCGGGCGTGGTCTACATCTGCCAGCACTGGCGCGGATCCCCCGAGACCATGGACACCCTCACCGACTACCCCGAGGGGGTCCTGGCCGGGGTGGAGGCCGAGCTGGGCCGGCGCCTGGCCGAGCTGGAGGCCGCCGGCGTCGACCCCGCCCAGGTGGTGGTCGACCCGGGCCTGGGCTTCGCCAAGACCCACGAGCAGTCCTGGCGGCTCCTGGCCTCCACCGCCCGCCTGGGGGAGAACCTGGGCCGCCCCGTCCTCATCGGCGCCTCCCGCAAGCGCTTCCTGGCCGCCGCCACCGACCCGGGCGCCGGCCCGGGCGGCACCCCTGACCAGCGCGACGCCGCCACCGCCGCCACCACCGCCCTGGCCGCCGCCGCAGGCGCCTGGGCCGTGAGAGTCCACGAGGTCCCGGCCAACCGGGATGCTCTTCGCACCGCCTCCCTCTGGAAGGAACACCAGTGAGCACCACCCTCAACGCGACCACCGACCGGATCCGCCTGGTCGGGCTGTCAGCCCGTGGCCATCACGGCGTCCTGCCCTTCGAACGGGAAGAGGGCCAGCTCTTCACCGTGGACGTCACCCTCGACCTGGGCGCACGCGGCACTGCGGTGGCCGCCGTGACCGACAGCCTCGACGACGCCGTGGACTACTCCTCCGTGGCCAACGCCGTGGTCACCGTCATCGAGGGGGAGCCCGTCAGCCTCCTGGAGGCCCTGGCGGATCGGATCGCCGAGCGCGTCCTGGCCTACCCCAGGGTCCTGGCCGCCGAGATCACGGTGCACAAGCCCCAGGCGCCCCTGGACGTGGCCTTCGAGGACGTGGCGATGACCATCTACCGCACCTCCGAGTCGGCCGGCCAGTCCTCCGGGGCGCACGCGGCCGAGCCTGCCGAGGCCGAGCACGCCCCCGCCGAGCCGCGCCGCTTCACCTCCCACCGCGCCGAGCCGGCCGAGCCCGAGACCGCCGCCGCCCTCGGCGTGGGGGCCCTGCCCCTCCAGTCCGCACCCCCGCCCGCCGATGAGGCCCCCGCCTCCGACCCCTGGGGCCCCGATCAGTGGATGAGTGAGGCCGACGAGGCCGGCGCCCCGGCCCCCGGAGCCTCCGCGCAGGACCTCCTGGGCCTGGGCGAGTCCGAGACCGACCAGGCATCCCGGCGCTCGCCGGAGGCCGGCCCCGAGCACGGCGGCGCCCCCCTCCTGGGGCCCACCGACGGGGCCGGGCCCCGCGTCGAGCCCCTGGGCGGCTTCGAGCCTGTCAGTGCCGTGGACGCCGTGGAGGCCGTGGACGGTGCTGCCGGCGCTCACGCGCCCGAGGCCCCCACCGCGGTCTCGCCCGAGGCCGCCCCGGTGGAGTCCCTGCCCACGGGCCTGCCCGTCCAACTGCCGGGGGAGGGGCGCCACCGCGCCGAGCCCAGCAGCGATACCGCCGTCGGCTCGGCCGATGAGCCGGCCGCCCCGCACAGTGCCGGCCTGGCAGAGGCGCCCGAGCCGGTGGCCGAGTCCTTCGCGGGCCAGGCCGGTGCCTACTCGACCGGATCGGCCGATCCGGTCGAGGGCGGGCAGGAGACCCCCGGCGTCGAGCCCGCCCCACTGCCCTACGGCGAGTCCGAGCCCGTGGCCGCCGAGCCGGAGGCTCCCGCCCCGGCGCCCGAGGCGGACCTGCCCCTGGCTGAGGCCCCGGACTCGGCTCAGGCGTCCTTCGGCCTCACGGACGGCCCGCTCGTGGATGGCGGGCACCAGGTCGATGGCGCCGTGGGCGGCGCTGCGGCCCCGGGGCCGCTTTCCCCGGCACTGGCCCCCTCGCCCGCCGATCTCCCGGAGACCGCGGCCGAGCCCGTGGAGGCCCCGGCCCCCTTGCCCACGACTGCCCCGGCCGACCCGCTGGAGCAGCGCCCGGGCAGGCCTGTGGGCGCCGTCTTCGCCCTGGGCGCCAACGCCGGCCACGTGCTGGTCACCCTGCGTGCCGCGGTGCGCTCCCTCAAGGCCACCGAGGGCATCGAGGTCCTCCAGGTCGGGCCCCTGGCCCGCACAGTGGCCGTGGTGCCCGAGGGCGGGGAGCGCCAGCCCGACTACCTCAACACGGTGGTCACCGTCCTGACCACCCTCTCGCCGCGCGAGCTGCTGGCCGTGTGCCAGGCCCTGGAGTCCGAGGCCGGGCGCGTGCGCACCCAGCACTGGGGGCCGCGCACCCTCGACGTCGACCTGGTGACGGTCGAGGGCGTGGACAGCCAGGACCCCGAGCTGACCCTGCCCCACGCCCACGCCCACGAGCGCGCCTTCGTCCTGGTGCCCTGGTCCCAGGCCGACCCCTTCGCCGAGCTGGGCGGGCGCACCGTCACCGAGCTGGCCGAGCAGGCCCCCGACCGCTCGGGCCTGCGCTGGCTGGCCTTCGACTGGCTCGACACCGACAACATCCCGGAGAAGCCCACGGGCCCCTACGTGGCCCCGCCGGTCGTCGATGAGGACCCCGAGCCGGTCGAGCAGGTCTTCAACGCCACCCGCAACGAGCAGTCCGTCATCGACGCCGAGCTCGCCGCCGAGTACCTGGCCGGGATCGGCGAGCTCCCGCCGCAGGACGCCCAGAACCCCCAGGACGCCCCGGCGGTGCAGCAGGCCCAGGACCACCACGGCCAGCAGGGGGCCCCGGAGGCCGCGGCCCCGGCCGGCGGCGCCCCCCAGGCCGGTGCCCTCCCCGACGTCGAGCCGGCCGGCCTGGAGGCGGACAACCCCTTCGCCGCCGCCTCCTTCGGCACCGACTACGCCGTGCCTGTGGACGCCGCCCAGGTCCCCGGCCAGACGCCGGGGCCCGATCAGTCCCAGGGGCAGGCGCCTGAGCCCCAGGCGCCCGACCAGTTCCCCGTGCCCCAGGTCGGCGAGGAGGACTCCTGGGAGGCCCCCCTGCAGTGGAATGAGGTCATTGGAGGCACCGACGGGATGGGTCCCCGTCAGGGCTCCTGATGCGGCGCACCCGCTGGACCAGTGCCCTGGCCTGGTTTGCGGTCGTCTCGGTGACCACCTGGGTGGTGGGGGAGACCGTCATGCGTCACCGGGGCTGGGTGCCGGGCCTGACCCCCTGGGGCGCTGTGGCCGCCCTGGTGATCTCCGGCGTCGTGCTGACCAGCGGCCTGGCCGTGCGGCGCCTGCGCGCCCGCCAACGCACCTGGATGACCCCCACCGGCGCGGCGACCACTGCCGCCGCCGCGCAGGCCTCCGCGCTCGTGGGCGCCGCCATCGGCGGTGTCTACGCCGGGCAGTTGGCCCTGGCGGTCCTCTCACCCCCATCGTCGGCCATGACCCATCTCGCCTGGAGCGCCGCCGGAAGCCTGGCGGCCTGCGCCCTGTGGTGCCTCATCGGCTTCCTCGTGGAGCACTGGTGCGCCATCTCCGACGACGATGATGAGGCCCCCGGGGAGGGCGCCGAGGACGGCGCCCCGGCCCGATAGCCGGTGCGGGCCCCGCCGGAGGGCTTGCGGGCCGGCGCGCGACGGGGCAGCCTCGTACCTGCCAGACCATTGAGATGAGGAGCCCCATGACCGCGCCCGCCGTCGACCCCTTCGCCCCCGAGGGAGTGGACTTCCAACCCGTCTCCCCCAAACTCATCACCGCGCGCCTCCTGGGCGCCGGCCTGGCCAACGCGGTCCTGGCGGCGGTGGGTGTCACCCTGGGGGCGCTGGTCAGCCCCTGGTTCCACCTCATCACCGGGGCCGCCGCGGCCTTCATGGCCTTGGGGCTGTGGTTCATCCCCCGCCAGGTGCGGGCCATGGGCTACGCCCTGACCGAGGACCACCTGCTGTGGCGCCAGGGGGTCATGTTCCGCTCCGTCTCGGTCATCCCCTACGGCCGCATGCAGTTCGTGGACACCTCCCAGGGGCCGCTGGCTGCGAGACTGGGCATCGCGGAGGTCAAGCTCCACACCGCCTCGGCCAGCACGGACGCCACCATCGACGGGCTGCCGGTGGATCAGGCTGAGCACCTGCGCCGGGTCCTGTCCCAGCGCGGTGAGGAGAGGATGGCAGGGCTGTGAAGGGGCGGGCCCATCCCAGCAGCAGTACTGGTGCCGGGCGGCGGTCGCGGCAGGCCAGGCGCATCGAGCTCCCTCAGGATGTCACCTGGCAGCGCGTCTCCCTCATCACCCCCTTCCTCGAGGGGTGGAAGATCGCCACGGGAATCATGGCCTTCGTGACCGTGCAGAACCTGGACGAGCTCATCGAGGCCTACCGCTTCGTGCGCCGTCACGGCACCATCGTGGGCGACTACCTCCTCTACTTCCTCCTGGGCGTCCTGCTCCTGGTGCTGGGATGGGCGGCGATCGGCCTGCTGTCCTGGTACCGCCGCTCCTACGCCGTGGATGCCAACGGGGTCTACCTGCGCACCGGTGTCCTCTTCCGCCAGCTGCGCACCGCCCGCCTGCCGCGCATCCAGTCCGTCGACATCGTCCACCCGCTCCTGGGGCGCATCGTCGGCCTGGGTCAGTTGACGGTGGAGGTCGCCGGCGGCAAGGACTCGCGGGTGGTCATCGGCTACCTGCGCACCTGGCAGCTGGAGGCCCTGCGCGACCGCATCCTGGCCCTGGCCGCCGGTGCGCAGGAGGAGCCCCGGGAGGGCCTCGGTGGCGGCGCGGCCCTGCCCGGTGAGGCCGGTGTGCTCGGCGGCGGCGCGCCCATGGGCGGCGCCATGACCGCAGGCGGTGCGAGGCCAGGTGGCGCGGCGGCCGCAGGGCCCGGCGCCGTCCAGCCCCCGGAGGGCGGGCGCCCGGGATCCCCCACGGGCCCCGGGCTCGGCGGCTTCGAGGAGGCCGCCGCCGCTCCCCGGCTGCCCACCCCGTCCCGGGCCGAGGAGCACCCCCTCTACCAGGTCGGCACGGGGATGCTCCTGGCCTCCATGCTGCGCAGCGGCAGCCTGATGGCGGGATGCGCGGTCATCGTCATCATCGGGCTCGTCGTGGCCGGGGCGCTGGCCTTCGGCGGCCTGAGCCCGAGGCTGTCGTCACTGGGCGGCATGCTCTCGCTCCTGGCGGGTCCCGTGGGCGTCATCACCATGCTGTGGGGGCGCTTCAACCACGGCTGGGGGTTCAGGGCCGCCGCCACCCCCAGCGGTATCCGCATGCGCTACGGCCTGACCTCCGAGGTCTCCCGGACGCTGCCCCCCGGACGCGTGCACGCGGTGGGCATCAGCCAGTCGCTGCTGTGGCGCTCCAAGGACTGGTGGGCGGTGGGCGCCAGCGTCGCCGGCCGCGAGACGGGGCAGGAGGAGGCCGGCGAGTCCGGCTCGGAGAATGCGCTCCTGCCCGTGGGTGCCAGGCCTACCGCGCTGCGCGCCCTGTGGCTGGTGGTCCCCGACCTGGGCGCCCCCGATCCCGATGGGCTGCTGCGCTGCGCGCTGCTGGGCGGCGACGACGACGGCGTCGGGGACCCGGCCGCCCCGGTGGGCTCCCCCGAGCGCGGCTTCGTGCGCATCTCCCCGCGCGGCCGTCTCTTCGCGCCTCTGGCCTGGCGGCGGCAGGCCCTGGCCCTGACCGGCACCTGCGTCATCATCCGCGACGGCCGGTGGCGCCGGCGCGTGAGCGTGGTGCCCTACGAGCGCATCCAGTCCCTGCGGGTGACGCAGGGGCCCTGGGCGCGGCGTCGGGCCATGGCGAGGATCCGGCTCGACATGGTGGCCACCGACGTGCCCACCTCCCTCGCCAATCTCCGCGTCGAGGATGCCCGGGCGCTGGCCGCCGAGATCTCCCGGCGGGCCCTGCACCGCCGCTCCGCCGAGCGGCTCGACCGCTGGCTCAGCCGCGCCGCGGGACTGCCCGGGGCCGGGCCGCAGCCTCATGAGACCATCGGCCCATGAGTGACGCGACAGCCCACCCGGCAGGCGCCTCCCGACGTCCCGGGCGGCTGGGGGTGGGGATCATCTCCGCGGGCCGGGTCGGCGCCGTCCTGGGCTCGGCCCTGCGGGCGGTGGACCACCAGGTCATCGGCGTGCACGCCGTCTCCGAGGACTCCCGGGAGCGGGCGGAGATGCTCCTGCCGGGGGTCCCGGTGCTGGAGGTCGAGCAGATCATCGAGCGCGCCGAGCTGGTCCTTCTGGCCGTCCCCGACGACGCCCTGGGCCCGCTGGTGCAGGGCCTGGCCGAGCTCGGCCGCTGGCAGCCCGGGCAGCTGGTCGTCCACACCTCGGGGCTCCACGGGCTGGCGGTCCTGGAGCCCGCCAGGCGCGGTGGGGCCATCCCCCTGGCCATCCACCCGGCCATGACCTTCGCGGGCCTGTCCACCGACCTCGCCCGGCTCGTGGGCTGCCCCATGGCCGTGACCGCCCCGGCCGCGGTCCTGCCCATCGCCCAGGCCCTGGTCGTCGAGCTCGGCGGGGAGCCCTTCGTCCTGGACGATGCCGCCCGGCCCGCCTACCACGCCGCCCTGGCCCACGGGGCCAACCACCTGGTGACCCTGGTGGGGCAGGCCGTACGGGCCCTGGAGGCCGCCGGCATCCAGGATGGCGCGGCCACCCTGCGCCCCCTCCTGGGCGCCGCCCTCGACCGCGCCCTGACCGAGGGCGGGGCCGCCCTCACCGGCCCGGTCTCACGGGGCGACGTCGGCACCGTCTCCGGCCATATCGCCGCCCTGGAGGCGCTGAGCCGCGACCACGGCGGCGGCCTGGACGACGTCGTGGCGGCCTACCGGCACCTGGCCTCGGCCACCGCCCAGCGCTGCCAGGCCGAGGGGAGGCTCACCGCCGACCAGGCCCGGCGGCTGCACGAGGCCCTGGGGCCCATCCCGGGCGATGACGCCGGACCCGGCGGCACCGGACCCGGCGCGGAGGGGCCGGGGGGTCGGGCGCCGTCGTCGGGGGGATGAGGGACCCGGGCCGGTGGCCCTCGGTGCAGTGCCGTGCCATGGGCGCCGTGTCCTATTCGTGATCCGGCCGTTTCCGGGCACTGTCGGCAAGGGATGAGCCTGGGTGGCACCATAGGGTCTCATCACGACTGTCTGTCGAGCCCCTGGGCCGCCACTGATCGCTAGGAGTACACAATGCCGTTGAGTGCCAATGACGTGCTGAACAAGAGGTTCGAGGTCGTCAGGTCCCGTGAGGGCTATGCGCAGGAGGAGGTGGACGCCTACCTGGAGGAGGTCGTCGACGCCATGCGCCTCCTGGAGGGGCAGGTCAGTGCGGCGAGCGGGGAGCCCGGCGCCGCCTCGCAGGAGCAGATCGCCGCGGCCATCGCCCCGCGCGACCACCGCATCGAGGAGCTGGAGCGGGAGAACGCCTACCTGCGCGATGAGCTCGAGGCCGCCAAGGGCCGCCTGGAGCGGGACTGAGGGAGCCCGATGGGGCCGGGCGGAGCCGACCGGCCCCGATTCGTCCCGGGCGCCGCGGAGCACTAGCGTGATCGCATGCCTCCGATGCCCGTCGACCCAGTCATGAGCGCTCCCGGCCCCGATGGCGCCGCCGGCCCGCGCAGTGCCGACCGGCCCGCTGGCGCCGAGGCCCAGTCATCCGGCCGGGCCTCGGCGAGAGGCGGGGCGGGCGCTGTGCTTACCCGCAGCCGCGAGGAGCTCGCCCGTGCCCTGGAGCGGGCCCCGGCCCCGCGCGCCGTGGTGATGACCATGGGGGCCCTGCACGAGGGGCACTTCGACCTCGTGCGCGAGGCGGCCCGCCGCGTGGGAGAGGCCGGGACCGTGGTGGTCACCATCTTCGTCAACCCCCTCCAGTTCGCCGCCGGGGAGGACCTGGAGTCCTACCCCCGCGATCTCGAGGGGGACCTGGAGGGGCTCGAGCGGGCCCTGAGCGGTCCGCAGGGGCGCCTGGGCGTGGGCCGGCTCGTGGTCTTCGCCCCCACCCCCGAGGTCATCTACCCCGATGGTCCGCCGCGCGTGCGCATCGACCCCGGCCCCATGTCCACCGTCCTGGAGGGCCGCACCCGGCCCACCCACTTCGCCGGCGTGTGCCAGGTGGTCCTGGCCCTGCTGCACCTGACCTCGCCGCGCTGGGCGCTGTTCGGCCGCAAGGACGCCCAGCAGCTGGCGATCGTCACCGCCATGGTGGAGGACCTGGCCGTGCCCGTCGAGATCGTGCCGGTCGATATCCGCCGTGAGCCCGACGGGCTGGCCATGAGCTCGCGCAACGCCTACCTCACCGCCGACCAGCGCGGACAGGCCCTGGCCCTGTCGGCGGCACTGGAGGCCGGGCGCCGGGCGGCCGCCGGCGGTGCGGGCCCCGCCGCGGTGCGCACCGCGGCCGAGGCGGTCCTGGCCCGGGCCCCCGGTGTGGCCACCGACTACGTGGCCCTGGTGGACCCGGCGACCTTCACCGACCTCACCGGCCAGGGCCCCGGGCTCCCGCCGTCCTCGGGCATCGGTGGCGAGCAGCCGGGGGGCCCGGGCCGCGCGGAGCGGGGGCGGCCGGGGTATGCAGGGCCCGGGCGGGCGCTGCTGGCCGTGGCCGCCCGGGTGGGCTCGACCCGCCTCATCGACAACTGCCTGGTGGATCTCCCGGCGGACCGGGGCTGAGGATCCCGCGGAGCCTGCTGCGGGGCGCGTGAGCGGCGTGCCGGGGGAGGCCGCCGAGGCGCCTCAGTGGACATCCTCACCCCCCGCGTGCGGAATGCGGCCTGTGCCCTGGGGCAGGGCGCTGGAGTACTGGGGCCGGGGCCTGTCGTCTGCCTCACCACCGGGATAGCGCCGGGCACGCGGGCGCTACGCTGAGCGGCGATGAGCACCCGCACCCGGACGATGATGACGTCCAAGATCCACCGCGCCACCGTGACCCAGGCCGACCTGGACTACGTCGGCTCCATCACCGTGGACCTCGACCTGCTCGAGGCCGCCGACCTGCTGCCCGGGGAGCGCGTGGACGTCCTGGACTGCACCAACGGCGCCCGCCTGTCCACCTACGTCATCCCCGGGCCGCGCGGCGCCGGAGAGATCTGCATCAATGGGGCGGCCGCCCACCTCGTCCACCCCGGCGACATCGTCATCCTCATCGCCTACTCCCAGCTCGATGAGCAGGAGGCCCGCAGTTACCTGCCCGCTGTTGTCTTCGTCGATGAGCACAACCGGGTGATCGACCGCGGCACCGAGCCCGGCCAGGTCCCCCAGGACGAGGCCGCCAGCGGCCTGCGATCCTCGGGCCTGGCCCTGTCCGAGGCGCGGTCCGCCCCGACGCGATAGGCCGGACGCCGTCGGCCGGCCGCAACGATCGATGGGGCCGACTGGAGAGGACGGCGCAGCGGAGCAGCCCGCTCACTGCGCCCTCCTGATTGGGCCACCGCCGCGGAGTTCTCCGTTAGCCTGAGCCCGGACCAGCAGGGACGATCGGGAGGCTGAGGCGCCGTTGGACACGCAGATGCACGTATGCCTGTTCACCTGGCGGCCGCTGACACTCCAGGACGTGCACACCGCGGCCGGCCTGGTCTCCCCAGACCTGCGCGTGTCGGGCCACGATGGGGACGGGACCCACGTGAGCATCACGGTGGAGACGGGCAGGACAGTCCTGGTTCTCAAGGAGACCTCCATCGACATGGACCTGGAGTTCGCGGACTACCTGGTCGCCGTCACCGGGAGCCAGCAGCGCCCGCCCTACCGCTATGAGCCGGATATGGGGCAGCGCAACGACACGATCTGGATGGACCACCTGGCCCAGGACCTGCTGATCCGGCTGGCACAGGTCACGGGTGGTGTGGTGGCTGATGACCTCTGGCGCATGCTGTGGCCGCAGAACGACTCTCCCCCGATGCGGCACGACGACGAGGATGAGCCGGAGCCGCCGGTGCGCGCGCTGGCGTGGCGCTGGTACGTGCGCTCCTCGGTGTGCCCCGCCCCGGGCTCGGCCTGGATGCGGGTGATCAGCCGGATGATGCCGCAGTGCCTGCCCAGCCAGTACATCGGCACGGCCCGGATGATGCCGCTGGATGAGGAGGGCCTGCGCCGCGTGGATGCCATGATCCCCCAGGGCCAGGAGCCGGTGCTCTGCGGTCCCGGACCGCTCGGCGCCTTCCTGGTCACGCTCGTCCCCGACCCCCATGGGCTCTACATCGCCGAGGCGAGCATCCCCCTGGATGCCTCCGTGCCCATCGACCCGCTGACCGTCAGATCCATGCTGGTCGAGGTCGGTGACGAGTTGGGTGCTGAGCTGGGCCTCTCGGAGGTCCTGGACGGGTGGCAGTGGAGCAGGTACAGCGAGCCGACCTCGGTCATCGTTGGTCGGGGGCAGAGGCGCCAGGACCTCAGCCTGGATGGGACAGTGCTCGCGGGGCTGCCGATCGGGCCCGTCTGGCAGGTCTACCTGGGCCCCGGATACCGGGAGGTGGTCGACTCGGTGCGCTTCGATGAGCCGGCCGGATGGGACAGCAGGTGCACCCGGCGCGGCCGGCTGATCACCTTGGCGCCACAGCCCGCCAGCATGGATGAGATCGCCACCGGCTGGTTCCCCGAGGAGCTGTGCATGACATTCGAGCGTCCCCGACTGCTGGCCAGGCGCACGCTCCGCCCCGCCCGTGTGAGGTATCCAGTGCGGGCCCCCGCGCACTGAGCCCTGCCGCCTCGCGGTGCTGGGGCCTCGCCTGCAGGGGGAGGAGCCGGCTCGCCCCCCGCACCCCGCCCGCGCTCCCGGCCCGCGATGCACGACGCCGTCGGGGCGGGGCGTGGGGCTGCGGAGGGCATATAGACTCCCAGTCGTGACTGACGAGAACCCCACCGCGAGCCCCGCTGCGGCCCCTGCCGCTCCCGCCCCCGCCCAGGCCGATGACGACGCCCGCCAGCCCAAGGCCGACCCGGGCCCGGGTGAGCAGTTCGAGGTGCGCTCGGGCAAGCGCGAGCGGCTGCGCGCCGAGGGCTGGGACCCCTACCCGGTGACCCTGCCGGTGAGCACCACCATCGCGGCCGTCCGCCGCGACTTCGGGCACCTGGAGGCCGGCCAGGAGACGGAGGACCTGGTGGGCGTGGCCGGGCGCGTGGTCTTCCTGCGCAACACCGGCAAGCTGTGCTTCGTCACCCTCCAGGACGGCGCGGGCGCCACCCTCCAGGCGATGCTCTCTGCCAAGCTGCTCCCCTGCCAGGGCCACTCCAGCCTGGCGGCCTTCAAGACCGACGTCGACCTGGGCGATCACCTCTTCGTCCACGGGCACGTGGGCTGCTCGCGCCGCGGAGAGTTGTCCGTCTTCGCCGAGCCGGTCCTGCGCCAGGGCGCCGAGCCGGCGCAGGCCGGTGACGACGACGTCGAGGTCCCGGCCTGGCGCCTGGCCTCCAAGGCCCTGCGCCCCCTGCCCAAGACCTGGACCAATGAGGCCGGGGAGGCGGTGACCCTCTCGGAGGAGCAGCGCGTGCGCCGCCGCGAGCTCGATCTCATCACCCGCCCGGCCGCACGCGACATGGTGCGCACGAGGGCCGCCGTCGTGCACTCGATCCGCGAGAACTTCCACCGCCGCGACTACCTGGAGCTGGAGACCCCCATGCTCCAGGTCATCCACGGCGGGGCCTCGGCGCGCCCCTTCGTCACCCGGATGAACGCCTTCGACATCGACCTCTACCTGCGCGTGGCCACGGAGATCTACCTCAAGCGCGCCGTGGTGGGCGGGGTGGACCGGGTCTTCGAGATCAACCGCAACTTCCGCAACGAGGGCGTGGACTCCTCCCACTCCCCGGAGTTCACCGCCCTGGAGGCCTACGAGGCCTACTCCGACTACCACGGCATGGCCGAGCTGACCCGCAACCTCATCCAGGTCGCCGCCCGGGAGGCCTTCGACCTGCCCGAGGGCCAGGAGGTGGTCACCCTGGCCGACGGCACCGAGTACGACCTGTCGGGCCAGTGGCGGATCATCGACCTCTACACCTCCCTGTCCGAGGCCGTGGGGGAGGAGATCACGGTGGAGACCCCGCGCGAGCAGCTGGTGCGGATCGCCCAGGGCCATGAGATCGAGGTCGACGACTACGCGGTGCCCGGCAAGATCGCCGAGGACATCTTCGAGGAGCTCGTGGGCAACAGCCTGTGGGAGCCGACCTTCGTCTTCGACTTCCCCGAGGACACCTCGCCCCTGACCCGCTACCACCGCAGCCGTCCGGGCCTGACGGAGAAGTGGGACCTCTACATCCGCGGCATGGAGACCGCCACCGCCTACTCCGAGCTGGCCGACCCGGTGGTCCAGCGCGAGCGCTTCGAGGCCCAGGCGCTGGCCGCGGCCAAGGGCGACCCTGAGGCGATGGTCCTGGACGAGGACTTCCTGGTGGCCATGGAGCAGGGCTTCCCGCCCTGCGGCGGCATGGGGATGGGCATCGACCGCGTGCTCATGGCCCTGACCGGCCAGGGCATCCGCGAGACGATCACCTTCCCCATCGTCAAGCGCGCCTAACCTTCGACAATTTGCATGAGATCGTACTTCTCCAGGCCCGGAGAAGTACGATCTCATGCAAATTGTCGAAAAGAAGGGGCTACAGGGGCGCTGAGCCTCGGGTGTGCTCCTCGTATGCCTGGAGCGTGTCGGCGATCTGGGCCATGAGGGCGTCGACCTCCTCCTTGAGGTAGCCCTGGCGGAATCGTCCACGGGGCAGGCGCGTTGCGCGGACCTCCTGGGAGGTCAGGATCCCCGCGAGGGTGCCGGGGTCATCGCCCGCCTGGGCCTCCCGGGCCCGCAGGGCGTCGACCACCCGGTCGAGGAAGATATCCACCACGCCCTGATCGTAGCCTGCGCGGAGCATGGTGGTCTGGAACCTCCAGGCCATGACGTCGTCGGCGGTCAGGACTGCCACGGGGTCTCCTGTCTTCATCTGGGCGGTTGCGCGGCTTGGCGCCGCGCCCCATCCTCGCACCCCCGGGCCTGTCCGGCGCAGCGGTATCGGTGGGGCTAGTCCCGCATGAGGGCGCGGATGCGGGCCTCGCACTCGGCCAGGCCCACGGGCCGGCAGCCCTTGGCCGCCCACTGGGCGATGCGCCGGGGCTCCTCCAGGGACAGCCGCAGGCCCCGGGTGAGCAGGACATGCGGGGGCTTGCGATGGTGGGTCAGGTCCCGACGCAGGCGGAACCACCAGGTCTGCAGGCGCGGGCGCCTCAGGCATAGGGCATCGGCCAGCACCCCGGCGGCCCGGCAGGGCTCCACCAGCTCGGCCGCGAAGACCCCCTCGGCGACGAGGACCGGGGCATCCTCGTCGATCCTGACCTCCCGCTGGTCGACGGCGGCGTTGTCCGGGATGGAGTAGACGGGCACCTGTGCGGCTCCGCCCCGGCACAGCTCCAGGATCGCCGCCAAGGCGGCCCGGTGGTCCCAGGCCGCCGGGTGGTCCCAGTCGATCTGCCCGGAGGGGTCATGGACGGGCTCGGGTCCCGACATCCCTCCGCCCACCAGTGGCATTCCCGGCTCGTGCCCGCCGCGGTAGAAGTCGTCCAGGGGCAGGCGCGGCGCCCCGAGGCGGCGCAGCAGCGAGGACTTGCCGGATCCGGAGGGGCCGGTCAGCAGGATGACGCGGGGACTCACGGGCGCCCAGTCTATGGGACTGGCGCCGTCGATCGCACGGTCGATCGTGCCGGTGCCCGCCCCGCCCGGGGCGGTCCGGTCTCAGTCCCGGCCGCGGGCGCCCTCGATGTCGGCCATGTGGCTCTTGGTCCAGGGGCTCACGGCGTAGAGGGCCACGGAGACCACGATGGTGATCGCACCCAGCCAGTAGTAGAAGGTCGCATCCGAGACCCCGCCGGTGCGCTCGATGACGACGGCGGCGATGCCCTGCCCGGTCGCCGAGGTCAGCAGCCACAGCGCCATGGCCTGGGAGGCGAAGGACTTGGGCGCCAGCGCCGTGGTCACCGACAGCCCCACGGGGGACAGGAAGAGCTCGCCCACGGTCTGGAAGGCGAAGACGGCGGCCAGGAACCACCAGGGCGCCAGGAGCCCGGTGTCAGCACCGGGCCACCACTGGAACCCGGCCCCCATGATGAGGGCCGAGACGCCGATGATGAGCACGGCGGTGGCGAACTTGACCGCTGTGGAGGGGAACCTGCCGGCGCGGCGGGTGAAGAGCAGCCCCAGCACCGGGGCGAGCAGGACGACGACGGCCGGGTTGACCGACTGGTAGGTCTCGGGGGAGATCACCCACCCCAGGAGGGGGATCCGCCCGTCGGTGTTGGACTCGGCGAAGGTGGCCATCTTGCCCGAGGCCTGCTCGAAGATCATCCAGAACAGGACGGCGCCGGCCCACAGGGGGATGTAGGCGCGCAGGTGCCCGCGCTCATGCGCCGTGACCTTCTTGGAGCGGAACATGACCACGAAGTAGGCGATCGAGGAGCCTGCGGCCACGAGGAACAGGGTGTAGGCGATCGCGGAGGACATCTCGCCGGTGACGGTGGTCAGGAGGGCCAGGAGCGCGGCGAAGCCCACGACGGCGGCCAGGGACCCCAGCAGCAGCCGCTGCCTCTCCTGGCCCTGCAGCGGGTTGGGGATGTTGAAGGCGAAGGCCGACAGGCGGCTGCGCCCGTAGAAGAAGGCCACCAGGGCCAGGGCCATCCCCACCGCCGCGGCCGCGAAGCCGGCGTGGTAGCCGTAGTGGGCCTTGAGCCAGCCGGTGACCAGCGGGGAGAAGAAGGAGCCCACATTGACCGACATGTAGAACAGTTGGAAGCCCGCGTCCCGCCGGGGGTCGTCGTCATCGTAGAGCCCGCCCACGATGGTGGACAGGTTGGGCTTGATGAAGCCGGTCCCCACAGCCACGCACACGATACCGGCCCAGGCCAGGGGGCCCAGGGGGATCGCCAGGAGCAGGTGGCCGGTCATGATGATCAGGCCACCGTAGAGGGTGGAGGGCCAGGGGCCGATGATGCGGTCGGCGAAGATCGCCCCGGGGATCGCCAGCAGATAGACCGCCGCGCCGTAGGCGGCCAGGATCACCTGCCCGGTGTTCTGGTCGGTGCCCAGTCCGCCGTTGGCCACCGTATCGGTGATGAAGTAGAGCAGGATGGCGCGCATCCCGTAGTAGGAGAAGCGCTCCCACATCTCCACATTGAGCATCCAGGGCAGCCCCCGGGGGTGCCCGAAGAGCCCGCGGTCCTCCCGGGAGGGCGAGGTGCGCAGCGTCGGCGGCAGCCAGCGCGAGACGGCGGCCGGCGGGCCCGCGGTGGGCTCCGAGGCCTCGGGGGCCTGGCCGTGCTCTGATGGTGTTGGGGTGCGATGAGACATGGGGGCTCTCCTCCAGCCGATGGGTGCGCCGCGGCCGGGCGCGGCGCCGGGGCCGGGCGCGGCGCCGGGGCCGGGCGCGGCGCCGGGGCCGGGCGCGGCGCCGGGGCCGGCCGCGGGGCGGTGGCCGCGGCGGCGGGGTCAACGCTACGAGGTCGGGGTGCGTTGACGTCGGGGAATGGGACGGCCGGCGCCCCGGGCCTCATCAGTCCTGGGCACCCGCCGTCCCCTTCCTGCGTGCAGCGGTGCGCGGCCGTCAGCCGACCTGGGCGGCGGCCTCGCGCACCTGGGGGCGCACCGGCACCAGGCGGGTGAGCTGGGTGACGTGGCGCGGCTCGAGCTCCTCGATGCTGGCCACTCCCAGGAGCTTCATGGTGCGCACGATCTCATCGGAGAGGATCTCGATGGTGCGGTCCACCCCGCGGCGGCCACCGGCCATGAGGCCGTAGAGGTAGGCCCGGCCGATGAGGGAGAACTTCGCCCCCAGGGCGGTGGCCGCCACGATGTCGGCACCGTTCATGATGCCGGTGTCCACCATGATCGTGGCGTCCTTGCCGACCTCGCGCACCACCGCGGGCAGGAGGTGGAAGGGGATGGGGGCGCGGTCGAGCTGGCGCCCGCCGTGGTTGGACAGCAGGATGCCGTCCACCCCCAGGTCGATGAGCCGCACGGCGTCGGGCACGTTCTGGACCCCCTTGATGACGATCTTGCCCGGCCACATCTCCCGGATGATCCGCAGGTCCTCGTCGCTGATGGTGGGATCCATGGCCGAGTCCAGCAGCTCGCCCACCGTGCCGCCGGTGGACTGCAGGGAGGCGAACTCCAGCTTGGGGGTGGTCAGGAAGTCGAACCACCACCAGGGCCGCGGGATGGCGTTGAGCACGGTGCCCGGGGTGATCTGGGGCGGGATGGAGAAGCCGTTGCGCTTGTCGCGCAGGCGGGCCCCGGCCACCGGGGTGTCCACGGTGAACATGAGGGTGTCGAAGCCCGCGGCCGCGGCCCGCTCCACCAGCCCGTAGGAGATCTCCCGCTTGCGCATGACGTAGAGCTGGAACCAGCAGCGCCCGTGGGGGTTGGCGGCGCGCACGTCCTCGATGGAGGTGGTCCCCAGGGTGGACAGGGTGAAGGGGATGCCGGCGGCGCCCGCGGCCCCCGCGCCGGCGACCTCGCCCTCGGTCTGCATGAGGCGGGTGAAGCCGGTGGGGGCGATGCCGAAGGGCATGGCCGAGGGTCCGCCCAGGATCTGGCAGGAGGTGTCGACGTCGATGGCCGGGCGCAGGATGTCGGGGTGGAACTCGATGTCGTGGAAGGCGCGGCGCGCCCGGCGCAGGGAGACCTCGCCCTCAGCGGCGCCGTCGGTGTAGTCGAAGGCGGCGGCGGGGGTGCGGCGCTTGGCGATCCGGCGCAGGTCCCATATGGTCAGCGCGGAGTCCAGGCGGCGGCGTACGGGATCGAGCTGGGGCCTCTTGAACTGGAGCAGCTCGAAGATCTCGCTGGGGTTGGGCATCTGACGCTTGACCATGAAAACCTCGACGGTGAGATGACGGTGTGAGCCCGCGGAGCGGGGCCCGTGCCGGGCATCTGCGCCGAACTCGGCGGAGCAGATCTATTGCCCGGCCAGGACGCTCATCATCCTATGGGACATAAGTCATGGTAGGCAAGGTGACCCTAATGGCTGGAGCCGGAGGGTGTTTGAGCATGTCAGAGGCGCTTCGGGCGGGTCCTGACCGTCCGTCCCCCCCCCCCCCCCCCCCCCGGCCCGGGACCGGGTCAATGGGCGATGATCACGCCCAGGTTGCGCGGCCCATGCACGCCGTTGACGCGCACGAGCTCAATATCGCTGGTGGCTGAGGGCCCCGAGATCCAGGTCATGGGCCGGGTCGGGTGCTGTCCCATGACGTCGACGGCCTGGGGGACCGTGGGCACCACCGAGGCGCGCTCCAGGACCACCACGTGCCTGTCGGGCACCAGGCTGATGGCCCGCCGCCCCTGGTCGGGCTCGCCATCGAGCACGATGGTCCCCGAGATCGAGATCCCCAGGCGCGAGCAGGTGAGCACCGCGTCGGCCTCATCGAGTCGCAGGGTGGCGATGGGCTCCTCCCGGGAGTCCTCCCACAGCTCGCGCCCGGAGCGGGCGGCGGCCGCCTTGTAGTCCTCGGGCAGCCCGGCGGGCACGACGACGATGCGGGCCGGGCCCAGCAGCTCGTCGATGGCGTCGAGCACCTCGTCGCGGGTGGGGGCCAGGGCGACGTGGGCCGAGTAGTCCTCGAGCGTGTCGACCATCTCCTCGATCACCGGCTGCGAGCCCGCCGGATCGGAGCCCTGGCGCACGTAGTCGCGGGGGACCGGGCGCACCGGCTCGGACTGGGACCGGGAGATCGCGTCGCGGGCGCGGGCCAGGATCGCGGTCTTGGCATCCATCAGATCTCCTCCTGGCTCGTCTTCTTGCTGCTGACCGCTGCCGGGGGCGGTGGGGGAGCGATGGCCTCGGGCGGGGCGGTGCCGCCGCCACGCGCGTCCAGCACGGCCGGGGCCGGCTCCCCGTCGTCGACGGCGCTGCCCGCGGGGGCCGGGGCGGCCCCCGGCGGTGGATCGGTGGGCAGGGCGCCGTGCGCCCCACCCGCCGTCGCGGCCTGAGACCGCATCGGCGTCGCCCCCTGGGGGTGGGTGCGGCGCCACCACTGGCGGAAGGTCTCACCGGGGGCCACGGGCAGGTCGCGGGCGCCGGTCCACAGGGAGGCAGGGAAGGGCAGGGCCCCGATGCGCCCGTCCTGGCCGCCCAGGAGCGCCGAGGCCTTGACCGCCTCGGAGGCCGCCGACCACAGGGCGGAGCTGGACATCACCGGGGCCGAGGCGCTCATGCCCACGTCCCAGATGTCCGGCAGCAGTCGCCGCTTGGCATCCACGGAGCGGGCCCGCAGATGGATGAGGATCGTGGGGATGTCGATCTTGACCGGGCAGACCTCCCCGCAGGCCCCGCACAGGGAGGAGGCGAAGGGCAGGGTGTGGACGGGGTCGTCGTCGTCCAGGCCCTGGGTGAGCTGGGGGGTGAGGATCGAGCCGATCGGCCCGGGGTAGACCGAGCCGTAGGCGTGGCCGCCGGTGTGCTGGTAGACGGGGCAGATGTTCATGCACGAGCCGCAGCGGATGCAGGCCAGTGCCGTGCGGCCCACGGGGTCGGCCAGGGTCTTGGTGCGCCCGTTGTCCATGAGCACCACGTGGAACTCCTGGGGGCCGTCCCCGGGCGTGACCCCCGTCCACAGCGAGGTGTAGGGGTTCATCCGCTCGCCGGTGGCCGAGCGCGGCAGGAGCTGGGTGAAGACCTCCAGGTCCTGGAAGCGCGGCACCAGCTTCTCGATGCCCATGAGGGTGATGAGGGTCTGGGGCAGGGTCAGGCACATGCGGCCGTTGCCCTCGGACTCCACGATGGAGACCGTGCCGGTCTCGGCCACGCCCATATTGGTGCCCGAGACGGCCACCGAGGCGCGCAGGAACTTGTTGCGCAGGTAGGTCCGGGCGGCGGCGGTCAGCTCCTGGGGGTTGTCGGACAGGTCCTGGGGGGCGCCCTCCATCCGGTCCAGGAAGATGCCCCGCACCTCGGAGCGGTTGCGGTGGATGGCCGGCACCACGATGTGGGAGGGCATGTCGTCGGCCAGCTGGACGATCATCTCGGCCAGATCCGTCTCATGGGCGGTGATGCCCTGCTCGGCCAGGTACTCGTTGAGATTGGTCTCCTGGGTGGCCATGGACTTGACCTTGACGACGTCGTCGACCCCCTTGGAGGCGATGATGCCGGCCACGATCCGGTTGGCCTCGGCGGCGTCGCGCGCCCAGTGGACGATCCCGCCCCGGGCGGTGACATTGGCCTCGAACTGCTCGAGCAGCTCGGGCAGGCGCGAGGCCACCTCGAACTTCACGGCCTCGGCCGCATTGCGCAGCTCCTCCCAGTCGGGCATCTCGGCCACGCGCTGGGCGCGCTTGGAGCGGATGGTGCGCGTGGCGTGGCCCAGGTTGCGGCGCATCTGGGTGTTGGCCAGGGTCCTGTGCGCGCCCTCGGGGAAGGTCGGGCCCCAGCGCAGGGTGTCGGCGGGCTGGGCGATATCGGTGCGCCAGCCCCCGGTACCGGGCATTCCCAGGAAGACCTGTGTCATCGTGCCGCCTCCTCGGTGCTGGCCTGGACGTGCTGGGGGGCGAAGGAGATATTGCCCTCGAAGGGGGCCTGCTTGGTGGAGGCCAGGATCTCGGCCAGGTGCATGATCCGCACCCCCGACTGCACGCGCGACAGGCCCCCGCCGATGTGCATGAGGCAGGAGTAGTCGCCGGCGCACAGCACCTCGGCGCGGGTGGAGATGATGGCGCTCATCTTGTCGGCCAGCATGGCGGTGGAGGTCTCGGAGTTCTTCATCGAGAAGGTGCCGCCGAAGCCGCAGCAGATGTCGGCGTCGGGCAGGTCGATGAGGCTCAGGCCCTCCACGGCCCGCAGCAGCGCCTGGGGCCGGTCCCCGACCTTGGCCACCCGCAGGGAGTGGCAGGTGGAGTGGTAGGTGACGGTGTGGGGGAAGTAGGCGCCGACGTCGACCACCCCCAGGACGTCGACGAGCAGCTCGGACAGGTCGTAGGTGTGGGCCGAGATCTGCTCGACCCGCGTGGCCAGGGCGGTATCGCCCACATGCTCGGCCACCAGCCGCTGCTCATGGCGCGCCGCCCCGGTGCACGAGCCCGAGGGGATGACGATGGCGTCCCACTGGCCGTCCAGGACGGGGGAGAAGGTCTCCACATGGTTGCGGATGACGCGGGCGGCCTGCTTGAAGTAGCCGGTATTGGCGTGCATCTGGCCGCAGCAGACCTGGCCGGGCGGGAAGTGGACCTCATGGCCCAGTCGCTCCAGGAGCGAGACGGTGGCCTGGGCCGCCTGCGGGAACATGGTGTCAGCCAGGCAGGTCGCGAAGAGTGCGATGCGCACGGTAGTCCTCCAGGATTCCTCCGGATGGGGGTGGTGATTCCTCCGACGGCCTCCACGGCGCAGGGGAGGGCATTGGTCGGTATCAAAGGCGCCTCGGGCAGCTCGATCTGCCGGGGCCGTGCTCCGCAGCCTATGCCCGCTCCTGCGCGACCCTGCCGCCCGGCCCGCCCGGGATCCTGTCGGCTGCCGGTGGCGGCACTGCCCACTGCCCGTCATCGCGCCGATCCGACGACGTCGCCGGCCACCTGCGCGCCGCGCCCGCCGGGCCGGTGAGGGGCGCGGCGGGCGCGTGAAATTGAGGCAGGCCGGAGTGCGGTTATGCGCTCGCCGCACTGTGCGGGCCGCTCGCCCCGACCGGTGCGGGGCGAGCGGCCGGGGCGACGGCGCTGCTCGGCGCCGTCGCCCCGGGCGGACGCGCTCAGGCGGGCAGGAGGGCGCCCAGCCAGCCCTGGGAGGCGGCCAGCACCAGGGTGCACAGCGCCAGCAGCAGCCCCAGGGAGTAGGGGGCGACCTTGCGCAGGATGTCGGCCTCGGTGCCCGGGGCGTCCACCGCCGTGGAGGCGATGGCCAGGTTCTGGGGCGAGACGATCTTGCCCAGGCCCCCGCCGATCGTGTTGGCGGCCAGCAGGATGCGCGGGTCCAGGCCGGCTCCCTGGGCGGCGGTGGCCTGGAGGTTGGCGAACAGCGCTCCCGCGCTGGTGGCCGAGCCCGCCACCGCCGTGCCCAGCCAGCCCAGGACCGGGGACAGGAAGGCGTAGGCCGCCCCCGTGGTGGCCAGGGCCGCGCCGATGGCCGTGGTCTGCCCGGAGAAGTTCATGACATAGGCCAGGGCCATGACGCTGGCGATGGTCACCACCGCCAGGCGCAGGGTGCGGAAGGTGCGCATGAGGGTGGCCGCGCTCAGCCGCAGGCTCATCTCGAAGCGCCCCGGCACCGAGCGCAGCGAGTAGATGACGGTGACGATGAGGGCGGTCACCAGGATCCAGGTGCCCGGGTTGGACAGGGTCTGGAGGGTGTAGATGGCACTGGAGGAGGGCTTGCCCTCGGCGGTGAGCAGCTGCCCGTAGACGCCGGGCCACGTGATGGGCAGGTCGGTGGCCTTCAGGGCGGCGCTCAGGTCGAAGCCCAGGCTCCACAGCTTGGTCACCGCGATGATGACCACCACCAGGACGTAGGGCAGCAGGGCCAGCACCACGCGCTCGCGGTCGGGGGCGTCGTCGTTGGACACCTGGGAGCGGTGCTCCTGGGGGGTGGTGGGGGTCCATACCAGCAGGAAGAGGTAGGAGGCGGTCAGGCCCAGCAGGGAGGCGAGTACCGCGGTGAGCTCGTAGGACAGCGAGGGGGTCAGGAAGTGGCCTGCGCCGGTGGCCAGGCCCGCCACGATGGCCAGGGGCCACAGTTGGCGCACGCCCCGCATGCCGTCGAGGATGAACAGGAGCACCAGGGGGATGAGGGCGCAGAAGATCCAGGTCAGGTGGCCCATGAAGGTGGCCACCACCACCGGCTCCTGGCCGCCGAGCCGGCCCGCGGTGGTCACCGGGATGGCGATGGCGCCGAAGCCCACATTGATGGCGTTGCCGACCATGACCACGGCGGCGGACCTGAGCTTGGGCAGGCCCAGGGCGGCCACCATGGCCGCTGCGATGGCCACCGGGGCGCCGAAGCCCGCCAGGCCCTCCAGCAGTCCGCAGAAGGAGAAGGCGACGATGAGCGCCTGGGCCCTCATGTCGCCCTTGCCGATGGTGTTGAACACGGCCCGCAGGTCCGCCGAGCGCCCCGAGGCCTCGGTGAGGTTGTAGAGCCACACCGCGGCGATGATGATGTAGACGATCGGCACCAGGCCCATGGCCACGCCCTGGGTGGCGCTCATTGCCGTCATGGCGACCGGCATGCCGAAGAAGGCGACGGCGATGATGCAGGCCAGGGCCAGGGAGATGAGCGAGCACCAGTGGGTGGCGACCTTGAACACGCCCATGAGCGCGAAGAAGGCTATGAGCGGGATCAGCCCCACGGCGGCGGTGAGGAAGACGCTGTCGCCCACGGCCGTCGTCGAGGGCGTGAAGGGCGCGAGGGGCGGGATGCTCATGGCGGGTAGGAGGAGGACAGACTCCATCGGATGTCTCCTGGTCGGTGATATGTCAGGCGCCCGGGGCACTGGGCCACGCCGTGTCGGGACCTTGGGCCCTTGAGGCCGGCGCCGGGCGCGCGTATGCGATCCTGCCATAATCGTCGCTGCCGCGCTCCGTGAGTATGCCCGTGGCGCGCCCAGCCCATTTCTATATTGTCACCATACTTATGGCCGGATTACTTCTGGTGCGCCTCGGGTGCGGACCGCGCGGTGGCCGCCCTGCGCGCCTCGCCTGGCGCTGTCCGCACCCGCCGCCGGGATGGGCGGCTCAGTCGGGGCCTCCTCCCAGCACCGCGCAGACGCTGAGCTCGGGGCCGGTGGTCACGCTCAGGTCGGTGACGGCCACCGCCCCGTCGGAGGAGCGCAGCGGCACCCGCCTGCCCTCGAGGGCCCGGATGTCCTTGGCGGCCCGGGACAGCATCGCCGCCGCCACCGGGTGGCGCGAGGACACCGCCACCTGCGAGAGCGTGGCGAGCATCACCGGCTGCCCGCCGCCCAGCGCCCCGCCCGAGCCGCTGGGCCCACTCCCCGGGCCGCTGCCGGCACCGGGGCGGTGGGCATCGGCCTCCTGGACGTCCACCTGGGCGCCGATCCGCACCCGGGCCCGCAGCAGGCCCCAGCGGATCCGGCCGCTGCCGTTGACCCGCAGGGCCCCCGGTGCCGCCCCGCTGATCTCCAGCTCCACCTCGTCCAGTGCGCCCCTGCCCTCCAGCAGGTGCGTGCCGAGCCGCTCGATGGCGGTGACCAGGCCCGCCTGGGAGACGCCGAGCTCCACCCGCCCGTGCAGCGGGGACTGGGCGCTGGGCTCGTTGAGGACCAGGGAGCCGCTGCCGGCCCTCTCCTCCCAGGCGACCCGAATGTCGCGGAGGCGGGCATCGATGCGCACCGTCGCGCCCAGGACCTCCATGGGCCGGGCCCGCACCTGGAGTCTGCGCAGCCGGCCCGGTGTCGAGGCGGCCGCGACCTCCGCCTCCTCCTGCGGCTCCGGCCCGGGCCCCGCAGAGCCCTGCAAGTCCTCAGGGCCGTGCGAGCGCACCGGGGGAGCGGTGATCGCTGTGCCGCTGAGGTCGACGTCGAGCAGGTCGATATCCGGGACGGCGCAGCGCACCTGGAGGCGCATGGCCTCGGGGCGGTCGAGCGCTGGCGTGGCCGCCTGCTCGATCCCCTTGCGCAGGCGCGGGCCGAGGTCGTCGTCGGTACGGGGGAGCGGGAGCGGGCCCAGAGGAATGGTCATTGCCGCACTCTACGCATGAGCGGGGCCCGGCAGGAGCGGATCGTCCTGCCGGGCCCCGGTGCACTCGCGGCTCAGCGGTGGCGCGCATGCGCGCGGACCGCCGGCTGCGCCGGGATCACTCCACGACGTCGTCGTCCACCCAGTCCAGGGTGCGGGTGACCGCCTTGTTCCAGTTGCGGAAGAGGCGCTCGCGCTCGGCCTCATCCATCTGGGGGTTCCAGCGCTTGCCCTCGGCCCAGTTGTCGATGACGTCCTGGGTGCCCGACCAGAAGCCCACGGCGATCCCGGCGGCGTAGGCCGCGCCCAGGGCGGTGGTCTCGGTGACCTGGGGGCGCACGACGGGCACGCCCACCTGGTCGGCCTGGAACTGCATGAGCAGCTCGTCGCGGGTCATGCCGCCGTCGACCTTGAGCTCGGTCAGGGCCTGGCCGGAGTCGGCGTTCATGGCCTCCAGGACCTCGCGGGTCTGGAAGGCGGTGGACTCCTCCACGGCGCGGGCGATGTGGCCCTTGTTGACGTAGCGGGTCAGGCCCACCAGGGCGCCGCGGGCGTCGGGGCGCCAGTGCGGGGCGAACAGGCCGGAGAAGGCGGGCACGAAGTAGGCCCCGCCGTTGTCCTCCACGGTCTTGGCCAGCTCCTCGACGTCCTTGGAGTCCTTGATGATCCCCAGGTTGTCGCGCAGCCACTGCACCAGGGAGCCGGCCACGGCGATGGAGCCCTCCAGGGCGTAGACCGCGGGCTCGCCCTCGATCTGGTAGCACACGGTGGTCAGCAGGCCGTTGGTGGAGTGCACCGGCTCGGTGCCGGTGTTCATGAGCATGAAGCAGCCGGTGCCGTAGGTGTTCTTGGCCTGGCCCTTGGTGAAGCAGGCCTGCCCGAAGGTCGCCGCCTGCTGGTCTCCCAGGATGCCGCTGATGGGGGTGTCCACCAGCAGGCCGTTCTTGCGGCCGTAGCCGAAGATGCCCGAGGAGGGCTTGATCTCGGGGAGCATGGAGACCGGGATGCCCATGTCGGCGCAGATCTCCGGGTTCCAGTCCAGGGTGTCGATGTTCATCAGCATCGTGCGCGAGGCGTTGGTGACATCCGTGGCGTGCACCCCGCCGTTGACCCCACCGGTGAGGTTCCACAGCACCCAGGTGTCCATGGTGCCCATGAGCAGGTCGCCGGCCTCGGCGCGCTCGCGGGCGCCCTCGACGTTCTCCAGGATCCAGGTGACCTTGGGGCCGGAGAAGTAGGTGGCCAGGCCCAGACCCACGCGCTCCTTGTACTTGTCGGGGCCCTCCTGGCCGGCCAGGCGCTCGCAGATCTTCTGGGTGCGGGTGTCCTGCCAGACGATGACGTTGTAGACGGGCTCGCCGGTGCTCTTGTCCCACACCACGGCGCTCTCGCGCTGGTTGGTGATGCCCACTGAGGCGATCTGGTGGCGGTTGACCTCGGCGGCGGAGAGCACCCCGGCGACGACGTCGCGCACGTTGCGCCAGATCTCCAGGGCGTCGTGCTCGACCCACCCGGCGCGCGGGAAGATCTGCTCGTGCTCCTTCTGGTCCACGGCGACGATCTGCCCGGAGTGGTCGAAGAGGATGGCGCGCGAGGAGGTGGTGCCCTGGTCGATCGACAGGACGTACTTCTTCTCGGTCATGGGGGTCCTTTCCATGGTGTGACGGGTGGGGCGCTCCGGCATGGGCGCAGTCATTGCGTGGCGGGGCGCGGGAGCGCGTGGCCCGGATGGTCGGGGAGGCGCCGTCCCATGGGCCGTGCGGCTGAGCCCGCCCGGGATGGTGGCCCCTCCAGGAGTGCCTGCCGGAGAACGCGTCCCGGGGCTGGTCTCATGCCTGCTCGACTCGCTTTCCTACACGTCCTTGTGCATTGACGATCCCGCGGCACCGCCGGTGCGGATCTCGAGCAGCTGTTCGAGATCCCCGAGGAGGGTGCCGGTTCGGATGGCCCCAGTGGCGCAGCATCGGGCTGCGCCGGGTCCCTATGGAGTGGGAGGCTACCCAGTCGTCGTCATGCGTGGGAAGGCGATGGCGGGGGCGGGTGGGCCCGCTGATAGAAGGTGCGCTGGTGCCCGCCGGGGCGTGCACGGATGTGCGGAGCCCCGATGCAGATGCCCACGATGGGCGCGAGATGGGGTAGGACTACAGGCCTAGTGGTGCTGCGCCTCACGGGAGGAGTCACGTGAGACGTGTTGAAAACACCACTGGATCTGTAGGATCTGTCGGGCGCTCTCCGGGTGATGAGGCTTGGAGTGCACCGACGAGGACGGAGCTGTCATGGGACTGAGGATCGTCATTGCGGCCGACCCGGCCGGAGTGGACTACAAGGAGGCCGTCAAGGCCGACCTCGAGGCCGACCCCCGCGTGGAGCAGGTCATCGACGCCGGCTGCGCCCCGGGCGAGACGCCGCTGTACCCCAGCATCGCCTTCCCCGCCGCCACCATGATCGCCCAGGGCCAGGCCGACCGCGGTATCTTCTTCTGCGGCACCGGCATGGGCATGGCCATCAGCGCCAACAAGGTGCCCGGCGTGCGGGCCTCCACGGCCCATGACTCCTTCTCCGTCGAGCGCCTCATCATGTCCAACGACGCCCACGTCCTGTGCCTGGGCCAGCGCGTCATCGGCCGCGAGCTGGCACGCCGCCTGGCCAGCGAGTTCCTGGGCTACACCTTCGACCCGGCCTCGCACTCCAAGGCCAATATCGACCTCATCATCGAGCACGAGGGCCGGGCCGACTCCCGGGCCGCCCACTGACCGTGACCGAGTAGCACCATCCCCCATCCGCACGACTCAAGGAACAACGATGTTCACTGCTTCTCTTGGGATCTTCCTGTTCGGAGTGATCCTCGCACTGGCCGGGGGCGCCATCGGCGCCTCCATCGGTGGTAACTACGCCTTCGTCCTGACCGGCTTCAGCGTCATCTTCTCCTGGGGCGTCTTCGCCTTCACCGGCTCGACCTTCGCCTTCGACTACATCGCCTTCGGCCCCTTCATGGGCCCGCATATCGCCTTCGCCGGCGGCGCGGCCGGGGCGATCTACGCCGCCTACCGGGGCTACATGAAGGACGGCAAGGACGTCAACAGCCCCCTGGCGGGGCTGGGCCGCCCCGATGTGCTGCTCGTGGGCGCGGCCTTCGGCGTCCTGGGCTACCTGCTGCAGATCGGCATCTCCATGATCCCGTGGTTCGGCGGCCACACCGACTCCGTGGCCCTGGCCGTGTTGCTGTCGGGCATGACCGCCCGTGTCGTCTTCGGCGGGACCCGCCTGTTCTCCGGCTCCTTGCACGACGCCCACAAGTTCGAGGAGGGCAAGAGGGGCCTGGCCAGGATCGCCCCTGGCACCAACGGGCGCTGGCTGGAGTGGCAGGAGAAGCCCGGCCAGGTCATCACCATCGGCAGCTTCTTCGGGGCCGCCGCCGGTGGGGTCAGCCTGTTCCTGGCCGGTAACGTCGGCGCCCGCCTGACCGAGCTGGGCATGGACGGCAGCCTGGCCGCCGCCCTGGCCAACACCTTCCCCTTCGCCATCTCCGCGGTGATCATCCTCTTCCTCATCACCAACCGCAGCATGCCGGTCCAGCACCACGTGACCAATATCGGCGGGCTGGCCACGATCCAGTTCTTCCCCATCCTCATGGGCTCGACCTTCGCCACCTTCCAGTGGACCGCCACCTCCACCTGGGACTCGCGCACCTGGATGCTGGCGATCGTCGCCGTCCTCATCGGTGGTGTCTTCGGCATCGTGGCAGCCTCCTTCGGCGAGCTGGCCGCACGCCTGTGGTACAACCGCGGCACCAGCCACATCGACCCGCCGGCCGGCGCTATCTGGATCTGCAACACGATCGTGGTCAGCCTCGCCGCGCTGCTGTCCTAGGGCTCCGGCGCACCGGACCCGCCGCGGACCCGCCACTATCGGCTGCACAGAAACGGAGGCCTCCTCATGAGCGACTCACCACTGTCATTCCCCGAGGACCTGGCCAAGGCCTACGTCTTCGACCTGGATGGGACGATCTACCTGGGCGACGGCCTGCTGCCGGGGGCGCGGCGGCTCCTGGCCGAGCTCCAGCGCCGGGAGATCCCCGTGCGCTACCTGTCCAACAACCCCACCAAGGATCCGCGCCAGTACCTCGACAAGCTCACCGGGCTCGGCCTTCCGGCCAGGATCGAGGACATCTGCAACACGGTGGTGACGACCACCCGCTGGCTCAAGGAGAACCATCCGGGGGCCGCGGTCTTCGCCATCGCCGAGCAGCCGCTCCAGCGGGCGCTGGTCGAGGCGGGCTTCCGCCTGACGGAGGACCCGGGGGAGATCGACGTCGTCATCGCCTCCTACGACCGCACCTTCGACTACCGCAAGCTCCAGATCGCCTTCGACGCCCTCTGGTTCCACAAGCGGGCCATCCTCATCCAGACCAACCCCGACCGCTTCTGCCCCTTCCCGGGCGGCCGCGGGGAGCCCGACTGCGCGGCCATCACCGCGGCGATCGAGGCCTGCACCGGGGTGGCCTGCCAGGCCAATCTGGGCAAGCCCTCGCCGATCATGCTCCACGAGGCCCTGGCGGGCCTGGACCTGGGCCCCCAGGACTGCATGATGGTGGGCGACCGGCTCCAGACCGATATCCAGATGGCTCTCGACACCGGGATGGGATCGGCCTGCGTCCTGACCGGGGAGGCCACGCTCGACGACGTCGCGGCCAGGCCCGAGGACCGGCGTCCCGACTACGTCCTGGACCGGGTGGACCGGCTCATCCCCGCCGCCATCTGGGAGGAGCTGGGCTGGCGTGAGGAGCCAGAGGGCCCCGGCGCCGCCTGAGCGCCGGCGGCCCCGCCCGCCACGTCCGGACTGCGCTGCGGCGGACCGACCGCCGCAGCGCAGCCCCACCGCCCGTCGACGCCGCCCGGCCGCCGCCGGCGGGCCCGACCCAGACCGACCGCTACCCCCTGCTCCTGACCGCCACCTCCTGAACCCGACTGAAACCGACCCTGACCGCCCTCGACCGACTCCGTCCACCTCGGGCTGACCCCGCTCAGCACCGACCGACACGTCTCGACGAATCCCGACCGTGGAAGGCCAGCCGGACCCAGCGGGTCCACTGACCCCTCCCGGCCGGACCCTGCCACGCAGCGCAGGCGTCACCCCCCGTTACTCAAGGAAGAGGAACCATGACGACCACCGGCACCTACCTCCTGGGCATCGACTTCGGCACCGAGTCCTGCCGCGTTGTGATCTGCGACCTGGAGGGCCACCCCATCACCTTCGCGGCCACGAGCTACCCCACCCACCACCCCCGTCCGGGGTGGGCCGAGCAGAGCCCCGAGGACTGGTGGAACGCCCTGCAGGCCTCCACCCACAAGGCACTGGAGTCCTCGGGCGTCTCCCCGGCGCAGATCGCCGGGATCTCCTACGACGCCACCACCCTGACCCTGGTGGCCATGGACGAGCGCGGCCAGGAGCTGCGCCCGGCCATCATGTGGATGGACGTGCGGGCCACCGAGCAGGCCGCCCGCGCCGCCGATTCGGACTCCGTGGCCCGCCTCTACAACGGCGCGGGCACCTCCCCGGCCATCGCCGAGTGGTACCCCTTCAAGGCCGCCTGGCTCAAGGAACACGAGCCCGAGACCTACGCGCGCGCCGCCCACCTGGTCGACGCCCCCGACTGGGTCAACTACAAGCTCACCGGCGAGTGGACCACCAACATCAACTCCGCCGCCCTGCGCATGTACTACAACCGCGACCGCGGCGGCTGGCCCACGGACTTCTACGAGACCATCGGCTGCGGCGACGTCTTCTCCAAGATCCCCGAGCGCGTGCTCGACCTGGGAACCCCCGTCGGCGGCCTGGCGACCATCCCCGCACAGCTGCTCGGCCTGCGACCGGGGACCCCCGTGGCCCAGGGCCCGGCCGACGCCTGGGCGGGTCAGATCGGCCTGGGCGTGCTCTCCCCGGGCTCGATGGCCCTGATCACCGGCTCCTCCCACGTCCTGACCGGCCAGTGCGCCACAGAGATCCACGGCAAGGGCTTCTTCGGGGCCTACACCGACGGCGTTCTGCCGGGCCAGTACACGGTCGAGGGCGGCCAGGTCTCCACCGGCTCGGTCCTGAAGTGGTTCAAGGACAACTTCGCCGGGGGCATCACCGAGGCCGCCGAGAAGGTCGGCCTCAACCCCTACAAGGTCCTGGACGCCCAGGCCGCCGAGATCCCGCGCGGCTGCGACGGCCTCATCATCAACGAGTACTTCCAGGGCAACCGCACCCCCTACTCCGACTCCAAGGCGCGCGGCGTCGTCGCCGGCCTGTCCCTCATCCACACCCCCGCCCACGTCTACCGGGCCATCGAGGAGTCGGTGTGCTTCGGCACCGCGCACAACCTGCGGGTGATGCGGGAGGGCGGCTTCGAGGTCACCCGCATGGTCGCCTGCGGGGGCGCCACCAAGAGCCGGGACTGGATGCAGATGCACGCCGACGTCACGGGCGTGCCGATCGCCGTGACCGAGGTCGGCGACGCCGTCGCCCTGGGCTCGTGCATGATCGCCGCCGTGGGCGCGGGCATCTACAAGGACCTGCCCGAGGCCGGCAGGGCCATGGTCCGCGAGATCGACGTCTTCGAGCCCGACGCCCAGGCCCACGAGGAGTACCAGTACTACCTCGAGCGCTACATCGAGCTCTTCCCCGCCGCCTCTCGGACCGTGCACTCGCTGGTGGACCACGAGGCCGCCCGCCAGTGACGGCGCCGTGAGGCGCCGGCCGGGACGGCACCGGCCACCGGTTGCCCGAAACCGCGGCTGATCACCCCGACGGCGGGGCGGGCGGTGCTCATCCGCCCGCCCCGCCGTCCTCCGCCGTCGTCGTGCCGGCTGGGGGCGAAGGCTGGGCCGGCGGCCGGCCGGCGGGCAGGGGCGGGGCGATGATCGGCTCGACGCCGCGCTGCCTGAGGGACTCGGCGTCCTCGGGCGAGATCCGGGAGTCGACGACGACGTGGTCGAAATCGGTCAGGTCGGCGAAGCGCACCAGGGCCTGGCGGCGCAGCTTGGAGCGGTCGATGAGCAGGATGCGCACCTGGGAGCTGGCCAGCATGGCCCGCTTGACCTCGGCGATGTCCTGGTGGGGGTGGTAGCAGCTCGGCCCGGCGACCCCGGAGGCCGACAGCACGCAGAAGCCCGCCCGCAGGTCGCGGATCTGCTCCAGGGCCGCCCGGCCCGCGGTGGCGTGGGCCCAGGGATGGTACTGCCCGCCGATGAGGATGAGCCGCGTGCCGTGGACACCGATGGCCTCCTCCGCGGCGATCTGGGAGTTGGTGACCACCGTCATGGAGGAGAGCTGGGGCAGGGCCCGCAGCAGCCAGACGCTGGAGGTGGAGTCATCGAGCATGAGGGAGGAGCCCGGGGGGATGAGCTCGGCGGCGCGGGCGGCCATCTCCTGCTTGTCCTGCCGGTGCTGGTCCAGCCGGAAGACGGCGTCGGCCTCGTGCAGGCCGCAGGCCTGGGCGATGACCCGGCCGCGGTCGCGCTGGACCACCCCGGCCTCCTCCAGGGCCACCAGGTCCCTGTAGACGGTCATGGTAGACACCCCGGTCAGCTCTGCCAGCTCCCCGACCCGCATGGATCCGTGGTGCATGACGGCCTCGGCCATGACCATCCGGCGTCGGTGCGCGGTCGGGGAGGGCTCAGTCATCGCAGTGGCTTCTCTTGTCGCACGACAGTGGGGAGGCGGCAGGGCGCGGCACGGGCGGCGCCGGGCCGATGCCGACACTGTAGACCCCGGTGGGCCGGCGGCGTCCCCAGTGGAGTCGCCATCCCGGGGATGTGAAGAATCACGCGCGTCAGGACGGATGCGGTGCCCTTCCCGGTGAGGCCCGCCCCAGGGCGTCCCGGCCGGCGGCGAGCACGCTCAGGGCCCGGG
Organism: Actinomyces capricornis; assembly: GCF_019974135.1. Classification (NCBI taxonomy): domain Bacteria; kingdom Bacillati; phylum Actinomycetota; class Actinomycetes; order Actinomycetales; family Actinomycetaceae; genus Actinomyces; species Actinomyces capricornis. The sequence continues at coordinate 1,968,504 of NZ_AP025017.1, forward strand.
TGCCGGCTCTGGTCGCCGGCACCCGGGCCCTGAGCCCTAAGGCTGGTGGGGGTTCGCTCAGATCGGGTTGGTCAGGTGCGCCACCGCGGCGGCGTCCGTGGCCTCGGCCTCAGCGGCGGCGATCTCCTCGACGCGCTGGGCGTAGGCCTTCTTCTGGGCCTCGATGGCGCCCTCGTCCCAGCCCAGCAGCGGCGCCATGATGGAGCAGACCTCATCGGCGGCGCCCAGGCCCCGGTCGCGCTGGCACAGGTCCAGGCGCACCCGGCGGGTGAGCACATCCTCCAGGGACAGGGCCCCCTCATGGGTCACCGCCCAGGCCACCTCCCCGCGCAGGTACTCGGGTGCGGCCTCCAGGGGCTGGTCCAGGTCGCCGGGCTCGGCGCCCTGCTCCCGTGCGGCGTCGATGGCCGCCAGCAGGTCGAGGGTCTCCGAGCCGTAGCGGTCGAGCAGGTGGGTGACGCGCGCCAGGGTCCAGCCGCGCTCGCGGGCGATGCCCCCGGCCTCATCGACCAGCTCGTGGTAGCCCTCGGCGCCCACCAGGGGAAGGTCGGCGGTGACCGAGGGGTGGGCGTGGGCGAGGGCCTCGCCCAGGGCGTGGTCGACGGCGTCCTCGGCCATGACCCGGTAGGTGGTGAGCTTGCCGCCGGCGATGGCGGTCAGGCCCGGGGCCACGCGGGTGACCGTGTGCTCGCGCGAGACCTTGGTCGAGGCGGCCTTGGCGCCGGGCTTGAGCTTCGGCTGGAGCAGGGGGCGCAGCCCCGCGTAGACGCCGATGATGTCCTGGCGGCTGATGGGGTGGTTGAGCACGGAGTTGGCGTGCTCCAGGATGTAGTCCACGTCGGCTGCCGTGGCCACCGGCTTGGCCACGTCCTGGTCCCAGGGGGTGTCGGTGGTGCCGATGATCCAGTACTCGGGCCAGGGGATGATGAACAGGACAGACTTCTCAGTGCGCAGGAAGATGCCGGTCTGGGCGTCGATGGCCTCGCGCGGCACCACGATGTGGATGCCCTTGGACGCCAGCACCTTCAGCCCGCCCTCCTTGGTGGCCAGGTCCTGGACCTCCTCGGTCCACACCCCGGCGGCGTTGATGGTGCGCTTGGCGCGGATCTCCAGCTCCTCGCCGGTGGTCAGGTCGGTGACCTCGGCTCCGGTGACCTGCCCGCGCTCGTCCTTGAGGAAGCCGGTGACCCGGGTGCGCGAGGCGGCGTGGGCGCCTAGTCCCACGGCGGTGCGCACCAGGTCCAGGACCAGGCGCGAGTCATCGACGCGGGCGTCGTAGAAGCGGATGGCGCCGGCCAGGTCGCTGACGTCCAGGGCCGGGGCCAGGGCGGCGGTGCCCTTCTTGCCCAGGTGCTGCTGGATGGGCACGGTCTTGCGGCCGCGGGCGCCGGCCAGGGCCAGGGCGTCGTACATGCCCACACCCACGGCCGAGTAGGTGCGCTCGTAGTGGTGCTTGAGCGGCCACAGGAAGGGCTGGGCCTTGACCAGGTGGGGGGCGGTGGTGCTCAGGAGGCGCCCGCGCTCGGTGAGGGCCTCGTGCACCAGGGCGAAGTTGAGCTGGTAGAGGTAGCGCAGGCCGCCGTGGACCAGCTTGGAGGAGTAGGAGGAGGTGCCCTGGGCCCAGTCGCCCATCTCCACGATCCCGGTGCGAAGGCCCCGGGCTGCGGCGTCCAGGGCGATGCCGGCGCCGGTGACACCGCCGCCGACGACGAGGATGTCCAGGCCCTCCTCATTGCTCATCGCCTTCAGCGCGGCGCTGCGCTGGGCGCCGTTGAGCGCGGTGGCGGGGGTTGACTGAAGGCCGTAGGGGGAAGTCTGCATGGTCGCTGTCGCTCCTGTGAGACATGTGCTGACGGCCTATACTCTGGTACCACCATGGGAGGATGATCAAATATGATGCACGAACGTGCACGGCCGGCGCTGGAGGAGAGGAACATGACCACGACGATCCGCCACTGCGATGGCCGATCATGGCTCGCCCCGACTCATCACGGCTCATGACAGCCTCTGACCCCACCGGCGGGCGGCGCGGCCGGGCCCCGCACTCCAGGACCAGGCGCACCGCGGTCCCCGAGCGCCCGACTGCGGCGGCTGCGCCGTCGTCGGCGCCGCCCGTATCGGCGGGTGCCGCCCCCGGCGACGACCCCGGCGGCCTGCTGCGCGCCTACGAGGCGGCCTCCATGTACTACGTCCAGGGCGAGACCATGGAGGTCATCGCCCGCCACCTGGGGGTCTCGCGCTCCACCGTCTCGCGGCTGCTCCTGCGGGCCAAGCAGGTGGGGATCGTGCGCATCGAGCTGATCCAGCCCGGGGGAGCGGGCAGCCTGGAGGGCCGCTTCCTCTCCCAGTTCGGGGTACGGGCCCAGATCGTCCCCGTGCGCGAGGGAGCCACGGAGATCCTGCGCCTCCAGCAGGTCGCGGGGGTGGCGGCCGGTCGCATGGTCGACCTCATCGGTGAACTGACCCCCAGTGCTCACAGCGCCGCCGCGGCGCCAGGACCGGGGACGGGATCGGGGACGGACCCAGCAGGGGACGGGGCGGGCGCCGGAGCATCCAGCCCCGTCCGCGCACAGGCGGACTCCCGCGGGGCGCCGGCAGGCCAGGAGGCGGCCCGCGGGCTCGTGGTGGGGGTGGCCTGGGGCACCACCATGTCCGAGGTCAGCGCGGCCCTGCCCAGCCGCACGGTGCCCGGGCTGACAGTGGTTCAGCTCAACGGCGCCACCGACCCCATGGAGGAGGGAACCAGCGCCGGCGAGATGCTCTCGCGCATCGCCGGGGCGCTGCGGGCCCGCAGCGTGGCCTTCCCTGTGCCCGCCTTCTTCGACCACGTCGAGACCCGTGAGGCCATGTGGTCCGAGCGCTCAGTGCGCCGGGTGCTGGCACTGGTGGGCCGGGCCCGCCTGGCGGTCTTCGGCGTGGGCTCCCTGGAGGGCTCCCTGCCCTCCCAGGTCTACGAGGGCGGGCACCTCTCCAGCGCGGACAGGGCCGTGGTACGCCGCGAGAAGGTGGTGGGGGATGTGTGCACGGTGATGCTGCGCGGGGACGGCTCGTGGCGGGACATCGATCTCAATGCCCGGGCCACCGGGCCGACCCCCGCCCAGCTGGCCCGTATTCCGCGGCGGCTGTGCGTGGTGGCGGGGGTCGCCAAGGCCCCGGCCCTTCTGGCGGCGCTGCGGGCCAGGGTCGCTACCGATCTGGTGGTCGACGATGCCACCGCCAGGGCCGTGCTCGACCTGGCCGCCCGCACCGAGCGCCGTCCCTAGGCGGCCTTCCCCGAAAGGCGGGGCCTGTCCAGGAGTAGGGGTGTGGGCCTGGCCGGCAGGGTGCAGGCTGCGGGACCGGGGCGGTTCCCCAGGAGGGTCAGGCTCTCCGGGAGGGGCATGCCTTCCGGGACACGCAGGTGCTCGGCGATGGGTGCGGGGTGCATGTTGGACGTCACTTCGCGACAAGGGCGTCGCTTGGCGGAATGGACGTACCTGGTAGGTGTCGCCCATTCCGCCAAGTGACGCCCATTCCGCCAAACGACGCCCAATTCGGTCCCTGCGCCCTCCCCGAGCACCTGCCTGCCCGGCCATGCCCGACCCTCCTGGATGCCCCTCCCGCAGTGCATCCCGGGGCAGGGCCCCACCGTCGTCGCAGCCTCATCACCTCCCGGGCCCCCGGGCCTAGGAGCGCCGGCCCCACCACAGGTAGGCGCTCAGGGCCGCGTAGACCAGGGCGGCGCCGATGAGTGCGGGGCGCGGGTCCGCCGTCGTGCTCAGGGCGATGGCGCTCCAGCCCCCGGCAATGCCGCCCAGGGCCCCGGCGCCCTGGGCCCAGGCGGTGGCATCCAGGAAGCGCTGACCCGCCAGGGTGACCTGGCGCTGGCCGATGAGCAGCGTGGCCAGGGCCCAGGAGGCCATGGCCACGGCGGCGAGCATGACCGATCCCGCCCATAGGGACGTCGTCGGCGCCGAGGGGGCGAGGGCGAGGCAGGCGCTGCTGAGCAGGGCCGCAGCGGTGATCGCCATCGCCGCCCCGAGGCCCGCCGCGCCTGCCGACTGCGCTGCGACGTCGTCGCCCCCGGTTGCCGTGGCGGCGGCCCGGGCGCTCAAGGCCCGTCGCGCCAGCCGCGTGACCTGGGGTCCGGCGGTGGCCCCCAGCCCCACCATGATCAGCACGGCGAGGTAGGGGCCCTGGCCCCGGGCCTGCCCGATGTGGATGAGCACGTAGGACCCGGCCAGGGCGGTGGCGAAGGAGCGGGCCAGGACGCTGGCCGGGGAGACGAGAGGGTGCCCCAGTAGGTGCCTGAGGGCCGCCGGGGTGGAGCCGAACAGTGGCTCGTTCTCGGTTCCCTCCGCGGAGGGATGGGCGAGGCGCACCGCCGCCTCCTCGGCGCGCATGCCGTGGAGCCGGGCGCCGATGGCCGCCACGGACAGCACGAGGTTGGCCAGGACGATGAGGTAGGGGGAGACGAAGGTGAGGCAGGCGCCCAGGGGGATCGAGACGACGCCGGAGAAGAAGGCGGACAGGGACTCCAGGTGGGAGGTGAAGCGCAGGGAGGTCTGGGCATCGATGGCGGCCATCTCCGCGCCGTAGATCTCCTCGACGATGTCGAGCACCAGGGGGATGGGGGAGGCCAGGACCATGTAGGCGGCGATGACCGCCCCGGTGGGGGCGCCCAGTGCCAGCGCCACCAGTGCCGTCAGGAGCAGGACCACGTCGTAGCACTCGCAGGCCAGGAGCGCCCGGCCGGGGCGGGCCCGCCCGAGCAGCCTGACGGCCAGGGGCGAGAGCATGTCCTCCATGCTCGTCAGGGTCGCGTACCCGGCGATCCAGGCCGCCGGCAGGGCCGAGGCCACCACGAGTGCCGGGGAGGCTCCGGCGAAGACCTCGCTTCCGGCCAGCGACAGGGTCCAGCCGATGAGCATGCCGGTCCGCGAGCGCCTGACCAGGCGAGCGGCGGCGCGGGCCCGCTGGGTGCTGCCAGCGGCAGCGCCGTCGGCGCCGTTGGGGCTGTCAGTCATGGTCATCGGGCAGTTCCTCGAGTTCGCGCCGCGCCGGCCTCGGGGCGGCGATCTGGGGGGAGCGGGTGAGGTCAGCACTGTGAGCGCACCATACCGCCAGCGGCCCGGGCTCCCCCTCGTTGCACATCTTCGGGTGGGGTGTGGACGGGATGGTGCGGAAAGGTCGGGGTTGGTGGTGGCCGGGGGCGCTGAAGATGTGCAGCGGGCACTGGAGGGTGCGGCGATGGGAGGGGAGTGGGCCTGGCCGGGCTGGCCGGGAGCGCTCGCGGGTGCGCGTAGCCGCTGGTGGCGGGTTGGGGACCGTGGCAGGATGGGCGGAGTGACCTCACAGCGAGATGAAGCCCGAGTGGCGCGGATCCCCCACGCAGGCCAGGCCCGCGGGGCCGCCGGGGCGGCCGGTGCCCTGCGCGATCCGCACGACCCCCATGGCCCTCAGCCGGCGGGGCCGGTGGTGCAGGGGCGGGCTCAGGAGGGGGCGGCCGCCCGGCTCGTCGGGACCACCCCCGAGGCGCGTATCGCGCTGCGCCAGGCGCGCCCGGCCGATGTGCGGGCTATCGCCGATCTGGTGCGCCCCTACTCCGATGAGCGCATCCTCATCGCCAAGGACCTCATCTCCTACTTCGAGGACGTCCAGGAGTTCATCGTGGCCGAGGACGCGGCCACCGTCGGCTCCACCCGGGCGGCCCGGCCCGCCGACCCCGCGGGGGCGGTCGAGTCGGCGATCGTGGGCTGCGGCGCCCTGCATGTCATGTGGGATGACATCGCCGAGGTGCGCACCCTGGCCGTCCACCGCGACCACCTGGGTGCGGGGGTGGGCTCGGCGATCCTGCGTGAGCTCATCGACAGGGCGCGCCTGCTGGGCCTCCAGCGGCTGTTCTGCCTGACCTTCGAGGTCGACTTCTTCAGCCGCCACGGCTTCAGGCCGATCTCGGGCACACCGGTGGGCATGGATGTCTTCGGCGAGATGGTGCGCTCCCACGACGACGGCGTGGCCGAGTTCCTCAACCTGGCACGGGTCAAGCCCAACACCCTGGGCAACACCCGCATGCTCCTGCAGCTGTGAGTCAGGGCCCCCAGGACCGTGAGGCCCGGGCCGACGGCGCCCGGGGCCCCTCGGCCGGCGCCGTCCTCGCCTGGTACGCCCGCCATGCCCGCGACCTGCCCTGGCGCAGGCCCGGCACCACCCCCTGGGAGGTGCTGCTCAGCGAGGTGATGAGCCAGCAGACCCCGGTGGCTCGCGTCATCCCGGCCTGGAGGCAGTGGCTGGAGCGCTGGCCGGGCCCGGCCGAGCTCGCCGAGGCCCCCACCGCCGAGGTCCTGCGCGTGTGGGGGCGCCTGGGCTACCCCCGCCGGGCACTGCGGCTCATCGAGTGCGCCCGGGCCCTGGTCCAGGATCACGGCGGCCGGCTGCCCTGCGACCGCGACGCCCTCCTGGCCCTGCCCGGGGTGGGGGAGTACACCGCCGGCGCCGTCATGGCCTTCGCCTATGGGCGGCGCGCCCTGGTCCTGGACACGAATGTGCGACGGGTCCTGGCTCGGGCCGTGGGCGGCCAGGCCCTGGCCCCGCCCCACCTGGGCCGCGCCGAGCGGGAGCGGGCCCTGGCGCTGCTGCCCCAGGAGGATGCCCAGGCGGCCCAGTGGTCGGTGGCGGTCATGGAGCTGGGAGCCCTGGTGTGCACGGCGCGCGATCCGCGGTGCGAGCAGTGCCCGTGGCGCGCCCAGTGCGCCTGGCTTGCGGCCGGGCGCCCCGCCGATGCGCATGCCGGCAGGCGCCGCACCCAGGCCTGGCACGGCACGGACCGCCAGGCCCGGGGCATGGTCATGGCCGCCCTGCGCGAGAGCCCGCAGCGGGCCCTGGCGCGCACCGACCTGCTGGTGGCGGCTGCTGCCGCGGGGCGCCGGGCGGGGCGGGCCGATCCCGACCAGCCCGCCCGCGCCCTGGCCGGCCTCCTGACCGACGGGCTCATCGCCACCGACGACGACGGCGCGACCTACCGGCTTCCCTGAGGCCGGTCCGCGGTCGCCCGGGCCGCCGACCGCCTCCGGGTGCTCGCCTTCCCGTGGCGCACGGCCACGCGGTGGGGCTGACCTGGCTGGGGCGCTGGCGCCGGTAGAGTCGGGGCATGGCGAAGGGACGGGGACGAGGCGGGCGCGGATCGGCTCGGCGGGCCAAGGGCGCGGCCCCGCGGGGCTCGGCAGGCGCCCCGCGGGGCGCCCAGTCGCGGCCCCGGCCCCAGGGCGGCTCGGGCGCGCGCCGAGGCGCGCCGGGCGCCCAGGCCTCCCGGGGCGGGGCACGCGGAGACTCCGCTGGCCGCGATGGTGCTCGCGACGCCGGCATGAGGGGCGACCGGCAGGGCGGCGACCAGGGGACTGCCTCGCGCCAGGCGGGGTCGGGTACGGGCCGCCCCGATGCCCGCGCCGGTGCTCGTGGTGCGGGGTCTCGGGGCGCCCGCTCATCGGCGGGGCGCCCGTCGGCGGCCCGCGCCGCGTCGTCGGCTCGGGGCACTGGCCGGGGTGGGCGCGCCACGCAGGCCTCCAGTGCGCGCCAGCGGCGGGCAGGGCAGCCCGGTGGGCACGGCCCGCGCCGCACCACTGCCGGCGGGAGTACGGGACACGGGGCGCAGGGCCCGCCGCGCCCCCGGCAGGCCGCTCCGGGAACCGCCCGCTCCCACCGCGCCACCTCCACCCAGGCGGGGCGCCCCTCCCGTTCCATGCGCGCCGGCGGGGCGCACCCTCATAGCCGCAGGCTACGGGCCATGGGGGCCCGCGGTCGTGGCAGGCTCCGCCCCCGCTACGGCCTGCGCCGCACCGTGGTGGCGGGCCTGGCGATCCTCCTGGTTGTCGGCCTCGGCGCGGGGGCCGTGGCCTCCGCCCTGTGGGTGCGCCAGACCATCCGCACCCAGGATGCCGACCGCGCCGCCGCCCAGGCCCGCACCGTCTACCCCCAGCCGCAGTCCTGCGCCGTCGGGGATCTGGAGGTGGCCTCCAGCGGGCCGCAGATCCTCAGTGCGGGCCAGGGCGGCTCCTTCACAGCGAGCCTGACCAACTCCGGGAGCGAGCCCTGCCTGCTCGACGTCGGCCAGGCCTCCCTGGGCGTCGAGCTCACCTCCGGTGAGGAGCAGGTGTGGAGCTCGGCGACCTGCCCGGCCGGCGACCAGGAGCGGCTCCTGCTGCTGGGGCAGGGCGATGCCACCGAGGTCTCCCTGGAGTGGAATGGCTACGCGGCGGGCTCGGACTGCGATCTGGCCCATGCCCCGGCTGCCGGGGACGCCTCCTCGGCGTCTCCTGAGGCATCGGCGTCGGCTGACCCGTCGGCCTCGCCGACCCCGCAGGAGGATGGGAGCGCCTCACCCGGTACTGATCCTGGGGCCCCGGCGGCCGATGAGCGGGTTGCGGGACCGGGCACCTACCACTACCGCTTCACCCTGGGGGGCGAGGACCTCACCGAGGACGCCGTGATCCTCATCCAGTGAGCACCGGGCGCGCCTGAGGCGAGCACCTGAGGCATTGGCGGGCCGGGCTGCCGGGCTCAGGCGTAGCGGTCGACGATGGAGATCTCGGCCAGGCGGGACAGGCCGTCGCGCAGGGTGCGGGCGCGCTGGGCGTTGACCCCCTCGATGGCCTCGAGCTCCTCGGCGGTGGCACCCAGGACGCCCTGGAGGGAGCCCCAGTGCTCCACCACGGCGCGGGCGGTGACCACGGGCAGGCGGGGGATCTTGGACAGGATGCGCAGGCCGCGGGGGGAGACCTGGGCGTCCAGGTCCTGACCGTCGATGCCTCCCAGGCCCATGGAGCGCGCCACCATGGCCAGGTCGAGCAGGGCGGGGGAGCCCACCCATTTGAGGCGGGCCTCGACGGTGGTGGTCTCCAGGCCGATGGGCAGGTAGTCCTCCAGCAGGAAGCCGTGCTCGGCGCTCAGGCCGCGGGTGAGCTCCTCGACCTGGAGGGCCAGGAGGCGCCCGTCGGTGCCGAGCTCCAGGACGTAGGAGTCGATGTCGGCCGAGATGCGCCGGACCATCTCCATGAGCTGGAGGACGGAGGTGACGTCGCGCACGGTCACCAGGTCCTCGATCTCCAGGGAGTCCAGGCCGGCCGAGGTCTGGTCGAGGCGGGCCTTGTAGCGCTCCAGGGCGGCCAGGGCCTGGTTGGCGCTGGCCAGGATCGATTCGCTGGGCTCCAGGACGTGGCGCTTGCCGTCGACGTACAGGGAGATGATCCGCATGGACTGGCTCACCGAGATGACGGGGTAGCCGGTCTGGCGGGCGACGCGCTCGGCGGTGCGGTGGCGCATGCCGGTCTCGGAGGTCTGGATGGAGGCGTTGGGCAGGAGCTGGACGTTGGCGCGCCGGATCCGGGAGGTGTCCATGTCCACCACGACGCCGCCGTCCATCTTGGCCAGCTCGCGCAGGCGGGCCGCGGAGAGCTCGACGTCGAGGTGGAAGCCGCCCGAGGAGATGGCCTCGACCACGGGGTCGAATCCCAGAACGATGATGGCGCCGGTGCGCCCGCGCAGGATGCGCTCCAGGCCGTCGCGCAGGACGGTGCCCGGGGCGACGAGCGCGAGGGTCTCGCGCAGCTGGCCGGCGGCCTCAATCATCGGTGTCTCCTGAGTTCATGGGCTCCGGGGTGAGGGGACCGCCCCGGGGCGCGGCTGGTCGCAGCCTGATGCGCGGCCGCGCTCATCGTATCGGTAGCCGTGGTGCTCGTTGTGCTGTGAGTTCTCACAGGGGTCCTTCTCACCCTTGGGGCAGGGCCGCGCCCACGGCCTCGCCCACATGTGCTACGGGAAGGACGCTCATGCCGGGAACCCCGCGCAGCTCCTTGGAACCGGGCAGGGGCACGATGGCGCGGTCGAAACCCAGGCGCGCCGCCTCGGCCAGGCGGCGCTGGATGCCGACCGTGGCGCGCACCTCACCGGTGAGGCCCACCTCCCCGAAGGCCACCAGGCCCGGTGGGGTGGGCAGGTTCCTGGCTGCCGAGACCACCGCGATGGCCACGGCCAGGTCGGTGGCGGGCTCCACCGCCCTGGCCCCGCCGACGGTGGAGACGTAGACGTCGCTGGAGGCGGTCTCCACGCGCATGCGCGCCGCGAGGACGGCCAGGGCCATGGCGGCGCGGGAGTGGTCCACCCCGGAGGTCGTGCGCCGTGGGGAGCCGGCGCTGGTGGCGGCCACCAGGGCCTGGATCTCCACGGGCATGGGGCGGCGCCCCTCCAGGGTCACGGTGGCGCAGGTGCCGGGGACCTCGGAGCGGGCGGCGGACAGGAAGAGCCCGGAGGGATCGGCCAGGCCCACGATGCCGCGCTCGCCCAGGTCGAAGCAGCCGACCTCATCGGTGGGCCCGTACCGGTTCTTCACCGCGCGCAGCAGCCGCAGCCGGCCGTGGCGCTCGCCCTCGAACTGGGTGACGACGTCGACCAGGTGCTCCAGGACCCGGGGGCCGGCGATCCCGCCGTCCTTGGTCACATGCCCCACCAGCAGCACCGGGATGCCGCGCTCCTTGGCCGTGGCGATGAGGGCCCCGGCCACGGCCCGCACCTGGGACACGCCCCCGGCGCTGCCCTCGACCTGCGCCGAGGCGATGGTCTGCACCGAGTCCACCACCAGTAGGGAGGGCTGGGCGGCCTCCACATGCCCCAGCAGGGCGCTGAGCTCGGTCTCGGCGGCCAGCAGCAGGGCCGGGTCGATGGCCTCGATGCGCTCGGCGCGCAGGCGCACCTGGGAGGCCGACTCCTCACCGGTGACGTAGAGGACCGGGCCCTGGCCGCGCTCGCGGCTGGCGGCGGCGCAGGCGGCTGCCACGGTGAGCAGGAGGGTGGACTTGCCGACGCCCGGCTCTCCGGCCAGCAGGACGACGGCGCCGGGCACGATCCCGCCGCCCAGGACCCGGTCCAGCTCGCCGACACCGGTGGAGCGGGCCCGCGCCTGCTCGGCGCTGATCTCGGCGATGGGCCGAGCGGCGGTGGCGGGGCGGGTGGCGGTGGCCAGGAGCGCGCCGGTGCCTGAGGCGCCTGCGGCGGTGGGCTGGACCTCCTCCAGGGTCCCCCAGGCGCGGCACTCGCGGCACTGGCCCAGCCACTTGGGGCTGGACCAGCCGCACTCGGTGCAGGTGTAGGTGGGCCGGGGGGCTTTGGGCGTCCTGGTGGTGCTGGGCATGCCAGGAGGGTATCGGGGGCCTGCGACACGTACGGCGCCGCCCCTCCCACCCCAACCTTCGACAATTTGCATGAGATCGTACTTCTCCAGGCCCGGAGAAGTACGATCTCATGCAAATTGTCGAAAAGAAGGGGAGGGTGGCCCTCGCGGGCTTCACATCTGCTGGCCGGCGGGTGGGCTCGGCATGGAGCCGTAGGGGGCCTGGCTGGGCATCCTGGACTGCCCCTGGTGCCCCACCTGGCCGTGGCCCGGCGTCATGGGCGCGGGTGCACCGGCTCCGGGCTGACTGGAGTGGCCGTAGCCGGCCTGGGGGGCGTAGGCGCCGGGGCTGCCGTAGGGGTGCTGGGCCGCCCCGCCCTGGGGCCCGCCGACCTGCGCAGGTGCCTGCCAGGGCTGGCTGGGGGACTGGACCGGGGAGACTGCCGCCCTCTTGGAGGCGGGCACGAGGTTGGGGTACCTCCTCGCAACATGCGAGTCGCCCAGGCGCACGGCGGCCACGAGGATGAGGGCGGGGGCGGCGAGCAGGATGACGGGGATACGCGTGGTGCCGGTGGTGCTGTTGCCGATCCAGACGTAGAGAACGAGGGCGAGGATGCCGCCCAGCACGACGGCGAAGGCGAAGGCCGGGTAGTACAGGTAGGTGTGGACGTCCCCGTCCTTGCCGGAGCCCCTGGCCCCACCGGTACCCGGCACGCCGGGATCCTGCGGGGCGGTGCCGTAGGAGCCGCCAGACGGGCCGGGCTGAGGGGCGGAGCTGTTCCAGTCGTGCTGCGAGGTCATAGGGAGTCCCCTTCTGGATCATGGTTGTGAGGAACGGGGCCCAGCATGCCCTCCAGGACCGCGGCGGCGCACCCGCCGGGCATGGGGCGAACACCCCTGGGGGAGCGCACCCCATGCCCGCTCCCGCCGGTGCCCTGTCCGACGGCGGTCTTCCGCCGCCCTCCACACCCCCACTTTCGACAATTTGCATGAGATCGTACTTCTCCAGCCCCGGAGAAGTACGATCTCATGCAAATTGTCGAAAAGAGGGCGGCCCGCACTGTCCCCAGCGCTCGCCCGCTCCTGGGCCTTCCCTGGCCGACGGCGGTCTTCCGCCCGGCTATCCGCGAGCGGCGCGGTGCTTGGGGGAGCGCCGTCGAGCACCCTCCTGTGCGGCCTCGCCACGGCGGCCGCGCCGAGCCTCGGCGGCGCCGCCCCGCGCCCCCTCCCGCTCGGCGGCGGCGATGAGCGCCCTGGCCGTGGGCTCATCGGTGACCAGCCCGGAGAGGTAGCCGCCTGCCAGTGCCGCCCTGATGGCACCGAGCTTGCCCCGGCCCGCCGCCACCCCGATGACCATGGGGATATCCCGCAGCCGCTCGGGGTCCAGGCACACCGTGCGGTCGCACAGGGAGGTCCCCACATGCTGGCCCGAGGCATTGAGGTGATGGCCGCACAGGTGCGCCACCACGCCCTTGTCCCGGCACTCCTGGCTCACCCCCAGGGTCATCCAGCGCCGCAGCAGCGGGCTGGTCGACTCCCCCACGCTCCCGATCCCGGTCAGGGCCACATCGCTGCGACCGGCCAGCTCCAGAGTGGTGAGCACCTGATCCTCCTCGCGCACCGCCTGGGCGCTGCGCAGGGAGCCGAAGACCAGGGGCACCGGCAGGGACCGGTAGTGGCCGCCCAGGCGCAGAGCCAGGCTGCGGCAGATATCGGGCCCGTCCTCCAGCTGGAGGGAGTCCCCCGCGGCGCCCAGCATCGCCACGGTGGTCGAGTGCGGCCAGGTCCGCTCCGGCAGGTGATGGACGACGGCGCCCACCGCCCGTCCGTTGGACACCGCGATCACCGAGCGCGGCCCGCTGTACTCCAGCAGCAGCTCGCCCGCACTGCGGGCCACCGCCGCCCTGATCCCCCCGGGCCCCGCGCCCTCCTGCGCCCCAGGCTCCAAGGCCCGCGCCTCCTCCTCGGACCCCTGGCGACCGGCCTCGGCCACGCGCGCCTCAGTGAGCCCATAGGCCTGCACCAGGGCCTTCTCCAGGGCCATGAGGCGCTGGATGGGGTGGGAGACGGTCACCGTGACGATCCCGGTCCTGCGGGCCTGGGCCAGCATCCGCGAGACCGTGGGACGCGAGTAGCCCAGGCGCGCGGCGATCTCCTCCTGGGCCATCCCCTCCTCCCAGTACAACTGGGCCACCTCCAGCAGGAGTGCCGCCCGCGAGCGAGACAATTGAGCGCACATACGTGCATGATAACAAGACGATCACGGAAGGAGACCCGCGTTTCCCAGTGAAACCATCCGCACTCCCCCTCTCCGGGATGCCGCGATCGTGAACATCTGATCACCCCCGGCCTTGGGTGCCGGTAGACCGCGCCCTAGCGTGGCAGCAGGCGGAGGGGCGGCCCGATCCCCCGATCCAGCACCGGGCCCCACGCGCAGACGCGCCCGGGCCAGAGCACGGGGCGCCGTGCGCCCACGCCCACCGCCCCCGCACGAACCAGCGACTCGAAGGAGAATCCGATGGGCATCGTCCGCACGATCCACGGTGATGTGGACCCCTCCAGCCTGGGCGTGGTCAACGCCCACGACCACCTCATCCGCGTCGGCGCCGGAGAGGTCTACCTCGACCCCGACCACCTCCTCAACGACCCGGACAAGGCCGTGGAGGAGGCGACCTCCTTCGTCCAGGCCTCCAAGCGCTTCGCCCCCAGCGCCACCATCGTGGACATGTGCCCGGCCTCCTGCGGGCGCGGCGTGCTCATGCTGCGCGACGTCGTCGACCGCGTCCCGGGACTCCAGGTCATCCAGGCCACCGGCTTCCACCAGCAGAAGGTCTACCTGGAGTGGCGCCAGTCCTGGGTCAACCAGTACACGGTCACCGAGATCGCCGACCTGCTCATCGCCGACATCGTCGAGGGCGTGGACGCCAACGACTACATGGGGCCGCTGGTCAAGCGCACCGACATCCGCGCCGGCTGCATCAAGTGGGCCACCGCCTACGGGCGCATCACCGACTGGGAGCTCAAGACCGGCGAGGCCGTGGCCATCGCCGCCAAGGAGACCGGGGCCCCCATCAACACCCACGTCACCGCAGGCACCTGCGGGCCCGAGCAGGCCCGCTTCCTCATCGACCACGGCGTGAGCCCCGAGAGGATCGCCATCGGCCACATCCAGCGCAACTGGGACCCCTGGGTCCACGAGCAGATCGTCAAGCTCGGCGCCTACGTCGAGCTCGACGGCACCAACCGCATCAAGTACGTCCCCGACCACGCCCGCGTCACCCTCATCAAGACGCTGGGGGACAAGGGCTACGGCAAGCAGATCCTCCTGGGCACCGACTCGGGCAAGGCCTCCTACCAGAAGGCCTACGGCTCCACTTCCGGCATCGACTACGATCCCGCCGTCTTCTGCCCGCGCCTCATCGAGGACGAGGGCGTGGACCCTGCCTACGTCCAGGACCTCCTGGTGGGCAACGCGGCGACCTTCTTCGCCTTCGACCCCCTCCAGGGCTGAGCGGCGGTGAGCGCAGTGAGCACCGCGACCACCCCCAGGCTCCAGATCGCCCTGGACACCCCCGACCTGCCCAGCGCCCTGGGCCCCCTGCAGCGGGCGGCGCCCCATATCGACATCATCGAGTGCGGGACCGTCCTCATCCTCGCCGAGGGCCTGCACGCCGTGCGCGCCATCCGGGCGCTCTTCCCCGACAAGCCCATCCTCGCCGATATCCGCATCGCCGAGGCCGGCTCCAAGCTCGCCGCCCTGGCCTTCGAGGCGGGGGCCACCATGGTCTCCTGCGTGGCCGGGGCCTCCATGGCCACCATCCGCCAGGTCTGCGAGGTCGCCGCCGCCCATGGTGGTGAGGTCCAGGTCGAGCTGGCCGACGAGTGGTACGACCCCCAGCGCGCCCGCGCCTGGCGCGAGGCCGGCGTCCAGCACGTCATCGTCAAGCGATCGCGGGACCGTGAGGCCGGCGGCGACCTGTCCTGGGGGCCCCAGGACATGGCGCGGGTCGACGAGCTGGCGGAGATGGGCCTGACGGTGACCATCACCGGCGGCGTGGGGCCCACGGACCTGCCCGCCTTCGCCGGGCGCCGGGTCGGCATCGTCATCTCGGGCCGGGCCATCGTCGAGGCCGAGGACCCCGCGGCGGCGGCCCACGACCTGAGCCGGACCCTGGCGCAGGTGTGGCCATGAGCGGCGTCGACCTTCAGGAGGGCATCAGCCTGGGCATCTACGAGAAGGCCCTGGTCTCCAACCCCCTGGCCTCGGGACAGGACTGGAGGCGCTTCCTGGAGCAGGTCCCCAGCGCCGGCTTCTCCTTCCTGGACCTGTCCATCGACGAGAGCCCCCAGCGCGAGGAGCGCCTCGACTGGGGGCCCGCCCAGTGCCGGCGGGTGCGCGATGCCGCCGACGACGTCGGGGCGGCCATCGGGGGCGTGTGCCTGTCCCTGCACCGCCGGATCGGGCCGGGCTCAGCCGACCCCGAGGTGCGCCGTCGGGCCCGCCAGGTGATGACCCGCGGCCTGGAGGTCTGCCACGACCTGGGGGCGCCGGTCATCCAGATCGCCGGCTACTACGCCTACTACGAGCAGCCCGGGCCCGAGGCCGAGCGCTGGTACCGCCAGATGCTGGCCGACGCGGCGCCGATGGCCGCCCGCCTGGGCGTGGTCATGGGCATCGAGAACGTCGACGGCCATGACGTGACCTCCATCCGCAAGGCGGTCGAGCTCGTCCGCGAGGTCGACTCCCCCTACCTGCAGGTCTACCCGGACCTGGGCAATATCGCCGAGCAGGGCCTGGACCCGCGCGTCGAGCTGGCCGCCGGGCGCGGGCACATGGTGGCGATGCACGCCAAGGACGTGCGCCGCGGGGAGCCCCGGCGCGTGGAGATGGGCCGGGGCATCGTCGACTGGGACCTCAGCTTCCGCCTGCTCAAGGACCAGCACTGGGCGGGGCGGCTCATGATCGAGATGTGGAACGACGACGCCCCGGACTCCCTGGAGCGCTGCCGCCAGGCTCGCGCCTTCATCGAGGACCGTGCCCGCGGCGCCGGCATCGAGGTGCGCACCGCGGCCTGACCACCGACCAACCCACCGCCACCCACTGACATCGACTATTCACCGGTCCGGCCAAGGGCCGCACGGAGAGGACAACGACAATGACGTACGACCTTTCGACCATCGGGGAGGGGCAGATCCGGCTCACCTGCGAGCACGGGGAGCGCCTGTCCACCGCACGATCCCTGCGCATGACCGCCGCGGGCTCGGAGGCCAATGTCTCGGGCCTGCTGGCCCAGCTCGGGCGCAGCACCGCCTGGGCCACCAAGCTCCCCCGCGGCGGGCTGTCCGAGCGCATCGCCATCGAGTACAGCGCCGTGGGCGTGGACATGTCCCACATGGTGCTGGCCGATGAGGGCAGGGTGGCCCTGTACTTCCTGGAGCCGGGGGAGTTCCCCCTGCCGGGCAAGGTCACCTACGACCGCCTGCACACGCCCTTCCGGGAGATCACCCCCGAGGAGCTGGACTGGGACAGCCTGCTGGACACGCGGGTGGTCTTCCTCACCGGCATCACCGCCGCCCTGACGCCGGCCACGGCGCGGGTGGTGCGCTACTTCGCCGACGCCGCCCGCGAGCGCGGCGTGCCCGTGGCTCTGGACGTCAACTTCCGCTCCCTGCTGTGGAGCGGGGAGCAGGCCCGCGAGGTGCTCGAGCCCATCGCCAGGATGTCCTCCATCCTGTTCTGCTCGCGCACCGATGCGGGCATCGTCTTCGGGGTGGAGGAGGCGGGGGTCCAGGCCTGCCGCGCCCTGCGCGAGCAGCTGGAGGTGCCCGTGGTGGTCTCCACCGACGGGCGCGCCGGCACCTACCTGTCCACCCCCGAGGGGGAGCGGGTCTACGAGATCCGCTCGGTGCCCGTCCTGGACCGCCCCGGCGCCGGGGACGCCTTCGTCGCCGGCACCCTGCACGGCTGGCTCGACGACGACGTCGAGCGGGGCATCGAGATGGGCACCCGCGTGGCCTGCCTGGCCCTGACCCACCACGGCGACCTCACCCACGTCTACCCCGGCGAGCTCATGGCCGGCCAGGGCACGGACATCGTCCGCTGAGCGCTGGCACGGCCGCACCGACGGGGGCCGAGGACGCCGGCCCCCGTCCCACCCCACCCGCATCCTTTCAGAGAGGTCCGCAGATGAGTACATCGAGTACATCAGCCCTCACCAGTGCGCCCCAGGGCCGCACCGCCCCCGAGCAGATCGACAACCACCGCCTCACCGGCCACCAGAAGTCCCTCATCGGCATGGCCATCGTCGGCAATGTCTCGGAGTTCTTCGACCTGTTCCTCATCGGTTTCATCGTCAACATCCTCATGGAGACCCCCGGGTGGAGCCTGACCGGCTTCCACTCCGGCGTCATCCTGGCCGGGGCCGGCCTGGGCACCGTCGTCGGTGCCATTGCCTGGGGTCGCCTGGCCGACATCTTCGGCCGCCGGCACGCCTTCGTGGCCTGCATCATCGTCCTGGTCATCTTCACCGCGATCTCCGCCCTGACCCCGGTCAACGGCTGGATCCTCCTGGCCATCATGCGCACCGGTGTGGGGATCGGCGTGGGAGGCCTGAACATCACCTCCGTGCCCTTCGTCCAGGAGTTCGTCCCCGCCCGGCAGCGGGGCCTGCTGGCAGGCCTGACCAGTGTCTTCATCCCCGCGGGCATCTTCCTGGGCGGGGTGGTCACCAAGTACTTCGGGGACGCCCTGGGCTGGCGCGGCCTCATCGCCGTGGGCTGCATCCCCATCGTCCTGCTCGCCTGGGCGCGGATCATCCCCGAGTCCCCGCGCTTCCTCCAGGCCCAGGGCCGCGAGCAGGAGGCCAAGGAGGCCTACGCCTGGGCCATGGAGATCCCCGTGGAGCAGGTGGCCGACCTGCCCGAGATCAAGGAGACCGGCTCTGCCTCCTACCGGGTCATCTTCAGCCGCTACCCCCGCCAGCTCCTGGTGGTGGCCCTGGGATCCTTCTGCTTCATCATGGGCTCCTTCACCGTCCAGTCCTGGGGGCAGAGCCTCCTGGGGCAGTCCTTCGGCTTCCACGTGGGCACGGTGGCCACGCTGTTCATGCTCGTCTCCCTGGGCGACCTCCTGGGGCGCCTGGGCTCGGCCTGGATCTCCGACCGCATCGGGCGGCGGTGGACCATGTTCGGCTGCGGGATGATCGGTGGTGTGGGGGCGCTCATCGCCGCCCTGTCCACCCGGATGGTCCACGGCGACCAGGTGGGCGCGGCCGGCTACGTGTTCTTCATCGGGATCCTCATCATCATGACCTTCGGTGATGGGGCCTTCGGCATCCTCAACGCCTTCGGGGGGGAGCAGTTCCCCACCGAGGCGCGCTCGACCGGCCTGGGCCTGGGCTACGGGATCGGGGCGATGGCCAAGGTGGTGGGCCCCTACTTCGTGGGAGCGCTCATCGGCTCGGCCAAGCTCAGCGCGCAGGTGGTCTTCCTGCCCTTCCTCATCTTCGCGGGCCTGCTGTTCCTGGGCGGGTTCATCTACCTCTTCGCCAAGGAGACCAAGGGGGCCTCGCTGGAGGACATCTAGCAGGCCCCTCCCTCCCGGGGCTGTCAGCGGCGCCAGTGGCCGCGAGGGCCTCCGGCGGGGTGCGAGTCGATACGCTCGCCCCGCCGGAGGCCCTCACCGCGCGTTCGCGGGGCCGGCCCGTGCGGCGCCGTCGACGGCGGTGCGCCGGTGGGGCCCGCACCGGGGCCCCACCGGCGCACCGCGCCCGTCCTCACTCCTCGTGCTGGCCGTAGACGTTCTGGTAGCGATCGTTGAGGCTGTCGATCTGCGCCTGGTCGATGGGCACCGGCTCCCCGCCCTGCCGGGCGACGTGCACGGTGCGGGCCACCTCCTCGCACATGGCGGCGGCCTTGACCGCTGCCCGGGCGTCGCGGCCGATGGTGAAGGGGCCGTGGTTGGCCATGAGCACCGCCGGCGAGCGCGAGCCCGACAGCGTCTCGACAATGCCGCGGCCGATGGAGTCGTCCCCGATGAGGGCGAAGGGGCCCACGGGGATATCCCCGCCGAACTCGTCGGCCATCATCGTCAGCACGCAGGGGATGGGCTCGCGGCGGGCCGCCCAGGCGGTGGCGTAGGTCGAGTGCGTGTGGACCACGCCCCCCACCCCCTCCATGTGCCGGTAGACGTAGGCGTGGGCGGCGGTGTCCGAGGAGGGGGTCAGGGAGGCCGGGGTGCCGTCCTCGATCTTGTCGCCCTGGAGGGTGCACACCACCATGGTGCCGGGGCTCAGCTCGTCATAGGAGACCCCGGAGGGCTTGATGACGAACAGGCCGGCGCACTGCGGGCCCCGGCCGCGGTCCACCATGACGCGCTCGGAGACATTGCCCGCCGTCCAGACCACCAGGCCCCAGCGCGGCAGCTCGGCGTGCAGGGCCGCCACGCGCTCGCGGGTGGCGGCCACCGCGGCCTGGACCTCCTCATCGAGCTCGGACAGGACGATCATGCGGTCCTCCTTGTGGTCATGCGGTGGTCATTGCCGTTCTCGTTCTCGGGATGACTGCCTCCCACTGGTACTCCTTCGTCGTGGGTTCGCCCTGCGTCCATCACGCAAGGCCCTATCAAGGCCCTGCTGCGGGCCGCGGAGGGCAGTCCCGCCGCCCGCGGCCGTGGTGGGATTCTACGAGGCGGGCGAAGGCTCGCGGCAGTCGCCGATGAACGGGTGTGCACGGCGGATCACGAAGGACGGCGGTGCTCGGGTTGAGAGGGGCTGAGGGGCCGCAGAGATGCGGTAGGCGGCTCAGCTGGGAGGAGGAAGGCACAATGAACGCGCACATCTGTTCGCAGGAGGTGCTCCCTGGAGGCACTGGCCCCCAGTGCCCGCCTCTGGAATGCGAGTTCGGGGTGCAGAATGCGATGACCCTGCACTCGCATTCTGCACCCCGAACTCGCATTGTGCTCAGGTGGGCTGGCCGTAGCCCGCTGGTGGCTGGCCGTAGCCGGCACTGCCCTGGCCGTAGCCCTGCGGGGCGCCTGCCTGCTGCTGGCCCATGCCCTGCTGTGTGCCGTGGTGCTGCCCATAGCCGCCCTGGCCGTAGCCGGCTGGCTGGCCATAGGCCTGCGGAGCGGAGAGCTGGCCGTAGCCGGCCGCCGTCGGGTCGTAGCCCGACTGGGGCAGGGGCGAGCCCATCTGGGAGGCGGAGCGGGCCTCCTTCTGGCGCTGCAGGCCCTCGACATAGCGCACGCCGTAGACCATCGCAATACCGAGGCCCACCAGAATGAACCGGGTGACGCCCCGGCTGCTATCGCTGGAGAAGACGAGCACGGCGACGATGATCCACAGGACCACGGCGCCGGCCACCATGGGCCAGAAGAGTTTGGACTTCGGAGTCTTCCATGGTGACTGCTTGGCCTCGGGCTGGGAGTCCTGGCCTGGGAAGGGTGACTGCGCTGGCTGCTGGTAGGACATAGGTCTCTTTCCTTAGGCACGGGATACGAGCGAGATCAGCCTAACCGGACCGACGCCGTTCCCGTCCAACGTGGCGCACGGGGAGAAGAACCCGCCCCGGCGCGTGATGCGCCCCCCGGGGCGGGGCTCCCCGGGGGGCGCATCAGGCAGGAGGTGCGGACCTCGCCGACAGCCCTTCGCCGACAGTCCATTGACGGTGCTCAGGCACGACGACGCTCAGGCGCGACGGGCCTCCAGGGCACGTCCGGCCACGGCCGCGACATTGTCACCGGTGAAGCCGTACTCCTCGAATAGGCGTCCGCCGGGCGCCGAGGCGCCGAAGTGCTCGATGGAGACCACGGCACCGGCGTCGCCCACGATCTCGCGCCACCCCATGGCGATGCCGGCCTCCACCGAGACCCGCACGGCGTCGGCGGGCAGGACAGCGGCGCGGTAGTCCTCGTCCTGCTCGGCGAACCACTCCAGGCAGGGGGCCGAGACCACGCGGGTGGGCGTGCCCTGGGCCTGGAGGATCTCGCGCGCCGCCACGGCCACGGAGACCTCCGAGCCGGTGGCGATGAGCACCAGCTCGGGGGCGGCCTCGGCGCCCGAGGCGTCAGTGGCCTCCATCAGGACGTAGGCGCCCCGGCGCACGCCGTCGGCGGCGGCCTCGGGCGAGGCGTGCACCGTCAGGTTCTGGCGCGAGAGGATGAGGCCCACCGGCTCGCGGTGGCGGCGCAGGATCTCGGCCCAGGCGGCGGCCGTCTCATTGGCGTCCCCGGGCCGCACCACGGCCAGGCCCGGGATGGCGCGCAGGGCGGCCAGGTGCTCGATGGGCTGGTGGGTGGGGCCGTCCTCGCCCACTCCGATGGAGTCGTGGGACCACACGAAGATGGAGCCCACCCGCATCAGGGCGGCCAGGCGGACGGCCGGGCGCATGTAGTCGGAGAAGACCATGAAGGTCCCCCCGTAGGCGCGGGTCAGGCCATCCACGGCGATCCCGTTGAGGATCGAGCCCATGGCGTGCTCGCGCACACCGAAGTGGATGGTGCGCCCGTAGGGGCTGCCGTCATGGCTCGCCGCGAGCGAGGCGGGCAGGAAGGAGGCCTCGCCGGCCATGGAGGTGTTGTTGGAGCCGGCCAGGTCGGCCGAGCCGCCCCACAGCTCGGGGACCACCGGGGCCAGGGCGCTGAGGGTCTTGCCGGAGGCCGAGCGGGTGGCCACCGCCTCCCCGGGCTCCCAGGTCGGCAGGGCCTCCTCCAGCCCCTCGGGCAGGCCCCCGCTGAGCAGGCGCTCCAGCAGTGCAGAGCCCTGCGGGTTGGCGGCCTTCCACGCCTCGAAGCGCTCGTCCCACTGGCCGCGCAGCTCGGCGGCCCTCTGGGCGGCCTGGGCGCGGGTGTGCTCGAGGACCTCCTGGGGCAGCTGGAAGTCCTGCTCGGGGTCCAGGCCGAGGGCCTCCTTGAGCCCGGCGACCTCCTGGGGCCCGAGCTTGGCGCCGTGGGAGGACTCCTGGCCCTGCTTGGTGGGGGAGGGCCAGGCGATGATCGTGCGCAGGCGGATGAGGCTGGGGCGCGTGGTCTCGGCCCGGGCGGCCTCCAGGGCGGCGTGAAGCGCCTCGTAGTCCTCGTGGTACTGGCCGCCGGCGCGCCAGTCGACGTCGAGGACCTGCCAGCCGTAGGCCTCGAAGCGGGCCGAGGGATCCTCGGTGAAGGCGATGTCGGTGTCGCCCTCGATGGAGATGTCGTTGTCGTCGTAGATGGCGATGAGGTTGCCCAGCTCCTGGGTCCCGGCCAGGGAGGCGGCCTCAGCGGCCACGCCCTCCTGCATGCAGCCGTCGCCGACGATGGTGTAGACGTAGTGGTCGAAGACCGACTCCCCGGGGGCGGTCTGGGCATCGAGCATCCCGTGCTCGCGGCGGGCGGCCATGGCCATGCCCACGGCGGTGGCGATGCCCGCCCCCAGGGGCCCGGTGGTGGTCTCCACCCCGGCGGTGTGGCCGAACTCGGGGTGGCCCGGGGTCAGGGAGCCCCACTGGCGCAGCTGGCGCAGGTCGTCGAGCTCCAGGCCGTAGCCGGCCAGGGCCAGCTGGATGTACTGCAGCAGGGAGGCGTGCCCGATGGACAGCACGAAGCGGTCGCGCCCCAGCCAGGCGGGGTCGGCCGGGTCTGCGCGCATCTCGCGCTGGTAGAGCAGGTAGGCCACGCCCGCCAGGGAGATCGGGGTGCCGGGATGCCCGGAGCCGGCGTTCTCGACGGCGTCGGCGGCCAGTGCCTTGGAGACGGCGATGGCCCGGTGGTCGAGGTCGGTCAGCAGTGGCTCAGCAGTCATGCGGGCTCCTTGGATGGTGCGAGTGCCTGGCGGCCCCGGAAGGGGGCTGGACCGATCCTCCCCGCTGTGGGGCGGGCGGGCAAGTAGAGGCGTGAACGCCTGCTCAGATGGGCGCCAGGCCCGGCAGCCCGCTGCACGCATGTGTGGGCCCGCCACCCCTCCCCACTCTTCGACAATTTGCATGAGATCGTACTTCTCCAGGCCCGGAGAAGTACGATCTCATGCAAATTGTCGAAAAGAAGGAGGGTCAGGGGGTGTCCTGCTCCTCGGCCCCGTGCCCACTGCCGTCCTGGGGCAGGAGGTGGCCCACCATGTCGGTCAGGCCCGTGCCCACCAGGCTGCGCAGCACGGCGTCGAGCTGGTCGACATTGCCGGCCACGGCCCGGGGCAGGGCGCTGGCGCCCTCGGTGGAGATGATGGACATGTCGCGCACATTGCCCAGGGGCTCGCTCAGGGCCCGGGCGATCTCGGGGGCCTTGTCCAGCAGCATCTGGCGCGTGGCCGCCTCGCCGTACTTGGCCAGGGCATCGGCCTTGTCGCTCATCGCCTTGGCCTCGGCCTCACCGGCGGCGCGGATGGTCTCGGCCTCGGCCTGACCCCGGGCGGCGATCGCATCGGCCTCGGCACGGGCGCGCGCTGCCGTCGCCTTGGCCTCGGCCTCGGCGCGGGCGACGGTGGCCTGCGCCTGGGCCTCGGCGTCCAGCCGGGTGCGCTCGGCCTCGGCCTCGGCGCGCAGCAGTGCCTCGGTCTTGGAGGCCTGGGCCTCCTGCTCGCGCTGGTAGCGGGCGGCATCGGCGGGCTTGCGCACCGAGGAGTCCAGCTCGCGCTCGGTCAGGGCCGCCTTGGCCTCGGCGGCCTCCTGCTCGATGACGGCGATCTCGCGCTCCTTGGCGGCGCGCGCCAGGGGCCCGGCGGAGTCGGCGTCGGCCTGGGCCTTGTCGGTCTCGGCCTTGAGCTGGGCGGCGCGCAGGGCCAGGTCGCGCTCGCGCTCGGCGATGAGCTGGCGCGAGGTCACCTCGGCGTCGCGGGCCTCGCGTTCGGCATTGGCCCGCGCGATGCGCGCGTCCTTCTCCACGCGCTGCTGCTCGGGCACGCCCAGGGACTCGATGTAGCCGCCGGCGTCGGTGATCTCCGAGACCTGGAGCATGTCGATCTCCAGGCCCATGTTGGCCAGGACCGACTTGGCGTCGTCGAAGACGTTCTTCTGCAGGGCGTCGCGGTCGGAGATGAGGTCGGTGACCGTCATGTGGCCGATGATGGAGCGCAGGGAGCCGATGAGGGCCTCACGGGCGGAGTCGGCGATGGCCTGGTCGGTGTTGGGCTTGCCCAGGAAGCGCTTGGCGGCGGCCCGCACCTGCTCGTCGGAGTCCCCGACCTTGACGGCCGCCACCGCCGAGACATTGACATTGATCTTGTTCTCGTCCTCGGCGGTGACCTTGAAGCCGATCGTGGTCTGGGTGAAGGGCAGGTACTGGATGGACTGGATGATCGGCAGCACGAAGTCGCGCCCGCCGGGGTGGATGATCTTGACCGCTCCCCGGTTGGACCCGGAGATGAGCCCGGTGAGGTTGGAGGGGACGACGACGACCCGCGTGAGCATGTAGCCGCCCAGGAGCAGCACGATGACGATCAGTGCTGCGATGGGTAGGACCACGGAGGAGTCGAGCATGGCTGACTGTTCCTTTCGGTGATGAGGAGGGAACTGGGAATGGGAACGGGGCGGGGAGGCTGCGGGGCGCGGGACCGGGAGGCCCGCAGCGGCTGAGAGGGGCTCTGGGCGGCTCAGTCCTGCAACCAGGGGGTGATGAGGAGCGCGTCGTCCTCGGCGGCGATGTCCAGGACCCAGGCCTTCTGGCCCGCGCTCAGCGGCTCGGTGGAGCGCGCCGCCAGCGTGAGCTGGTGGCCGCGTGTGAGGGCGCGGACCTCGCCGGTGCCCTCCTTCCACCACAGGACGCTGACCTCCTGCCCCACCAGCTCGGCGGCCGACGGCGGTGCGGCGTCCAGGGGCATGGAGCGCCGCAGCCGGCACCAGGTCCAGCGCGTGGCCCCGCCGGCGGCCAGGGCCAGGGCGGCGGGCGCGCCCCACAGCACGACGGCGGAGACCTGGCGGGACTGGCCCGCGGCGGCCTCCACGCCCATGCCCACGGCCCCGAAGACCGCCAGGGCGACGGCCAGGACCGGCAGTGCGCCGTCGGGCAGCAGCTCGTCCAGGGGCCCGTCCAGGAGGATCCCCAACAGCAGGACGGCGCAGCCGATGAGAGTGCACCAGGCGAAGATGCTCATGAGTCCGCCCTCCTGGGATGTGGGAATCGGGGATCGTGACCACCGCCTCTGGCGGTGGCCACGGGTGGGATTCTGCCACGCGGGGGCGGGCTGGTCAGTCCAATGGCTCAGCCCAGCTCGTAGTGGGCGGGGTCCTGGCCGGTATTGCGCAGGACGTCGGACAGGGGGCTGATGAGGGCCAGGCGGAAGGCGGGGTCCATGCTCCCGGCACTGATGGAGCCCCAGATCTGCTCGGCGCTCAGGGGCGTGCTGGTGGGGTCCAGGTCCCGGCGCATGGCGGCCACCAGGTCGGACTCCAGGCGGGCGTAGGCCATGGTGTAGGAGTCGGGCCACACCGCCTGGGGCCGCCGCGAGCGCAGGATGGTGAAGTTGCGCAGGGCGCGCTGGACCTCGTGGGAGGCCCACAGCATCGACTCCACCCGCAGGTGGTTGAGGGCCTCATCGGCCGAGCCGATGACCGGCACGTGCCCGGGGCGCATGAGGTGGCGGTTCTCCTGGGCCGCTTGGTGGAGGAAGGCCCGGTAGAGCCGGGTCTTGTCGGCCATGACCCGCTCCTCCGAGGCGGTTCGCAGCTGCTTGAGGGCGCGCTGCTCCCCGGCCTGGGCGCTGTGCGCCGCCGACTGCACCCGGCGCAGCCGCTCGATGCTGGCCCGGGAGATCCTGGAGGCCTCCCTGGCGGCGATCTCGGCCCGCGCCGCACTGCGGCCGGCCACGATGATGGCCACCAGGGCGATCGCCAGGCTCAATCCGATCGCCGGTGCCACAACAAGCAGGTCCATGGGCCCATCCTGCCTGGCTCCGGGCCCTGCGGCATACCATCTCAGGCGCGAATGGGCCCCGATTCAGACACAGAGTCCGGACGCAGAAGAATCTGATGAAGCTCTGAATCATCCCTGAAGTGCGCCGGAGTCGGGTCGGGTGGGGCAGGGGGCCTGACGGGGGAGGCGATACCGGGAGGCGGGGCCGGGGCGCACCGTGGGGCGCACCGCGGGGTGCGCCACGGGGTAGGGCCGCGGTGGCCTGCGGATCGCCGTCGTGCCCGTGTGGCGGGGCCCGCCCCGGGCCGGTAGCGTCGCCCCCATGAAGAAGCTCATCGATTCCGCCGACACCGTCGTCGCGGACGCACTGGCGGGGATGGCCGCGGCCCACCCCGACCAGCTCGCCGTCGACCTGGACCACCACATCGTCTACCGCCGCACTCCCAAGGAGGAAGGCCGGGTCGCCATCATCTCCGGCGGTGGCAGCGGCCACGAGCCCCTCCACGGCGGCTTCGTGGGCGCGGGTATGCTCGACGCCGCCTGCGCCGGGGAGATCTTCACCTCCCCCGTCCCCGACCAGATCGTGGCGGCCACCACCGCCGTGGACCGGGGCGCCGGCGTGCTCCACATCGTCAAGAACTACACCGGCGATGTCATGAACTTCGAGATGGCCGCCGAGATCGTGGACATGGAGTCCGGTATCGAGGTGGCCACCGTGGTGACCAACGACGACGTCGCCGTCGAGGACTCCCTGTACACCGCGGGCCGCCGCGGGGTGGGGATCACGGTCATGGTGGAGAAGATCGCCGGGGCGGCCGCCGAGGAGGGGCGCAGCCTGGCCGAGGTCGCCGAGATCGCCTCGCGCGTCAATGCTGCGGGACGCTCCATGGGGATGGCCCTGACCTCCTGCACGGTGCCCGCCAACGGCAAGCCCTCCTTCGACCTGCCCGAGGACGAGATGGAGATCGGGATCGGCATCCACGGCGAGCCCGGCCGCCACCGCGAGAGGATCGCACCGGCCAAGCAGGTCGCCGCCCAGCTCATCGAGCCCATCCTGGCCGAGCTCCCCCAGGGCGATGGCCACGGTGTCATCGCCATGCTCAACGGGATGGGGGCCACGCCGCTGCTCGAGCTCTACCTCATGTACGGGCACGTCGCCGACCAGCTCGGCGCCGCGGGTGTCACGGTGGAGCGCTCCCTGGTGGGCAACTACATCACCAGCCTGGACATGGCCGGCTGCTCCCTGACCCTGCTGCGTGCCGACGAGGAGATGCTGCGCCTCTGGGACGCCCCGGTCCTCACCCCCGGGCTGAGGTGGGGGGCATGAGCCGGGCGCCGGGCATCCAGGAGCTGGGCGCCGCCGACCTGCGGGCCTGGCTGCACGAGTGCTCCGCACTGGTGAGCGCCCACGCCGAGGAGCTGACCGCCCTGGATGCGGCCATCGGGGACGCCGACCACGGCGCCAATATGAAGCGGGGCCTCAGCGCCGTCGAGGCGGTCCTGGAGGCCGGTGGCTTCGAGACCATCGGGGCCCTGCTGAAGAAGGCGGGCATGACCCTGGTCTCCACGGTCGGGGGTGCCTCGGGCCCCCTGTACGGCACGTTCTTCATGCGCATGGGGGCGGCCGCGGGGGCGGCCGCGGCCCTGGATGCCCAGGGGCTGGCGCAGGCGATGGCCGCGGGCGTGGAGGGCATCGCCGCGCGCGGGCGGGCCACCACGGGGGAGAAGACCATGCTCGATGCGTGGAGCCCCGCCCTGGAGGCCCTCGGCTCCCACCCCGAGGACCTGGTGGCCGCCACCGCCGCGGCCGCCCGGGCGGCTGAGGAGGGCCGCCAGGCCACCGAGGCGATGATCGCCACCAAGGGGCGGGCCTCCTACCTGGCCGAGCGCTCCGTGGGTCATATCGATCCCGGGGCGGCCTCCACGGCCCTCATCCTCCAGGCCCTGGCCCAGGTGGTCGCCGGCGGTAGTGCCGGCGACGGCGGGACTGGCGCCGCCGCTGAGGCGGTGCCTGCCCCCGGCACCGGTGCGGACGATGGCGCCTCCCCGACGGGGGGCGCGCAGTCCCGGGAGGGGGCGCCCGCCGATGAGCCGGCGGCTGCGGCCGTCGCGCCCGCGCAGGAATCCGCTCCGAGTGCGGCGCCCTCCGCGGTGGGCATCGTGCTGGTCTCGCACTCGCGCGCCCTGGCGCAGGCCGCCGCCGACCTGGCCACCAGCCTGGTGGCGGGCCTCGACGTCGTCGTCGAGATCGCCGCAGGGCTGCCCGACGGCGGTCTGGGGACTGACGGGTCGGCCGTGGCCGCGGCCATCACGCGGGTGGCCCAGGGGCGGGGCAGCGCCGGAGTACTGGTCCTGGCCGACCTGGGCAGTGCCATCATGAGCGCCGAGGCCGCCCTGGAGCAGCTGGAGGAGCCGGTGGCCGCGCGCACGCGGATCAGTGCGGCCCCCTTCATCGAGGGGCTTGTGGGCGCCTATGCGGCGGCGGGCATTGGCCGCGACCTGGATGCCGTGGCCGCTGAGGCGCTGACGGCGTCGGCGGCCAAGGAGGCCCAGGTCGGCGCGTCATGAAGCTCGGGGCGTCATGAATGACGCCCGGTGATGAGCCGGCGCCGGTGCGATGGCCGCCCGAGACCAGGCAGCCACTGCCGCGAGGGGACGGTGGGCCGCGGGAGCGGCGCGGCGGGTGCCGTCCCCTCGCGCTGTGCCGGCCGGATGCCGGCTGGGGATAGCGGTAGGATGGGGCGGCTCGACCCGAGCCCCAGGCAGCGCATCGAGGGGCTGCGGGACGGGCGGGCCGCCGTGAGGGCGTCGGGACCAGCATGCGACAGTCCACCGCGCCTTGCGGACTTCCGACCAATGGCAGACCGAGGGTCCGGCGCCGGGCCCCTGAGAAGGACCCCACCATGTCCCACACGCGCACCCAGCAGCCGCACCAGTACGCCGCGAGCGGCAGTGATGCCCCGGATTGTCAGGACTCTGCGGATCCGGCGAGGGCCATGGAGGCCGCCGGTGAGCCGCAGCCCGGTATCAACGGACGGCTCATCGACCTGGAGGCGGGGCCGTACCGGGCCCGCATCGCCACATGCGGGGCCACCCTGGTCCACCTGAGGCGCTCGGGGCGCGACCTCGTCCTGCCCTTCGACGCGCAGACCGGCCTGCCCGGCGGGTGGCAGGGCAAGACGCTGGCCCCCTGGCCCAACCGGGTGGCGGGGGCGCGCTACACCTACGGCGGCACCCAGTACCTGCTGGCCTGCAACGAGCCCGAGACCGGTGCAGCCCTCCACGGCCTGGTGGGATGGAGCGACTTCCAGGTGGCCGAGCGCACCGGCAGCGAGGCGGTCCTCGCCCTCCTCCTGCCCGCCTCCTACGGCTACCCGTGGACCCTGGAGATCCGGGTGCGCTTCACCCTGGATGCGAGCGAGGGCCTGCGCCTGGGCATCACGACGACGAGCCTGGGCGCCGCCCAGCCCGCCGCGCACACCCCGGGCGCCCCCCAGGGGAAGGACGGCGCCCTGCCCGCCCCCTACGGCGTGTCCTACCACCCCTACCTCACCCGATCGGTCCCCATCGACCAGTGCCACCTGAGCGCCCCGGGCCGGCTCGTCCTGGAGACCGACCCCGCCACCCTGGCGCCCACTGGGGAGCGCGGCGTGGAGGGCACCGACTGGGACTGGCGCGAGGGGCGGCAGGTGGGCCCGACATCGACGGACAACGCCTACCTCGGCCTGCCCGAGGGGCCCTGGCAGGTGCGGCTGCGTGGGGGCCGGGATGGCAGCAGCGTCGTCCTGGAGGCCCAGGCGCCCTGGCTCCAGATCTACACCGCCGAGCACCTGGGGCGTACCGGGGTGGCGGTTGAGCCCATGACCTGCCCGCCGGATGCCTTCAACAGCGGTCGCGACCTGCTCAGGCTGGCGCGGGGCCAGTCCCACGACTTCACCCTGTGCCTGCGCGAGGAGGACTGAGGCCGCGCCTTCGGGCTGCGATGGCTGGCGGTCCGCCTGGCGAGTTCCCCGCGATGGGGCGTATCTGCGCAGGCCGCGCGTGAAGTTCCTCTTTGATCCAGTCGCCACGGCCGCGAAACGGTGGTACTTTATGCGCTCAAGAAGCTTCAATGAAGCAGGATGACGCACCCCACGTCATGATCCCAGTGGACTCCCATGCCGGCCGGGCTCCGAAGGAGGAGCCCGGTGGAGCCGAGGGCGCCAGGATGCGGGGCGGTACTCCACCTGCCCATCGAAGTCCTCACATTGATCACATCGCATATGGGCGCATCGCTGTGCCCCGTGCCCCGTAGGAGCATCTCAAGGAGGAGACTGCCATGTCTGCACTGCTCTCACGCCGTTCCATCCTCGCCGGTTCCCTGGCGGCCGCCGCCGCTGCCAGCCTCGCCGCCTGCGGCGGCTCCGGGGGGTCCCAGGGCTCGTCTGGCAAGGACGGCAACACCCTGACGGTGTGGACCTGGGACCCCAACTTCAACATCTACGCGATGAAGGAGGCTGAGAAGATCTATAAGAAGGACCACTCGGACTTCAGTCTCAACATCGTGGAGATGGCCTGGGATGACGTGCAGCAGAAGCTCACCACCCTGGCCCAGAGCAAGGAGACCGACCAGCTGCCGGACATCTTCCTCATGCAGAACCTGGCGGCGCAGAAGAACATTGCCAACTACCCGGACATCTTCTCCGACCTGGAGGACTCCGGCGTCGACTTCTCCCAGTTCCCCGAGTCGGTCCTCAACTACTCCATGGAGGACGGGGTCCACTACGCCCTGCCCTTCGACTCGGGCACTGCCGTGCTGGCCCTGCGCACCGACCTGCTGGAGCAGGCCGGATACACGGTCAAGGACTTCACCGACACGACGTGGAGCAAGTTCATCGAGATGGGCAAGACCGTCAAGGACAAGACCGGTCTTCCCATGCTCTCGAGCCTGGCGGGCGGCTCGGACCTGTCCACCATGATCCTCCACTCCTCGGGCTCCAGCCTGTTCGCGGAGGATGGCAAGGTGACTATCGCCGACAACCCGGCGGTCCTCAAGGTCGCCGAGGTCTACAAGCAGCTGGTGGAGACCGGCGTGCTCATCGAGGTCAACTCCTGGGACGAGTACGTCGCCACCTTCACCAATGGCCAGGTGGTGGGCACCATGAACGGCATCTGGATCTCGGGCTCCATCCAGACCGCCGAGGACCAGTCCGGCAAGTGGGCCCTGACCAATGTGCCGTCGCTCGACGGCGTCGACGGCGCCACCAACTACACCTCCAACGGCGGCTCGTCCTGGGTGATCTCCTCCAATGCCGACTACGAGCTGGCGGCCGACTTCCTCAAGGCCACTTTCGCAGGGTCCACCGAGCTCTACGACACGATCCTGCCCTCCTCCGGGGCGATCGCGAACTGGCTGCCCGCAGCCAAGTCCGAGGTCTACCAGAAGCCGGTCGAGTTCTACGGCGGAGAGCCTGTCTACGCCCAGGTGGTGGAGTACGGCACCAAGGTGCCGGCAGTCAATATCGGTGTCTACGCCTACGAGGGGCGCGACGCCTTGACGGCCGCCATTACCCAGATCGTCAACGGAACCGACCCCAAGACGGCTCTGAAAGAGGCGCAGGAGACCACTGAGTTCGCCATGAGCTGAGGTCCGCCATTCCCGGGGCTGGTGCCCGTGGCGGCCGTGGAGGGCCGCGGGTATCAGCCCCGGAGCAGTGGGGCCGGGTCCGCATGGCCGGCCCCGCACGGCGAGAAGAACACGGTGAGAAGAAAGTAGGTTGTCCATGTTGCACGTCTCGTCCAGGGGGCCTGCGCGTGAGGCGGCGCGCGCTGGTGCTCAGGGATCCGCCGGAGCGCGCCCCGGATCCGGGCCCACCAGATCGGAGAGGCGCCGCAGCCTCATCGGCTGGGCCTTCCTCGCGCCCGCCTCCCTGCTCATCCTGGTGATGAGCTTCTATCCCATGCTCCAGGCCTTCCTGCTGTCCATGCAGACAGGAAAGGGGACCAGGCTGCGCTATGCGGAGCCGCTGTGGTCCAACTACCAGCGGCTGCTCAGTGATGAGACCTTCCTGATGACGCTGCGGACCACATTCATCTACCTGCTGGTCCAGGTTCCCATCATGCTGGTGCTGGCCATGATCCTGGCCGTCATCCTCAATGACCCCAACCTGCGGTGGAAGGGGTTCTGGAGGACGGCGATCTTCCTGCCCTGCGCCGTGTCCCTGGTCTCCTACTCCCTGGTCATGCGCACGCTGTTCGCCACCGATGGCTTCATCAACGACCTGCTGATGGCCGTCCACCTCATCGACAGCCCGATCAACTGGCTGGGGCAGACCGGCACCGCCCGCATCGTCATCATCCTGGGGCTGCTGTGGCGGTGGACCGGGTACAACATGATCTTCTACCTGGCCGGCCTGCAGAATATCGACCAGTCCACGATCGAGGCCGCCCGCATCGATGGGGCCGGTCCGTGGCAGACCTTCTGGTACGTCATCGTCCCCCAGCTCAAGCCCATGATCCTGCTCACGGCGATCCTGTCCACCAACGGAACCCTCCAGCTCTTCGATGAGTCCTGGAACCTCACGCGCGGTGGCCCGTCCTACACCTCGATGACCATGTCGCACTACCTCTTCGAGCTCTCCTTCCTCAAGAGCCCCAACTTCGGGTATGCCTCGGCCATCTCCTACGTGATCCTCATTCTCGTCGCGGTCCTCGCGATCATCCAGATGAAGGTTGGTGACAAGCGCGATGGCTAAGCGCATGAGACGGCTCCTGTCCTACTCGTTCCTGACCGTGGCGGCGGTCCTGTCGGTCTTCCCCCTGTACTTCATGGCGGTCT
Organism: Actinomyces capricornis; assembly: GCF_019974135.1. Classification (NCBI taxonomy): domain Bacteria; kingdom Bacillati; phylum Actinomycetota; class Actinomycetes; order Actinomycetales; family Actinomycetaceae; genus Actinomyces; species Actinomyces capricornis. The sequence continues at coordinate 2,001,279 of NZ_AP025017.1, forward strand.
CGGCCACCAACACCTCCAATGAGGTGATCTCCTCCAAGCTCCTGCCGGGGACCAATCTGGTGGAGAACTTCCACAAGCTCCAGATGGACACCAATGTCTACCCCGCTATGGGCTACTCGGCGGCCATCGCCCTGGTGACCACGGTGGCGGCCCTCCTGGTGTGCTCGATCGCCGGCTACGGCTTCGAGATCTTCCACTCCAAGGGCAAGGACCGGGTGATGAGTGTCCTGCTGCTGGCGATGATGATCCCCTTCGCGGCCACCATGATCCCCCTCTTCCAGCTCTTCGGCAGCCTGGGGCTCATCAATTCCCTGTGGGCCGTCGTCCTGCCGGTGGTCTCCACACCCTTCCTCATCCTCCTGTTCCGCCAGGCCTCGCGCTCCTTCCCCCACGAGATCCTGGAGGCGGCCCGCCTCGATGGGCTCAACGAGCTGGCGATCTTCGTGCGCATCTACATGCCCACCATGAAGTCCACCTACGCGGCAGCCGCCGTGGTGACCTTCATGACCTCCTGGAACAACTTCCTGTGGCCCCGGATCATCCTGGTGGACCAGAAGTTCCAGACCATGCCCATGCTCATCTCCAACCTCTCCGCCGGATACACCACGGATTACGGCGAGCTCATGCTCGCCGTGCTCCTGGCCTCCCTGCCCGCCATGGTCGTCTTCCTCGTCCTCCAGCGCTCCTTCGCCAACGGCATCATGGGGGCGGTGAAATGACCGGGACGACCCGCGCCGCAGGGGCGGAGCAGGGCATGCAGCCCCCCTCGGCATTCGACCCCGCATGCCTCCACGACCCCGGGTTCATCGCCGAGAACCGGCTCCCGGCCCACTCCGACCACCTGTGGTACGCCGACTGGGACGAGGCCGATCGGGGCCGCTCCAGCTTCCAGACCAGCCTGGACGGGGTGTGGAAGATCAGCTGCGCCAAGAACCCCGCCCTGGCGGTGGAGGGCTTCTGGGCCGAGGACGTCGATGTCAGCCATTGGGACGACATCCCCGTGCCCGCCCACATCCAGTTCCACGGCTACGACCGCCCCCAGTACGTCAACACCCAGTACCCCTGGGACGGGCACGAGGCGCTGGAGCCCGGCCAGGCCCCCATCCATGGCAACCCGGTGGCCAGCTACGTCAAGGACATCAGCCTGGGCGCGCTGCCCGAGGGCGAGCGCCTCATCCTGCGCCTGGAGGGCGCCGAGAGTGCCGTGGCCGTCTGGTTCAACGGGCACTACATCGGCTACTCCACGGACTCCTTCACCCCGTCCGAGTTCGACCTCACCGGCGCCGCCCGCTGCGGGCGCAACCGCCTGGCTCTGCGGGTCTTCAAGTGGTCGGCCGCCTCCTGGCTGGAGGACCAGGACTTCTACCGGTTCTCCGGGCTCTTCCGCTCCGTGCTGCTGCGGCGCCTGCCCGCCGTCCACCTGGAGGACCTCCGGGTGCGCACCGAGCTGGGAGCGGACCTGGGCGCCGCCGTCGTGCGCCTGGACTACCGGCTGCGCGGTCGCGGTCGCGTGCGCGCCGTGCTCGACGGCGTCGGGGAGCTGGGCGCCGAGGATGCGGCTGACTCGGAGGCCTTGGAGGGCTCGGAGGCGCAGGAGGGGCGAGGCGCCCTGAGCATCACTGTGCCAGACCCCCACCTGTGGAGCAGCGAGGACCCCCACCTGTACTCCCTGAGCATCGAGGTGCTCGACGAGGAGGGCCGGCTGATCGAGGCCGTTCCCCACAGCGTGGGCATCCGCCGCGTGGCCATCGAGGACGGCATCCTCAAGGTCAACTGCAGCCGCGTCGTCTTCAAGGGCGTCAACCGCCACGAGTTCGGCCTCCAGGGCCGGGTGGTCAGCCGCGAGAGGACCGAGGCCGACCTGGTGGCCCTCAAGCGCGCCAATGTCAACGCCATCCGCACCTCCCACTACCCCAACAGCAGCTTCTTCTACGAGCTGTGCGATCGTTACGGCTTCTACGTCATCGACGAGGCGAACCTGGAGGCGCACGGGATGTGGGATCTCATCGCCAGGGGCGGTGCGCCGATCTCCTCGGCCGTCCCCGGTGATGCTCCGCAGTGGCGCGAGGCGGTCCTGGATCGGGCCCGCTCCATGTACGAGCGCGACAAGAACCACCCCTCGATCATCATGTGGTCCTGCGGCAATGAGTCCTTCGGGGGCACCAACCTGCGCGACATGGCAGACCTGCTGCGCAGCCTGGATGCCAGGCCCGTGCACTACGAGGGCGTCCACTGGGATCCCCGCTACCCGCAGACCTCCGACGTCATCAGCCAGATGTACACCCCCGCCGCCCACGTCGAGGAGCAGATCCGCACCCGCAGCGCCCCGGTGGAGCAGGCCGGCCGGCCCGACGGCGCCCAGGAGGATCCGGGGCCCAAGCCCTTCATCCTGTGCGAGTACGCCCACGCCATGGGCAACTCCCTGGGCGCGGTGGACCGCTACCTGGACCTGGCCGAGCGCGAGCCCCGCTTCCAGGGCGGCTTCATCTGGGACTTCTCCGACCAGGCCATCGAGCTGCGCAGCTCCAGCGGGCGCACCTACTTCGGCTACGGCGGGGACTGCGGGGAGGCGCCGCATGACGGCGACTTCTGCGGCAACGGGATCTTCTTCGCCGACCACACCCCCTCGCCCAAGGTCGCGGAGGTGGCCCACCTGTACCGGCCGCTGCTCACCGAGGTGAGCCAGGAGGGCCTGACCATCACCAACCGCTTCCTGTTTACCGCCTCCAGCGAGGTCGAATGCGTGGTCAGCCTGGAGCGCGAGGGCAGGCTACTGGCGCGGGCCGTGGTGGACACCGACGTCGCACCCGGGCAGACGCAGTCCTACCCGCTGCCCCTGAGCCTGCCGGAGCAGGCGGGGGAGTACGCCCTGACCGTCTCCTTCCACCTGAGGCGGGCCACCAGCTGGGCTCCCGCCGGCCATGAGATCGCCTGGGATCAGCAGGTGCTGACCCGTGGCGAGCAGGCCGGACCAGCCGCTGGGGGCGGCACGGCGGCGCAGGGCGCTGCGGCGTCGGCCTCAGGCGGGCCCCTCTGGCGGGTGGAGGCCCGGGCTCCCGAGCTCATCCGCGGTGGGCACAACATCGGGGTGCGGGGCGAGCACTTCGAGGCGCTCTTCTCCCGCCTGGCGGGGGGCCTGAGCTCCTACCGCTACGGCATGACCCCCGACGGCGGCAACGAGCTGCTGCGCTCTGTGGTGCGCCCCTGCTTCTGGCACGCCCCCACGGCCAATGAGCGCGGCTATGCGGGGCCCTTCCACGAGGGCGCCTGGCTGCTGGCCAGCCGCTACTCCCGGCCCGTGGACGCCTGGCCCCGGGTGGAGCAGGACGACGCAGCGGTCACGGTCGCCTTCGACTACGAGCTGGCGGGCCTGCCCGGCTCGACCTGCTCGATGTCCTACCGGGTGCTGGCCGACGGGACCGTGGAGGTGGCCCAGGTGCTCCGGCCCGCCGGAGAGGTGCCCGAGCTGCCCGAGTTCTCCACCCTCTTCGAGGTCCCCGGCTCCCTGGGCCGCCTGACCTGGTACGGCCAGGGCCCCCAGGAGTGCTATGTCGACCGCTGCGGGGGCGCCCGCCTGGGCGTCTACGAGGCTGAGGTCCGCGAGCAGCTGACCGCCTACCTCAAGCCGCAGGAGGCCGGCAGCCGCACCGGGGTGCGCTGGGCCGAGTTGCGCGGGCCGCGGGGCCTGGGGCTGCGCTTCGAGTGCGAGCCGGGGGCGCCCATGGAGTTCTCCGCCCTGCCCTGGACGCCTTTCGAGGTGGAGAATGCCGCCCACCCCACGGAGCTGCCCCCCTCGGAGCGCATGGTCATCCGCCCCGCCCTCATGCGGCGCGGCGTGGCCGGCGACGACTCCTGGGGAGCACGGCCCCTGCCCGAGTACCGCCTGCCCACGGGCCGCCTGGAGCTGCGCTACTCCTTCCGCGGGCTGCTGTAGCAGGCCCGGTTGGCCGGCCGCCTCATCGAGGTGACATCCTCACCTCGATGAGGCGGCCGGTGCGCTGAGGATGTGCAGGGGGGAGGGGTCAGTCCCGGTTGGCGAAGCGCTCCAGGAGCGCGGCGTCGCCCCCGACCACCAGGATGTCATCGGGGGCGATGAGGGTGTCGGGGGTGGCGTACTCGAAGGGCTCGCCGGGGCTCATGAGGCCCACGACCGTCACCCCGTAGCGGGAGCGGATCCTGGACTGGCCGATGGTGAAGCCGTGCAGGTCCGAGCGCGGGCGCATCTTGACGATGGTGAAGCCGCCCTTCTCCATCTCGATGTAGTCCAGCATCCGCCCGGAGACCAGGTGAGCGGCGCGCTGCCCGGCGTCGAACTCGGGGTAGACCACGTGCTGGGCGCCGATGCGGCGCAGGATGCGCCCGTGGGCCCGGGAGATCGCCTTGGCCCAGATCTGGGGGGTGCCCAGGTCCACGAGGTTGCCGGTGATGAGCACGGAGGCCTCCAGCGAGGTGGCCACACCCACGACGGCGGTGCCGAAGTCGGTGGCGCCCAGTTGCTCCAGGGCCTCGGCGTCGGTGGCGTCGGCCTCCACCAGGGGGATGCGCCCGGTCCACTGGCGCACGGTGGAGGGATTGGTCTCCACGGCCAGGACCTCGCGGCCCAGGCGGTCCAGGGTGGCGGCCACGGCCGAGCCGAAGCGGCCCAGGCCGATGACGAGGGTGGAGTCGTTGTGGGCGGAGCGGTCTGGCATGGGTCCTCGCGGCGTCCTTGCGGTGGCGGTTGGGTGGTCGGGTGATGGTCGTGGTCTCGGCCATGCGCCCTCCGGGATCCCGGCCGGGGCGGTCACGGGGCCGGCCAGGCCTACGGTAGCCTCCGGCGTCGCCCGCGTACACAACCGCCGGGCTCGTGACCGGGGAGGCGCCCGGGAGGGGCGGGTCGCGGGACCCTACCCGATGAGGGGGCTCTCCTCGGGCATGCGGATGACCCGACGGCGGTCTCGCAGGGCCAGCGCCGAGGCCGCCGTCATGGTGCCCACGCGCCCGACGAACATCAGGGCCACCACGACGTACTTCGCGCTCTCGGGCAGGATCGGGGTGATGCCCGTCGATAGCCCCACGGTGGCGAAGGCGGAGATCACCTCGAACAGGACCCGGTCCAGGGTCAGGTGGGTCAGCTGGAGCAGTACCAGGGTGGCGATGCCGATGATGGAGACCCCGATGAAGGCCACCGCCACGCTCACTCTCACCGTGGAGGGCGGGATCCGGCGGCCGAAGGCCTCGATGTCCTCGTCCCCCCGGGCCTCGGCCAGGATCGCCAGGACCAGCACTGCGAAGGTGGTGACCTTGATGCCCCCGGCGGTCGAGGCGGTGCCCCCGCCCACGAACATGAGGACGTCCTGGAGCAGCCAGGTGGTCTCGTGCATGTGCTCGGGGGCGATGAGGGACAGCCCCGAGGAGCGGGCGTTGACGCCGTTGACCAGGGCGGTCAGGAGCTTGCCGCTGGTGGGCAGGGCCCCGTAGGTGCGCGCATTGCCCCACTCCAGAGCCGCGATGGCGACCGCCGAGAGGAGGCTGAGGCTGAGATAGGTGGTCAGGGTGATCTTGGTGTGCAGGCTCCAAGCCCGGGGCCGGCGCCGGTGGCCGGCGACGTCGAGGATGACGGGGAAGCCCACTGCGCCCACGATGGTGCCCAGAACGATAGGAAGCCCCATCCACCAGTCGGAGGCGTAGGGGGCCAGCCCCTCGGGCATGACCACGAAGCCCGCGTTGTTGAAGATGGACAGGGCCATGAACAGCGAGTACCACAGCGCATGGCCCAGATCCAGGCCGCCGATGAGGAAGCGCGGCAGCAGGGCGGCCATGAGCACCAGCTGGCATCCCACCGAGGTGTAGATGACGGCGCGCAGCAGGGAGGCGACGTCCCCCAGGCGCGACTGGTTCTCCTGGGCCGCCAGCATCCGCTGGGTCAGGCCCACGTGGCGGGAGACCACCAGGGAGAGCAGGGAGGCGATGGTCATGATGCCCAGGCCGCCCACGGCAGCCCCCAGGATGATGACGGCCTGGCCGAAGGGCGACCAGTAGGTGGCGGTGTCCACCGTGGTCAGGCCGGTGACGCAGACGGCGGAGGTGGCCGTGAACAGGGCGTCGACGAACTCTGCCCGCTGCCCGGAGGCGGTGGCCACCGGCAGGCTGAGCAGCCCCGTGACGACGGCGATGATCCCGGCGAAGACGGCGACGGCCAGCCGCGAGGGGGTGAAGCGGGCAGCCTGGGCCACTCGCTTGAGGGAGCCGAGTCGGCGGAGCCGGCCCAGCAGTTCGCGCAGCGCGGAGGGCTGCTGAGCGCTTCTGCCGGCCCTGGCGGTCCTGCGAGGCGCGTCGGATTGCTGGGGCACGCCCGCCATTGTTGCTGACCGGGGGCTCCTGGTCATCTCAGCGCGCCGGTGACCCGCCGGCGGTGGGCTCGTGGTGCGCCGGCCAGGCGCCGGCCCGGCGCTGCTGCGGGCGGTGCGGTGCCGGGGCGGCCGAGGAGCTGTCGGGACTCCTGTTGCTCCAGGGCCCAAGGTGGCTATGGTTGCGCTGGATACTCCAGTGTGAGATGCGACGCGCGTGATTCATGTGAGTGCGAAACCCTGTGCCGGGCTGCCGGCTCGGGCTATATTGGCTGTGTTCCTGCCCCCCGTGGGCGCCCTCGACGATGGGACTCAAGAGTCATGGCACCGGGTCTGCCCACATCCTCCAGCGCCTCCGGCGCCCCCTCCTTCCTCACGGTGGCCGAGGTGGCCGGGATGCTGCGCGTCTCGAAGATGACCGTCTACCGCATGGTGCACTCGGGGGATCTGCCCGCGATGCAGGTCGGGCGCTCCTTCCGCGTCCCCGAGCGGGCCGTCCAGGAGTACCTGGCCGCCGGGCTTGGTGACTGGGGCCACGAGAAGTCAGAGGCATCAGGGTCCTAGGACCCGCTAGACTCACCCGGTCACCCGTGTGGTCGGCTGTGAGTCGTCACGCGCCGACCAATCGCCCCAAGGCGCCCGCCGGTCGATCCCCGGCCCCGGCGGACCCGGTGGGCACGACCAGCGAACTGCAAGGAGATCTCATGGGATCCGTGATCAAGAAGCGCCGCAAGCGCATGGCCAAGAAGAAGCACCGCAAGCTGCTTCGCAAGACCCGCCACCAGCGTCGCAACAAGAAGTGACGGTCACGCGCCCGTGATCGGCGAGGGCCTCGTCCGCGCAGGACGGGGCCCTGTGCATATCCGTGTGCATCCACCCGGGGCTGGCGCGCCCGCAGGGCCGGAGCCCGCCCAGCGCCCCGTGCCGGGGCTCCGCCGCCGTCGCCCCGTGGGCTGGGGCTGGCGCTGCTGGCCTATCCTGCTCCTGCCACCGTGATCACCAGCAGCGCCCGACTCCCGAGGAGAGCCCCATGACGCAGCCCAGCCGCGCAGCCCGCACCGACTCCGTGGGTCGGGGGCCTGACGCTGCGGATGCCTGCCTGATGCCGCTGACCGCCCCGGAGGGGGAGTCCCAGGAGGCGTGGCCCGCAGCCGTGGCCGCCCTGGCCCGGCCGCTGGGCGGCCCGGCGCCCACGACCCTGGCCGAGATGACGACCCTGCGCGTGGGCGGGCCCATCGGCGGCTTCGTGGAGGCCACCACCGAGGCCGAGCTCATCGACGCGGTGCGGGGCGCCGATGACGCCGGCACCCCCCTGCTGGTCATCGGCGGGGGCTCCAACATCCTGGCCTCCGACGCCGGCTTCGAGGGCCTGGTGGTGCGCGACGCCCGCCAGGAGGTGCGGACCGACTCCGACAGCGCCTGCGGGGGCGTGGAGTTCACCGTGACGGCGGGCACCACCTGGGACGACCTGGTGCGCCAGGCCATCGCCTCCCATTGGGCGGGCTTCGCCCCCCTGTCCGGCATCCCCGGCACCGTGGGGGCGGCGCCGGTGCAGAACATCGGGGCCTACGGCGCCGAGGTCTCCGAGCTCCTGGCCTCCGTGCGCGCCTGGGATCGGCTGACGGGCCGCACCGCCCACCTGCCCCTGTCGAAGCTGGCCCTGTCCTACCGGGACTCCGCCCTCAAGCGCTCCCTGACCGACGCCGAGGTCGGCGGCGGGCGCCTGTGGGGCCCTACGGGCCGCTGGGTGGTCCTGGAGGTGGGCTTCCATGTGCGCCAGGCCTCCCTGTCCGCCCCCATCGCCTACAGCCAGCTCGCCGGTGCCCTCGGCGTCGAGCTCGGGGAGCGCGTCCCAGCCGCGCGGGTGCGCGAGGCGGTCCTGGAGCTGCGCCGCTCCAAGGGCATGGTCCTGGACGACGCCGACCGCGACACCTGGTCGGCCGGCTCCTTCTTCACCAACCCGATCCTCACCGAGGAGCAGGCCGCGGCCCTGCCCGAGCAGGCCCCCCGCTTCCCCGTGACCGACCACTCCAAGGTGGTCCTGGGCACCCGGGCCGCCCCCGTCATCGAGGGCCTGGTCAAGACCAGTGCTGCCTGGCTCATCGACCATGCGGGATTCACCAGGGGCTTCGCCCTGGGCGGCGCCGGCACGGAGAGCGGCGCACCGGGTGGTGCTCCCGCCTCGCTGTCCACCAAGCACGTCCTGGCGCTGACCAACCGGGGTGGGGCCACGGCGGCGGATATCGCGGCCCTGCGCGACGCCGTCGTGGCCGGGGTCCAGGAGCGCTACGGCGTGACCCTGGTGCCCGAGCCGGTGCACGTGGGCTGGTGAGGGCGGCCCGGGCCCACCGCTGAGGGCCCCGCGCCGCGGGCGCCTGCCTTCCTGAGGAGCTCCTGCGCCGCGGGCCGCCAACCCCGCACGCAAACGATTGCGTTTGTGCAAACGTTTGTGTACCGTGTGGGGCACCATCACGCCGCCCCGGGCCCGCGCCGCCGGGGCGGCGCCCATCCCTTCTGAACCACAACGAGGTGGATCATGAACAACAGCAGTGGTCTGTTCGGGATCAGCGCCAAGCCGCTGGGACAGATACCCCTCCAGGTCCAGCGCAAGCGCTGGATCTGGGAGTTCCTCAAGACCTACTCCGTCCTCATCATCGCCTACGGGGGCTTCTACCTCCTGCGGACCAACTTCAAATCGGCCCAGCCCTTCCTCGTGGAGCAGGTGGGCCTGACCACCACACAGCTGGGGGCCATCGGCTTCGGCTTCTCCCTGACCTACGGCTTCGGCGGCCTGGTGCTCGGCTTCTTCATCGACGGGCGCAACACCAAGAGGGTGGTGGCCGCCCTGCTCCTCGCCTCGGGCCTGACCTCGATCCTCATCGGCATCGTGCTGGCCGCCGGGGGCAGCCCGTACGGGTGGATGATCCTGCTGTGGTCCCTCAACGGCCTGTTCCAGGCCCCCGGAGGGCCGTGCTGCAACTCCACGATGAACCGATGGACGCCACGACGCCTGCGGGGCCGCTTCATCGGCTGGTGGAACTCCTCCCACAACCTGGGCGCCATGATCGCCGGCGCACTGGCCCTGTGGGGCGCCAACACCCTGTTCCACGGCTCAGTCATCGGCATGTTCATCGTGCCCGCCATCGTGGCCATCCCCATCGGCATCTGGGGCTACTTCTTCGGCAAGGACGACCCGGTGGAGCTGGGCTGGAGCACGCCCGAGGAGATCTTCGACGAGCCCCAGTCCAAGGCCGACGCCGTTACCGAGGACATCCCCAAGGGCCGGATCCTCATGGACTACGTCGTGAAGAACCCCGCCGTCTGGTTCCTGTGCATCGCCAACGTCGCCGCCTACTGCGTGCGCATCGGCATCGACAACTGGAACGTCCTCTACACCCATGATGTCCTGGGCTTCTCCGACTACGTCGCGGTCAACTCCACCATCGCCCTGGAGCTCGGCGGCCTGGCCGGCTCCCTGCTGTGGGGCTACGCCTCGGACAGGATGGGCGGGCGCCGGGCCCTGGCCGCCGCCATCGGCATCGCCCTGGTCATCATCCCCATCTGGGTCTACTCCCAGGCCACCACCCCGACCGTGGTCTATGTCTCCCTGTTCCTCATCGGCTTCCTCATCTTCGGGCCCGTCACGCTCATCGGCATCTGCGTCATCGGCTTCGCCCCCAAGACCGCCACCGTCGTGGTCAATGCCGTGCCCCGCGCCTTCGGGTACGTCTTCGGCGACTCCATGGCCAAGGTCCTCCTGGGACGGATCGCCGACCCCACCAAGGACGGCGTCACCATCCTGGGCCACACCCTGCACGGCTGGGGATCGACCTTCACGGTGCTCATCGCCTCGGCGGCGGTGGGCCTGGCCTGCCTCATCGTCGTTGCGCTGCTGGAGGAGCGGCTCATCCGCGGTGACCGCGCCTTCTCCCAGGGCGAGGAGGAATGATGGGCGCCATGGCACCCCGCAGCGATCTCGACGATCTCCTGGCACTGGCGGTCGACGTCGTCCGGGAGGCGGCCGCCATGGCCCTCCACCCGGGCCGCGACCTTGGGATCCGCGTCAAGGCGGACCGCAACGATCTGGTCACCGCCGTGGACCGGCGCATCGAGGAGTATGTGGCCGCCCGCCTGCAGGCCACCGGGTACGGCCTGCTGGGGGAGGAGGGACACGGCGTGGAGACCTGGCAGGGCCGGGTGTGGGTCCTGGACCCCATCGACGGGACGATGAACTTCGTCCAGACCCATCGGGACTACGCGGTCAGCCTGGCCCTGTGCGAGGACGGCGCCCCGGTGCTCGCCGTGGTCATGGACGTGGTGGCCGACCGCTGCTACACCGCCGTGCGCGCAGGCGGCGCGCGCTGCAACGGCCAGGCCCTGAGCCCCGTCGTCGACGGGCGCGGCTACCGCGACGCCGTCCTCATCACCGATCTCAAGGAGATGCGGGCCCTGCCCCGCCTGGCCCAGTGCCTGGAGGAGTCCCGCGGGCACCGGCGCTACGGCTCGGCGGCCCTGGAGTGCGTGGAGGTCGCGGCCGGCCGGGCCGGCGCCTTCGTGCACATGTGGGTCTCGCCCTGGGATATCGCGGCGGCCAGCCTCATCTGCTCCGAGCTCGGGGTGCGGGTCACCCGCCTGGACGGCACGCCCCTGGACCTGCGGTGGAAGGGCTCCGTGCTCGCCGCGCCCCCGACCATCCACGACCAGCTCCTGCACCGGCTCATGATCGACCCCCGGTAGAGCGGAGCGCAGGAGCACTCAGCGGCGCGCCGGGCCGGTGGAGGAGCGCGGCACCAGGGTGGTGCCCACGGTGCGGCTGACCGGCTCATGGGCTGGTGAGCCGGACTCGACCCGGGCCTCGGCCAGCTCCACGGCCAGGCGCGCCACCTCGGCCGGGCTGCGGTCGATGGAGGTCAGGTCGAAGGCCGCCGAGGCCGCCAGCCGGGAGTTGTCGACGCCGGCCACCGACAGGTCGGCCCCCGGCCGCAGCCCGGCGCGCAGCGCGGCGATGATGGCGCCCTGGGCGCACTGGTCGTTGTAGCACACCACCGCCGTGCACGGCTCCTGGCCGGGGTCCGGGCGCAGGCTCCCGGCCAGGTCCAGGAGCGGGGCGAGAGCGGCCAGGCCCGAGTCGACGTCCGCCCCGCCCGCAACGGTGTGGAAGGCCAGCCCGGCCTGCCCTGCGGCCTGCTGGAAGGCCCGGCGCCTGGCATCGGCCGAGACCCCCGGGGTGGAGTCGATGTAGAGCAGGCGGCGGTGGCCCAGGCCCCGGAGGTGGTCGATGAGCTGGGCCATGCCTCCGGAGTTGTCGCTGGTGACCAGGTCCGAGGCGGCCACGGGCCGCTGCTGGCCGATGGTCACCGCCCCCTCCAGGAGGGCGGGCTCGGCCTGCGCCACGGTCGCCGGGTCGATGATGATGAGGGTCTGGCAGCGCAGACGGTGCAGGTTCCCGATGGCCTCACCGGCTCCGCGCAGCGGTCCGACGCTCTCGGTGACCAGGCGCAGGCCATGGGCCTCGGCCCGGGCCAGGATGTGATCGCGGTAGACGACGTGGAGCTCCTGGTCCAGGCGGCACAGCAGCCCCAGGACGCGGGGGCGCGGGGCGCGCAGCAGGCTGCCGATGGGGTCGGCCTGGTAGCCCAGGCGCCGTGCGGCCGCCCCGATCCGACGGCGGGTGGACTCGCTGATCTGCGGGCTGCCGGCCAGCGCCCGGGAGACCGTGGAAGCGGAGTACCCGGTCGCCTCGGCGACATCCTTGAGCGTGGGGCGCCTCATCGGCTCTGCGCCTCCGGTGCTGCGGAGCCCCACTGGCCATCGTTCCCACGGCTGTCCCCGGGGCCATCCCCCTGGAGGCCGCCGCCGGGGCCCCCGGTGGGCTGGGGTCCGGAGCGCTGCGAGTCGGGGTCGGGGCCCGCCAGCCAGTCCTCGACCTGGGCCAGCCACTGCTGCTTGGAGTCCGCAGAGGCCAGTGAGGCGCGGATCGAGCCGCGCGCGAGCTCTGCCAGGGCCGCGTCGTCGCAGCCCAGGGATCGGGCGATCTCGTACTGGTCGACCAGCCGGGACTGGAAGAGCAGCGGGTCGTCGGCGCCCAGGGCCACCTGGGCCCCATGGGCCAGCAGTGCGGGGAGCGGCACCTGCTGCGTGCTGGGGTAGACGCCCAGGCCCACATTGGAGGCCGGGCACACCTCCAGGCTGATGCCCTGGCCGACCACCTCCGCCAGTAGCGCCGGGTCCTCCCCGGTGCGCACCCCGTGCCCCAGGCGGGTGGGGCCCAGGGCGGAGACCACCTCGCGCACATGCTCGGGCCCCAGCAGCTCCCCGCCGTGGGGCATGCAGGCCAGGCCGCCGCGGCGGGCGATGGCGAAGGCCGGGCCCCAGGAGGCCGTCTGCCCGGCGCGCTCGTCATTGGACAGCCCGAAGCCGACGACGCTGCCCGGATCCTGCCCGGCGTAGCGCACCGCCAGGCGGGCCAGGGTGCGCCCGTCCAGGGGGTGGCGCATGCGGGAGGCCGCCACGATGATCGCCACCTCCACGCCCGTCAGGGCGGTGGCCTGGCGGGCGGCGTCCAGGATGATCTCCAGGGCCGGGGTGATACCGCCCACGAAGGGGGCGTAGCTGGTGGGGTCCACCTGCATCTCCAGGCGGCGCGAGCCCTCAGCCGCGTCATCCATGGCCGCCTCCAGGACCAGGCGGCGCATGGTCTCCTCACTGCGCACCAGGGCTCGGGCAGTGTCGTAGGCGCGCTGGAAGCGGAACCAGCCCCGCCGGTCCGCCGGGACGCGCAGCGGGTCGCCGTCCAGGAGGCTGGCGGGCAGGCGCGTGCGCGTGGCGGTGGCGAGCTCGACCAGCGTCTCCAGGCGCATGGAACCCGTGAAGTGCAGGTGCAGGTGCGCCTTGGGCAGGGCGGCGAGATCGCGCATGGACGGAATTGTTCCATGAAGCGACCCCTCAGCCGGTGGCGGGACCCGCGGGCCGGACCCGCGGGCCGGACCCGCGGGCCGGACTCGCGGCCCGATCCGCGCCGGACCCACGGGGAACCGGTGCGCATCCCGCCCGCGAGCCCGGCCTGGACCTCTTATCCACGGCGAATCATGGTCTTGGCGCAGTCGGTGGGGCAGACTTGAGGCATGAACCACTCGTCGGCCACGCATGAGCCGGAGGAGGTCGCCCTGCTGACCGGGCCGCGCGCTGCCTCTGTGCTCTCGGCGGCATTGGCGCCCTCGGGGCAGGGACTGGCCAGCTGGGAGGTCCACTCGGTCCACCACCGCCCCGGCGCGGGGGTCTCCGTGGGCTACACCGCCGTCGTCGTCTCCGGGGGGCGCTCGACCACCGAGTACCTGTGCGCGACCACCGCCCGCCTGTCCAATCCCGGTGCCCCCGGGCTCACGCGCGTGGCCCCCACGGGAGGCGATGGGCCCGTGGTCCATGTGTGGCGCCACCCGGCCGACCCCGAGCTGCCGGGGCTGGCGGTGGCCTGCACCCCGGCGCTGCTCTCGGCCCGCATCGGCACTCAGATCAAGGCCACGATGGTGGCCTACCGCCCCACCCGCCGGGCAGTGGTGCGCACGACCTTCCCGGATAAGACCACCGCCTACGCCAAGGTCCTGCGCCCCACGCAGGCGGCCGGCTTCGCCCAGCGCCACCGCATGCTCACCGCCGCGGGTGTGCCGGCCCCGGAGGTGCTGCGGGAGGACTCCGACGGCCTGGTGCTCATCTCGGCCGGCTCCGGCGTGGCCCTGTCGAGCCTGCTGTCCCAGGGGATGGAGGTCGACCAGGCCGAGAGGGTCTTCAACGGCCTGATCTCCCTGCTGGACTCGCTGCCCCGCAGCGCCCTGCAGCTGCCCGTCCACCCCGCCTGGTCCGACCGGGCCCGCCACTACGCCCATGCCGCCGCCACCGTCCTGCCCCAGAGCGCGGTGCGCGCCCGGGCCGTGGCCGACGGCGTGGAGCACCTGATGAAGAGCTCGCACACCGGGCCGCTGGTCCCCGTCCACGGAGACTTCTACGAGGCCAATATCCTCATGGAGGGGGAGAAGGTCACCTGCCTGCTGGACGTGGACTCCCTGGGACCGGGCTACCGGGTCGATGACCTGGCCTGCCTGCTGGGGCATATCAGCGTCCTGGACCACCTGGCCCCCTCCTCCTACCCGCGCCTGCGCCCCATCCTGGAGACCTGGACGCGGATGGCCGAGGCCCTCGTGGACCCCGTGGCCCTGCGCGCGCGCTGCGCCGGGGTGGTCCTGTCGCTGGTGGCGGGCGCCCGGCGGGAGGACGGCGGGCCGTGGCGGGCCGACGCCGAGGGGCGCCTGGCGCGGGCCGAGGCCTGGCTGGCCCAGGGCCGCGAGATCCTGGCCCGCCGCGGTGCCCACTGAACGGGCCCGCTGAAGGGCGCTGAAGGGCCCAGCAGCTCCTCCGCCTTTCTCCGGGCTCGCCGCGCCTGCGGTGAGGGCGCCCTGCCCGGGGCGGGTGTCCGGGGCCGTCATCGTCCTGTCATCCCCATTGCCCGTAGGCTGCCCGCGAGTCCGGTGCCCGCCGGGCGGGAAGGCCAGTCATGCTCCATCCCCTCGCTCCAGTCGCCCTGGCAGGCCCTCTCGGGTCCGCTGGTGGATCCCCTGTGCCCGCACTGCCGGCGGCGGCTCCCGCCGGCTCGCCCGGGACCGCCTCCGCCGGCCTGCCGGCCGTACTGTCCTCAACGGCCCTGCCCGCCTCGACGGGGGCGGCCGGGCAGGCCGAGGCGGTGCTCAACGCCCTCCGCGACTTCATCTGGGGCCCGTGGTTCCTCATCCCCCTGCTCCTGGGCACCGGCATGGTGCTCACGGTGCGCCTGCGGGGCCTGCAGCTGCGCAAGCTCGGGCCGGCGCTGCGCTTCGCCCTCCTCGATCGCCAGGACGGGGAGAAGGACACCGCCGAGGGCGATATCTCCCACTACCAGGCCCTGACGACGGCGCTGGCGGCCACGGTCGGGGTCGGCAATGTCATCGGCGTGGCCACGGCCATCCACCTGGGTGGCCCGGGGGCCCTGTTCTGGATGTGGGTGACGGCGCTGTTCGGCATGGCCTCGAAGTACGCCGAGGCCTTCCTGGCGGTGCGCTTCCGCACCACCGACGCCCACGGCAAGCAGTCCGGTGGGCCCCAGTACTACCTGCGCCACGCCATCAAGGGCCCCATGGGGCGCTTCCTGTCGGTGTTCTTCGCCGTGGCCGCCATCCTGGCCTCCTTCGGGATCGGCTCGACCACCCAGTCCAATGCGGTGGCCGCTCAGCTGTCCCACTCCTTCGGTTGGGACCCGGCCCTGGTGGGGATCCTGCTGGCTATCGCCGTCGGCGCGGTGCTCCTGGGCGGCATCAATGCCATCGGCACCGTCACGGCTGCCTTCGTGCCCATGATGATCGTCTTCTACGTCTCGGGGTGCCTCTACATCCTGGCGGCCAATATCGGCTCCATCCCCGACGCCCTGGGCATGGTCCTCCAGGGGGCCTTCACCGGCTCGGGGGCGGCGGGCGGATTCCTGGGCTCCACAGTCCTCCTGGCCATCCAGTACGGGGTGGCCCGGGGCATCTTCTCCAATGAGTCGGGCATGGGATCGGCGGCCATCGCCGCAGCGGCGGCCAAGACCAAGCACCCCACCCGCCAGGGCCTGGTGTCCATGACCCAGACCTTCATCGACACCATCATCGTGGTCACCTGCACGGGCCTGGTCATCCTGACCACGGGCAGCTGGATGGGGCAGGACCCCGAGACCATGACGGCGGAGGCCTTCAGCCACGGCCTGCCCGGCCAGTGGGGCCACTACATCGTCTCGGTGGCCCTGGTCTTCCTGGCCTCCTCCACCATCCTGGGGTGGGCCTACTACGCCGAGCGCTGCGTGGTCAGGCTCGTGGGGGTCCACGGGGTGCTGCCCTTCCGCATGGTGTTCACCATCGCCGTCTTCATCGGCTCGGTAACGAGCCTGGATGCGGTGTGGGCCTTCGCGGATATCGCCAACGGGCTCATGGCCGTGCCCAACCTCATCGGCCTGCTCGTGCTCTCGGGCCTCATCGTCCGTGAGACCCGCGACTACCTGGCCCAGGACCCCCACCTGCGCCGGCCCGGGGGCGAGTTCACCTCCGTGCCGGGGTCGCCGGCGCTCCAGGAGTCCTGAGCCCCGATCCGGCGGGCGGACCCCCGGGGCACCGACCGGCACGACCCCGCCCCATTCTCCCGGTCCGAGGCGGGGATAGGCGTTATGGTGATGTGATCCCTGCGGCACGGCTCCCGCCCCGGGGCGGGAGCCGTCGTCGCCGCGTGTCGAGAGAAGGTGCGTCGTGCCCGCTGAACCCCCTGTGCCCGCCGCTGATCCCGGGACGCCCGCTGAGGCGCCGCATCACGAGGCGCCGGGCGCCTACCGGGTGCTGACCATGTCCTCCATCGCCTTCACCCTCATGTTCGCGGTGTGGCTGATGTTCGGGATCCTGGGCAAGCCGATCCAGAAGGAGTTCGGCCTCGACGCCGTCCAGTTGTCCTGGATCAGCGCCGTCGCGGTCCTCAACGGCTCCATGTGGCGCTTGCCCGCGGGGATCCTGGCCGACCGCTACGGCGGCAGGATCGTCATGACGGTGATGATGGCCCTGGGCGCCGGGGCCTGCGTGCTGGTGTCCATGGCCTCCAGCTACGCCATGCTGCTGGTCCTGGCCTTCTGCGTCGGCATCGTGGGCAACTCCTTCTCCAGTGGCATCGCCTGGAACTCCGCCTGGTTCTCCGAGAGGCACAAGGGCCTGGCCCTGGGGGTCTTCGGGGCGGGCAATGTGGGGGCCTCGGTCACCAAGCTCATCGGCCCGGGCATCATCGCGGCGACGGCGGGCTCCACCTACCTGCTGGGCATCCAGGGCGGGTGGCGCCTCATCCCCGTGGTCTACGCCGTGCTGCTGGTCGTGTGCGCGGTGACCCTGTGGCTCATCACCCCGAGCCCGGACCGCAAGCCCGGCCGCTCCACCCCGGTGCGCGTCATGCTCCGGCCCATGTCGGATATCCGCGTGTGGCGCTTCAGCCTCTACTACGTCATCGTCTTCGGCGCCTACGTGGCCTACTCGGCGATCCTGCCCGGCTACTACCAGGACGCCTTCGGGGTGTCGCTGGGCACCGCGGGCCTGCTGACGGCCTCCTTCATCTTCCCCGCCTCCCTGCTGCGCCCCCTGGGCGGGTGGGTCTCGGACAGGTGGGGGGCCCGCGCCGCCATGTACGGCACCTTCCTCATCATCGGGGCGGTGCTCACCGTCCTGTGCCTGCCCTCGGGCGTCGATGAGCAGGGCAGGGCCTACGGGCTGCCCCTGTGGCTGGTGGTGCTGCTCATCTTCCTGGTGGGCTGCTCCATGGGCATCGGCAAGGCCGCGGTCTACAAGCACATCCCCACCTACTTCCCGGGCAATGTGGGCTCCGTGGGAGGCCTGGTGGGCATGCTCGGCGGCCTGGGCGGCTTCTTCCTGCCCCCGGCCTTCGCCTATATCGAGGGTCTGACCGACCTGACCTCCACCCCCTTCATCGTCCTGACCCTCATCACCGGGCTGACCCTCATCTGGATGCACCTGGTCATCACGCGCATGAGGCGCGCCCAGCCGCAGGCCGACCTCATCGACGTTCCTGCGGCGTCGGCCGCCGAGGCCGGGAGCTGAGGCCGGGAGCCGACGCCGGCCGGTGGGTCCGGCTGCCGAGACGGGCCACCCGGCCCCGGGATCGGTGCGGGAGATGGACCCCTGCGCCGCCGGCACCACCGAGGTCCGTGGCGCGCCGCGTCCCTGCCACCTGGTGAGGGCGGCAGGGACGCGTGAGTGCGGGACGCCTGGAGGCCGGGCCCGGCTACTCGACCTCAGCCAGCAGGGCCTGGACGCGCCCGACGCCCTCGGCCAGGTCGTCGTCGCCCAGGGCGTAGGACAGGCGCAGGAAGCCGGAGGGGCCGAAGGCCTCACCGGGGACCACCGCCACCTCGGCGTGCTCCAGGATGAGCCCGGCCAGGGTGGCCGAGGAGTCGATCCCGGTGCCGCGCAGGGTGCGCCCGATGAGCCCCTCGACGCTGGGGTAGGCGTAGAAGGCGCCCTGGGGGACCGGGACGGTCAGGCCCTCAATGGCGGTGAGCATCTCGATCATGGTGCGACGGCGCCGGTCGAAGGCCGTGCGCATCTCCTCCACCGCGGCCAGGTCCCCGGCCACGGCCGCCAGGGCGGCGCGCTGGGAGACGTTGGCGACGTTGCTGGTCAGGTGTGACTGGAAGTTGGTGGCCGCCTTGATGACGTCGCCGGGTCCGATCATCCAGCCCACGCGCCAGCCGGTCATGGCGTAGGTCTTGGCCACCCCGTTGAGCACGATGGTCTGCTCGGCCAGCTCGGGGACGAGGGCGACGATGTGGGCGGGGGCGGCGCCGTCGTAGAGGAGGTGCTCGTAGATCTCGTCGGTGATGACCCAGATGCCGTGCTCCAGCGCCCACTGGCCGATGGCGGTCAACTCGGCGGGGGTGTAGACGCTGCCGGTGGGGTTGGAGGGGGAGCACACGAGCAGGGCCTTGGTGCGCTGGGTGCGGGCGGCCTCGAGCTGGTCGACGGTGACCTTGTAGTCCTGCTCGGCGCCGGCGAAGACCTCCACGGTGGTGCCCCCGGCCAGTGCGATGGCCTCGGGGTAGGTGGTCCAGTAGGGGGCGGGAAGCAGGACCTCGTCGCCGGGGTCGACGACGGCGGCGAAGGCCTGGAAGACGGCCTGCTTGCCGCCGTTGGTCACCAGGATGTCCTCGGGGGAGGGCTCGTAGCCCGAGTCCCGCAGGGTCTTGGCGGCGATGGCCTCGCGCAGGACCGGCAGGCCCTTGGCGGGGGAGTACTTGTGGTTGGCGGGGTCCTTGGCGGCCTCGACGGCGGCCGCGACGATGTAGTCGGGGGTGGCGAAGTCGGGCTCCCCGGCACCGAAGCCGATGACCGGGCGGCCGGCGGCCTTGAGGGCCTTGGCCTTGGCGTCCACGGCGAGGGTGGCGGAGGGGGCGATGGCGGACAGGCGGGCGGAGACGCGGCTCTTGGGCGCGGTGCTGGCTGTGCTCACGGCTCCCATCGTCCCACACCGCCCTGCCGTGCCGCCCGCTCAGGGCGCACGGGGATGGTCGTGTCCTCCAGGCGGGCCCGGTGGGCCTCGGGGCGGTGCCGGCCAGCTCTGGAGGCGTTTTCCGCGCGGGGCGGCCCGACGCATCCGCTCCCCTCCCGCTGGATGCGGCTGCCTGTGGGATGCACGTGCTCGTGGGCATGTGCGGGGCTCAGATGGGCGGCGTTTGGCGGAAAGGTCGTCACTTGGCGGAATGGACGACACCTACAAGGTACGTCCATTCCGCCAAGTGACGACCTTTCCGCGAAGTGGGGTTCAACCTATGCGCCCACCTCAGTACCGCAGGCCGCCCTGCCAAGCGCATGCGCAGCCTTCCAGGGAGGGACGACTACTCGCGGGCCGGGTGGGGAGTCCTTTCGCCTGTCGCCTCGATGGGCAGGCCATTGGCCGAATCGGGGTACAGGTCCAGGAGGTAGCTGTAGCGCCGTATGGGGGCGCCGGTGATCCTCGCGGTCTCAGCGGCACGAGCGGAGGCTGCCCGCAGGTCGGCGGCGAGCTCGCCGATTCGAGGCCCGAGTCGTGCGGCGTCCTCCTCCAGGAGCCACACCGTGCCATCGGCGTGGTGAGTGGGGGTGAGCCCGGTGAGCTCCGCGGCGCGCAGAGCATCGGCGTGGCGCAGGTGGATGGTCCGCATGAGGTCGGTGAAGGCGGCGGCAGTCGGGGCATCGGAGTCGTCGCTGCGTGCCCCGTTGAGGATCTGCGGTGAGGCGGTGTACCAACGCTCGTGGGCGGCCGCGCCTGCTGGGGGCTCGGCCGCCACGAGGAGCCCTGCCCTGTGCAGGGTGCTGACGTGGTAGCGCACGACATTGCCCGGCTCGCCCAGGGCCTGAGCCAGGTCCTGGGGCCGCAAGGGCTGAGAGGAGCTGCGCAGCTCCTCGATGATCCGCAGCCGCAGGGGATGCGAGATGGCGCGCAGGGCTCGGGTGTCTGCAGAAACCTCAGGCATGGGATCAGGGTAGCGCCGACGAGCGCGGGCGGCAGGAGTTGTTGCGCAGCAGTTATTGCGCAACAACTCCTGCTCTCCTATGCTGGGTGGGTGCGAGGCGTTGATGGTTGCGACGATGGTTGCGAGCAGTGTGACCGGGGCGCGAGGCATCCTCCGTCGCTGTGGCGGAATCGCGACTATCTGAGGTGGTTCACCGGCGATTTTCTGGGTGATCTGGGATCCTCCCTGCGGGGCTTCGCGATGCCCCTGGTGGCATTGACGATCGGTGGGACGGCGACCAGCTCGGGGATGATCGGCACACTCACCCGAGTCGCCTGCGTGGCGGCGCTCGTGCCCGGCGGCGTGCTCGCCGACAGGGTGAACCGGCGCGGCCTCATTGTTCGAGGGCACCTCTTACGCGCGGTGGTCTTCACCGCCGTCGTACTGGCCTGGTGGTTGGGGGCGCTGAGCATGTGGGTGCTCTGCCTGGCGGCCGTGTGCTCAGGCGCTATGTCAGGGGTCTTCGGCCTGGCCTCCGATGCGGCCGTCAAGAATGTCGTCCCGGAGGATCAGCTTCCCTCCGCGGCGGCGGCCAACCAGGCTCGGTCTAGTGCTGTGGAGCTGGTCTCCTCTCCACTGGCAGGCCTGCTCCTGGCGGTATCACCCGTGCTTCCCTTCCTGGCGGAGGTATCAGGTCACGTCCTCGGGGCTGCCTGCGCGGCCGGGATCGAGGCCGACATGGAGCCTGGTGACGAGGGCGAGCCGGTCGAGCAGGAGCCGCGCTCCTTCATCCGTGACCTGCGGCAGGCCTGCCGGCTGCTGGCCTCCCAGCCGCCCCTGCTGGCTCTTGCCGCCGCCTGCTCCTTAGGAAGTGCGGCCCTGACGGGCTTCTTCCTGGGGCTCATGCTCTGGTGGAGGCTTCAGGAGGTCCCGACCGCGCAGATCGGGCTCCTGCTGACGGCTCCGAGCGCGGCGATGCTCCTGGGGGCAGCCCTCGCGCCCCTGATCATCGACCGCCTGCCGGCGGGGGCGATCCTCATCGGCTTTCAGGCCGTCCATGCGCTGGTACTGCTGTCCTGTGCACTGACCCGGGTTCCGCTTGTTCAAGCGGCTCTTCTCGCGTGCGCCGGGCTGATCCTGCCGGTGTGGAACGCTGAGGCGAGCGCGCGCATGATGCGCCTCATCCCCAGTGGTGGCATGGGGCGAGTACTGGGCCTGATCCAGACCTTGATCATGGCGCCACCGATCCTCGCCCCGTTCCTGGCGGGGCGCGGCCTTGATCTTCTTGGGGGGATGCCCACCCTGGTGCTCTTCGCCGTCGTCGATCTGCTTGCCGCTGGTGTCCTCATCGGGGCCCGCGGTGCATGGGTGCGGCCGCGCTTGGAGGCCGGGTGGGCCGTGGGCCGGTAGTGCCCCTCGATTGCTCCGGCCTCACACGGGTTGGGGTGGGGCGGTCGTCAGTCAGCGGAACGAGCGATGGCGGGCGGGCGCAGACCCGTGCTCCGGCGGCGGTGCGGGCCGTGCTCAGGAGGTCCACGGCTCCACGCCGGTGGCCTGGAGGATGCGGGTGAGCATGGCCACCCGCGTGGGCAGATCCGCCTCGGCGGGCACCTGGCACTTGGCGCCCAGGTAGCCGGCGGCAGGAGCCGTGGAGTCGGGCCCGACGGCGGCCAGGGCGCACTCGCGCACGCGCGCGGCGCTCATCGCCGAGCCCGGCTCGTCGGTCTCCAGGGGCAGGTGGCCGTCCATCCAGGCCTTGGCGTAGGGGGTGTCCACCGGGCCGGCCCCCGAGAAGGCCACTCCCTCCAGGACCCCGGCGGCCCGGGCGGTGCGCACATGCTCCAGTGGGACCCCGGCGTCGTGGGCCTCCAGGGCGCTGCGCCCCCAGTTCAGGCTCATGCGCACCCCGGGATGGTCCAGCTCGCGCAGCACCTCGAGCTCCTCGGCCAGGGTCAGCATCCGCTTCTCCCCGCGGTCGTCGCTGACGTAGGCGTCGCAGTGCTCCACCAGCAGCAGCGCCCCGCCCCAGTCCCAGTCGGCCACCTCGGCCAGGGACTCCCCGAAGGCCTCCGCCACGTGCGCCACCCCCGGCGCCCCCGAGGGCGCCGAGTGCAGCTCGACCCCGGCCACGACGTCGCGCCCGGCCGCCTCCCGCAGGGCCTCGACGCCGTCGCGCACGGCGCGGGTGAAGGCCAGGGCCTCGGTCCGCCCGGTGCGGTCGGTGGAGGCCAGGCCGAACGTGGCGGTGGCCCACACGCGCACCATGGTCCCGGGGATCGCGGTGACGATATTGCGGTCCCAGGCGGGGGCGAGCCGCCCCACCAGCCAGTCGATGCCGGCGGGGCCGGCCAGGTCGTCGCGGAAGGGCAGCTCCAGGCCCCGGACGTTGGGGACGGCGGCCAGCAGCCGGTAGTACTCCTCGACCTCCTCCTGCCTGCCCGGCAGGGAGGCGTAGGCGCCCAGAACGGCGATCGGGCGTGGCGAGGGGCCGGCGGTGGCTCCGGCAGGGCTGGCCGGGCCGGTGGGGCCCGAGCTGGGGCCGGTGGCGGGGCCGGCAGTAGGGCGGGCGGTGGGATCGCCGGTGGGGGTCATGCTCTCCTCCTTGAGCGCAATGGGTGCGATGGGGCCGGCAATGCTGCCGGGACCGGTGGGGGCGCCGCCGGTGGTGGGCGACGTCGTCGCAGCCCCACCGAAGCATCAGACATCAGATGATACGCCACCGGCGACGTGTCGCAGCCCACGGCGGCAGGCTGTCGTGGAGGGCTGTCCATGTGGCAGACTAGGGCACCGCTGAAGGGCAGTGGCGCAATTGGTAGCGCACCGGTCTCCAAAACCGGCGGTTGTGGGTTCGAGTCCCGCCTGCCCTGCTGAGAACGGCGGATCTGTCGGGGGATCCCGTCGGTTCCGTCTTCTCGCCCGTATGCGGGCACTGACCGAGCCGTATGACCCTGAGGACCGACATTCATGAGCGAGAGCGCAGCGAGCACCCCCCGCAAGAGCCGTGGCGGCATCTTCGGGCGTATTGCCCTGTTCATCCGCCAGGTCATCGACGAGCTGCGCAAGGTCGTGTGGCCTACCCGCTCCGAGATGAGCACCTACTTCGTCGTCGTGGTCGTCTTCATCCTCGCCATCATGCTGTTCACCGGCGTGCTGGACTTCGTCTTCAACCGCGCCGTCACGTGGATCTTCGTCTGAGCGCGGACTGGGCTGCCGATCAGCAGCCTCCCGGGCGCGCCTGACATACTTGGGGGCCGTGCCCCGCCCGCATCGAGCCACCGGAAAGCAGGTACACCATGTCAGAGGACACCTCCGCCCAGCCCTTCGCCGAGGGCGTTGAGGACGTCGAGGGCGCGCAGCAGGCCACTGCCCCGCAGGTCGACGAGCACTCCGAGGCCACTGGGTCCAACGGGGCCGTCGAGTCCCCCGAGATTGAGGCCGCCGCCCAGGAGGCGCCGGTGATCGACCCCCTGGAGGAGTTCCGCAAGCAGATGTCCGCCCTGCCCGGGGAGTGGTACGTGCTGCACACCTACTCCGGCTATGAGCGCCGGGTGGCCACCGACATCATGACCCGCGCCGAGAACTTCGAGGTCGAGGACTACGTCTTCGATGCCACGGTCCCCATGGAGACCGTCATCGAGATCAAGAACGGGTCCAAGAAGAAGGAGGTCTCCCGTGTGCGCATCCCCGGCTACGTCTTCGTGCGCATGGATCTGGACGACCCGGAGACCTCCGACCGCGTGTGGCGCACCATCAAGGACACCCCGGCCGTCACCGGCTTCGTCGGCGACCGCTACAACCCGGTGCCCCTGACCTTCGAGGAGGCCGTCTCCCAGCTCGGCCCCACCCCCGAGGAGGTGGCCGCCCAGCAGGCCGAGGCCCAGGCTGCCCCGGAGTCCGGCTCGGGCACCCAGATCACCGCGGACGGCAAGGTCTTCGAGGTGGCCTTCGAGGTGGGCGAGTCCGTCATCGTCACCGACGGGCCCTTCGAGACACTGCCCGCCACCATCGCCGAGATCCACCCCGAGACCCAGAAGCTCCAGGTGCTCATCTCCCTGTTCGGCCGCGACACCCCCGCCGAGCTCTCCTTCACCCAGGTCGCCAAGATCTGAGGCGCCCCGCATCCCCGCCGCAGCCTCCCTGCGGGCCGCGGCGGGGCAGGGGCGGGAGCCGAGGATCACAGCTCGGCTCCTGTGAAACCGCGCACCGAGCGCCCTGAGGAGTCCCGGGCGGGGCTACGATGGGCGCTTGTGCGTGCCCACGCATGCATACACTGCACGGCAGGCGTGCAGCATCTTCCGGACACGATAAGGACCCAACTATGGCCCCCAAGAAGAAGGTCGCCGGGCTGATCAAGCTCCAGATCCAGGCCGGCCAGGCCAACCCCGCTCCGCCGATCGGCCCCGCCCTGGGTGCCCAGGGCGTGAACATCATGGAGTTCTGCAAGGCGTACAACGCTGCCACCGAGTCGCAGCGCGGCAACGTCATCCCCGTGGAGATCACCGTCTACGAGGACCGCTCCTTCACCTTCATCACCAAGACCCCGCCGGCCGCCGAGCTCATCAAGAAGGCCGCGGGCATCTCCAAGGGCTCCGCCACCCCGCACAGCGCCAAGGTGGCCTCCCTGAGCGCCGACCAGATCCGTGAGATCGCCGAGTCCAAGATGCCCGACCTCAACGCCAACGACATCGAGGCCGCCTCCAAGATCATCGCCGGCACCGCCCGCTCCATGGGCATCACCGTCGAGGCCTGAGGCACCCCGATCACCCACCGGGGCGCCTGAGGGCGGCCCGGAGCGCGGGCCCAGGGCCCGGCGCACCCACCAACGCCATGAACCACCCGTGGTAGGGCCCAGCGCGGCCCGCCAACCACGACTGCTAAGGAGAAGCAGATGACCAAGCGCAGCAAGGCCTACCGCGCCGCCGCTGAGAAGATCCAGTCCGGAATCCTCTACACGCCGGCCGAGGCCGTCCGCCTGGCCAAGGGCACCACCGTCACGAAGTTCGACTCCACCGTGGACGTCGTCTTCCGCCTGGGCGTGGACCCCCGCAAGGCCGACCAGATGGTCCGAGGCACCGTGTCCCTGCCGCACGGTACCGGTAAGACCGCCCGCGTCCTCGTCTTCGCCCAGGGTGAGCGTGCCCAGCAGGCGCTGGACGCCGGGGCCGACGAGGTCGGTGGCGACGAGCTCATCGAGAAGGTCGCCGCCGGCTACACGGACTTCGACGCCGCCGTGGCCACCCCCGACCTCATGGGCAAGGTCGGCCGCCTGGGCCGCGTCCTGGGCCCCCGCGGCCTCATGCCCAACCCCAAGACCGGCACCGTGACCATGGACGTGGCCAAGGCCGTCACCGACATCAAGGGCGGGCGCATCGAGTTCCGCGTGGACCGCGCCGCCAACCTCCACTTCATCATCGGCAAGGCCGGCTTCACCGAGGACCAGCTGCTGGACAACTTCCAGGCCGCCCTCGATGAGGTCCTGCGCCTCAAGCCTTCGACCTCCAAGGGCCGCTACATCCTCAAGGCCACCATGAGCACCACCATGGGCCCCGGCATCCCGGTGGATGTCACCAAGGCCTGAGGTGCCCTGAGGCCTTTCGGGGCACGGCAGCCGGCGCTCCGAGCCCGCTGATCCGGGCTGCCTCCGCTGCTGAATCGACGCCGTCGGCCGTCTCCCCGCGTGGGAGGCGGCCGACGATGTCTCTCACTACTCCCCGGGGCCTCCCCGTGGAATGGGGTGAGGCATGGGCTCCACACGCCTTTTCCCCGTGGGAACCTGCCCATTTCTCTGTTTCGGTGACCCTTCTACGGTGGTGCCAATTCCTCAAGCCGAGACGGCTGGCGAGGAGTGGCAATCGAGCGCGATGGAGGTTTCGTCATGATGAGGATGACTGGGCGGGCTACTGGGCGAGTACTCGCTGCGATGAGTGCAGCCGGGCTGGCGCTGGGGCTGGCGGGATGCCAGCTCACGGGAGGAGGGGGCGATGATGCGGCCTCGCCACCTCCTGCCTCCGCGGCCAGCAGCGCAGGCGCGGCTACGAGCGGTGCTGGTGGCGAGGGCGGGGGAGCGCCGGGGAATCTCGGCTCCTATGAGACGACCGTTGAAGGGAATGCGGCCACCGTCACCCTCAACTCGGTCGATGGCACGGGGAGCACGATCACCGTCACCTTCACCGTGACGAATAATGACCCGGACGATGACATGTGGGTCTATGAGACCTTCTCCGACGGTGATGACGCCGTTCCGCAAGCCGATGGCAAAGCCTCCCCCGGAGGGGATACGAACAATGCCGACGGCCTCACGCTGACCGAGCCCTCCTCCTCGACGGTCTACCGGGTGGCCTATGACGGTAACGGCGGCTGCCTGTGCTCCGGCCCCTTGACGGAGTATGTGAAGCCGGGGAACTCGCTGGTCCTGCAGGCGACCTTCGCCGGAGTTCCCGCCGAGGCCTCCACAGTCACGGTCGCCATCCCCGGCGGGGGCACCTTCAGCAATGTGACGGTGGCCCGATGAGACCCGGGGTGCTTGGATCATGGGCCCGTGAGTGTCGGGGCCGTCGTAGGAGGGTGCGGTTCTCACTCCTGCCGGGTGTCGCGGCCCTCGCCGTGGGGGCGCTCCTTCCCGCGCCGGGCGTTGCGGTCCCCGCCTCCTCAACGCCTTCAGGCAGCGCTGCCGTCGAGAGGATCCCCCCTGAGAGCACCGGCCCGGCAGTACCCCGAACCGCGGACCTCATTGTGCGCGCGATGGAGCCCATCTCCAGGCAGGGCAGCGTCGATAGCGCGGTCACCTACTCCTCCGACGGCTCGACGACGACGGCCTCCCTGTCCGGGGACGTGAACTTCGACGTCGATTCAGCGACGCTCACCGATCGTGCCAAGCAGGTGCTGGATGAGATCGTCTCGGGGTGGGGCGGCACTCCGCCGGAGTCGGTGGCGGTGGTGGGGCATACGGATTCGGTGGCTGATGATGCGCATAATCAGACGCTGTCTGAGCAGCGGGCGCAGGCGGTGGCCGACTACCTGACCTCCAAGGTGCCCTCGTTGACGGTGGAGTCCTCGGGTAAGGGTGAGAGCGAGCCGGTGGCCAGTGAGACCAAGGAGGACGGCTCGGTCAGTGAGGAGGGCAGGGCTGCCAACCGCCGCGTGGAGATCACCTGGCAGCAGTAGGAGGCATCGTGCGCCGTCGGCCGTCTCCCCGCGTGGGAGGCGGCCGACGGCGTCCCCATGCTCCCCGGGGCCTCCCCGTGGAATGGGGTGAGGCCCGGGCCCTGCACGTTCTTTCCCCGTGGGATCCTGCCCATATGCCCGCAATGGCGGCAGTTCTACGCTGGGAGCAGCGGCGGGCCGCGGGGGCCTGCTCGATCATGGAGGTTCGCGATGATCCGCACGACGATCCGCACTGGCAGGACCACGGAGAGGGCCGAGGGCGGTGGGGCAGCCCGGCGCTGCGCCTTGCCGCTGGGCGGACGACGCCGTCGGCTGCTGGCCGCCGTGAGCGCCGCCGCCCTGGCCACCGGCACGCTGGGCGCCTGCTCCTTCCTCGGAGGCGGCTCGGAGGAGTCCGCCGACGGCGGCTCGCAGCAGGCGTCGAATGCTCCCGCGGCTGTCACCTCCGTGCTGGAGTCCACCCGGGCCTCGGCTGGCTCCACCGAGCCGGTGCCGATCTCTACTGAGCTTCCGGTCCTCGCCTCGCGGGAGACCTCCCAGAATGGGCGATCATTGACGATGACGCTGAACTCGGTGACCGTCTCGGGCGGGGTGACAACCGTCCTGTTCTCCGTGACCAATATGGGTTCTGAAGGCTCTGATCACTGGCAGGTGGGTAGCAACCTCGCCGACGATATCAGCGGTGTGCCCCTCAACGCTGAGGGGGCTGTCAGTAACACCCCTGTACGGGACGATAATGCTGACGGCGTCACTATCATCGACACGGCCAACAGTCAGGTCTACCGGGCCGCCTATGACACTGGGGGCAGCTGCCTGTGCTCCTCGGGGCTGTCGGGCGTATTCGTGGATCCTGGTCAGACAGTGGTCTTCCAGACCAGCTTCGCCGCCCTGCCCGAGGATGTGAGCACCGTGACGGTGACGATCCCGCTGGCCGGCTCCTTCGACAACGTGTCGGTGACGCGATGAGTGCCCCGGGAATCCGCAGAGCACATCGCGGCCTCCTCAGGGGCGCGGGCACCCTGGCGGCCCTGGGGGTCGTCCTGAGTGGGATGGTGGGCCCGGCCTGGGCCGATGACGAGTCCTCCGAGGACCCCAAGGGCGGCGTGGCCACGAGGACCTCAGGATCGGTCACCCACCCGCCGGCCGTTATCGGCGAGGCGATCCCGCCGGCCTCCGTCCGGCCCGATATCGCACCGGTGAGGCAGATCGTCATGCCGAGGATGGACCTCGTCCTGCGCGTGGGCGCCTCCGATGGCGCGGTCACCAAGGACTCCGACGGCACGAAGACCAGGGCGACCCTGTCGGGCGACGTCAACTTCGAGACCGACTCGGCCACCCTCACCGATCGTGCCAAGCAGGTGCTGGATGAGATCGTCTCGGGGTGGGGCGCCACTCCGCCGGAGTCGGTGGCGGTGGTGGGGCATACGGATTCGGTGGCTGATGATGCGCATAATCAGACGCTGTCTGAGCAGCGGGCTCAGGCGGTGGCCGACTATCTGACCTCCAAGGTGCCCTCGTTGACGGTGGAGTCCTCGGGTAGGGGTGAGAGTGAGCCGGTGGCCAGTGAGACCAAGGAGGACGGCTCGGTCAGTGAGGAGGGCAGGGCTGCCAACCGCCGCGTGGAGATCACCTGGCAGCAGTAGGAGGTCCCTCGTTTCGCGAGCCGTCGGCCGTCTCCCCGCGTGGGAGGCGGCCGACGGCATGCCCGGCCCGCTCAACTGATGGCCAAGGCCCAGACCAGCAGGACTCCCGCAATGAGGTAGGGACCCAACGCCACGGAGTCCTTGAGGCGCGCCCTCCTGAACACGATGAAGGCGAGGGCGGCCAGTCCGCCGATGAAAGCCCCCGCCGTCAGCGCCCACAAGGGGGCCAGGAAGGAATAGCCGCCCAGCCAGAGCCCCACCACACCCATGAGCTTGACATCCCCGTAGCCCATGCCGGATCTGATGCGGGAGAGCAGGTAGGTGATGGCGTACGCCAGGGCTGTGGCCCCCAGCCAGGACAATGCGGTGGGGGCATGGGGGCTGGTCGCCAACCGCACCGCGCCGCTGAGGATGGCGAGCAGCGCAGCGATCAAGAGCAGGGCGTCGGGCAGTCGATGGCATACCGCATCCACGGCACCGGCCTGGCAGAGAATCGCAGCGATCGGTGCGGCCAGAAGCCCGTCCATCGGCGCATCGCAGGCAGCTGCCCACCCGATGACGAGGGCTGAGACGACGAGCGCCAGCCCGGTCTGCCATGGTGGGCTCAGGAGCCAGGTGTAGCGGGGCGGCGGATCCTCGACGGCCCGGATGTAGACGCGGCACCATGATGACCCACTCCTGCCCACCAGGACGGCGCACAGGGCAGTGACGAGCACTCCGGCAATGCCCGTGAGGATCCCGCTCATCCCCGGGACTCCGCCGACGGCCCCGAAGCCGGGGACGCATGGTGGGTGAGGAGGCGCCAGTGGCGCACACGGGGGCCGGTGGCGGTGTTCCGCGGTGCGCTCGCCCTGCTCATGGGCGCTGCCAGTGCGATGGCATGATCGGTGCGCGGCAGGGCCCGCCCGTGCGGGCAGGTGGGGGCGGTGATCGACATGCTCCAAGCCTGGCAGAGCAAGGGGCCCCGTGCGGGCCCGATGCCGCGTGATCCGGAGGTCGGGAGCTCCATGCTTCGACCCATGCGGGAACCAGGCCATCCGCCCCGCGTGACCAGCCCCACGGCCTCGGGCCTTGCGGCAGCGGCGCCGTCGGCCTGTACAGTTGGCCCCGCCAAAGACCGCAGGTCCCCCACTCCGGTGGGGCCAAGTCCGCCCACGGCGGAGCCGGCGCAGGTGAGACGAGACCCGGCCGGGCTGCCCCGGCCCGCGAGCCCCGTGCCCACCGGCGCGGGGCTCTTCTGCTGAGCGGGCCCTGCGGCAGACCACGGAAGGAGGGCTCATGGCACGGCCTGACAAGGAAGCAGCCGTTGCTGCACTCGCGGACAAGTTCCGTGAGGCGGACGCGGTCCTGCTCACCGAGTACCGGGGACTGAGCGTCAGCCAGCTCAAGGAGCTGCGCCGTGCTCTCGCCGGTAACGCCGAGTACGCCGTGGTGAAGAACACGCTTGCCGCGATCGCCGCCCGCCAGGTCGGCCTCGAGGCCTTCGCCGAGGACCTCAAGGGCCCCTCCGCCCTGACCTTCGTCACCGGTGAGCCGGTTGAGGCCGCCAAGGCCCTGCGTGACTTCGCCAAGGACAACAAGCAGCTCGTCATCAAGGGCGGCGTCATGGACGGCGATGTGCTGTCCGCCGACGGCGTGGACAAGCTCGCTTCTCTCGAATCCCGCGAGGTGCTGCTGGCCAAGGCCGCGGGCGCTATGAAGGCGTCCCTGTCCAAGGCTGCCTACCTCTTCGCCGCACCGGCCTCCCAGGCCGTGCGCACCGTCGACGCCCTGCGCGAGAAGCAGGAGACGGCGGCCTGAGGCCGCACGCGTCATCCACCACCCCTGCACGCGCAGGAACCACACCAGGAAGGAACGCCCATCATGGCGAAGCTGACCACTGAAGAGCTCATCGAGCAGTTCAAGGAGCTCACCCTCATCGAGCTCTCCGAGTTCGTCAAGGCCTTCGAGGAGACCTTCGACGTCACCGCCGCCGCCCCGGCCGCCGTGGCCGTGGCCGCCGCCCCCGGCGCCGCCGGTGGCGAGGCCGCCGCTGAGGAGAAGGACGAGTTCGACGTCATCCTCGAGGCCGCCGGCGACAAGAAGATCCAGGTCATCAAGGAGGTGCGCGCCCTGACCTCCCTCGGCCTGAAGGAGGCCAAGGAGCTGGTCGACGGCGCCCCCAAGGCCGTCCTGGAGGGCGCCAACAAGGAGGCCGCCGAGAAGGCCAAGGAGCAGCTCGAGGGCGCCGGCGCCACCGTCACCCTCAAGTGAGTCCCGCCCCGGCGTGGCGCCCGGTAGTTGCCGGTGCCGCGCCGGGGGACTGCTTCCACGTGGCCCCGTCCACCCCTGCGGTGGGCGGGGCCACGTCGCGTTCCTGGGCCCGGGGGTGTCGGGGCGTGCCGGGGGCCGCAGGTTGGGCGTCACGTGGCGACTTGGGCGTCGCCTGGCGGAATGGACGTACCTTGCAGGTGTCGCCTTTTCCGCGAAGCGACGCACTTTCCGCCAAGTGACGCTCTTCTTGCGCCCGGCCGGCCCCGCATCCTCCCGACGACGGCGCACCGGCCCGCCCTGCGATGCCTCCCCGCACCCGCTCCCGTCTCTGCCCACTGCCTCCCGGCCCCCTCCCGACGACGGCGGTCGCGCTCTGGTCGGGGCCGGCCGGCGGTCGCCGGGCGGGCACGTCGTCGGGACGGGGGAGCAGTCGGGAGCCCGGGACCGGGAGCCGGAGTCGCAGTGGCGGTGCCTCGCATGTTGGTCCCGCTCGGCTGAAGCACGGCCATGGCGCCATTCCGGCCAGAGCCGTGCACCTCAGGTGTGGAGAAGTGCGCAGAGAGCCCCGCTGTCCACAGGCAGCCCCTGCAGGGCGCGACATCCCCGCCCGCCCGCCGCACACTCCGGTCATGACTCCCGCAACGCACTACCCCATGTCCCCCAGGCTCCGCGTCCGTCTCGTCAGGCACGGCCGCGGTGGCCCCGCCCACTCGCGGCGCACGAACGAGCTGCCCATCATGCGTGGCTATTCCCTGGTGACCAGCCCCGACCTCGCCCCATGGGAGCAGCGCACCGTGGTCTCGCTGGCGCGCGCCATCGCGGCGCTGCAGCGGGCGCCGGCCGCCCGGTGCCTGACTCACAGTTCCGCAGCACTCGTGCTGGGGCTGGGGATGTGGAGCCAGGAGCCCGATGTCCACCTCGCCACGGCGAGCCGGCCCCGCCGTACTGCCACGCGCCTGCCCGCCGTCCACTACCCCCGCACGGGCCCGCCCACCCCGGCCCCGGGCGGGTCGGCCACAGGAGTGCAGCGGGTCCGCCTGTGCCGCAAGCGCCTGGACGTGCCCGACGAGGACATCATCGAGGTGGCGGGCCTGCCGGTGACCACCGCGCTGCGCACCGCCTTCGACTGCGCCTGCGACGAGTCGGCCCACAACGCCCTGTGCATCGCCGACTCCGCCCTGCGCCTGGTCTGCGACCCCTGCGCGTGGCGTCCCGGCGAGTGCGAGGCGCCCTTGGCGCAGGCCCGAGCAGCCTGGCAGCGGATGATCGAGGCGAGCGCCGGCAGGCATGGCATCCGGCGGGCTCGGGCGATTCTGGCCGCCGCCAGCCCGTGGTCGGAGTCACCCGCCGAGAGCCTGGTGCGGTGGCTCGTGCTGGCCCTGGGCCTGCCGGCGCCCGAGCTCCAGCACCCCGTGGAGGGCCGCCGCGGCACCAGGTACCTGGACCTGAGCTGGCCCGGCCTGCGGATCGTGCTGGAGGTGGACGGCCGCATGAAGTACCAGGCGCCGCAGGACCTCTACGACGAGAAGCTCCGCCAGGACGACATCCACGCCCAGGGCTGGACCATGCTGCGCATCCCCACCGAGGACCTGCGCGACCTGCGCGCCCTGGCCGGCCGCATCCTGGCCCTCTTCCCCGCCCCGGTGCTGGCTGGGCTGAGGCCCGACCCCCTCCTGCGCGGCGCGGGACTGTGGGGCTCGCACTCCGAGGGGCCGGTCCTGCTGTGAGCCTGAGCCGTGGGAGGGACCCGGGTGCGCCCGGCGCACGGGCGGGTCGGCGGTCGCCGGGTGGGTGCGTCGTCGAGGCCCGGCGGCCGCAGGATCGGCGTCACGTGGCGACTTGGGCGTCGCCTGGCGGAATGGACGTACCTTGCAGGTGTCGCCTTTTCCGCGAAGCGACGCACTTTCCGCCAAGTGACGCTCTTCTTGCGCCCGGCCGGTCCCGCTCATCGCCAGGAGCCCAGCGGCGCCGGGACGCTCTGGACGGGATGCGGCCCGCCGGGGGCGTGAGCGTGGGGCAGTATGCGCGACTGTGGTGGGAATCGCAAGAAGCGGGTGCTGCTGGGCATGGCTACCTGTGGGGCGGGCGTGTACGCTAGCGCTTTGCGTCCATTGTGTGTACTAGCGCCAGTGGTGTGTCCAAGCCCGGGGCCCAGCCGCCCCGGTGAGGCACTCCGCCGGGGCCCGCACCCAGTGTACGAAGAGTGATCCCCGATCTGAGGGAAGGATCCCCTTTGGCTGCCTCGCGCACCTCTGCACCTACCGCTGCTGACATCGCCGCTCGCACAGCGTCACGCCGTATCAATTTTGCGAAGATCGCGGAGCCCATGCAGGCTCCCAACCTCCTCGCCCTCCAGACCGAGAGCTTCGACTGGCTCGTCGGTAACGAGAAGTGGCGGGAGCGTGTCACCGCCGCCAACAAGGAGCGCCCCGGCTCGCTGCCGGAGACCTCGGGCCTGGAGGAGATCTTCGACGAGATCTCCCCGATCGAGGACTTCGCGGAGACCATGGCCCTGTCCTTCCACGACCACCGCTTCGAGGAGCCGAAGTACACGGCCGAGGAGTGCCAGGAGAAGGACCTCACCTACGCGGCCCCCCTGTACGTGGTGGCCGACTTCGAGAACTTCTCCACCGGCGAGATCAAGTCCCAGACCGTGTTCATGGGCGACTTCCCGCTCATGACTGAGCGCGGCACCTTCATCGTCAACGGCTCCGAGCGCGTCGTGGTCTCCCAGCTGGTGCGCTCCCCGGGGGTGTACTTCGAGCGCACCACCGAGAAGACCACGGACAAGTTCGTC
This sequence comes from Actinomyces capricornis, assembly GCF_019974135.1. Lineage (NCBI taxonomy): Bacteria > Bacillati > Actinomycetota > Actinomycetes > Actinomycetales > Actinomycetaceae > Actinomyces > Actinomyces capricornis. The sequence goes on from NZ_AP025017.1 coordinate 2,035,500, forward strand.
TACAACGTCAAGTTCATCCCCTCGCGCGGGGCCTGGCTCGAGTTCGAGATCGACAAGTCCGACCGCGTCGCGGTGCGCATCGACCGCAAGCGCAAGCAGGACGTCACCGTCTTCCTCCTGGCCTTGGGCATGGATGAGGCCGAGATCCGCAAGGAGTTCGAGGGCTACCCGGCGCTGACCTCCGCCCTGGACGAGGACCGCAAGGTCACCACCCAGGACGAGGCCCTGCTGGACATCTACAAGAAGATCCGCCCCGGTGAGCCGCCCAGCGTCGAGGCCGGCCGCACCCTGCTGGAGAACTTCTACTTCAACCCCAAGCGCTACGACCTGGCCAAGGTCGGCCGCTACAAGATCAACAAGAAGCTGGGCCTGGTCACCGACCTGAGCGACTCGGTGCTGCGCATCGAGGACATCGTCGCGGCCCTGAAGTACCTCCTGGCCCTGCACGCCGGCGCCGAGAGCGTCGAGGGCGTGCGCGACGGCGAGATCACCCAGATCGCCGTGGAGTACGACGACATCGACCACCTGGGCAACCGCCGCATCCGCGCGGTGGGCGAGCTCATCCAGGCGCAGGTGCGCACGGGCATGAGCCGCATGGAGCGCCAGGTGCGCGAGCGCATGACCACCCAGGATGTCGAGGCCATCACCCCCAACACGCTCATCAACATCCGCCCGGTGACCGCTGCGATCAAGGAGTTCTTCGGAACCTCCCAGCTCTCGCAGTTTATGGACCAGAACAACCCGCTGGCGGGCCTGACCCACAAGCGACGCCTGAGCGCCCTGGGCCCCGGAGGCCTGTCGCGCGAGCGCGCCTCCATGGAGGTCCGCGACGTCCACACCTCCCACTACGGGCGCATGTGCCCCATCGAGTCCCCCGAGGGCCCCAACATCGGCCTCATCGGCTCGCTGGCCACCTTCGGGCGCATCAACCCCTTCGGCTTCGTGGAGACCCCCTACCGGGTGGTCAAGGACGGCCAGGTCACCGATGAGACCCACTACCTGACGGCCGACGACGAGGACCGCCACGTCATCGCCCAGGCCAACGTCACCCTCACCGAGGACGGCCGCTTCGCCGAGGACCACGTCCTGTGCCGGGTCACCGGCGGCGAGCCCGCGCTGGTGCCCTCCAGCCAGGTCGACCTCATGGACGTCTCCCCGCGCCAGATGGTCTCGGTGGGCACCTCGCTCATCCCTTTCCTGGAGCACGACGACGCCAACCGGGCCCTCATGGGCGCCAACATGCAGCGCCAGGCCGTGCCGCTCATCCGCCCCGATGCGCCCCTGGTGGGCACGGGCATGGAGCGCCGCACGGCTGTGGACGCCGGGGATGTGCTGGTGGCCGAGAAGGCCGGCGTGGTCACCGAGGTGTGCGCCGACTTCGTGCGCGTGGCCAACGACGACGCCACCGAGACCGTCTACAAGGTCGCCAAGTTCCGACGCTCCAACCAGGGCAACTGCTACAACCAGCGCGTGGTCTCCACCGAGGGCGAGCGCGTGGAGGTGGGCAGCGTCCTGGCCGACGGCCCGGCCACCGAGGGCGGGGACCTGGCCCTGGGCCAGAACCTGCTCGTGGCCTTCATGACCTGGGAGGGACTGAACTACGAGGACGCCATCATCATCTCCCAGAGGGTGGTGGCCGAGGACATGCTCACCTCGATCCACATCGAGGAGCACGAGGTCGACGCCCGCGACACCAAGCTGGGCGCCGAGGAGATCACCCGCGACATCCCCAATGTCAGCGAGGAGACCCTGGCCAACCTCGATGAGCGCGGCATCATCCGCATCGGCGCCGAGGTCCGCAGCGGCGACATCCTCGTGGGCAAGGTGACCCCCAAGGGGGAGACCGAGCTGACCAGCGAGGAGCGCCTGCTGCGCGCGATCTTCGGGGAGAAGGCCCGCGAGGTGCGCGACACCTCCCTGCGTGTGCCCCACGGCGAGTACGGCATCGTCACCGGCGTGCGCGAGATCGACGCCGCCTCCGACGACGCCGAGCTGCCCGCGGGCGTCAACCGCATGGTGCGCGTCTACATCGCCCAGCGGCGCAAGATCACGGTGGGCGACAAGCTCTCGGGCCGCCACGGCAACAAGGGCGTCATCTCCAAGATCCTGCCGGTGGAGGACATGCCCTTCCTGGCCGACGGCACCCCGGTGGACGTCATCCTCAACCCCCTGGGCGTGCCCAGCCGCATGAACGTGGGCCAGGTCCTGGAGCTGCACCTGGGATGGGTGGCCTCCCGCGGCTGGGATGCCAGTGCCGCCCGCGAGGCCGGCGAGGAGTGGACCCTGCGCCTGCCGGAGAACGGCATCACCGCCGAGCCCCGCACCCCCGTGGCCACCCCGGTCTTCGACGGCGTGCGCGACGACGAGCTCATGGGGCTGCTGGACTCCACCCTCCCGGGGGAGGACGGCCTCCAGCTCGTCCAGCCCGACGGCAAGGCCCGCCTGTTCGACGGCCGCTCCGGGGAGCCCTTCCCGTACCCCATCTCGGTGGGCTACATGTACATCCTCAAGCTCCACCACCTGGTGGACGACAAGATCCACGCCCGCTCCACCGGCCCCTACTCGATGATCACCCAGCAGCCGCTGGGCGGTAAGGCGCAGTTCGGCGGCCAGCGCTTCGGCGAGATGGAGGTGTGGGCCATGGAGGCCTATGGCGCCGCCCACGCCCTCCAGGAGCTGCTCACCGTCAAGTCCGACGACGTCAACGGCCGCGTCAAGGTCTACGAGGCCATCGTCAAGGGCGATGACATCCCTGAGCCCGGCATCCCCGAGTCCTTCAAGGTGCTCATGAAGGAGATGCAGTCCCTGTGCCTGAATGTGGAGGCACTGGACGCCGAGGGGCACGCGATCGGCCTGGACGACAACGACGAGGACTCCCACCGCGCCGTCGAGGAGCTGGGCTTCGACCTGGGCCGCCGCCCGGGCGGGGCCATCGCCTCCACGGTCGATGAGATCTGAGACGGGTCGCGGCTAGCACCGACAACTCCATCACGGGTCCCGGTTGAGGACCGGGGGCGGCGCAGGCACTGGGCCTGCCGGCACCGGCGCCCGCGCCGCCCCCATCCTCCCGGACCACCGGGCACCGTCGTCGTCCTGGAACAACGACGACGGAGCGCCCCCACCACACCACCTGATGACTGAACCATCGGAAGTAGGAACTGTGCTCGACGCCAACGTCTTCGACAGGATCCAGCTCGGCCTCGCCACCGCGGAGGACATCCGCTCCTGGTCGCACGGCGAGGTCAAGAAGCCCGAGACCATCAACTACCGCACCCTCAAGCCGGAGAAGGACGGACTCTTCTGCGAGAAGATCTTCGGCCCCACCCGCGACTGGGAGTGCGCCTGCGGCAAGTACAAGCGGGTGCGCTACAAGGGCATCGTCTGCGAGCGCTGCGGCGTGGAGGTCACCCGCTCCAAGGTGCGCCGCGAGCGGATGGCCCACATCAAGCTGGCCGCGCCCGTGACCCACATCTGGTACTTCAAGGGCGTGCCCTCGCGTCTGGGCTACCTGCTCAACCTGGCCCCCAAGGACCTGGAGAAGGTCATCTACTTCGCGGCCTACATGGTCACCGAGGTCGATGAGGAGGGCCGCCACGACGACCTTCCCTCCCTGCGCAACGAGCTGGAGGTCAAGAAGAAGCACGTCGAGGAGGCCGGGCTGGCCGACGTCGAGGCCCGCCAGCAGCGCCTGGAGTCCGATCTGGCCCAGCTGGAGGCCGAGGGCGCGGACAACGCCCAGCGCGAGAAGCTGCGCAAGACCGCCGAGCGGGAGATGACAGCCCTGCGCCGCAAGACCCAGCGCACCCTGGAGCACATGGACAAGGTGTGGGACCGCTTCGTGTCCCTCAAGGTCGGTGACCTGGAGGGCGACGAGGTGCTCTACCGCGACATGGTTGCCGACTACGGCATCTACTTCAAGGGCGCCATGGGCGCCGAGGCCATCCAGGCGCGCCTGCGCAACTTCGACCTGGAGGCCGAGGCCGCCACCCTGGCCGAGATCGTGGAGACCGGCACCGGCCAGCGCAAGACCCGTGCCATCAAGCGCCTCAAGGTGGTCAACGCCTTCCGCCTGACGGGCACCGCCCCGGAGTCGATGGTCCTGGACAACATCCCGGTCATCCCGCCGGACCTGCGCCCCATGGTCCAGCTCGACGGCGGCCGCTTCGCCACCTCCGACCTCAACGACCTCTACCGCCGCGTCATCAACCGCAACAACCGCCTCAAGCGGCTGATGGACCTGGGTGCGCCGACGATCATCGTCAACAACGAGAAGCGCATGCTCCAGGACGCCGTGGACGCCCTGTTCGACAACGGCCGCCGCGGCCGCCCGGTCACCGGCGTGGGCAACCGCCCGCTGAAGTCCCTGTCCGACATGCTCAAGGGCAAGCAGGGCCGCTTCCGCCAGAACCTGCTGGGCAAGCGCGTGGACTACTCGGGCCGCTCGGTCATCGTGGTGGGCCCCCAGCTGGCCCTCCACCAGTGCGGGCTGCCCAGCCAGATGGCCCTGGAGCTGTTCAAGCCCTTCGTCATGAAGCGCCTGGTCGAGCTCAAGGAGGCCCAGAACGTCAAGGCCGCCAAGAGGATGGTCGAGCGCGCCAACCCCAAGGTCTGGGACGTGCTGGCCGAGGTCATCCGCGAGCACCCCGTGCTGCTCAACCGCGCCCCCACCCTGCACCGCCTGGGCATCCAGGCCTTCGAGCCCCAGCTCATCGAGGGCAAGGCCATTCAGCTCCACCCCCTGGTGTGCGGCGCCTTCAACGCCGACTTCGACGGCGACCAGATGGCCGTCCACCTGCCGCTGGGCGCGGAGGCCGCCGCGGAGGCGCGCATCCTCATGCTCTCCTCCAACAACATCCTCAAGCCCTCCGACGGGCGCCCGGTGACCATGCCCAGCCAGGACATGATCATCGGCACCTACTACCTCACCAGCGAGCCGGACCCGGCCGTGGAGGTGGAGCGGGACGCCGCCGGTGAGCCGGTCGTGCCCTCCTTCTCCTCCTTCGCCGAGGCCGTCATGGCCTACGACTTCGGCAAGCTGCACGTCAACGCCGCCTGCGACATCCGCTTCGAGGAGGGCATCGTGGCGCCCGAGGGCTGGCAGGCCCCCGAGGGCCACCAGGAGGGCGACCCGATCACCCTGCGCACCTCCCTGGGCCGGGCCCTGTTCAACACCGCCCTGCCCGAGTCCTTCCCCTATGTCAACTACGTGGTGGACAAGAAGGCCCTGGGCAACATCGTCAACGCCCTGGCGGAGAACTACCCGCGTGTGGACGTGGCCGCCTCCCTGGACGCCCTCAAGGCCGCCGGCTTCTACTGGTCGACCTGGTCGGGCATCACCGTGGCCTTCGCCGACGTCGTCTCCCCGGCCTCCAAGCCGGAGATCCTGGCCCGCTACGAGGCCGAGGCCGCCGAGATCGAGGACCAGTTCGAGTTGGGCGCCCTGACCGAGGAGGACCGCTACGCCTCCCTCATCGACATCTGGACCAAGGCCACCGCCGAGGTCGCCGACGCGATGCGGGAGAACTTCCCCGAGCGCAACACCGTCTACCAGATGGTGGTCTCGGGGGCGCGAGGCAACTGGGACCAGATCCGCCAGCTCGCCGGCATGCGCGGCCTGGTGGCCGACCCCCGCCAGCGCCTCATCGACCGGCCGATCAAGTCCAACTACCGCGAGGGCCTGAGCGTCCTGGAGTACTTCATCGCCACGCACGGCGCCCGCAAGGGCCTGGCCGACACGGCCCTGCGCACCGCGGACTCGGGCTACCTCACCCGGCGCCTGGTGGATGTCTCCCAGGACGTCATCGTGCGCGAGGACGACTGCGGGACCCGCAAGGGCCTGACCAAGCGGATCTTCTCCTGGGTGGAGGCCGGCGGCGAGCGATTCAAGGAGCCCAACGAGATCCTGGGCACCACCGTCTTCGGCACCACCCTGGCCCGCAACATCGTTGATGACAGCGGCGAGGTCATCGTCGAGGCCGGCACCGACCTGGGTGATGCGGAGATCCGCGCCGCCATCGACGCCGGGGTCGAGGAGATCACGGTGCGCTCCGTGCTCACCTGCGACTCGGAGGTGGGCACCTGTGCCGCCTGCTACGGCCGCTCCCTGGCCACCGGCAAGCGCGTGGACATCGGTGAGGCCGTGGGCATCATCGCCGCCCAGTCCATCGGTGAGCCCGGCACCCAGCTGACCATGCGCACCTTCCACACCGGTGGTGCCGCGGGCGCCGCCGACATCACCCAGGGTCTTCCCCGTGTCCAGGAGCTCTTCGAGGCCCGCACTCCCAAGGGCGAGGCCGCCGTGGCCGAGGCCGCCGGGACTCTGGCCGTCGAGGACGACGCCGACGGCAAGCGCCTGGTCATCAAGCGCGACGACGGCGAGGAGGACGTGGTGGTGCCCGTCTCCCGGCGCCAGCGCCTGCTGGTGGCCGACGGCGACCATGTGGAGCCGGGCCAGGCCCTCACCGAGGGCCCGGTGGACCCCAAGAAGGTCCTGCGCCTGCGCTCGGTGGCCGCCACCCAGCGCCATTTGGTGGAGGAGGTCCAGGAGGTCTACCGCTCCCAGGGCGTGGACATCCACTCCAAGCACATCGAGGTGATCGTGCGCCAGATGCTGCGCCGCGTCACCGTGCTGGACTCCGGGGACACCCGCCTGCTCCAGGGCGACCTGGTCGACGTCATGCACTACCGCAAGGAGAACCGCCGCGTCATGGCCGAGGGCGGCAAGACCGCCACGGGCCGCACCGAGCTCATGGGCATCACCAAGGCCTCCCTGGCCACGGACTCCTGGCTGAGCGCCGCCTCCTTCCAGGAGACCACGCGCGTGCTCACCGAGGCCGCCATGAACGGCAAGAGCGACCCGCTGCTGGGCCTGAAGGAGAACGTCATCCTGGGCAAGCTCATCCCCGCCGGCACGGGCCTGGCCCGCTACGCCGACATCGAGGTGGAGCCCACCGAGGAGGTCAAGGCCGAGGTGTTCTCGCGCACGGGCTTCAACGACGGCGCCTTCGGCGAGGCGGTGGCCCTGGACGACTTCCACTTCGGTGGCGGCGACATGCGCGCGGACTTCTCCGAGGACCTGCGCCCCGGCTTCACCAGTAGCGAGGACTTCGAGTTCTGAGCCGCTGAGGCCGGTCCTCCGGCACCGGTGCCCCATGGCTCTGGCGGCCGCCCCACGGGTGGCCGCCAGAGCCATACCTGTCGATGCCCGGGTGGTGCGGCCATCGCGGGTGGGGGCCTCGGCCGGCCCGGCCTCCGCATTGGGAGTCGGGTGGGCGGGGCCTGTCTGCCCATGGCGGAGCCCGGCGGGAGGATGCCGCCGGCCCGCCAGGAGCACGTAGGCTCTCGGGGGAGGCCGGCGCCCGCCGTCGGCCGCCCCGACCGCCTCTGGAGGAGTCATCGCCGTGCCCCTGCCCTCACGTCCAGGACAGCCGCCCGCCTCATCCTCAACCCCGGCCATGGCCGCCGAGCCGACCACCCAGGCCTTCGACTCAGCCGATGAGACCTCGGCCTTCCCCGTGCCCGGGGGAGGGCAGGGCTATGGGGCCTATGCCGAGCAGGCCGGGTACGAGGGCCAGTACACCGAGGCCTTCCCGGGCTCGGCCGACCCCACCACGGCCCTGCCCGCCGGTGCCCTGCACACCGAGGCCTTCCCCGGCTCTGCCGACCCCACCTCGGCCTTCCCGGCAGGGGCGGGGCAGGGCTATGAGGCCTATGCCGAGCAGGCCGGGTACGAGGGCCAGTACACCGAGGCCTTCCCGGGCTCTGCCGACCCCACCTCGGCCTTCCCGGCAGGGGTGGCCCACACCTCGGTCATGCCCGCGGCCGGTCGCCCCGCAGCGCCCGGAACGCCCCAGCGCACCCCCCAGCGCACCACGGTCATGCCCGCCCACCTCCGGCCCACCCAGACCCCGCCCGAGTCGGCCTGGCAGTCACAGCCCCGGTTCGCCCCTCCACCCGCATCCCAGCCGGCTCCTGCCCACCGGCGCCCCGAGCCGGTGGAGCCGGCCACCCCACCGGTGAGGCTTCCCCGGCCCCCGCAGCGACGGCGCACCCTCGCCCTGCCACTGGGCGTCCTCATGCTCCTGGCCACTCTCGCCCTGCTGGGCTGGGGGACCTACACCCTGCTCGTCTCCCTCCACGTCTTCGACCTGGCCCAGGGGGACACCAGCAGTCTCGACCAGGTCGCCGCCGGCGCGATCGTCGGCGGCGCCGTCCTGGCCTTCCTCACCGTCATCACGAGCCTGGTGGCCGTCTCGCGCTCCAAGCCCAAGACCGCCGCCATTGCCCTCATGCTCGGCGCCTTCTTCCTGCCCCTGGGGGCCGTGGCCGCGGGCGGCTACTACGGCGGCCAGATCCTCAAGGACCGCACCCTGGCCGAGGCCCATGAGGTCACGGGGCAGGTCGACCCCGACCAGATCGATGCGCTCCTGGGCCAGGTGGAGTCGGTGGGCATCGAGGTGCCCTGGCGCGAGGAGCTCATCGGCATCCTGCGGGGCGCCGACCAGGTCACCGCGCCCGCGGAGGATCCCGGCTCCGGCGAGCAGGGGGAGTAGTAGCACTCACCGGCGGCACCACTGCAGAATGCGAGTGCGGGGTGCAGAAGGCGAGTACCCCGCACTCGCCTTCTGCACCCCGCACTCGCATTTCGCGCCCTGAGGCGCGATCGGTGTCCGGAGCGCGCCCCCGCCGCTGCGCCTGGCCGCCTCCCTCCCGCACGTGCGCAGTCTCACGGGGCTCAGCCGCCCGCAGCCCTGGTGCTGCGTGAGGCCATGGCCGTAGCATTGCCCGCGGTGCCCGCACGCCGGTCACCGCTCTTCATTCCGTTCCCAGCCGCGGATCACCGGATCGCGGTCACGCGGGTCTGCCGCGGCGGGAACCGACGGGCCCCTTGCGCGGGGCTCCGGACGCCGCCCCTCCTGGGGCGTGGCGGGCCGGCCCTCCCCGCGGCAACGTGCGCCGTCAGGCGGGAGGGCGGGGCGCAGCGCGGGCAGCACAGTACGTCCATGCACGTCAAGATGGAGAATCCATAGTGCCCACGATTCAGCAGTTGGTCCGCAAGGGCCGCTCGACCAAGCGCACGGCGTCCAAGACGCCCGCGCTGAAGTCCAGCCCGCAGCGTCGTGGTGTGTGCACCCGCGTGTACACCACCACCCCCAAGAAGCCGAACTCCGCCCTCCGTAAGGTCGCCCGTGTGCGCCTGTCCACCGGGATCGAGGTCACCGCCTACATCCCCGGTGAGGGCCACAACCTCCAGGAGCACTCGATCGTGCTCGTCCGCGGTGGTCGTGTGAAGGACCTTCCCGGTGTCCGCTACCACATCGTGCGCGGCTCCCTGGACACCCAGGGTGTCAAGGGCCGCCAGCAGGCACGCTCGAAGTACGGCGCCAAGAAGGAGAAGAAGTAATGCCTCGTAAGGGTCCCGCGCCCAAGCGCCCCCTCGCCGTCGACCCGGTCTACGGCTCGCCGGTGGTCACCCAGCTGGTCAACCGCGTGCTGCTGGACGGCAAGAAGTCCACCGCTGAGCGGATCGTCTACGGCGCCCTGGAGGGCGTGCGCTCCAAGACGGACCAGGACCCGGTCTCCGTGCTCAAGCGCGCCCTGGACAACATCCGCCCCGCCCTGGAGGTCCGCTCCCGCCGCGTGGGTGGCGCCACCTACCAGGTTCCCGTCGAGGTCCGCCCCAGCCGCGCCACCACCCTGGCCCTGCGCTGGCTGGTGGACTTCTCCCGGCAGCGCCGCGAGAACACGATGACCGAGCGCCTCATGAACGAGATCCTCGACGCATCCAACGGCCTGGGGGCCGCGGTCAAGCGCCGCGAGGACATGCACCGCATGGCCGAGTCCAACAAGGCCTTCGCCCACTACCGCTGGTAATACCGGCCGCTCGCGGCTCGGCCGCGACCCGCCGCCCCGCTGCTGCGGGCCGACGGCGCAGCCGCGCAGCCGCCCCACTCGCCAAGACCTCACGAACGAAGGACATCACTCGTGGCACTCGACGTGCTGACAGACCTCACCAAGGTCCGCAACATCGGCATCATGGCCCATATCGATGCCGGTAAGACCACCGTGACAGAGCGCATCCTGTTCTACACGGGCATCAACTACAAGCTGGGCGAGACGCACGACGGCGCCTCGACCATGGACTGGATGGAGCAGGAGCAGGAGCGCGGTATCACCATCACCTCCGCGGCCACCACCTGCTTCTGGAAGAACAACCAGATCAACATCATCGACACCCCCGGCCACGTGGACTTCACGGTCGAGGTCGAGCGCTCCCTGCGCGTGCTCGACGGCGCCGTGGCGGTCTTCGACGGCAAGGAGGGCGTGGAGCCCCAGTCCGAGACCGTGTGGCGCCAGGCGGACAAGTACAACGTCCCGCGCATCTGCTACATCAACAAGATGGACAAGCTGGGCGCCGACTTCGACTTCTCCGTCCAGACGATCCGCGACCGCCTCCACGCCACCCCGATCGTCCTGAACTTCCCCATCGGCGCCGAGAACGACTTCTCCGGCCTGGTCGACGTCCTGGAGATGCGGGCCATCCGCTTCCCCGAGAAGGACGCCGAGGGCAAGGACACCCGCGGCTCGGTGGTGGAGTACGAGGAGATCCCCGCCGAGCTCGTGGCCCGGGCCGAGGAGCTGCGCGGCCAGCTCGTCGAGACCGTCGCCGAGGCCGACGACGCCCTCATGGAGAAGTACCTGGAGGGCGAGGAGCTCAGCGTTGAGGAGCTCAAGTCCGGCATCCGCAAGCTGACCGTTGCCGGTGAGGCCTTCCCGGTCCTGGCCGGCTCGGCCTTCAAGAACAAGGGCATCCAGCCCGTGCTCGACGCCGTGCTGGACTACCTGCCCTCGCCCCTGGACGTCCCCGATGTCGAGGGCCACGCCCCGGGCAAGGAGGAGGAGGTCGTCACCCGCGCGGCCGACGAGAAGGCCCCCTTCTCCGCCCTGGCCTTCAAGGTCGCCACCCACCCCTTCTACGGCAAGCTCGTCTACGTGCGCGTCTACTCCGGCAAGGTGGCTCAGGGCGAGATGGTCCTCAACGCCACCAAGGGCAAGAAGGAGCGCATCGGCAAGCTCTTCCAGATGCACTCCAACAAGGAGAACCCGGTGGATGAGGCCCACGCCGGCCACATCTACGCCTTCATCGGGCTCAAGGACGTCACCACCGGTGACACCCTGTGCGCCCAGAGCGCGCCGGTGGTCCTGGAGTCCATGACCTTCCCCGACCCGGTCATCCACGTGGCCATCGAGCCCAAGACCAAGGGCGACCAGGAGAAGCTGGGTGTGGCCATCCAGAAGCTCTCCGAGGAGGACCCGACCTTCACTGTCGCCCTGGATGAGGAGACCGGCCAGACCGTCATCGGCGGCATGGGCGAGCTCCACCTGGATGTCTTCGTGGACCGCATGCGCCGCGAGTTCAAGGTCGAGGCCAATGTGGGCGCCCCGCAGGTGGCCTACCGCGAGACCATCCGCAAGAAGGTGGAGAAGGTCGAGTACACCCACAAGAAGCAGACCGGTGGCTCCGGCCAGTTCGCCAAGGTTCAGATGATCTTCGAGCCCCTGGTCCGCGAGGAGGGCGAGGCCGGCGAGGGCGAGGCCGCTCACTACGAGTTCGCCAACGCCGTTACCGGTGGTCGCGTGCCCCGCGAGTACATCCCCTCGGTGGACGCCGGTGTCCAGGACTCCATGCTCACCGGTGTCCTGGCCGGCTACCCCATGGTGGACATCAAGGCCACCCTGGTGGACGGCGCCTACCACGAGGTCGACTCCTCCGAGATGGCCTTCAAGATCGCCGGTTCCATGGCCTTCAAGGAGGGCGCCAAGAAGGCTTCCCCGGTTCTCCTTGAGCCGGTGATGGCCGTGGAGGTGCGCACCCCCGAGGAGTACATGGGCGACGTCATCGGTGACCTCAACTCCCGTCGTGGCATGATCGCCTCGATGGAGGACGCCGCGGGCGTCAAGGTGGTGCGCGCCAACGTGCCGCTGTCGGAGATGTTCGGCTACGTCGGCGACCTGCGCTCCAAGACGCAGGGCCGCGCCGTCTACTCCATGACCTTCGACTCCTACGCCGAGGTTCCCAAGAACGTCGCCGACGAGATCATCGCCAAGGTCAAGGGCGTCTGACGCCCCCTGCCGGGGCTGCTCGCGCTCAGCGATCAGCCCCGGCGCCTCCCGGCAGGCGCTGACGCGCTGGCCGGGGATGCCAGTCCAGTAAGATTTCCAACATCCATCAGTAGAGACTCTCGGCGTCGCTGCGGTTAGCATGTGCTAGTCGAATCACGACGAAGAGAACTACCCGAGTCCCAGGAGGGCACCAGTGGCCAAGGCCAAGTTCGAGCGGACCAAGCCGCACGTCAACATCGGAACGATCGGTCACGTCGACCACGGTAAGACGACGCTGACCGCCGCCATCTCCAAGGTTCTGCACGACGAGTACCCCGAGCTGAACCCGTTCACCCCCTTCGACGAGATCGACAAGGCTCCTGAGGAGCGTCAGCGCGGTATCACCATCAACATCGCGCACGTCGAGTACCAGACCGACAAGCGCCACTACGCGCACGTCGACGCTCCCGGTCACGCCGACTACATCAAGAACATGATCACCGGTGCCGCCCAGATGGACGGCGCGATCCTGGTGGTCGCCGCCACCGACGGCCCCATGGCCCAGACCCGTGAGCACGTGCTCCTGGCCCGCCAGGTGGGCGTGCCCGCCCTGCTCGTGGCCCTCAACAAGTCCGACATGGTGGACGACGAGGAGCTGCTCGACCTGGTGGAGATGGAGGTGCGCGAGCTGCTGTCCTCCCAGGACTACGACGGCGACGAGGCGCCGGTCATCCGCGTCTCCGCCCTCAAGGCCCTGGAGGGCGACGCCGAGTGGGCCGGCAAGGTCAAGGAGCTCATGGACGCGGTCGACGAGTTCATCCCGACCCCCGAGCGCGACATGGACAAGCCCTTCCTCATGCCCATCGAGGACGTCTTCACCATCACCGGCCGCGGCACCGTTGTGACCGGCCGTGTGGAGCGCGGCAAGCTGCCGATCAACTCCGAGGTCGAGATCCTGGGTATCCGCGAGGCCCAGAAGACCACCGTCACCGGTATCGAGATGTTCCACAAGCAGATGGACGAGGCCTGGGCCGGCGAGAACTGCGGTCTGCTCCTGCGCGGCACCCGTCGTGAGGACGTCGAGCGCGGCCAGGTCGTGTGCAAGCCCGGCTCCATCACCCCGCACACCGAGTTCGAGGGCCACGTCTACATCCTGACCAAGGACGAGGGCGGCCGCCACAACCCCTTCTACTCGAACTACCGTCCGCAGTTCTACTTCCGGACCACCGACGTCACCGGCGTCATCACCCTGCCCGAGGGCACCGAGATGGTCATGCCCGGCGACACCACCGAGATGAGCGTCCAGCTCATCCAGCCCATCGCCATGGAGGAGGGCCTCGGCTTCGCCATCCGTGAGGGTGGCCGCACCGTTGGCTCCGGCCGCGTCACCAAGGTCATCAAGTGATGATCTGACCCGGTCGGCACGACCACTGCCGGTCTCACTGGCCGGCGCATGAGGATCCCCCGGGCCCGCGAGGGCCCGGGGGATCGTCGTCGTTGCGGGCAGGCCTCCTGCCTGCGCGGGCGCTGATGTCTCGCCGCGGTCACGACACGGGCGCTCCAGGGGCCGCCTCGGCGAGCATCCGTGATCGTGGCGAGATCAAGGAAATGCGGATGAGATGCCCACGTGATACTCACGGTCGCGAATGGGCATCTTTGATTGCAGAGCCATAATTATCGGTCTTCTACTCCGTCGAGTGCGCTAGATTTCGGTGCAGACCAAAGAGTTGCTGGGCGTCAATGGAGCGATGCCCCGCCCTCCGCACCACTTTTTATTCACCGTCGGAGCAGAATTCATGACCGGGCGATTGAGCCACCGCTCATTCCTCAAGGGCCTGACAGGCCTGCTGGCAGCATGCCTCGTCCTCCTGGCGGCCCAGAGCCCCAACCGTGTGGAGGCGGCCCCCGCCGGCGCCCCCGCCGGCGCCCTGCCCGCCGTCTTCGCCACCGGGGGCGAGGGCCGCTTCAAGGACAGCATCCAGTGGCTGCAGTGGGCCGATTACTCCCAGTTCGCCGGCAAGTCCAAGCCCAATGTGCCGGTGCTCAACTACGGCCAGACCCGCAGCTTCACCAACTACCGCGACATGGGTGAGGTCGGCAGCCTCATCACCACCTGCACCTTGTCGGACCTGACCTTCCACGGTCACGACAACTCGGTCATCCCGCAGTGGCTGGCCCAGGGCCCGCTGGTGGCCACGATCCCCGGCACCTGGGCGGGCGATGTTCTGGACAACCTCTACAACGTCGGCGGCCCAGCCGGATGGCGCAACGGCAGTGCCACGTGGAGTCCGGGCCTGACCTACCCCCAGGACTACACCAACCACAACCAGATGGTCATCGGCCTGGCCAACGGCTACGCCTACAACGGCAACAAGACCTGGGACGGGCGGCATCACTGGGAGAACGGCGTGGACCGGACCCCCACGGGCGGCTACTCCGATGTGAGCTTCTCCGTCAGCTGCTCGGCCGAGCTGCGCGGCGCGGATGGGACCACCCGCAGCGTGCCCCTCAACGGCCTGGTCTTCGCCGACGCCGAGGCCTCCTCCGCCCAGTCCTTCGGGCCCCAGGGCCACCAGGCGGAGTGGGTGCAGGCGGCGGTCTCGCCGGGGACGCCGGTGAGCTGGAGGCTGCTGGACCGGATGCGCTCCCGGGGCTGCCCGACGACGGCCCGCGCGAACTTCTGGGAGAACCGGCTCATCCGCCTCAACCCCAGCGGGGATGAGTGCGTCTACCAGAACGGCGGCGACTACCTCTACCCCAACGGCGTGGGCGGTCCGGCGGCCGTGGTCTTCATGGAGGGTGCCACTGAGGCCGAGCTGCGGATGCAGGGCGGCGGGTACTCCGCCGTGGCCCTGGGCCTGGTCATCGCCACGGACTTCGGGGATGCGCCCGCCTCCTACGGGACGGCCTCCTCCCTGTTCCAGCCCACCTGGAACGGGGGAGAGCTGGAGCGTGAGGGCATGGACCTGTTCACCGAGACCGAGCCGGCCACGATGACGGGAAGCGGCACGATGCTGGGCAGCCACATCGATTCCGAGCGCGGCTTCCAGTACAGCGACAGGGCCGACGCCGACGACACCGCACAGTCACCGGATGACGAGGACGGCGTGGCCCTGCCCAACGGGGGCATCCAGACCGCCCCCGGTGAGCGCTTCACCCAGGAGGTGACCTGCACCGGCCCCGGCCGAGCCGCCGGGTGGATCGACTGGAACCACAATGGCGCCTTCGATGCCGCCGAGAAGAGCGATGAGGTCGCCTGCCCCGAGGCGCCCCAGCTGGTGCCGCTGAGCTGGACAGTGCCTCAGGATGTCGTGCGCTCGGTGGATGGCGAGGTGGGCAGCCGGCCTGAGACCTACATGCGGGTGCGGGTGAGTGCGGATGACGGCGACCTTCAGCCCACGGGCACGACCACCTCCGGTGAGGTGGAGGACTACCGGGTGGCCGTGCGGGTGCCCACCATCGAGCTGGTCAAGGAGGTCGGCGACAGCTATGCCGGCGAGCTGCCCCTGCTCCCGGCCACCGCGTGGACGCTGACCGCCCAGGGAGGGCGGGGCACGGCCGCCCCCAACCGGGTCCAGGGGGAGGGGCGCAGCGGGATCACCGTGGTGGGTCGCGGCACCTACACCCTGTCCGAGAGCTCGGAGACGACGGCGGCCAGCGGCTATGAGGCCGAGGAGTGGGCCTGCCTGGAGACCAGCGGCACGGTGCGGCCGCCCAGGTCCTTCGCACCGGCGCCCACGCTGGGCGACAGCCTGAGGATTACCGGAACGGAGCGCATGACCTGCACGGTCATCAACCTGCCCAAGCCGGCCACCCTGACCTGGCAGAAGGTCGATGAGGACGGCGTCACGCCCCTGGGCGGCAGTCGGTGGCTGCTCAGCGGTCCGGGGCTGCCGGCACCGGTGGAGATCGAGGACTGCGTGGAGGCCTGGCAGTGCCAGGCCGGGGAGAGTGACACTCCCATGGATCTGGATCCGGCGCCGGGGAGCTTCAGGGTCGAGGGACGGGTGTGGGGCGTCTACACCATGACCGAGTCCCAGGCGCCCCCGGGATACACGCCCGTCGAGGGCACCGTGTGCTTCGATCCTGCGGCCCCCTCCCTTGACGGTGTGGACGCCAGGAATCTGCCCGATGCCTGTATTCCCTGGCCGGAGGACTTCGAGCCCAGCCTGACCGCCACGGTGCAGGACGGCGAGGCCATCCAGGACGGCAGGATCATCAACCGCCGGGACTCGGGGTCGGTGACCTGGAGGAAGACCGATGAGGGCGGCTCCGCCCTGGGCGGCTCCTTCTGGACCCTCACCGGTCCTCCCGGGACTGGGATCAGTGAGGAGATCGCCGACTGCGTGGCCGATGCCGGCCAGGCCTGCCCCGCCCCCGAGGGCGCCGCCTACTACGACTCCGATCCCGCCAAGGGCTCCTTCCGGGTGACCGGCCTGCCCATCAACGACCAGTCCTACCGCCTGGTGGAGTCCGAGGCGCCGGCGGGCTACCGCCTGGACCGCAGCTCGCACACCTTCACCATCACGGCTGCCGCCAGGGACCACGCCTTCACTGACCCCTTTGTCAACCACAAGACCTCTGTCCCCTCCATCCCGCTGACCGGCGGGCGCGGAGCGCACGTCTTCCTCATCGCGGGGGCCGTCCTCGGCGGCCTGGCCCTCGCCGTCGCAATCGTGAGGAGGAACCGCAGCCGCAAAGCACAGCACTGACCTCCTGCCACCGGCGCCCCTGGGCGCCGCGCACCGGACCCGCTCCCCGTCTCGCCGGGGGAGGGCCGTGGCACAGGCATATCGATCCCTCATCTCACTCCTCGATGCGCGCCTTCCCCGGCGACGCATGATGAAAGGAATCCCAAGACATGACAACCTCCGTCTCCACCCTGGGGCGCCGGGCTGCTGCCGCAGCCGGGATCGCCGCTGTGGGCCTGCTCGGACTCAGCCCTGTGGCTGCTGCCGAGGACGCCAACTACGGCAACATCAAGGAGAGCGCCAACGGCTCCCTGACCATTCACAAGCACATTGAGGGCGACGGCACCGTGGGTACTGCCGACAACCAGGGCGCCCAGGAGGGCAGCACCCCGGTCGCCGGCGTGCAGTTCACCGCCTACCCGATCCAGGAGCTGGACCTGAAGAAGTCCACCGACTGGCCTGCGATCACACAGATGGCCCAGCCCGGTGCCATCCCGGACTCGGCCTGCGCCAACCCTGCGGCTCCCACGCTGGCGGGCTACACCTTCGGGGCCGGCATGACCTCACCGGATACGGATCAGCAGGGTCTGGCCACGATCAGCAACATGCCGGTCAAGGCCTACCTCGTCTGTGAGACCAAGGCCCCCGGTGACATTGTGCAGAAGGCCAAGCCCTTCGTTGTCACCATCCCCCACCCCAACGCCACCAGCGGTGAGTGGCTCTACGATGTCCACGCCTTCCCCAAGAACGTCCGGGCCAGTATCTCCAAGACCATTGACGACCAGCAGACCAATGGTTACGGGCTGGGCTCCTACATCACCTTCCCGGTGACCACCACCCTGCCCACCCTGGATGACGCCGCCTACTACAAGTACTTCCGCATCAAGGACGCCATGGATGGCCGCCTGAGCGAGGTCGGCGTTACCGAGGTGACCCTGAGCAACGGCACCGCGTTGGTCCTCAACACTGACTACCAGATCAAGACCGAGGGCCAGACTGTCAACCTCGACTTCACCTCCGCTGGCCTGGACAAGCTCAAGGACGCTAAGGGCGCTGAGCTCAAGGCCATCTTCCGCGGCAAGGTCACGTCGGTGGGCGACGGGAACATCTCCAACACTGCCCAGCTCATCACCGACACCGGTTACGGCAACAAGCCTCCGGTCCCGGAGAACCCCCCGGCCGACCCGGAGAACCCGCCGACGACCCCCCCGGTCAACACCAAGTGGGGCGCCGTCAACATCCGCAAGGTCGACGCCTCGGACACGCGTGAGGACGGCACCGGCCTTCAGGGCGCCGAGTTCCAGGTCTACAACGCTGCGGAGCCCTACGCCGACAACTGCAGCACTGCTGTCAAGACCGGCAATCCCCTGACCGTCAACGGTCAGGACACCTTCACCAGCGGCCCCGACGGCAACCTCAACATCGCGGGCCTGTTCGTCTCGGACTCCGTGGCCACCCCAGGCCGCGACAACAAGGCCGACGCAGCGCACCGCTGCTATGTGGTCGTGGAGACCAAGGCCCCGGCCGGTTACACCATTCCTGCAGATGCGGACTTCGAGTTCACGGTCACTGCCGGTGAGAACACCGACACTGTCACCAAGATCGAGAACACCAAGCACGCCGTGCCCAACCTGCCCCTCACGGGTGCCTCGGGCAAGCTCCTGCTGACCGCCTCCGGTGCCGCGCTGCTCATGGTGGCCATCGGCTCCGTCCTGGTCTCCCGCCGCCGGGAGCGCAAGCAGAGCACGCTGTGATCCCCTGCGGGCCCCTGTGATCCACTGCGGATCCCAGGACCCCGGAATCGGGCCGCTGCCGGCCGGTACCACGGTGCTGAGCCGGCAGCGGCCCGGGGCCGATCCTGGCGGAGGAGCCGCATCAAGAGCGTAACAATTCCGCTCCGCGGTCCTCGAGCCACCCGGCCCGGGCCCCGGCAGGCAGTAGCGTCGTCCTCGAGCCCGCTCCCACCGCCGGCCCCCAGGGCCGGGAGCCGGCCGCGGCCCGGTCCTGCCCACCACTCATCCCATTGCCCTATCCCGGCGCGAGCGGGCGGCGCCCCGGGCCGCCGTCGGCCCGCGCCCGCCCTGAGCCCTGGCTCCGCCGTCGTCCCGGCAACCCGCCGTGCCCCTGCCCATCGTCCTGGAGGAGATCGGACCGTGTCCCCAACCTGGTGGCAGCGCCCCCGCGCGCTGCGGCATCCCGCGCGTCCCGCCGCGGCCAGGCGTCAGCGTCGGCTGGGGGCCTTCATGGCCGGACTCCTCGCCCTCCTGGCCCTGGGCGCCCTGCCCCCCGTCCTCCATCCCAGCCCCGCCCAAGCCGTCCAGGGCAACCCGGCCGGAGGGCTGGGCAGGTACCAGCAGGTCATCGACTGGATCGACTGGACCGACGGCGGCAGGGCCGCTCTGAGCACGGGGAGCAGCTACACCCGCTGGTCCACCCCGACCCAGGCCTCGGCGCGCCCGGCCACCTGGCGCGCCTCCCAGTGCACCATCTCGCGCAACAGCGGCAACCTCGTCCTGGGCTACGAGCCCGGGAGCTGGCGGGGCGACGGACTGGCCCGCCTCTACAACAACGGCGCGAACTACTCCCAGGGCAATGCCGGGCGCAGCGCCAGGAGCGGCCTGCCCATCGGCATCGCCAACCTCGATCGGGCCAACATCAACAATCCCGTGACGGTCACCTTCTCCGTGTCCTGCCGCACCTACCTCATCTTCTCCGAGACCCAGCCCGGGCAGGGCGCCATCGACGCCCTGCCCAAGAGGGAGATCCCCATGGCCGGGATGGTGGTGGCCGATGCGGAGTCCTCCACCTGGGATACGGGCAGGAATCTGGGGGAGTCCATCACGGCCCACGCCGACTCAGGGCGCTACCGCCTCCTGGAGTCCGCCCGCAGCGCCGGCTGCACCACCGATTCCCGCGGGGAGTGGAACACCTTCTCCGATGTCACCGGCGAGCGCTACACGGGCCTGAGGCTGCGCTCCAGCTCCACCCAGTGCTCCAACCGCGCCGGGGGGTGGGGGCCGGTCTCTGTCCTCTTCGTCGAGGGCGCCTCCACCACCAATGTCCAGATGATCGCCACCGGCAACTCCGCCGTCGCCTTCGGAGTCGTCGGGTACATGGACTTCGGCGACGCCCCGGAGTCCTACGGGGCCGCCGGCTCCGCCTTCCAGCCCACCTGGAGCGGCGGCCTCGTCGGTACCGACATCCGCTCCGACTCATGGTTCTCCACCGCCTTCAACATCACGGCCGCCGCCACTGGCGGGCAGGTGGCCACCGCCGGCCCCCCGGCCACCCGCCTGGGCGCCACCACGGACTCCGAGACCAGCGCCCGCTTCTCCCCTGACGCCACCGGTGACGATCAGGACGCCGGCCTGGCCGGCACTCCCGGGGCCGGCGACGAGGACGCCCTGCCCTCCCACGTCCAGCTCAGCGCCATCCAGGGGCAGTCCTTCCGCCAGGAGGTCGCCTGCACCGGGCCGGGCCAGGTGCGCGGATGGATCGACTGGAACCGGGACGGCGCCTTCGACCCCGATACCGAGGCCAGCACCCAGGAGGAGTGCGCCGGTGGCAGCGCCACCCCCCAGTGGGAGGTGCCCCTGACGGCCCTGCGCTCGGTCCTCGGCGAGGACGGCGGCACCAACACCTTCATGCGCCTGCGCATCTCCAATGACAGGCTCCCCGACGGCTCCTACATTCCCCTGGAGCCCACCGGCGTCACCGGCTCGGGCGAGGTCGAGGACTACACCGCCTCGGTCTTCCTGCCCTCCCTCACCCTGGTCAAGACCGTCGACGCCACCTGGGCGGGCGCCTCCACCCTGGAGGCCGCCCACTGGCGGCTCAGCGCCACCCCCGCGCAGCCCGGCGCCGCCCCCGTGCTCTCCGGCGACGGAGGCGCCCCCCAGGCCCCCGTCCTGCCCGGCACCTACACCCTGGCCGAGACCGAGACCTCCGCCCACCCCTTCTCCCCGGGCTATCAGCCCCAGGGATGGGTGTGCTACCAGAGCCCCGGCACCCTCGTCCCCGAGGGCTACACCTACACCTCCAGTGACGGGCCGGTCTCCGAGGCCGGGCAGACCACCGGTACGGTGGAGATCAGGAACCAGGACCGCGTCACCTGCGAGATCACCAACAAGGCCCTGCCCACCACCCTGAGCTGGACCAAGACCGATGAGGACGGCCGGCTCCTGGGCGGCTCCCAGTGGAGCGTGACCCCCGTGGGGCCCGACGGCGCCGAGGGCCGGCCCACGGCCGTCACCGACAACTCCGCACCCGATACCGACCCCGCCGAGGGGCGGATCACCGTCACCGACCTGGCCTGGGGCACCTACCGGGTCCGTGAGACCGGCGCCCCCACCGGATACAACCTCACCACCGAGGTCAAGGAGGGCCGCTACGTCGGGGGCGGCCCCAGCAGCGCCATCGACCTGGGCGCCGTCGTCAACACCCGGATCACCGGGAGTGCGACCTGGACCAAGGTCAACCACAAGGACCAGCCCCTGGGAGGCTCCCAGTGGACCCTCACCCCGGTGGAGCCCGGCGGCGACCCCATCGAGATCACCGACTGCGAGGGCGCGTGCTCCGAGCAGTCCGTGGACCGCAACGAGGCTGCCGGCGCCTTCACCGTCGAGAACCTTCCCTACGGCCGCTACACCCTGGTGGAGTCCGCCGCCCCCACCGGCTACCGGCTCGAGACCGCCCCCCACGAGGTCGCCATCACCACCCAGGGGCAGAGACTCGACCTGGGACGGATCCTCAACGAGCCCATCACCGGCACCGCCACCTGGACCAAGACCGACGAGGACGGCGTCGCCCTGGCGGGATCCGCCTGGCGCCTGACCCCGGTGGATCCCTCCGGCACCCCCATCGAGATCGCCGACTGCGTCCTGGTCTGCTCCGAGCAGTCCCGGGACCGCAACCCGGCCGCCGGGGCCTTCACCGTCCCCGATCTCACCTACGGCCGCTACACCCTGGTGGAGACCACCGCCCCCACCGGCTACCGGCTCGAGACCGCCCCCCACGAGGTCGCCATCACCACCCAGGGGCAGAGCGTCGATGCGGGCGCCGTCATCAACCAGCGGATCACCGGCACCCTGACCTGGACGAAGGTCGACGATGAGGGCACGCCCCTGGAGGGCTCCCAGTGGACCCTGACCCCCACCCGGCCCTCGGGCGACGCCGTCGAGATCACCGACTGCGTCCAGGTGTGCTCCGAGCAGTCCCTCGACAAGGACCCCCTGCCCGGCGTCCTGTCCGTCCCCGACGTCGCCTACGGCCGCTACACCCTGGTGGAGTCCGTAGCCCCCACCGGCTACCGGCTCGACACCACCCCCATCGACGCCGAGATCAGCCTCCAGGACCAGCGCCTCGACCTCGGCCCCATCCTCAACGAGCCCATCACCGGCACCGTCACCTGGCGCAAGACCGACGAGAGCGGCACCCTCCTGGGCGGCTCGGCCTGGCGGCTGACCCCCACGGCGCCCGGGGCCACGGCACTGGAGATCGACGACTGCGCCGAGGTGTGCCCCGAGGACTCCGCGGACCAGGACCCCACCGCGGGCGTCCTGCGCCTGACGGGCGTGACCCACGGCAGCTACACCCTGGTGGAGTCCGCCGCCCCCACCGGCTACCAGCTCGACACGACCCCCCGGCAGGTCACCATCGATACGCAGGACCAGGCCGTCGGCCTGGGCGACATCGTCAATCGGAAGTCGGCCGCCCCGGCGATCCCCCTGACCGGGGGCCGCGGCGCCCACCTCTTCCTCATCGCCGGCGGCGTGCTCAGCGCGGCCGCGCTCCTGGTCCCCCTCATCCGCAGGCGCCGCCGTCGGGATGCCGCATGCTGATGCCCCGCCCTCCCCGCGCCGCGCAGGCGCGCCGGGCCGGAGGCCGCCCCCAGCGCACTGATGCCCCGCACCGCCCGGCCCCCGCGCCGGGCGGGAGCCGGGGCGCAGGCGGCGCACGGCTCCGGGAGGCGGGCCGGCAGGGGCGGGGCCGGCGGGTCTGGAGGCTGTCGATCTCCGCGCTCATCACCTGCCTGCTGGCCGAGGCCGGGATGCTGCTCCTGGCCTACCCGACCGTGGCCGCCTGGTTCTCCCAGTACAACCAGTCCCAGGTCACCGGGAACTACGAGACCCAGGTGGCCGACGCCTTCCCCGACGCCGCCACCCAGCTGGCCCAGGCCCACGCCTACAACGACGCCCTGTCCGTGGGGGCGCTCCTGGAGGCCAACACCCATGTGCCCACGGGGGAGGGGGCCTCCCAGGACGAGTCCCTGGAGTACGACACGATCCTGTCGGCCAGCCCCGAGGGCCTCATGGCGCGCCTGCGCATCCCCGTCATCGACCTGGACCTGCCCGTCTACCACGGCACCTCCGATGAGACCCTGCTCAAGGGCCTGGGCCACCTGGAGGGCACCTCCCTGCCCGTGGGCGGCCCCGGCACCCGCTCAGTGGTCACCGGCCACCGGGGCCTGGCCGACGCCACCATGTTCACCCACCTGGACCGCGTGGGGGAGGGGGACACCTTCTCCATCGAGGTCTTCGGGGAGGTCCTCGTCTACCGCGTCATCGAGACCCGGGTGGTCAACCCCGACGAGACCGAGGCCCTGCGCGCCCAGGAGGGCAAGGACCTCATGACCCTGGTCACCTGCACCCCCCTGGGCATCAACACCCACCGCATCCTGGTCACCGGTGAGCGCGTCTTCCCCACCCCCCAGGAGGCCATCGACTCCGCGGGGGCGGCGCCCGACGTGCCCCACTTCCCCTGGTGGGCGGTGGCACTGGCCGCCGGCCAGATCCTGCTCGGGGCCTACCTGTGGCGCACCGGCTACGGCGCCGCCCGCCGCGAGCGGGCCGGCGGGGTCCCGCGCCGCGGCCGCAGGCCCCGTAGCGGCCGCGGAGCGCGGGCGGCACTGCGCCCGCGGCACGGCAACGCGCGCCGGGGAGGCCTGTGGCGCCGCCGCCGTCACGCCGGCGGCCGGGCGGCCGCAGGCGCACCACGGTGCGACACGCCCGAGCGCGGGGGACGGGTGGGCGGTCTCACAGGACTGGACCGGCCATCCGGGTTCCAGTCCGGGGCCCGGCGCTGATAGCGTTATTCGGCCGGTGAGGGGCTCCCCTCCTCACGGCCGCATCCCGGGCCCAGCCCGGGAGTCCAGTCTGACGGGCCGATCCTCCGATCGGATTCCCGTGTGTCCAGACCGGTCCGCACCCCGAGGAGCACTCAGGGGCCCGTGCGCGTCGCACTGCGACACGCCCGAGCGCGTGGACCGGCAGAAGCAAGTACAAGAGAGGTTAGGCGCCATGGCGGGACAGAAGATCCGCATCCGGCTCAAGTCCTACGACCACGAGGTCATCGACTCCTCGGCGCGCAAGATCGTCGACGTCGTGACCCGCGCAGGTGCGACGGTCGTGGGCCCCGTGCCGCTGCCGACCGAGAAGAACGTGTTCTGCGTCATCCGGTCGCCGCACAAGTACAAGGACAGCCGCGAGCACTTCGAGATGCGCACGCACAAGCGGCTGATCGACATCGTCGACCCGACGCCCAAGGCCGTCGACTCGCTCATGCGACTCGACCTGCCCGCCGACGTCAACATCGAGATCAAGCTCTGAGGATCGCCATGACAACGCTTCACACGCCGGCTGCCGCCGCGCCTGCCAAGGCGCTGCTCGGCATCAAGCTCGGCATGACCCAGATCTGGGACGAGAACGGGGTCCTGCGCCCCGTCACCGTCGTGCGGGTCGACACCAACGTCGTCACCCAAATCCGCACCATTGAGACCGATGGCTACGAGGCCGTCCAGCTCGCCTTCGGCGAGATCGACGAGCGCAAGGTGACCAAGCCCCTGGCCGGTCACTTCGCCAAGGCCGGGGTCGCCCCCCGCCGCCACGTCGCCGAGGTGCGCACCTCCCTGGCCGGCGAGTTCACCCCCGGCCAGGAGCTGGGCGCCGACACCTTCGAGGTCGGCCAGCTGGTCGACGTCACCGGCACCTCCAAGGGCAAGGGCTTCGCGGGCGTCATGAAGCGCCACGGCTTCGCCGGCGTCGGCGCCTCCCACGGCGCCCACCGCAACCACCGCAAGCCCGGCTCCATCGGGGCCTGCGCCACCCCCGGCCGCATCTTCAAGGGCCTGCGCATGGCCGGCCGCATGGGCCACGTCAAGCGCACCGTGCAGAACCTGAAGATCCGCGGCGTGGACGTCGACAAGGGCGTCCTGCTCGTCAACGGCGCCATCCCCGGCCCCAAGGGGTCGGTCGTCGTCGTCCGTACCGCCGTGAAGGGAGCCTGAGACCATGACTGAGGCACTCACCGTCGACATCGTCGACTCCAAGGGCGTGAAGACCGGCTCCGTCGACCTCCCCGCGGAGATCTTCGACACCGAGCTCAACATCCCGCTCATGCACCAGGTCGTCGTGGCCCAGCTCGCCGCGGCCCGCCAGGGCACCCACGCCACCAAGACCCGTGGCGCCGTGCGCGGCGGCGGGCGCAAGCCCTACCGCCAGAAGGGCACCGGCCGCGCCCGTCAGGGCTCGACCCGCGCCCCCCAGTTCGTCGGCGGAGGCACCGTCCACGGGCCCCAGCCGCGCGACTACAACCAGCGCACCCCCAAGAAGATGAAGGCCGCCGCCCTGCGCTCGGCCCTGTCGGACCGCGCCCGCAACGGCCGCATCCACGTCATCACCGAGTTCGTCACCACCGAGGCGCCCTCCACCAAGGCCGCCCTGGCGGCCCTGCGCCACCTCACCGACCGCAAGGCGCTGGTCGTGGTCAGCCGCGAGGACGACCTCAGCCGCCTGAGCCTGCGCAACGCCCCCGAGGCGCACGTCCTGTGGGCCGACCAGCTCAACACCTACGACGTCCTCAACTCCGACGACGTCGTCTTCACAGCCGACGCCCTGGACGGCTTCCTGGGCACGGGCGAGGAGGAGTCCAAGTGAGCCTCGAGAAGTCCAAGAACCCCCGCGACGTCATCATCGCGCCGGTCGTCTCCGAGAAGTCCTACACCTGCATGGACCGCGGCCAGTACACGTTCATCGTGGCGCCGAGCGCCAACAAGACCGAGATCAAGCAGGCCGTCGAGGCGATCTTCTCGGTCAAGGTCGACTCGGTCAACACGATCAACCGCAAGGGCAAGCGGCGCCGCACACGCACCGGCATGGGCAAGTCGAAGGACACCAAGCGCGCGATCGTCACGCTGCGCGAGGGCACCATCGACATCTTCGGCGACGTCACCCAGTGACCCGGAAGGTAGAGGATCGATATGGGAATCCGTAAGTACAAGCCCACGACCCCGGGTCGTCGCGGCTCCTCCGTGGCCGACTTCGTGGAGATCACCCGCAGCACGCCCGAGAAGTCCCTCGTGCGCCCCCTGCACAAGACCGGTGGTCGCAACTCCAGCGGTCGTATCACCACCCGCCACAAGGGCGGCGGCCACAAGCGCGCCTACCGCGTCATCGACTTCCGTCGCCATGACAAGGACGGCGTGCCCGCCAAGGTCGCGCACATCGAGTACGACCCCAACCGCACCGCGCGCATCGCCCTGCTGCACTACGCCGACGGCGAGAAGCGCTACATCATCGCCCCCAACAAGCTGCGCCAGGGCGACGTCGTCGAGTCCGGCCCCACCGCGGACATCAAGCCCGGCAACAGCCTCCAGCTGCGCCACATCCCCACCGGTACCGTGGTCCACGCCGTGGAGCTGCGCCCCGGGGGAGGGGCCAAGATCGCCCGCAGCGCCGGCACTTCGGTCCAGCTGGTGGCCAAGGAGGGCAAGTACGCGCAGCTGCGCATGCCCTCCGGCGAGATCCGCAACGTCGAGGCCGCCTGCCGCGCGACCATCGGCGAGGTCGGCAACGCCGAGCAGTCCAACATCAACTGGGGCAAGGCCGGCCGTATGCGCTGGAAGGGCGTGCGCCCGACCGTGCGCGGTGTCGTCATGAACCCCGTGGACCACCCGCACGGTGGTGGTGAGGGCAAGACCTCCGGTGGTCGCCACCCCGTCTCCCCGTGGGGCAAGCCCGAGGGCCGTACCCGTCGTCCGAACAAGTCCAGCGACCGCCTCATCGTGCGTCGTCGTCGGACCGGCAAGAAGCGCTGATAGGAGCCCGATATGCCGCGTAGCCTGAAGAAGGGTCCCTTCGTCGACGACCACCTCCAGAAGAAGGTGGACGCCCAGAACGAGAAGGGCACCAAGAACGTCATCAAGACCTGGTCCCGTCGTTCGGTCATCACGCCGGACTTCCTCGGACACACCTTCGCCGTCCACGACGGCCGCAAGCACGTCCCGGTCTTCGTCACCGAGTCCATGGTGGGCCACAAGCTCGGCGAGTTCGCTCCGACCCGCACCTTCCGCGGGCACGTCAAGGACGATCGCAAGTCGCGTCGCTGACGCCGTCGGAAGCTAAGAGAGGCAGAGAACTATGGAAGCCAAGGCGCAGGCCAAGTACGTGCGCTGCACGCCCATGAAGGCTCGCCGCGTCGTGGACGTCGTCCGCGGCAAGCGCGCCGTCGAGGCCGTCAACGTGCTGCGATTCGCACCGCAGGCCGCTGCGGTGCCAGTGCGCAAGGTCGTCGAGTCCGCCATCGCCAACGCTCGCTTCAAGGCCGAGCGCGACGGTGAGCGCTTCGACGAGAACGACCTGTTCATCATCGAGGCATTCGCCGACGAGGGCCCCACCCTCAAGCGGTTCCGCCCGCGCGCCCAGGGGCGCGCCAGCCGGATCCTCAAGCGGACCAGCCACATCACCATCATCGTCGGCGAGAAGGCCGACTCCGCACGTCAGGAAGGAGCCCGGTAATGGGGCAGAAGGTCAACCCGACCGGGTTCCGCCTGGGCATCACCACGGACCACCGCTCGCGCTGGTTCGCCGACTCCACCAAGCCCGGTCAGCGCTACCGCGACTTCGTGGAGGAGGATGTCAAGATCCGCCGCCTCATGGAGGACGGCATGGAGCGCGCGGGCATCTCCAAGGTCGACATCGAGCGCACCCGTGACCGTGTGCGCGTCGACCTGCACACCGCCCGCCCGGGCATCGTCATCGGCCGCCGCGGCGCCGAGGCCGAGCGCCTGCGCGGACAGCTGGAGAAGCTGACCGGCAAGCAGGTCCAGCTCAACATCCTGGAGGTCAAGAGCCCCGACCTGGACGCCCAGCTCGTGGCCCAGGGCATCGCCGAGCAGCTGGCCTCCCGCGTCTCCTTCCGCCGCGCCATGCGCAAGGGCATGCAGTCGGCCATGCGCGCCGGCGCCAAGGGCATCCGGGTCCAGTGCTCGGGCCGCCTGGGCGGGGCCGAGATGAGCCGCAGCGAGTTCTACCGCGAGGGGCGCGTGCCGCTGCACACCCTGCGGGCCAACATCGACTACGGCTTCTACGAGGCCAAGACCACCTTCGGCCGTCTCGGCGTCAAGGTGTGGATCTACAAGGGCGACCTCACCGAGCGCGAGTTCGCCCGCCAGCAGGCCGAGTCCGGCTCCCGCGGGCGCGGCGGTCGCGGTGAGCGCCGCGGCGGGCGCCGTGGCGAGCGCGGAGCGCGTCAGAACAGCGAGCAGCAGGCCGAGCAGGCGCCGGCCGCCGAGAACGCTGCCGCCGAGCAGGGAACGGAGGCCTGAGCCGTGCTCATCCCCCGTCGGACCAAGTTCCGCAAGCAGCACCGCCCGCACCGTACGGGCCTGTCCAAGGGCGGCAACCAGATCGCCTTCGGCGACTTCGGCATCCAGGCTCTGGAGCCCGCCTACATCACCAACCGCCAGATCGAGGCGGCCCGTATCGCCATGACCCGCCACATCAAGCGTGGCGGCAAGGTGTGGATCAACATCTTCCCGGACCGTCCGCTGACCAAGAAGCCCGCTGAGACCCGTATGGGCTCGGGTAAGGGCGCTCCCGAGTGGTGGATCGCCAATGTCAAGCCCGGACGCATCCTGTTCGAGCTCGGCGGCGTTTCCGAGGAGCTCGCCCGCGAGGCCATGCGCCGCGCACAGCACAAGCTTCCGATGAAGACCCGTTTCGTGACTCGTGAGGGTGGTGACGTCTGATGGCTATCGGTTCCAAGGGACTGACCCCGTCCGACCTCGACGGCATGGACAACGAGCGCCTCGCCGAGGAGCTGTCCAAGGCCAAGGCCGAGCTGTTCAACCTGAGGTTCGCCTCGGCGACCGGCCAGCTCGAGGACCACGGCCGCCTCAAGGCCGTGCGCCGCGACATCGCCCGCATCTACACCATCGTGCGCGAGCGGGAGCTCGGCATCCGTACCGCTCCAAGCAGCCAGGAGTCCAAGTGAGCGAGCAGACTACTTCCAGCACACCGACCCCGGAGCAGCCTGAGCAGGCCCCCGAGCGCAACCAGCGCAAGGTCCGCCGCGGCTATGTCGTCTCCGACAAGATGGACAAGACCGTCGTCGTCCTCGTTGAGGAGCGCTACAAGCACTCCCTGTACGGCAAGGTCCTGCGCCGCTCCAAGAAGGTCAAGGTCCACGACGAGAACAACGAGGCCGGTGTGGGCGATCTCGTCTCCATCATGGAGACCCGCCCGCTGAGCGCCACCAAGCACTTCCGCCTCCTGGAGATCCTCGAGAAGGCCAAGTGACCCGCTGGTGAGCCCCGGCCCACCACCGCCGACGCCGCAGCCCCCACACCGGGGAGGCTGCGGCGTCGGCGTTGCTTGCGGCTGCGGCGGCCGGGTTGGCCGTGCGCTCTGTGGGCTCGGTGCGCTCTGTGCGCTCTGCGCGCCGCCGGCCGCTATCGCCGGGTCACTCGCATATCGCCCGCTGATGGCGCGCCATCCGACCCCGCAGGATGCGAGTCGCTCCGCGAGATGCGAATCACCCAGCGGGGCGCGGCATGCCGGGCGGTCCGGGGCACGGCCGGTGAGCAATGGCACAGGCCTCCGGGGGATTCTCAGGTTCCGTGCGCAGGCGCCGCTGGACTAGGCTGACGGGGTTGCGTGCGCCCTCGGCGCGCCCAGCAGAGACCTCGTGCCGCGTGCGCCTGTGTCTGCTGGGGCCCACACGCCGCGGACCTCCCCGAGTCTACGGGCTACCCGTGGCCTGAGCGGGCGGGCGCGCAAGTCCAGAAGAACGTTCGGCTAGGCTCGGCGACTCGCCGAGAACCGGCTCGACGACAGGAGAACACTCAATGATCCAGCAGGAGTCGCGACTGAAGGTCGCCGACAACACCGGTGCCAAGGAGATCCTTTGCATCCGTGTACTCGGCGGCTCGGGTCGTCGCTATGCGGGTGTCGGCGACACCATTGTCGCCACCGTCAAGGACGCCATCCCCGGTGGCAACGTCAAGAAGGGCGAGGTCGTCAAGGCCGTCGTCGTGCGCGCCCGCAAGGAGCGCCGCCGCCCCGACGGCTCGTACATCCGCTTCGATGAGAACGCCGCCGTCATCCTCAAGAACGACGGCGACCCCCGAGGCACGCGCATCTTCGGCCCCGTGGGCCGCGAGCTGCGCGAGAAGAAGTTCATGCGCATCGTCTCACTCGCCCCGGAGGTGATCTGACATGGCACGTATCAAGAAGGGCGATCAGGTGATCGTCATCTCCGGCAAGGACAAGGGCAAGACCGGCCGCGTCCTCAAGGTGCTGCCCGGCGCCGAGCGCGTCATCGTCGAGGGCGTCCAGCGCGTCACCAAGCACACCAAGGTGGGGCAGTCCGCCCAGGGTGCCCGCACCGGCGGGATCGAGACCGTCGAGGCCCCGATCCACGCCTCCAACGTCATGCTCGTTGACCCCAAGACCAAGAAGCGCACCCGTGTGGGTGTCCGCCTTGAGGAGGGTCAGCGCCCGAACGGCCGCAAGCGCGTCGTGCGCGTGCGCTACGCCAAGAAGAGCGGGGAGGACCTGTGACCATGGCTGAAATGGCAGACAAGGCCGACAAGATCGTCCCCCGCCTGAAGACCAAGTACACCGAGGAGGTGCGCCCCGCCCTGCTCAAGGAGTTCCAGCACGGAAACGTCATGGAGGTCGCGGGCATCACCAAGGTCGTGGTCAACATGGGTGTGGGCGAGGCCGCACACGACTCCAAGATGATCGAGGGCGCCGTGCGCGACCTCGCCGCGATCACCGGGCAGAAGCCCCAGGTCACCCGGGCCCGCAAGTCCATCGCCCAGTTCAAGCTGCGCGAGGGCATGCCCATCGGCGCCCACTCCACGCTGCGCGGAGACCGCATGTGGGAGTTCCTCGACCGCCTCGTGTCGATCTCCCTGCCCCGCATCCGCGACTTCCGTGGCCTGAGCCCCAAGCAGTTCGACGGCAACGGCAACTACACCTTCGGTCTCACCGAGCAGGCAGTCTTCCACGAGATCGACCAGGACAAGATCGACCGCGTCCGCGGCATGGACATCACCGTGGTGACCACGGCCAAGACCGACGAGGAGGCCCGCTCTCTGCTCAAGCAGCTCGGCTTCCCCTTCAAGGAGAAGTGACATGGCCAAGACCGCTCTGATCGAGAAGGCGAACCGTAAGCCGAAGTTCGGTGTGCGTGCCTACACGCGCTGCCAGCGCTGCGGGCGCCCGCACTCCGTGTACCGCAAGTTCGGCCTGTGCCGTATCTGCCTGCGGGAGATGGCCCTCCGGGGCGAGCTCCCCGGTGTGAGCAAGTCCAGCTGGTAAGAACTTACGTCGCAGGTCCGAGGAGGAAACCGCGACGAGGAAGGGCCAAGGCCCACTCATGACAATGACAGACCCCATCGCAGACATGCTGACCCGTCTGCGCAACGCCAACTCCGCCTACCACGACTCGGTCTCGATGCCGTCGAGCAAGCTCAAGGTCAACATCGCAGAGATGCTGAAGTCCGAGGGCTACATCGCCGGCTACGAGGTCGCCGACGCCGAGGTGGGCAAGACGCTGACCCTGACCCTGAAGTACGGCGCCAACCGTCAGCGCGCCATCCAGGGCCTGCGCCGGATCTCCAAGCCCGGCCTGCGCGTCTACGCCAAGTCCACCAACCTTCCCAAGGTCCTGGGCGGCCTGGGGGTGGCCATCCTGTCCACCTCCTCCGGCCTCCTGACCGACCGGCAGGCAGAGTCCAAGGGCGTGGGCGGCGAAGTCCTCGCCTACGTCTGGTAAGAGAGGAACGGAGGAAAACCATGTCTCGTATTGGACGTCTCCCCGTTCCGGTCCCCGCCGGAGTGGACGTGACCATCGACGGCCAGGAGGTGACGGTCAAGGGCCCCAAGGGCACCCTGTCGCGCACCATCTGCGAGCCGCTGAGCGTGACCCGCCAGGAGGACGGCTCCATCCTGGTCACCCGCCCCGACGACGAGCGCCGCTCGCGCTCGCTGCACGGGCTGTCGCGCACCCTCATCCACAACATGGTCGTCGGTGTCACCGAGGGCTATGAGAAGAACCTCGAGATCGTCGGCACCGGTTACCGCGTGGCCGCCAAGGGCCAGGCCATCGAGCTGTCCCTGGGCTTCTCGCACACCGTGACGGTCGAGCCCCCCGAGGGCATCACCCTCACCGTGGACGGCAACCTGAAGATCAAGGTCTCCGGCATCTCCAAGGAGCAGGTCGGCGAGGTCGCCGCGAACATCCGCAAGATCCGCCCGCCGGAGCCCTACAAGGGCAAGGGCGTGCGCTACGCCGGCGAGAACGTGCGCCGCAAGGTCGGAAAGGCTGGTAAGTGACCATGGCTTACTCGATCAAGAGAGGCAAGGGCAACGCCAAGGCCATCGCCCGCAAGATCCGTCACCAGCGCGTGCGCAAGCACATCTCCGGCACCCCCGAGCGCCCGCGCCTGGTCGTCACCCGCTCCAACCGCCACATGGTGGCCCAGGTCGTCGACGACACCATCGGCCACACCCTGTGCGCCGCCTCCACCCTGGAGGAGGCCGCCAAGGGCGTGGAGGGCCACAAGGTCGGCGCCGCCCGCAAGGTCGGCGAGCTCGTGGCCGAGCGCGCCAAGGCCCTGGGCATCGAGGCGGTCGTCTTCGACCGCGGCGGCAACAAGTACCACGGCCGGGTCGCGGCCGTCGCCGAGGGCGCCCGCGAGGGCGGCCTGAAGCTGTGAGCACTACGACGACGAGAAAGCAGAGGAACATCTGATGGCTGCACCGCAGCGAGACAGGTCCGCGTCGTCCGACGGCTCGGCCCAGCGCGAGAACGACGAGCGCCGGGGCGAGGGCCGCGGCCGCCGCGACCGCAACAATGACCGCCGCGACCGTGGTCGCGGCAACGACGACAAGTACATCGAGCGCGTCGTCGCCATCAACCGCGTCTCCAAGGTCGTCAAGGGCGGCCGCCGCTTCACCTTCACGGCCCTGGTCGTCGTCGGTGACGGTGAGGGCACGGTCGGTGTGGGCTACGGCAAGGCGAAGGAAGTGCCCTCCGCCATCGCCAAGGCCGTCGAGATCGCGAAGAAGAACTTCTTCCACGTCCCGATGATCCGCCGCACCATCCCGCACCTGGTGCAGGGGGAGGACTCCGCCGGAGTCGTTCTGCTGCGCCCGGCTTCCCCGGGTACCGGGGTCATCGCCGGCGGCCCGGTGCGCGCCGTGCTGGACTGTGCCGGCGTCCAGGACATCCTGTCCAAGTCGCTGGGCTCCTCCAACGCGATCAACATCGTGCACGCCACGGTGGACGCCCTCAAGCGCCTGGAGCAGCCCGAGGCGGTCGCTGCCCGTCGTGGCCTGCCCCTGGAGGACGTCGCCCCGCAGTCCATGCTGCGGGCCCGCGCGGAGGGCGAGGCCGACAAGCGCGCCGAGGCCGAGAAGAAGGAGGCCGAGAAGGCCGCTGAAGGAGTGGGTGCGTGATGGCTGACGCAACCAAGACCGAGCCGACAACCAAGCAGCTCAAGGTCACCCAGGTCCGCTCTGGCATCGGGGGCACCCACCGCCAGCGCGAGTCCCTCAAGACCCTGGGCCTGCGCAAGATCCGCCAGTCCGTGGTGCGCGAGGACTCTCCCAGCGTGCGCGGCCTGATTGCCACGGTGCACCACCTGGTCACCGTTGAGGAGGTCTGAGATGGCTGACACGAAGAAGCAGGCCGCCGACGCCGCGGCCGAGCAGACCGCCGAGGCGGGCCAGAGGGTGCGGGTCGTCAAGCTCCACCACCTGCGCCCCGCCCCCGGCGCCAAGAAGGCCAGGACCCGCGTGGGTCGCGGTGAGGCCTCCAAGGGCAAGACCGCCGGTCGCGGGACCAAGGGCACCAAGGCCCGCTACCAGGTCCGCCCCGGCTTCGAGGGTGGCCAGATGCCGCTGCACATGCGCCTGCCCAAGCTCAAGGGCTTCAAGAACCCCAACCGCGTGGAGTTCCAGCCCGTGAACGTCGGCCGCATCGCCGAGCTCTTCCCCGCCGGTGGCACCGTCACTGTGGAGGACCTCGTCGCCGCGGGCGCCGTGCGCAAGAACCAGCTGGTCAAGGTCCTGGGTGGCGGCGACGTCACCGTGGCCCTGACCATCACCGCCGACGCCTGGTCCGGCTCCGCTAAGGAGAAGGTCGAGGCCGCGGGCGGCACGATCACCGCGCGCTGAATCGGCCGAGGCCACTGGGCCCGAGCCGGCACCCGCAGCGGTCATCGCCGATGGCGTCGAGGACCCCGGTCCCAGGCACCCCCTGGGGCCGGGGTCCTTCGTCGTGGGCCGGGGGACCGGGCGCGCCGGTGCCCGCGCACCTCGGCCCGATGACCCGCCGTACGTGACAAAGCCCGCATTGCAAGGAGGTTTCTCCGCCCAGGCCGCTAGCATGAGGCGGTAGTCTGTCCCGGGCGCGGAAGACCTGCGTCGCGTCGTGCCATGTGCGCGACCACCACCCACCCCCGAGTCCACAGGAGATCGAGTGCTCAGCGCGTTCACTCAGGCGTTCAGGACGCCAGACCTCAGGGCCAAGCTCCTCTTCACCCTGGGGATCATGGCCCTCTTCCGCCTCGGATCGGTGGTCCCCAGCCCCGGCGTCGATGTCGCCAACGCCCAGATCTGCGTGGGGCAGGCCGAGGGCCAGGGGCTGCTCGGCCTGATCAATATCTTCTCCGGTGGTGCCCTGCTCCAGCTCAGCGTCTTCGCCCTGGGCATCATGCCCTACATCACCGCCTCCATCATCATCCAGCTCCTGCGCGTGGTCGTGCCCCGCTTCGAGGAGCTGCACAAGGAGGGCCAGTCGGGCACCGCCAAGCTCACCGAGTACACCCGCTACCTGACCATCGGCCTGGGCCTGCTGCAGTCCTCCACCATCGTGGCCACCGCGGCCGCCGACCAGCTCTTCCCCGGCTGCACCGTGCCGGTCATCCCGGATGACTCGCCGCTGACCCTGGGCCTGATGATCATCACCCTGACCGCCGGGACCGGCCTCATCATGTGGCTGGGCGAGCTCATCACCGAGCGCGGCATCGGCAACGGCATGTCCCTGCTGATCTTCACCTCGATCGTCGCCCAGTTCCCGGCCAACATGATCTCCATCGCCACCGGCTCGGGCGGCGTGGGCAAGTTCCTCATCGTCATCGCCGTCGTCCTGGTGGCCACCGCGGCCGTCATCTTCGTGGAGCAGGCCCAGCGGCGCATCCCCGTGCAGTACGCCAAGCGCATGGTGGGGCGGCGCCAGTACGGCGGCTCGACCACCTACATCCCGGTCAAGATCAACACCGCCGGCGTCATCCCGGTCATCTTCGCCTCCTCCATCCTGGCCATGCCCCTGCTCATCTCCCAGTTCGGCGACCCCTCCTCGGGCTGGGTGCAGTGGATCAACAGCCGCCTGCAGCAGACCCACCCGGTCTACCTCACCGCCTACGCGCTGCTCATCCTGTTCTTCGCCTTCTTCTACACCGCCATCACCTTCAACCCCGAGGAGATCGCGGACAACATGAAGCGCTACGGCGGCTTCATCCCCGGCATCCGCGCCGGCGAGCCGACCGTGCGCTACCTGACCTACGTCATCAACCGCGTGACCTCGGTGGGCTCCATCTACCTGGTGGTCCTGGCCCTCGTGCCGACCCTGGCGGTCATCTGGCTGGGCCTGTCGCAATCCCTGCCCTTCGGCGGCACCACCATCCTTATCATGGTGGGCGTGGGTCTCCAGACCGTCAAGGAGATCAACTCCCAGCTCCAGCAGCGCCACTATGAAGGGTTCCTCTCATGAGTGCACGGATGGTCCTCCTGGGTGCTCCCGGGGCGGGCAAGGGCACCCAGGCCGCCCGCATCGCCGAGCGCCTGTCCATCCCCGCCATCTCCACCGGCGACATCTTCCGCTCCCACGCGGCCCGCGGCACCGAGCTGGGGGCCCAGGCCGCGCAGTACATGGACCGCGGCGAGTACGTCCCGGACTCCATCACCAACGCCATGGTCGCCGAGCGCCTGAGCCGGCCCGACTGCCGCCAGGGCTTCCTCCTGGACGGCTACCCCCGCACCCAGAACCAGGTCGATGAGCTGGACGCCGTCCTGGCCCGCGACGGGCTGTCCCTCGACGCGGTGGTCGAGATCACCGTCGACGCCGAGGCCGTCGTGGCCCGCCTGCTCAAGCGGGCGGACGAGCAGGACCGCGCCGACGACACCGAGCCGGTCATCCGCCGTCGCCTGGAGGTCTACACCGAGTCCACCGAGCCGCTGGTCGCCCACTACTCCCAGCGCGGCCTGCTGGTGCGCGTGGACGGCATGGGGCAGATCGACGAGGTCACCGAGCGCCTCATGGAGGCCCTGGCCGCCCGCGGCATCGCCTGAGCCGCCCACCACCGACGCTGCGGCCCGGCCGGGCCGCGAAGGAGGCCGCCGTGCCGCGCCGCGAGCAGATCGAGATCAAGACCCCCGACCAGGTGCGCCACATGCGCCGGGCCGGGCTCGTCGTCGCCGAAATCCATGCGGCCCTGCGTCAGGCGGTGCGCCCCGGCATCACCACCGCCGAGCTCGACGCCGTCTCGGCCGGCGTCATCGAGCGGGCCGGTGCCCGCTCCAACTTCCTGGGCTACCACGGCTTCCCGGCCACCGTGTGCATCTCGGTCAATGAGGAGGCGGTCCACGGCATCCCGGGGCCGCGCGTCCTGGAGGCCGGGGACCTGGTGACCTTCGACTGCGGCGCCTACATCACCGACGAGCGGGGCACCCAGTGGCACGGGGACGCCGCCTTCACCACGGTGGTGGGCGGCACCTACCGCAATGACTCCGACCGGATCCTGGATGCCACCACGCAGCGCTGCCTGTGGGAGGCCATCGCCGCCCTGGCCCGCGCGGCCGCGGGGGAGGGCGGTGCGCGCCAGCTGCGGCTCAACGCCGTGGGCGACGCCGTGGAGGAGACCGTGGCCCAGGTCGCCGCCACCCGGGGCTATGAGCTGGGCATCCTCCAGGAGTACGTGGGCCACGGCATCGGCACCCGCATGCACATGCCCCCCGACGTCCTCAACTACTCGGTGCGGGGCCGGGGCCCGCGCCTGCGCCCCGGCATGGTCCTGGCCATCGAGCCGATGCTCACCGCCGGCAGCCCCCGGGTGCGCGAGCTCGACGACGGGTGGACGGTGGTGACCTGCGACGGCTCGCGGGCGGCCCAGTGGGAGCACACCGTGGCGATCATGCCCGGGGGAGTGTGGGTGCTCACCGCGGCCGACGGCGGCGCCCAGGGCCTGGAGCCCTACGGCCTGGCCCCGGTGACAATGCGCGATTGAGCGCGCGGACGGCGTCGAGCGATCATGACCGCGCAGGGGCGGTAGTCTGTGGCCATGAACGTCAACGGCGACTCCTCCCTCCCCCTCCTGCCCGCCCCCAGCCGCCTGGAGCACACCAGCGGCGCCCCCTTCCTCCTGACCCCCATCACGCCGCTGCGCTGCCAGGCCGCCTGCGCCCAGGAGGCAGAGCAGCTCGCCGAGCTGCTGCGCAACGGCCTGGGATGGTGCGGTCGGGTCGAGCACGACCAGCCCGAGCCTGAGCCCGGCCCGCCCCTTCAGGCCGGGGGCGAGCCCACCGGCGATGCCCTGCCCGCCCTGCGCCTGGACCTCGATGAGCAGATCCCCGGGGGCCCCGAGGCCTATGCCCTGAGCGCTCGGGCGGACGGCCTGGAGCTGCGGGGCGCTTCGCCCAGCGGCGTCCTGCAGGGGGTGCGCACCCTCCTCCAGCTGCTGCCGCGCCGCGTCATGGCCGCCGACGGCGCCACCTGGGCGGCCTGCCCGCCCACCGGCGCGCAGGACGGCAGGGCAGTGGATGAGGCACCGGGCGAGGCGGGCGTCCTGGCCCGGATCCCCCCGCTGTCCATTGAGGACGCGCCCCGCTTCGGCCACCGCGGTCTCATGCTCGACGTCGCCCGCTCCTTCCTGGGTGTGGAGGACGTCTGCGCCATCGTCGAGGCGGCCGGGCGCTACAAGATCAACGTCCTGCACCTCCACCTCGTGGACGACCAGGGCTGGCGCCTGGAGATCACCAACGAGGGGCGCGCCGAGGGCGACACCATCGACTACACCCGGCTGACCGCCGTCTCGGGGCGCACCGCCGTCAGCGCCGAGGGCTACGGGCAGCGCCCGGGCGTGGGTGGGTTCTACACCCGGGAGGACTATCGCAGGATCCTGGACTTCTGCCGCTCACGGCATGTGGAGGTCATCCCCGAGATCGACCTGCCCGGGCATGCCGGCGCCGCTCTGCACGCCATCCCCGAGCTGTGCACGCCCGGATCGTCCTATGCGGGCACGCCCCAGGCGCCCACGGCGCCCGCCGACGGCTCCACCGAGGTCGGCCGGAGCTACCTTGATCCGCACTCCCCGGCCACCCTCGTCTTCCTGCGCCATGTTCTGACGCAGGTCGCCGGGCTCGACCCCCACGGGCGCACCATCCACCTCGGCGGCGATGAGCCCTACGCCATGGCCCACCGCTACGGTGCCCAGGAGGGCTCCCCCTACGCCGGCCTCCTGGCCGCGGCCCAGGAGATGGTCCGCGAGCTGGGGCGTGAGCCCATGGGATGGAATGAGGCGGTCAGTGCCGGGCCGCGTGGGATCCTCCAGGTGTGGAACCCCGAGCCGCAGGTGGCCCGGGCCCTGCGCCAGGCGGTCGGCCAGGGCTCCCGACTGGTGATGTCGCCGGTGACCCACGCCTACGTCGACCTCAAGTACGACCCCTCCAGCCCCCTGGGCCTGACCTGGGCGGGCAGTCTGGAGGTACCCCAGGCGCGCTCCTGGGACCCGGCCCGCATCCTGGAGGGCGTGGGGGCCGAGGCGATCGACGGCGTCGAGGCCACCCTGTGGGGTGAGACCGTGCGCAGCCGCCAAGACGCCGAGTGGCTCCTCTTCCCCCGCCTGCTGGCCCTGGCCGAGGTCGGCTGGTGCATCGAGCCCTTCCCCGCGGCCGGCGGCCAGGACGCGGCGGCGCCCGGCCGGTCCCTGGAGGACTTCCTGGCCCGCTGCGCCGCCCACGGACCCCGCCTGGCCGCCGCCGGCACCCGCTTCCACGCCACCTCCACCGTGCCGTGGGGCCAGTACGGGCCCTTCCCCCGCCAGGAGCTCCACCCCGAGTCGGAGGTGCACCTGTAGCCCCGCTCGCCCGATCCGCGGGGCGCGCCGCATGTGGCCGGAAACACCGGCACGATGGCGGATCTCGCATAGTGGTGGGGCGCGGTCCTGTCGTAGAGTTGGCAGCCGGACACTCCTCCGCCGATTCCGCACGCCCATCAGGCCCTGTGCCCGGGCGGCGCGGCGGGGGCGTCCCTCCGGGCGGCGTCGTCGCCCGGACGAACTCGAGCGAGAGAGCACCGATGGAGGAACATGGCTAAGAAGGACGGCGTCATCGAGGTCGAGGGATCGGTCGTCGAGGCCCTTCCGAACGCGATGTTCCGGGTGGAGCTGAGCAACGGGCACGTCGTGCTCGCGCACATCTCCGGCAAGATGCGGCAGCACTACATCCGCATCCTCCCCGAGGACCGCGTGGTCGTGGAGCTCAGCCCCTACGACCTGTCCCGCGGCCGCATCGTCTACCGGTACAAGTGAGAAGCCGACTGACCGCAGTCGGTGGAGGAACATCATGAAGGTCAAGCCGAGCGTCAAGAAGATCTGTGACAACTGCAAGGTGATTCGTCGCCACGGCCGTGTCATGGTCATCTGCGAGAACCCACGGCACAAGCAGCGCCAGGGCTGAGGCCCAGCGCTGAGGGCCGCCCACGGCGGCCACCACCAGCACCCATCCCAGCGGGCCCGCCCGGCGCAGCAGCGGCAGGCCGGACCGCAACCCCCGGTTCTCGGAGGCCGGGGCCGCCCCAGGGCGGAGGAGGTGGGTGACGACCTCCGGGAGCACATCAGGAGAACCACACAGTGGCACGCATTTCCGGTGTCGACCTGCCTCGCGAGAAGCGAGTGGAGATCGCACTCACCTACATCTTCGGGATCGGGCGCACCCGCGCCGATGAGACCCTCAAGGCGACGGGCGTCAACCCCGACACCCGCGTCAAGGACCTGAGCGAGGACGAGCTCGTCGCCCTGCGCACCCACATCGACGCCAACTACCAGGTCGAGGGTGATCTGCGCCGTGAGGTCCAGGCCGACATCCGCCGCAAGATCGAGATCGGCTGCTACCAGGGTCTGCGCCACCGCCGCCACCTGCCGGTGCACGGCCAGCGCACCAAGACCAACGCGCGCACCCGCAAGGGCCCCAAGCGCACCGTGGCCGGCAAGAAGAAGGCCAAGTAAGCAGCAGGAATCCGGGCCCCGCCCCGGACCGACGACCTCATCGCAGAAGAAGGAAGCATGCCTCCCAAGACCCGCGCCGCAGCGCGCAAGATGCGCCGCAAGGACCGTAAGAACGTCACCCACGGTCACGCCTACATCAAGTCCACCTTCAACAACACCATCGTGTCCCTGACCGACCCCTCCGGTGCGGTCATCGCCTGGTGCTCCTCCGGCCAGGTCGGCTTCAAGGGCTCGCGCAAGTCCACGCCCTACGCCGCCCAGCTTGCCGCCGAGGCCGCCGCCCGGCGCGCCCAGGAGCACGGCATGAAGAAGGTCGACGTCTTCGTCAAGGGCCCCGGCCCCGGCCGCGAGACCGCGATCCGCTCCCTGCAGGCCGCCGGCCTGGAGATCGGCCCGATCACGGACGTCACCCCCCAGGCCTACAACGGCTGCCGCCCGCCCAAGCGCCGCCGCGTCTGAGACCACGGGGGACGACGGCGCGGCCCGGTGCTGCGCCGTCGTCCCCGCCCATGCCCCGCCGTCGAGGTGAGGCCGGGGCGGTGCCGGGAGAGCACCGGCCGCCCCATATCAGGACCGGCGTCATATAGCGGGCGCCGCGACGAAAGGAAACCACGTGCTCATTGCACAGCGACCCACGCTCACCGAGGAGGTCATCGAGGAGGACCGCCGCTCGCGGTTCGTGCTCGAGCCCCTCGAGCCCGGATTCGGCTACACGCTGGGCAACTCCCTGCGCCGTACGCTGCTGTCCTCCATCCCGGGGGCGGCCGTCACCAGCGTGCGCATCGACGGGGTGCCCCACGAGTTCCGCACCATTGCCGGGGTCAAGGAGGATGTCTCCCAGATCATCCTCAACATCAAGGAGATCGTCCTGTCCTCGGAGAACGACGAGCC
Organism: Actinomyces capricornis; assembly: GCF_019974135.1. Classification (NCBI taxonomy): domain Bacteria; kingdom Bacillati; phylum Actinomycetota; class Actinomycetes; order Actinomycetales; family Actinomycetaceae; genus Actinomyces; species Actinomyces capricornis. The sequence continues at coordinate 2,076,756 of NZ_AP025017.1, forward strand.
GGTGGTCATGTACCTGCGCAAGTCGGGCCCGGGCGAGGTGCTGGCCGGGGACATCACCCCGCCGGCCGGCGTGGAGATCCACAATCCCGAGCTGGTCATCGCCACCCTCAATGAGAAGGGCAAGCTGGAGATCGAGCTGACGGTCGAGCGTGGACGCGGCTACGTGTCGGCCAACCAGAACAAGGACCCCAATGCGGAGATCTCCCGGATCCCCGTGGACTCGATCTACTCGCCGGTCAAGAAGGTCTCCTACTCCGTCGAGGCCACTCGTGTGGAGCAGCGCACGGACTTCGACCGCCTCATCGTGGACGTCGAGACGAAGGTCTCCATCACCCCGCGCGACGCGCTGGCCTCCGCCGGCAAGACCCTGGTCGAGCTCTTCGGGCTGGCCCGTGAGCTCAACGTCGAGGCCGAGGGCATCGAGGTCGGCCCCTCGCCGGTGGATGAGGCCTTCCAGCAGGACCTGGCCCTCATGATCGACGAGCTCGACCTCCAGGCGCGCTCCTCCAATGCGCTCAAGCGCGAGGGCATCCACACGGTGGGCGAGCTGGTCGGCCGCAGTGAGGCGGACCTGCTCGACATCCGCAACTTCGGCGCCAAGTCGATCTCCGAGATCAAGGAGAAGCTGGCCGAGCTGGGTCTGTCCCTCAAGGGCTCCCCGGTCGACTACGTCTCGGAGGACGACTACGCCAACCCCACGTTCAGCGACGAGCCCCAGGCCTGAGCCGGCTCGTCATTCATCTAGGAGACAACCATGCCTCGCCCCACCAAGGGTCCCCGCCTGGGCGGCAGCGCCCAGCACGAGCGCCACATGCTGGCCAACCTGGCCACTCAGCTCATCATCCACGAGTCCATCACCACCACTGAGGCCCGGGCCCGCCGCCTGCGCCCCTACGTGGAGAAGCTCATCACCAAGGGCAAGCGCGGCGACCTGCACGCCCGCCGCACCGTGATGAAGAAGGTGACGGACAAGTTCGCCGTCTACCGCCTCTTCGAGGTCCTGGCCCCCCAGTTCGAGGGTCGCGATGGCGGCTACACCCGCATCATCAAGACCATGCCCCGCAAGGGCGACAACGCCCCCATGGCGGTGATCTCCCTGGTCCTGGAGCCCGTGGCCAAGAAGGAGATCGTCGAGGATGCGGTGGCGACCGCCAAGCGCGCCGCCGAGAAGGCCGTGGCTGAGGAGCCCGCCGAGGCCGAGAAGGTCGAGGAGAAGGCGGAGGAGTCCGCGAAGGCGGAGGCGGCCGAGGCTGAGAAGGCTGAGGCGCCAGCTGCGGAGGCCGCGGGGGAGAAGGCGGAGTACGCCGGCGCAGTGCGCCTGGCCGAGGGCGCCACGGAGGCTCCGGATGCCGACCACCAGGTCAAGGGCAATGAGGACTCCATGAAGTACCACGTGCCGGGTTCGCGCTGGTACGACGCCACGGTGGCCGAGGTCTGGTTCGCCAGCGCCGAGGAGGCCGAGGCCGCGGGCTTCGCCCCCGCCGGTGGCGCCGCCGCCCAGAAGGTCGAGAAGTGAGCCGGATCTGATCCTCTCAGGCTGTTTGCTCTCTGGCCGCTGAGCTGATTGCGGGAGGGCCCCATCCACTGTGGATGGGGCCCTCCCTTTCTTCTTGACCCGTGGCACATCTTCGGCTTCTCCCAGGAGGGGCCGTGTCACAAAGCGAGTACCGGATGCAGAATGCGAGTGCGGGGTACTCGCTTTCTGTACCCCGCACTCGCATTCCGGCGCTGGTGGGGTCCGGGGGAGGGTCAGTCCTCCTCGAGTTCTTCCAGGCGGGCGCGGAAGGCCTCGCGCTCCTGACGAACGGCTGCGGCCTCCACCGCGTGCCCAGCGGCTTCGAGCAGGTCGGCATAGAGGCTCAGGGAGGCGAGGTATAGCTTCCCGAATGCCCGTGGCTCAGCCTGGGCCAGCTCGCGGCGGAGGGTTACTGCTTCGTGGACGGTCTCCAGAGCAGCCTGTAGCTCCCCGTTGCTGACTAGGTGGTTGGCGAGGTTGTCCAGGGCCATGGCCAGGTCCGGGGTATGGGCGGCGGGGTTGTCCTGGGCCAGGTCGCGGTAGGCGTCGACGGCTTGCCGGGCAATATCCAGAGCGATCTGATTTTCCCCAGTTCTCGCTAGGAGACTGGCGAAATTCGTCAGGGCTGTGGCGAGGTAAGGGGTATAGGTGGTGGGATTGGTCTGTGCTAGGCCCTCGTAGAGACTAACGGCCAGCTGCATGTTATCGAGAGCGATGTCTAGATCGAACCGGTTTTGAATGTTCTGGGCTTGGAGGATGGCGAGAGTGTTCAGGGAATTGGCGAGGTCGGGATGATGGAGGACGGAGTTTCCCTGGGTTAGCTTGCGGTATAGGTCGACTGTTTCCTGAGCTGTCGTGATGGCCGGGGAGAGGTGGCCGGATTCGCCTAAAAACTTGGCGAGAGTCTTCAGGGAATCAGCGAGGTTCGGGGTGTGGGTGTCGGGGTTGGTGCGTGCCAGATCGCGGTTGATGTCGGAGGCTCGCTGGGCGCTATCCAGTGCTGCTTGGAGATCCCCGACCTTGTATTTCCACCAACTCAGTGTCAGGAGGCGAACGGCGTAATCGGAACGTTTATGCTCTGGATCGCTCTCCTGGACCTCGACATCGCTGGCACGTCGCGCGAGAATTAGTCCCAAGGGAGTGATCAGGTAGCCTCCCTGACTTAGTTTGCTCACTGCTTGATGCGCGGACTCGGTACTGAGGCTCGTTGACGTCTTGAGCAGCAGAGCCGCCAGGGAGTTTGGCAGATCCGTGCTCCGTGATGTCATCGCAGCATTCTCGACGGTCTGCGTCAGTTCCTCCAGGACGTCATTGAGCGCGGAGCCGACGAGCTCCCTTACCCGGGGGTCGTCCGCGGCGCGTTCGAGCACGGTCCAGGTCCGCAGGGCACCGGTGCCCACGCGCGCGGGGGCCAGGAGAGAAGGAAGTGCCGTCTCCAGATTCCCAATCTCCGAGGTGATGAGGCGCTCTCCCAGACGGTCAGGCTCCAGGTGCCCGCACCATGCCTCCTCTGCTCCCGGACTCTGGAGCGGTGGCGGGTAGCACTCCCTCAACCAGCCGGCGAGTGACGTCAACTCGTTGTGATCCAGATTCTCCGCGGCTGGTAGGAGCCCGAGGAGCGCCACCGCGTCATCCTCATCCTCGATCTCGGCGAGCGTGGCCAGGGCGGCCACCTGGCGGGCCAGGGCTCGATCGAAATCCCGAGCATCGGGCCAGTGCAGCTCCCAGTAGCGCTCCTCATGCGCCAGCAGCCCATCGAAGACATCCTCCTCGGAGGCCGGGGGGAGTCCGGTGCTCCGCGTCGCACTGAGGAAGGCCGTGGCGATGACGGGCAGAGGCTGGGAGTAGGACGTGCGCGACAGATTCTCCGACCGACTCGGGACTGCTCCGGCCTCATGGAAGACTGCCACGGCACTGTCGAAGAGCCTCTGGCGATCCTCCTCAGAGAGCTCCTGCTCGTTGAGGACCATGCTCATCGCTTCATCGAGCAGCCGGTTGATTCCCTCGGCCTCGGAGCCCTGCGGGCGCAGGGAATCCACCCATGGATCCGCCCCCTTCCGGGATGCGGGCAATGGTGCGGGCCGTCGCACGAGGAACAGCACCCGGATCCGCCGTCGGGAGGCGTCCCTGGCGGCTGTGAGAGCCAGATTGATGACGCGGCCAACAATGTCGGAGCGGGTCTCGGCGTAGTCCACGACCAGGAGCAGCGAGCGTGTATCCGACCCGCTGTGCGCCCCACCTGGCTCCAGACCCTCGATGCCGCGCAGGAACCCTGTTCTCCACTGCGACCTCGACCTGCGCCACCGCCTCGCTCCGGCGGCACTGAGACGGCGGCACAGCTCCACACCCAGGCGGGTCTTCCCGGAGCCGCCATCGCCGCCCAGGACGCACAGGGCGAAGGGCTCATCACTCACCGCCCACGCCTCCAGGTCCGCCAGTATCCCGGCACGGTCCAGGAAGGGGACGGGGCTGGAGGCCGCTCCCAGGAGGCGAGTCACGCTCAGGCCGGCGGCGCCCTGCGCATGATGTTGGACGGCGTCGAGGGTCAGCCGTGCGGACGCCTCGGGGATGTTCACAACGGGGGGTAGACCGACCTTCGGGAGCTGCTGTTGGCGTTTCCGCTGCTGCGCGGCTTTCCAGCCCCTGCGCCCCCAGCGCCATAACCAGCGCACGACGTCCCACGGTTTCGTCCCGGACCACCAGTTCACGACGAAGAAGAAGCCCACGATGAAGGCGATGACGGCGGTCACCCACCAAGGGGTGGGAATGCCCTTCAACCATGCGAGAACAGCACTGGTGACATTGGGGAGCGTCATGGTCCAGGCCTCACGACGTTGGGACAGGGAGCACTCCGCATTATGCCAGGGGCGACGCAGTTCTCACGGTGCTCATCCGAGCCGGGAACTCCCGATCCCCTCCTGCGGGCCGCAGCACCGTGGCCTCAGGCCCGGACGCAGAAAGCGAGTGCGGGGTACAGAAAGCGAGTACCCCGCACTCGCAATCTGCACCCCTCACTCGCATTCCAGCTCCGGCGGCTCCGGCGGCTCTGACGGGCCCGTCCCGCCTACTCCAGGGCCCGGATGATGGCCTCGACCGTCTCCTTGGCGTCCCCGAAGAGCATCGAGGTGTTCTCCCGGAAGAACAGGGGGTTCTGCACCCCCGCGTAGCCCGCGGCCATCGAGCGCTTGAAGACCACCACGCGGCGGGCCTCCCACACGCGCAGCACCGGCATGCCCGCGATCGGGGAGTCCGGCTCCTCGGCTGCAGGGTTGACCGTGTCATTGGCCCCGATGATGAGCACGACGTCCACCTCCCCGAAGTCGTCATTGACCTCATCCATCTCCAGGACGACGTCGTAGGGGACCTTGGCCTCGGCCAGCAGCACATTCATGTGCCCGGGCAGGCGGCCGGCCACCGGGTGGATGCCGAAGGTCACCTCCACGCCCTCGGCCTGCAGCATCTCGGTGAGCGTGGCCACCGGGTACTGGGCCTGGGCCACCGCCATGCCGTAGCCGGGGGTGATGACCACGCGCCGGGCGCTCTGCAGCAGGTGGGCCACGGAGGCGGCGTCGACCTCGTCGATCGGGCCGTCCTGACCACCGGCGGGCGCCGAGGAGCCCTCGGTGCCGAAGCCGCCCAGGATCACCGAGGCGAAGGAGCGGTTCATCGCCTGGCACATGAGGTAGGACAGGTAGGCGCCCGAGGAGCCCACCAGGGCCCCGGTGATGATGAGCAGGTCGTTGTTGATGGTGAACCCGGTCAGGGCCGAGGCCCATCCCGAGTAGGAGTTCATGATCGAGACCACCACAGGCATGTCCCCACCGCCGATCGCCACCACCAGGTGGATCCCCAGCAGGAGCGCGATGATCGTCATGGCCGCCAGGCAGGCCCAGGCGGCCGGGGAGCCCTCGGGCAGCAGCAGGAAGGCCACCAGCAGCGCCAGGCAGACCAGGAGCGCCACCAGGTTGAGCAGGTTGCGTCCCGGCAGGGTGATGGGCCGGCCCGGTACCCGCCCGGCGAGCTTGAGGGCCGCCAGGATCGAGCCGGTGAAGGTCACCGCCCCCACGAGCACCCCCAGGTAGACCTCGCCCAGGTGGAAGACCCCCAGGGCCTCAGCGGCCGGCTCGGGGGAGGCGTAGGAGTTCAGCCCCACGATGACGGCGGCCAGGCCCACGAGGCCGTTGAGCACGGCGATGAGCTGGGGCATGCCCGTCATGGCCACGCGCCTGGCCAAAGTCATGCCGATCACGGCCCCCAGGCCCAGCGCCAGGGCGATGAGCACAGCGGTGACCACCACCCCCTGACCGGGATCGGAGGTCAGGGCCATGCCGATGGCCGCCGCGACCGCCACCCCCATGCCGACCGCCCCGGCGATGTTCCCCGCCGCGGAGGTCTCATGGCGCGAGAGCCCCGCGGCGGCCAGGATGAACAGGATCGCCGCCGCGATATAGGCCAGGGCCACCGGCGAGGGCAGAGCGGGCAGGGCGGCAGCGGGCAGGGACGTGGCGGGCACGGCCTGCGCCCAGGCGGGCCCTGCGAGTGCGGTGAGCGTGGCAGGCATCGTCTCAGTCCTTCCTGAACATGGTGAGCATGCGGTGGGTGACCGCGAAGCCGCCGAAGACATTGACCGTGGCCAGCACGATGGCCACGAAGCTGACGGCGCTGATGAGCGGGTTGGCGCTGCCCACCTGGGAGATCGCGCCCACCAGGATGATCCCGGAGATCGCATTGGTCACCGACATCAGCGGGGTGTGCAGGGCGGGGGTGACATTGGAGATGACGTGGAAGCCCAGGATGACCGCCAGGGTTAGGACCACGTAGTGGCTGGCGGCCGCCGCCGGCGTCACCAGCACCAGGACTGCCGCCAGGGCAGCCACCAGGGCCAGGCCCGCGGTGCGGCGCCGTCGGCTGAGGGCCTGCTGGGCGGCCTCCTGCTCCCGGGCCTGCTGCAGCTCCTCGGGGGAGGGGCCCGTGGGCGCCGACGGCGCGGCCGAGACGCTGATGGGCGGCGGGGGCCACAGCACCGAGCCGTCGTGGACCACCGTCACCGAGCGCAGGATCTCGTCATCCAGGTCCAGGGCGAGGACGCCGTCCTTCCCGGGCGTCATCAGCGCCAGCAGGTTGACGATGTTCTGCCCGTAGAGCTGGGAGGCCTGGGCGGGCAGGCGCCCCGCCAGGTCCAGGAGCCCCACGATGGTCACCCCGCCGGGGGTGCGCACCACCTCGCCGGGCACGGTCAGCTCGGTGTTGCCGCCATTGGCGGCCGCCATGTCCACGATCACCGAGCCCGGGCGCATCGCCTCGATGGCGGCGCGCTCCAGCAGCAGGGGCGCCTGGCGGCCGGGGATGGAGGCGGTGGTGATGACGATGTCGGCCTGGGCCGCCTGCTGGGCGTACAGGGCGCGGGCCGCCGCCTCCTGATCGCTGCCCAGCTCCTTGGCGTAGCCGTCGGTGGAGACCTCCTGGGCGCCGGGCAGCGGCACGAACTGGGCCCCCATGGAGCGCACCTGGTCGGCCACCTCGGGGCGCACGTCGCTGCCGCGCACGATGGCGCCCAGGGAGTGGGCGGTGCCGATGGCTGAGAGCCCGGCGACCCCGGCGCCGATGACGTAGGCCTGCGCCGGGGGGAACTTGCCGGCGGCGGTGACCTGGCCGCTGAACAGACGCCCGAAGTGCGCCGCGGCCTCGATGACGGCCCGGTACCCGGCCAGGTTGGCCTGGGAGGAGAGCACGTCCATGGCCTGGGCGCGCGAGATCCGCGGGACGGCGTCGAGCGCCACGCCCGTCAGGCCCCGCTCGCGCAGGGACTCCAGCAGCTCGGGATGGCGGGCGGGATCCAACCGGCCGACGACCATGGCGCCCCGGCTCATGAGGTCCAGCTCCTCGGCGCTGGGAGTGCCGGTGCTCAGCACGATGTCGCAGCCCCAGACCTCGGCCCGCTCGGCCAGGCGGGCGCCGGCCTCCTCATAGGCCTCATCGGGGGCGCTGGCTCTCAGGCCCGCACCGCGCTCGACCAGGACCTCATGGCCCAGGCGCGAGAGCCTCTCGGCGGTCTGCGGGGTGGCGGAGACCAGGGGCCTGTCCGGTCGCTCGCAGGGGACTCCAATGCGCACGGCGCCTCCTCGGGGTTGATGGGAACGTATCCCGTCGGCTGGTGGGGAAACTGTACGGGCAGGGGGTAGGGTCGACAAGACGTCAATAGCCGGAACAGCCAGACCCTATCGACCGCATGTGACAGCGATGAGTCGAGGCAGGACGACGCGGCGGCGCCCCGAGACGGCGGGACCGGACGGCGGTCCGGGGCAGGGGCGGGCTCAGGGGCGGGCCATGGCCCAGCAGCGAGCGCCCCCGGTCATGCCGGCCTCATTGGGGACCACCACGACGTCCTCGCCGATCTTGGACAGCTGGTTGGCGGTGATGCGCCGCGAGTTGCCCCCGCCCAGGTAGAGGCGGTCCCACAGGTACATGGGTCGCAGGGCGTCGACGACGCGGCGCACCCGCCGGGACCAGTGGGCGTCACCGAGCCGCAGCCGCTCATGCTCCCCGATGTAGTCGTCGTAGGTCAGCCCCCAGCGCACCGGGCCCTGCGAGACCTCCACATGGGGGGCCAGCACGCCGTTGTCGAACACGGCGTTGCCCAGCCCCGTGCCCAGGGTGACGATCATCTCCAGCCCGTGCCCGGTGACCACCCCGGCGCCCGCGACCTCGGCGTCGTTGAGGACCAGGGCGGGGGCGCCCAGGGCCTGGCTGACGGCCCGTCCCATGTCGAAGCGGGCCCAGGCCTCCACCAGCTCGGGCAGCACCTTGGAGCGCGGGCCATCGCGGGTGATGTAGTGCGGGGTGGCCACGACCACCCCGTGGCGCAGCATCCCCGGCATGCCCACGGTGATGCGGTCGGCGGCGGGCAGCTGCTCGGCCAGGGAGGCGATGGTCTCGACCAGGGTGGTGGGCGGCAGGGGGTAGGGCGTGGGGGTGCGCACCGCCCGCGAGATGATCGCGCCCTCGGAGTCCAGGACGGAGGCCTTGATGCCGCCGCCCCCGCAGTCCACCGAGAGTGTTGTTGGAGAGGTCACGGGGCTGACGCTACCGCCTCCGGGGCCCGGCGTGGCGCGGTGAGGCACGGTGGGATCGGAGGGACATGGTGGCAGGCATGGTGAGATAGGCGCATGGCAGAGGCAGATCGGGCGGGCCGAGCAGACGATGCAGGCCGGGCAGACCCGGCAGACCGGGCAGGCCGCGCCGTCGGGGCGGGGCGGGTCGATGAGGAGGCCGGTGCAGGCGAGGCGGGCGGCGTCGCCGGGGGGCCCGAGGACGACGGCGCGGGCAGTGTCGCGGGCGGTGGGGCGGTCCGCATCCGCCTCGATCTGGCCTACGACGGCGGGGGCTTCAACGGCTGGGCCGCCCAGCCCGGGCTGCGCACGGTCGAGGGCGTGCTCACCAATGCCCTGACCACCGTGCTGCGCACCCCGGTGCGGCTGACCGTCGCCGGGCGCACCGACGCCGGCGTGCATGCCGCCGCCCAGGTCGCCCACCTCGACGTGACCGCCGAGGCCTGGCGGCTCCTGCCGGGCCGCTCCCAGCGCCCGCCCGGCGAGGCGCTCGTCACCCGCCTGGCCGGGGTCCTGGCCCGCGAGTCCCAGCAGTGGTCCCGCTCGGTCGGGCTCAGCCTGCCTCGTGGCGCCAGCGACGTCGTTGTCCACCGGGCCCGCCGGGTCAGCCCCGACTTCGACGCCCGCTTCTCGGCCCTCCAGCGGCGCTACATCTACCGCGTCGCCGACGCCGCCTCCCCCCGCGACCCGCGCCGCCGCGGCCACGTCCTGTGGCTGCCCGAGAGTCTGGACGTCGAGGCCATGGACGCCGCCTGCGCCCCCCTGCTGGGGGAGCACGACTTCCTGTCCTACTGCAAGCCCCGCCAGGGGGCCACCACCATCCGCACCCTGACCGCGCTGCGCTGGCGGCGGGCGCTCGAGGGTGGGCCCGACGGCGGGCTGGTCACCCTGGAGGTGGCCGCCGACGCCTTCTGCCACTCCATGGTGCGCTCGCTGGTGGGGGCGGGCCTGGCCGTGGGGCAGGGGCGCCGTCCGCCGTCCTGGCCGGCCGAGCTGCTGGCGGCGCGCTCGCGGCAGGCCTCCGCCCCGGTGGCCCCGCCGCACGGTCTGACCCTGGAGGCAGTGACCTACCCGCAGCCCGAGGAGCTGGCGGCCCAGGCGCAGCGGGCCCGGGTGGTGCGGCGCCTGGAGTGCTGAGGCGCCGCCGTCGCCGGGGTCGTGGGCAGAGCCGTCGGAAGACGACGACGGAGCACCGCTGCGGCCGCGACACGGCCGCGCCGACACGCCCGCCCTTCGGGACGGGGGCGCCCCGGCGGCGTGGTGGGACTCACGGCGCCTGATGGGGCCGATCCTTTGACCCCTCTTGGCGCCTGCCGGTAGGGTGCCACTGTCGTGCAGCACGTGAAAGCGTCCGCGGTGCCGTCCCACTCGCCCCGGTTCGCCTGTGCTCCGACCGCTCACCTGACCATGGTGGTCTCGCCGATCCGCGCAGCTTCACGCGATTCGGCGTGTCCACTCGCCAAGAGAAACGAAGGCAACGCCCGTGCGCACGTATACACCGAAGCCCGGCGACGTCGAGAAGAACTGGTACGTCATCGACGCCACCGACGTCGTCCTCGGCCGTCTCGCGGCCCAGGCCGCGACCCTGCTCCGTGGGAAGCACAAGCCCCAGTTCGCCCCCAACGAGGACTGCGGCGACTACGTCATCATCATCAACGCCGACAAGGTCGCCCTGACCAACGGCAAGGCCGACAAGAAGATGGCCTACCGCCACTCCGGCTACCCCGGTGGCCTGCGGTCCATCTCCTACCGCGAGCTGCTGGCCACCCGCCCCGAGCGCGCCGTGGAGAAGGCGGTCAAGGGCATGGTGCCCCACACCAAGCTCGGCCGTGCCCAGCTCAAGAAGCTCCGGGTCTACACCGGGGCCGAGCACCCGCACGCCTCGCAGAACCCGCAGACCTTCGAGATCACCCAGGTCGCCCAGTAAGCGCACCGCGCTCGGCACCTCGCGACAAGCAAAGGACATATCGTGGCTGAGACCACTGTCGACATTGACGCGCTGGATGAGGAGAGCTACCCCTCCAGCTACACCACCGAGACCGATGGCTCCGGCGAGGGCCGCGGCCAGTCCATCACTGCCCCCGGGGCCGGCCTGGGCCGCCGCAAGGAGGCCGTCGCCCGCGTCCGCCTCGTGCCTGGCACGGGCCAGTGGACCCTCAACGGCCGCACCCTGGAGGACTACTTCCCCAACAAGCTGCACCAGCAGCTCGTGCGCGCCCCCTTCACCATCCTGGACCTGGAGGGCCGCTTCGACGTCATCGCCCGCATCCACGGCGGTGGCGTCTCCGGCCAGGCCGGTGCGCTGCGCCTGGGCATCGCCCGGGCCCTCAACGAGATCGACCGTGAGGCCAACCGCGCCACCCTGAAGAAGGCCGGCTTCCTCACCCGCGACTCGCGCATCGTGGAGCGCAAGAAGGCCGGTCTGCACAAGGCCCGCCGCGCCCCCCAGTACTCCAAGCGCTGAGCCCCTCACCGCTTCTCGACGCCCCGCCGCCCCGTCCCGGTCCCGCACCGGGTGGCCGGCGGGGCGTCGTCGTGCGGCCGGGATCCCACCGGGCCACAGCCGGGGCTGCACATCTTCAAGAACCGACCGCCTGGTTGATCCGCATGATTCCGCGGTTCTCCCCGCTGGAATCCTGCCGGTGGCGGCTGAAGATGTGCAGCGGCGCCGGCGCGCCGGCCGCAGGTGGCGGGCGGGCATCCAGCGCGCGACCAGCGGGCATGGCAGGATGTGAGGTGCTTTCCGCTCTCGACAGGAGGATCCCCTATGGCTCGTCTCTTCGGCACCGACGGTGTCCGCGGCCTGGCCAACGACCTGCTCACCCCGACTCTCGCCGTCCAGCTCGGCGAGGCCGCCGCCCGCGTCCTGACCAAGGACGCCTCGGCCCCGGCGTCGCGCAGCGGCCGCCCCCGCGCCATCGTGGGCCGCGACACCCGGGCCTCCGGGGAGTTCCTCGACCACGCTATCAGCGCCGGCCTGGCCTCCTCGGGCGTGGATGTCACCCGCGTGGGCGTCCTGCCCACCCCGGCCATCGCCCACCTCACCGCCACGCAGGACATCGACCTGGGCGTCATGATCTCGGCCTCCCACAACCCCTTCCCGGACAACGGCATCAAGTTCATCGCCCGCGGCGGCTACAAGCTGGCCGACGCCGTGGAGGACGAGATCGAGGCCCTCCTGGGCAAGGTTGAGGCTCGTCCCACGGGAGCCGATGTCGGCCGGGTCATCAAGGGCGAGACCATCGCCGACCAGAACTACATCAACCACCTCGTGGACTCCGTGGCCACCGACCTGTCGGGCCTGCGCATCGTGGTCGACGCCTCCAATGGCGCCGCCTCCACCGTGGGCCCGGCCGCCCTGCGCGCCGCGGGGGCCGAGGTCATCGTCATCAACGCCTCCCCGGACGGCCTCAACATCAATGACAACTGCGGGTCCACCCACCCCGAGCAGCTCCAGAGCTATGTCACCGCCGTGGGCGCGGACATGGGGGTGGCCTACGACGGCGATGCCGACCGCTGCCTGGCCGTGGACGCCGAGGGCCGGCTCGTCGACGGCGACCAGATCATGGGCATGCTCGCCATCGGCATGAAGGCCGACGGCACCCTGGGCTCGGACACCCTGGTGGTCACGGTCATGAGCAACCTGGGCCTCATCCTGGCCATGCGCGAGCACGGCATCCGCACCGTCCAGACCGGAGTGGGGGACCGCTACGTGCTCGAGCGCATGCTCCAGGGCGGCTACACCCTGGGCGGGGAGCAGTCCGGCCACGTCATCGACACCGTCCACGCCACCACCGGCGACGGCGTGCTCACCTCCCTGCACATCGCCGCCCGCGTCAAGCGCACCGGCAAGACCCTGGCCGAGCTGGCCTCCGTGGTCACCCGCCTGCCCCAGACCCTCATCAACGTCAAGGGCGTGGACAAGGCCGCTGCGGGCACGAACAAGGCCGTGCAGGACGCGGTGGCGGCCGCCGAGAAGGAGATGGGGGAGACCGGGCGGGTTCTGCTGCGCCCCTCGGGCACCGAGCCGGTGGTGCGCGTCATGGTCGAGGCCGCCACCCAGGACGAGGCCGACCGGGTCGCGGGCTCCCTGGCCACCGTGGTCAAGGACAACCTGAGCCTGTGAGCTGAGGGGACTGCCTTCGGCAGTCGGGGCCGGCCGTTGGCGCAGCCACCCGGGTGGTGGCGGGCGTCGCGGCCGGCTCCACGCCCTGTCCCCCTGGTTCGCGGACCGCGCGGCGAAGTCCTGCGCCGTTGTTCCGCGGCCCGCGGAATGAAGACGCAATGACGCAGGTCACAGATTGATATCATCACTGCGTGTTTGACCAGAATGATCGGCTCCATCGTCGGGTGGAGGCTCTTAGTGTCAAGGTGAAGTACCAGCAGGAGGCGCTATTCAGCCTGACGGGGTGGGGCTGCGTGGTGGGTATGACCGGCGCCTTCCTCACGCCGTGGGCGACGGGAATGGAAGAGGGGAGCAAGAGTGTTCAGGTCTCCTCTCGGAACCTGCACACCTTCCTGTTCGCCTGCCAAGGAACCTGTGAACGCGCGGAGACGGAGCAGGAGACGCTGAGCGGCCTCTCGCTCGAGGGTCTTCCCGGGTGGGTGGCGCTGCTGGGCCTGGCGATGCTCCTCCTTGCTGGCAGTGAGTTCTCTCTGGAGGCCAGATTGCCCCGGCGGCTGGGCGTGCCGGGGCTCTGGATCGCGCTCCTGGGGCTGATGATGTGCCTGGTGCAGATGTTCTCCGGGCCCGAGGGCTTCGCTAGGGACATGGGTCGGCCCGAGACCCTCCTCATCGGCCCCGCACTGCCCCTGCTGGCGCTGGCGATCGCCTGTGCGGCGGTGCGCAGCAACCTGCGAAAGTCTCCTGTGCCCTACGTCCGGGCCAGTCATCCGCCTGCGTCACCCACCTGGCCGCGCAACTCCCGCCCGCCCATAGGCTGAGCGCTGCACGTCCTCAGGGGGCTGGGTGGGCGGCCCGGCCGCACGAGGGATCCGGCGGTCCGGCCCCGGTGCGCTCAGGCTGGGGCCCGGATGGCCGATGTGATTCAGGTAGGCGCCGGGAGCGCAGAAGAGCGTCGCTTCGCGGAAAGTGCGTCGCTTCGCGGAAAAGGCGACACCGAGAGGGTGCGTCCATTCCGCGAAGCGACGTCGAATCCGCCACGTGACGCCCAATCCGTGCACCGTGACGCGGGCCTTGCGCGCACCGCGTGCGCCGCGCCTGCGCCCCGGCGGCCGCCCTCGCCGTGTACGCGGCCGGCCGGCTCACTGCGCGGGGCGGAGCACCTCGGTGGGCAGGGACTCGATGAGGCGCAGCCAGATCTCACTGGCCGTGGGGAAGGCGGGCACCGCGTGGCGCAGTCGCTCCACCGGGACCTGGCCGACGATCGCGATGGTCGCGGCGTGGATGAGCTCGCCGGCCTCCGGGCCCACGAAGGTCGCGCCCACCACGGCTCGCGTTGCGCGGTCCACCACCAGCTTGGCCTGCCCGTGGGCGTCGTCGCGCAGCAGCGCCGCACCGGCGGCGGAGGTGTAGCCCAGCTCGGCGGTGACCACCTCCAGGCCGGCATCCCGGGCCTGAGCCTCGGTCAGCCCGGTGGTCGCCACCTGCGGGTCGGTGAAGACCACCCGCGGCACCGGCACCGTCTCGGGCGCCTCCTGCGGGGTCCGGCCGGCGGCCAGGGCCGCGATCCGCTCGCCCGCCACCCGGGCCTGGTACTTGCCCATATGGGTCAGCGGCGCCCCAGTACTGGCATCCCCCACGACATAGAGCCACTGCGGCAGCCTGCCGGAGGCCACATCCTCAGCGGACAGACCCACCGACTCCAGGCCGATGCCCTCCAGCAGGGGGCGGCGGCCCGTGGCCACCAGGATCTCATCGGCCTCATGGACCTCCTGCCCGCAGGTCACGCTCACCGGGCCGCCGTGCAGGCGACCCAGGACCGGCTCGGCCTCCACCTGCGGGCGCGTGCAGTCGCTCACCTGGGCGCCGGTGACCACCCGCACGCCCGCCTCGGCCAGGGACTCGGCCACGATCTGGGAGGCGAAGGGCTCACTGGTGGACAGCAGCCGCCTGCGCACCAGCATGGTCACCTCGCTGCCCAGCGCCGACATCCACGTCGCGGCCTCGCAGGCCACCACGCCGCCGCCCACGATGAGGAGCCGCTCGGGCACCTCGCGCACCGCGGTGACATCGCGGGAGTCCCAGGGGGCCACCTGGCCCAGCGGGCCGGGCAGTGCCGGGCGCGAGCCGGTGGCCAGCACCACCGCCTGGCGGGCCTCGAGCACCCGCTCGCCCTCGGGCCCACCGACGACGACGCGGCGCTCACCATCCAGGCGCCCCCAGCCGCGCATCACCGCGATGCCGGCCCCCTGGGCCCAGCGGACCTGGCCGGCGTCGTCGTAGTGGGAGGACCACGCATCGCGGCGCGCCAGCAGTGCGGGCACATCCAGCTCCGCGGGCCGCAGGCCCGGCAGGCTCCGGGAGGCCGCGGCCACCTCCAGAGGGCGCAGCAGCGCCTTGGAGGGCATGCAGGCGAAGTAGGAGCACTCACCGCCCAGGAGCTCGCCCTCGACGACGGCCGCGGTCATGTCCGTGCCCTGGATGGCGTACTGGGCGGCGTTCTCCCCGGCCGGCCCGCCCCCGATGACGACGACGTCGTAGACCTGCGGGCTCTGCGCGGGCTGCGCCGCCCCGGGCTCCCCGACGGCGACGGCGGCCTCGGCCGCGATCGCCTGGCGGGCCTCCTCCACCGCCTGGGTGGTCTGCGGGATCGCGGCCCTGGTGGCGGGATCGGCCTGCGTGCTCGTGTTGCTCCTCGATGAACTCATGCCCCGATCCTCACACATCGCAGGTCGGGCCCTCGTCCTCCTGGGGGCGGAGACGGCCGCCGTCGGGCCCTGACGGCCCTCGTCATCCCCCGTCGTGCCCAGTGGTCCCGGCGGTCCCGATCGCCGCTGCGCCCCCGCCGCACGGCGCCTCAGGACTTGCGCAGCAGCACCCGGCTCATCCGGTGCTCGGCGTCCTTGCGCAGCACCAGGGTCGCCCGCCCGCGCGTGGGGGCGATGTTCTCCCGCAGGTTGACCAGGTTGACCGACTCCCACACCTGGGAGGCGGCCACCGTGGCGATGTCGTCGGGCAGGGCCGCATAGCGGCGGAAGTAGGACCTCGGGTCGGTGAAGGCGGTGCGCTTGAGGGTCAGGAAGCGGTCCAGGTACCAGCGGCGGATATCGGCCGGATCGGCATCGACGTAGATGGAGAAGTCGATGAAGTCGCTGACCGCCAGGGTCGAGGCCCCCGGGCGGTTGCCGCGCGGCGCGGGCTGCAGGACGTTGAGGCCCTCCAGGACCAGGACGTCGGGGTGGCGCACCGTCACCTGCTCCCCGGGCAGGATGTCGTAGCGGGTGTGGGAGTACACCGGCGCGCTGACGCTGGGCGCCCCCGATTTCACCGCCGCCACGAAGTCCAGCAGGGCCCGCCGGTCGTAGGACTCCGGGAAGCCCTTGCGCGCCAGCAGCCCGCGCTCCTCCAGCACGGCATTGGGCAGCAGGAAGCCATCGGTGGTGACTAGGTCCACACGCGGTGTTGCCGTGAAGCGCCGCAGCAGGTGGGCGATGAGGCGAGCGGTCGTGGACTTGCCCACAGCCACGGATCCGGCCACCGCCACGATGAAGGGCGTGGGGGCCTCGTCCACCCCCAGGAAGCCGGAGGTGCGCCGCGCCCGCTCGCGGGTGGCGGCGATGTAGTCCTCCAGCAGCGCGGTCAGCGGGCGGTAGACGGCGTCGACCTCCGCCAGGTCCGTGGGGTCGCCCAGCCCCCGGAGCTTCTCGACATCGGCCTGAGTCAGCGGAAGGGGGGTGGAGGAGGCCAGGGCCGCCCACTGGTGGCGGTCCAGCTCGATATAGGGCGAGGCGCCCTGCGGTGAGATCACCGGGACAGTGTGGCAAATCCTGCGGCCCGCCCGGGCCCCTCGGGCCGCGGGCCGTCACGGATCACACCGTCTCATCCCTGTGGCGCATTGGCATGAGCGGCGCGGGCGTGATTCGATCATGACATGTGTGGAATTGTCGGCCATGTTGGCCCCCTGACCGAATCAGGATCCGACCGCTCCCTGACAGTGCTGCTCGACGGCCTCAGCCGTCTGGAGTACCGGGGCTACGACTCGGCCGGGGTCGCCCTGGTGGGCGATGAGGAGATAGACACGGTCAAGGCCGCCGGCAAGCTCGAGGGCCTGCGCACCGCCCTGAAGGAGACGCCCCCCTGCCTGGCCACCGCCGGGATCGGCCACACCCGCTGGGCCACCCACGGCGGCCCGACGACGGCCAACGCCCACCCCCACTGCGCCGGGCGCCTGGCGGTGGTCCACAACGGCATCATCGAGAACTTCCGCCCCCTGCGCGAGGAGGTCGAGGCCGCCGGCCGCGAGCTCCTGTCCGACACCGACACCGAGGTGGTCGCCCACGTCCTGGACATGGACTACTCCGAGCGCCTGGCCCTGGCGGGGGAGGGCGCCGACGCCGCCTCCATCCTGGTGGCCTCCATGCGCGCGGTCTCGGCCCGCCTGGAGGGCACCTTCGCCCTGCTGGCCGTCAGCCAGGACGCCCCCGGTGCCATCGTGGCCGCCCGCCGCTCCAGCCCCCTGGTCATCGGCCTGGGCGAGGGCGAGAACTTCCTGGGCTCCGACGTTGCCGCCTTCGTGGCCTTCACCAAGCGGGCCGCCGAGGTCGGCGATGACCAGGTGCTCCTGCTCACCAACGACGAGGTCCGCGTGTGGGACAGCGAGGGCAGGGCCGTGGAGCCGGCCACCTGGGAGGTCTCCTGGGACGCCTCGGCCGCGGTCAAGGGCGGCTACGACACCTTCATGGACAAGGAGATCCACGACCAGCCCACGGCGGTGGCCGACACCCTGCGCGGGCGCTTCGACGAGCGCGGCGAGCTCCAGCTCGACGAGATGCGCGTGGACCCGGCCGTGCTGCGCAGCGTGGACAAGATCATCGTCGTGGCCTGTGGGACGGCCTCCTACGCGGGCCACGTGGCCAAGTACGCCATCGAGCACTGGTGCCGGGTGCCCGTGGAGGTCGAGCTGGCCCACGAGTTCCGCTACCGCGACCCCGTGGTCTCCGAGAAGACCCTGACCGTGGCGATCTCCCAGTCGGGGGAGACCATGGACACCATCCAGGCCATCCGCCACGCCCGCGAGCAGGGCTCCAAGGTCCTGGCCATCGTCAACACCTACGGCTCGACCATCGCCCGCGAGTCCGACGCCGTGCTCTACACCCACGCCGGCCCCGAGGTGGCGGTGGCCTCCACCAAGGCCTTCCTGGCCCAGATCACCGCCTGCTACCTGCTGGGCCTCTACCTGGCCCAGCTGCGCGGCACCAAGTGGGCCGACGAGGTGATCGACTACCTCGACAAGCTCGGCCGGATGCCCGAGAGCATCCAGCGGATCCTCGATGAGCAGGAGCAGAGCATCAAGGACCTGGGCCAGGAGCTGGCCTCGCAGAGCTCCTTCCTGTTCCTGGGGCGCCACGTGGGCTTCCCCGTGGCCCTGGAGGGGGCGCTCAAGCTCAAGGAGCTGGCCTACGTCCACGCCGAGGGCTTCGCCGCCGGCGAGCTCAAGCACGGGCCGATCGCCCTGGTGGAGGAGGGCCTGCCGGTCTTCGTCATCGTCCCCACCCCGCGCCGCCCCATGCTGCACGGCAAGGTCATCTCCAACATCCAGGAGATCCGGGCCCGCGGGGCGCGCACCATCGTCATCGCCGAGGAGGGGGACACCGCGGTGGAGCCCTTCGCCGACCACATCATCCGGGTCCCGGCCACCCCGACCCTCATGATGCCGCTGCTGACCGTGGTGCCCCTCCAGATCTTCGCGGCCGCCCTGGCCACCGCCAAGGGCCTGGACGTCGACCAGCCCCGCAACCTGGCCAAGTCCGTCACCGTCGAGTAGCCGGGGCCCACCGACCCGCCTACCGGGCCGGGGCGGCGGATCCTGCCCGCCCCGGCCCGGTCCCGGCCGGGCGTGCGCTGAGGGGGCGTGCGCTGCCTGGAGGGCCCCCGAGCCCGCGCCCGGGGGCCTGCTGTGCTGGGGCTCAGGCCGCGGCGACGACGAAGGCCAGCGCCATGCCGCCGTCGTGCCCCAGCGAGAGGTACCAGTGCCCGATGCCCGCCTCCGCGGCGATGGAGGCGGCCACGCCGCGCAGGCGCAGGCGCGGCGGGGTACCGGGGGCCGAGACGACCTCGACCTCGCGGTAGGACCAGCCCTGCGGCGGGGTGCGGTCCTGCTCGGCGCAGGCACTGCCCAGGGCTTTGAGCACCGCCTCCTTGGCGGCCAGCCGCGCCGCCAGGGACTCGGGGCGCCCGGCGCAGGCCTCCAGCTCGCCGGGGGTGAAGAGCCGTTCCTTGAGCCGGTGCACCCGATCCAGGTAGCCGTTGAGGCGGACGATATCGACCAGGTCGGTTCCTGCAGCGCGGATCACTGTGCCATTGTGCCGGAATCGTGACCCTCTCGCGGCCTGAGCGGCCCGAGCGGCCCGGATACGGGACGGCGCCGGGCGCGGGCGGGACAATGGGGGCCATGAGCCCCACCCTCGCCGCCGACGCCGCCTGGCCGGCCGCCGCGATCGCCGCCGCCGAGGCCCCGCTGACGGCGGGCACCGACCGCTACATGAGGGCCGCCGCCCACGCTGTGACCGCAGCGGCCCTCGACGAGCTGCGCGGGCACCGCGCCGGCGCGGCCGGCGCCCGGGTCCTGGCCCTGGTCGGGGGCGGGCACAACGGCGCCGACACCCTCCTGGCCGCGGCCGCCCTGGCCCGGCGCGGCTGCGCCGTCAGCGCCGCACTGGCCACCGACCACCCCCTGCCCGCGGCCCTGGACCGGGCCCGGGACGCGGGTGTGCGCCTCGCCGGCGACCCCCGGGAGGCGGTGGGGGCCTTCCTGGAGGCCGGGGGAGACCTGGTTCTCGACGGCCTGACCGGTATCGGGGCTACCGGCGGGCTGCGCCCCCGGGCCGCCGCCCTCATCGCCCCGCTCCTGGAGTGCACTGCCGGGAGCGCCGGCGCCACTGAGCCGGCCGGCGGGCGCCCCTTCCGCGTGCTGGCCGTGGACCTGCCCAGCGGCACTGGCGTCGACGACGGGACCCTGCCCGCACCGGTGCTGCCGGCCGACCGCACCGTGACCTTCACCTGCCTCAAGGCCGCCCTGTGCCTGCCGCCGGCCTGCCGCCTGGCAGGGCGGGTGGAGGTGGTCGACCTGGGCCTGCCGGTGCCCCAGGGCCCGCCCACGGTCATGCGACCGGCCCGCGCCGGCCTGGCCCTGCCCGCACCCGGCCCCGAGGATCACAAGTACACCCGCGGCGTCGTCGGGCTGTGGGCCGGGAGCCGGGCCTACCCCGGCGCCGGGCTGCTGGCCGCCTCCGGGGCGGCCAGGGCGGGGGCGGGCATGGTGCGCCTCCACGCCCCGCGCCGGGTCGAGGACCTCGTCCTGTCCGCCCGCCCCGAGGTCGTGACCGCCCCCGGCCGCTGCCAGGCGGTGGTTCTGGGCCCGGGCGTCGACCCGGCCGATGAGCCCCGCGCCGCCGAGCTCACGGCGGTGCTCAGCTCCTGCCTCGACGACGGCGGGAGCCCCCGGGCCGCAGGCGCCCCCGCAGTCATCGACGCCGGGGCCCTGCCGCTGCTGGCCGACCTGGTGGCCCGGGGAGCGCGCTGCGGGCCCCAGCACCTCCTGAGCCCGCATGCCGGGGAGGCCGCCGCCGCGCTGAGCGCCCTGGCCGCCTCCGCGCGCCCCCACTGGGACCGGGCCCGGGTGGAGGCCGATCCGGGCCGCGCGGCCCTGCGGCTCAGTGGGCTCACCGGCGCCACCGTGGTGCTCAAGGGCTCTCCCACCCTCATCGCCTCGCCGGGCCACCCGCTGTGCAGCGTGCCGGCCGGCCCCGGCTGGGTGGGGACCGCCGGCAGCGGGGACGTCCTGGCCGGGATCCTGGGGGCCCTCCTGGCCGGGGCCGCCGTCGCCTGGGAGGCCGGCGCGCTCGCCCCCAGCGCCCCGGAGGCGGTGCGCGTGGCCGCCACCGCCGTGCGCCTCCACGCCCTGGCCGGGACCCTGGCCGCCGACCGGCAGGGTGTGGGCACCCCCATCGTCGCCATGGATATCGCCGAGGCCGTCCCGCGGGCCTGGGCGGCCCTGCTGGTCGAGTCCTGAGCCGCCCAGCGGCGGTGGCGGATAGGGCCGGCATGGCGGGGGGCGGTCCGGCCATCCCGGGCCGTTATTGGGCATGCGGGCTCAAGGAGTGCAACAATCGCACTGTGAGTACGCGGCTGGAGGCGATGTTGCAGGGTGCTGCGGGCACTGGTCCCGCCACGGGCCACCCCGCGGGTGGGCCCGCGGTCCCGGACGCCGGCCCTGATCCCTGCGGGGCGGCGGCCACCGCGCGCGCCGTGGTGGACCTGGAGGCGATCGCCCACAACGCCCGGGTCCTGGCCGCCCGCGCCGCCACCCCCTGGATGGCCGTGGTCAAGGCCGATGCCTACGGGCACGGCCTGGGTCCCGTGGCCACCACCTGCCTGGACGCCGGTGCCACCTGGCTGGGGGTGGCCCAGCTCGCCGAGGCGCTGCACCTGCGCTCCCTGCTGGACCGGGCCGGCATCGCCCGCCCCGCCCCCGGCCCCGAGGCGCTGCCCACCCCTCAGGCCCCCCGCCTGCTGACCTGGATCACCCCCGTGCTCAGCGCCCGCCATGCCGCCGCCCCGGGCGCGGCCCTGCGCCTGGCCCTGGAGGCCGACCTGGACCTCTCGGTCAACTCGGTGGCCCAGCTCGAGGCGATCAGTGCGGCCGCCCGCGCCCAGGGCGCCACCGCCCGCATCCACTTCAAGGTCGATACCGGCATGTCCCGGGCCGGGGCCGTGGCCGAGGACCTGCCCGAGTTGGCCGAGGCAGTGGCGCAGGCCCAGGGGGAGGGGGTCGTGGCCATGGTGGGCCTGTGGTCCCACCTCTCGCGCGCCGACGAGCCCGAGTCCGGCTCCACCGAGGAGCACCTGACCAGATTCCGGGCGGCCGAGGAGGTGGTGCGCCAGGCGGGGCTGCGCCCGCGCATCCGCCACCTGGCGGCCACCGGGGGGCTCCTGTGGCACCCCGAGGCTCGCCTGGACCTGGTGCGCGCCGGCATCGGCCTGTACGGCCTGAGCCCCGAGCCCGCCCTGGCCTCCAGCGCGCAGCTGGGCCTGCGCCCCGCCATGAGGCTGGAGGCCGCCCTCCTGCAGGTCAAGCGCATCGAGGCCGGCCAGGCGGTCTCCTACGGCGGCACCTGGAGCGCCCCCACCCCCCGCTGGGTGGGCCTGGTCCCCCTGGGCTACTCCGACGGGATTCCCCGCGCGGCCTCCTCCTGCGGGCCGGTGGCGGTGGGCGCCCTGCGCACCACCATCGTCGGCAGGGTCTGCATGGACCAGGTGGTCATCGACCTGGGCCCCGCGACCGATGACCACGGAGCCCCCCTGCCCGCCCCGGCGCAGCCCGGCGACCTCGCCGTCCTGTGGGGCGACCCCGCCGGCGATCGGGACGACGTCGCCGACCGCCCTGGCGGCCAGGTCGGCGGTGGGGCGACCAGCGCCGTCGGCAGCGACCGGGGCGATGAGGGCGGCAGTGCCAGCGGCGGTCCCCGGCGCGCCCCGGTGCCCAGTGCCGATGACTGGGCGCTGGCCTGCGGAACCATCAACTACGAGATCGTGACCCGATTGGGGCCGCGGGTGCCGCGCTGCTATGCGCTCTAGGGCCCGGGGTCGGCTAATGTCAGCCATGTCCCCCACCCGATGAGGAGCCGTCGTGAGTGCCCAGCACCATCCCCGCACGTCGCCCGACCCCACCGATCCTCCCCCCGCCTCCGACCAGGGCGCCGCCTCCTCGCCACAGGCCGCTGCCGCCGAGGCCGGAGCCGTGAGCCTCATCTCCACCGACGCCGAGGACACGCGCGCCCTGGGCGCCAGGCTCGCAGGACTGCTGCGCGCCGGGGACCTCGTGCTCCTGTCGGGAGGACTGGGCGCGGGCAAGACCACCCTGGCCCAGGGGATCGGCGCCGCCCTGGGGGTGCGCGGCCGCGTCTCCTCCCCGACCTTCGTCATCGCCCGCCACCACCCCGCCCTGGGGCAGGGGCCCGACCTCATCCACGTCGATGCCTACCGCCTGGACTCCCTGGAGGAGGTTGACGCCCTGGACTTGGACTCCTCCATGCAGGAGTCGGTCACCCTGGTGGAGTGGGGCCAGGGCAAGGTCGAGTCCCTGGCCGACAACCGCCTGGAGGTGGAGGTGCGCCGCCCCCACGGCGGCCTGGGCGCCGCCGAGCCGGCCACCGGCCCCGGGCAGAGCCCCGACCTGGAGCAGGCCGACGACGGGCGCCGCGAGATCGTCGTGCGCGCCCTGGGACCGCGGTGGGCGGGCGTGGTCCTGGACGCACTGGACGGATTCGGCGGGGGCCAGGTGCCCGGTGACGCCGATGACTGAGCAATCGCGGCCCAAGCCCCTGCCTCCGGCCTGCGCCCTGGCCCGTCCCCGGTTCTGCGCCCCATGGGCCGGGCTGGGCCAGGGGCTGCGCGCCCTGGTGCTCACCGCGGCCATGGCACCGCTCCTCCTGGGACTGCTCATCCCGGCCTCCCTACCCCCCGCAGCGGCCGATCCGACCGAGCCGGCCCCCACCCAGCCCACCGGCACGGGCGCCGAGCCCGCGCCGGAGGTGAGCCCGGCCCCCGGCACCCCGGAGACGCCGCAGGCCCCGGGCCCCGACCAGGCCGCGCCGTCGTCGGAGGGCACCCCGCAGGCCGGATTCCCCGCCGACGACCCCCGCGCCCGCGCTCAGGCCTGGATGAACCAGGAGGGCGTCACCCAGGTGCGCCAGCACACCGGCGAGCAGGGCGAGGTGAGTGTGGGCGAGCCCGTGGCCGTCCACGCCTGGGCCCCGGGCTTCCTCGACGGCAGCCAGCCGCAGGCCCCACCGGTGGAGACGGGGTCGTGGGCGGCCCCCGTGACTGCTGGAGGAGAGCCGGCGGGCGTCCTGCTTGTCTCCGTCGACGGCGAGGAGGTCACCGGGGAGGTGGAGGAGGACAAGACCCTGGCGATGGATCTGGCCTCCACGACCACGGGCATGGTCGTCCACGACTCCAGCGCCGATGCCTGGTACTCGGTGTCGGGCCAGACCGTCACCGCCCTGGGCAGCAGGGCCGCCAGCCTGCTGGCGGGCCCGGTGGACCTCGTGGAGTACGGGCACGTCCTGCGCGAGCGGGCGGAGGCCCGGCCCACGGCCTCCCCGCCTCCCGCCGTCCAGCCCGAGTCCGGGGACTGGGCCGTGTGGGGGCCCGTGCTCGGCGTGGTCGCCGTGGGCGTCATCACCGTGGTCGTCACCATCCGCCACGAGCGCAAGGTCACCGCACCCCTGCGCCAGCACCCGGCCACCCCCGTGGGGGCCGACACCATCCCCGAGAGCCACATCGACATCTCCAAGCTCTGAGGACCCCGGCGGCCCTGCGGCGTGCAGGACGGGCGTGCGGGACGCCCCGGGCCTGCCAGGAGCCAGGCCCCGGTGCGACCACGAGCTCGCCTGGGAGCCGATCATCTAGGCTGGCCTCGTGCGCATCCTCTCCATCGACTCCTCCCTGGGCACCCAGGTCACCGCTCTTGACGCCGACCCCGCGCGGGACGGCGGGGCCCTCGAGGTCCTGGCGGCCGCCGGCCAGGACAGCCCCCGGGCCCACGCCGAGTCCCTGGGGCCGATGCTCGCCCAGGTGCTCGGCGACCCGCGAGTGGCCGACCGCCCCCTGGATGCGGTGGTGGCCGCCACCGGCCCCGCCCCCTTCACCGGCCTGCGCGCCGGCCTGGTGGCCGCCCGCACCGTGGGCAGGGCCCGTTCCCTCCCCGTCCACGGGATCCCCAGCCTCGACGCCGTCGCCCGCCTGGCCCTGGACCGTCTCGACGCCGGGCTCGGCGTCGGACCGGGCGCTCAGCAGGACGGTGGGCAGGAGGCCGGTAGCACCCCGGTGGTGCTGGTGGCCACCGACGCCCGCCGCGGGGAGGTCTACGCGGCCCGCTACCGCGCCCGGGGCGCCGACGACGTCGAGCGCCTCGACCCGCTGTCCGTCCTGCCCCCGGCGCAGGCCCGGGAGCTGGGCCCCTTCGACCTCGTGGCCGGATCGGGCCTGGCCCTCCACCCCGAGCTGGGGCGGGCCCCGGCCGGAGCGCCCGGTGACGGCGGCGCTCGTGACGGTGCAGCCGGTGACGGCGGCGCGCTCGCGGGGCCGGTGCTGGTCTCCGGGGACGCCCTGGCCCAGGTGCGCCTGGCCCTGGCCCGGCTCGCCCGCGGTGAGCAGCTGAGCACCGAGCCGATCTACCTGCGCCACGCCGACGTGCAGATGCCCTCCTCCCGCAAGCGGGTCTCGTGACCGGCGCTGCGGGCCCGGGCGGGCCCGCCCCCGCCACCGGTACTCCGCAGGAGAGCCCCGCCACGAGTGCCGCCATGACAGCCATCCGGGACATGGCCCCCGCCGACCTGGCACGCATCGCCCAGATGGAGGCCGAGCTCTTCGGCGCCGAGGCCTGGAGCCTGCGGCTGCTGGAGGCCGAGCTGGCGGCCGCCGGCGCCCCGCACCCCGACCGGCGCTACATCGTGGTGGAGGAGGCGGGCCGGCCCGTGGGCTATGCCGGCGTCTACCACGCCGGTGGCGCCGCCGACGCCGACCTGCTGACCATCGCCACCCTGCCCGCCGTGCGAGGCCGGGGCCTGGCCCGCTTCATGCTGGAGGAGGTCGTGGGCACCGCCCGGGCCCAGGGCTGTGGCGCGATCCTGCTGGAGGTGCGCCAGTCCAATGCCGGTGCCCAGCGCCTCTACCTCGCCCACGGCTTCGAGCCGATCGGCCTGCGCCGCGGCTACTACACCGCCCCCCGCGAGGACGCGGTGGTCATGCGCCTGACGCTGCGCGAGCCCCTCGGCCCCGTGGGCGCTGAGGCGGTGCGAACCCCGTAGCGGTGCAGGCCGGTCGCCGCGCGCGAGCGGGAGGCTGCCGGAGCCCCGGTGTGACCGGAAACGATTTGTCTGACGTGCCTGTAGCGAAAACGCGAGCCGTCCGGGACCCGGCCGGGCCTCCGCCGTCGTCCCCGCGGCGGCCGGCGATCCGGGACAAGGCCCGGGATGATGCGGATCGACCTGCACGTCTGCGCAGCCGCGCCCCGGTGGGACCAAGGGCGCTCCAAGGTTCGTTAGCCTTTCGCCGTGGCCAAAACACCTGCTCCCTCAAGGAAGAGGCGGACCGCCTTCGGGACGACCGTCTTCATGAAGCGCATGATGGCGCTGTCCGGAATCGTCTTCCTCCTCTTCGTCGTCTTCCACGCCTACGGCAATCTCCACTACTTCGAGGGCGAGATCGCCTACGACCACTACGCGCACTTCCTGCGCGAGCTGCTGGTGCCGATCCTGCCGCACAGTGGAGTGCTGTGGATCCTGCGCGTGGTGCTGCTCCTGTGCCTCCTGGCCCACGCCGGCAGCGCCTTCCACCTGTGGCACCGCAACCGCAAGGCCCGTGGGACGGACAAGTACGCCGTGAAGAAGCCGGGGGCCGACTACTTCGCCTCGCGCTACGCGATGAACACCATGCGCTGGGGCGGCGTCATCCTCCTGCTGTTCATCATCTGGCACATCCTGCAGTTCACCACCCTGCACCTGACCCCCGGCGGCGAGTACGTGCACGGCAAGGCCTACGCCAACGTGTACTACGGCTTCCAGCTGTGGTGGGTGTGGCTCATCTACGCCGTGGCCATGGTGGCGCTGTGCCTGCACGTGTGGCACGGGGTGTGGTCGGCCCTCCAGACCCTGGGCGCGGTGCGCGGCAACACCATCCCCTTCATCCGGCTCATCGCCTTCGTCGTGGCCTTCGCCCTCTTCGCCGCCTTCATGATCGTGCCCACGGCGGTCCTGTTCGGCCTGACCCCCGAGCCGATGAGCGCGGCCGAGTACGCGATGAAGGCCGCCGAGGCCGGTATCGGATCTTCCCACTGAGAGTGAACGACCATGACTGAGCTCATTGACGGCCTGTACTACGAGGGCGAGGCAATCGCCGACACCAAGGCCCCCCACTCCGTGCCCATCGAGCGCCGCTGGGAGCAGCGCAAGTTCGAGGCCGCCCTGGTCAACCCCGCCAACCGGCGCAAGCTGGACATCATCGTGGTGGGCTCCGGCCTGGCGGGCGGCGCCGCCGCCGCCTCCCTGGGCGAGCAGGGCTACAACGTCAAGGTCTTCTTCTACCAGGACTCCGCCCGACGCGCCCACTCCATCGCCGCCCAGGGCGGCATCAACGCCGCCAAGAACTACCGCAACGACGGCGACTCCACCTACCGCCTCTTCTACGACACCGTCAAGGGCGGGGACTACCGGGCCCGGGAGGACAACGTCTACCGCCTGGCCGAGGTCAGCGCCAACATCATCGACCAGTGCGTGGCCCAGGGCGTGCCCTTCGCCCGCGAGTACGGGGGCCTGCTGGACAACCGCTCCTTCGGCGGCGTGCAGGTCTCGCGCACCTTCTACGCCCGCGGCCAGACCGGACAGCAGCTGCTCATCGGGGCCTACCAGGCCCTGGAGCGCCAGGTCCACGCCGGCACCGTCCAGGAGTTCCGCCGCCACGAGATGGTCGAGCTCATCGTCGTCGACGGCCGCGCGCGCGGCATCGTCACCCGCGACATGGTCACCGGCGCCATCGAGACCCACCTGGCCGACGCCGTCGTCCTGGCCTCGGGCGGGTACGGCAACGTGTTCTTCCTGTCCACCAACGCCATGGGCTGCAACGCCACCGCCATCTGGCGCGCCCACCGCAAGGGCGCCTACTTCGGCAACCCCTGCTACACCCAGATCCACCCCACCTGCATCCCCCAGTCCGGGGACTTCCAGTCCAAGCTCACCCTCATGAGCGAGTCCCTGCGCAACGACGGGCGCATCTGGGTGCCCAAGCGCGCCGAGGACTGCGACAAGGACCCGCGCGACATCCCCGAGGAGGCGCGCGACTACTACCTGGAGCGCATCTACCCCGCCTTCGGCAACCTCGTGCCCCGCGACATCGCCTCGCGCCAGGCCAAGAACATGTGCGACGAGGGCCGCGGCGTGGGGCCCGCCATCAAGGAGCGCGACGCCGCCGGCAACGAGCGCATGATGCGCCGCGGCGTCTACCTGGACTTCTCCGAGGCCATCAACCGCCTGGGCAAGGACGCCGTCTCGGCCCGCTACGGCAACCTGTTCGAGATGTACCAGCGCATCACCGGGGACGACCCCTACGAGGTGCCCATGCGCATCTACCCGGCCGTGCACTACACCATGGGCGGGCTGTGGGTGGACTACGACCTGGAGTCCAACATCCCGGGCCTCTACGTGGCCGGGGAGGCCAACTTCTCCGACCACGGCGCCAACCGCCTGGGGGCCTCTGCGCTCATGCAGGGCCTGGCCGACGGCTACTTCGTCCTGCCCGACACCATGAACGACTACCTGGCGCAGATGCTGCGCGAGGGCAAGGTCGACCCCAGCGCCCCCGAGATCGCCCAGGCCAAGCGCGATGTGGAGGAGCGCATCGCCCGCCTCATGGCCCTGCGCGGCACGCGGAGCGTGGACGACTTCCACATGGCCCTGGGGCGCATCATGTGGGAGTACTGCGGCATGGAGCGCTGGGACGCCGGACTGCGCGAGGCCATCACGCAGATCCGGGCCCTGAAGCAGGAGTTCTGGCGCGATGCGCGCCTGACCGGTCAGGCCGACGAGCTCAACCAGGCGCTGGAGAAGGCCGGGCGCCTGCTCGACTTCTTCGAGCTGGCCGAGCTCATGTGCATCGACGCCCTGCACCGCCGCGAGTCCTGCGGCGGCCACTTCCGGTCGGAGTCCCAGACCCCCGAGGGCGAGGCCATGAGGCACGACGACGAGTTCCTCTACGTGGCCGCCTGGGAGTGGGGCGGTGAGGACCGGCCCCCGATCCTCCACAAGGAGGCCCTCGTCTACAAGGACATCGAGCTCAAGCAGCGGAGTTACAAGTGAACATCAAGCTCAAGATCTGGCGCCAGCAGAACCAGGACTCCCCGGGGCACTTCGAGGAGTACGCCATGAGCGGCATCGAGGAGCACATGAGCTTCCTCGAGGTCCTTGACCTGCTCAACGAGCAGCTCTTCGCCGAGGGCAAGGAGCCGGTGGCCTTCGACTCCGACTGCCGCGAGGGCATCTGCGGGCAGTGCGGCGTGGTCATCAACGGCCAGGCCCACGGGCCCATCCGCTCCACCACCTGCCAGCTGCACATGCGCCACCTGGCGGAGGACCCCTCCTTCACCGACGGCTCGACCATCACCATCGAGCCCTGGCGCTCCACCGGCTTCCCGGTGCTGCGCGACCTCATCGTGGACCGCTCCGCCCTGGACCGCATCATCCAGGCCGGCGGCTACATCTCGGTCAACACCGGTGGGGCGCCCGAGGCCCACGCGGCCCCCGTCCAGAAGGAGAAGGCCGACGCCGCCTTCGAGGCCGCCGCCTGCATCGGCTGCGGTGCCTGCGTGGCCGCCTGCCCCAACGCCTCGGCCATGCTCTTCACCGGGGCCAAGATCGCCCACCTGGGCCTGCTCCCGCAGGGCCAGCCCGAGCGGCTGGCCCGCGTGGTGAGCATGCTCAATCAGCACGATGAGGAGGGTTTCGGCGGGTGCACGAATATCGGCGAGTGCGCCGCCGTCTGCCCCAAGTCTGTGCCCCTGGAGGTCATCTCCCGCCTCAACCGGGACCTGGGCCACGCCCTGTGGAAGGGCCAGCACGCGCACTGAGGCACCCGATCGGCTCCGACCGGGGCTCCAGCGGTGCCCGCCGCGCCCGCGCGCTGATCGATGAGGCGCCAGGAGGGGCCGCCCCACTTGGGGCGGCCCCTCCTGGCACCCGGGCGCCGATCGGGGCCGGCGGCGCCCAGGCACTAGGCTGACACCCGTGAACGATTCCAGCGCCCCCCTCATCCTCGGCATCGAGTCCACCTGCGACGAGACCGGCGTGGCCCTGGTGCGCGGCCGCGAGCTCCTGGGCGACGTCACCGCGACCTCCATGGACGAGTACGCGCGCTTCGGCGGCATCATCCCCGAGATCGCCTCGCGGGCCCACCTGCAGGCCTTCGTCCCCACCCTGGATGCCGCGCTGGAGCGCGCCGGCGTTGAGCTCTCCGATGTCGATGCGGTGGCGGTCAGCGCCGGGCCAGGGCTCATCGGCTCCCTGACCGTGGGCGTGAGCGCCGCCAAGGCCCTGGCGGCCTGCCTGGGTAAGCCGATCTACGGCGTCAACCACGTCATCGGGCACCTGGCTGTTGATGAGCTCGTCGAGGGGCCGCTGCCGGAGCGCTTCATCGGACTCATCGTCTCCGGGGGGCACTCGAACCTCTTGAGCATCCGGGATATCGCCACCGACGTCGTCGAGCTGGGCGGCACCCTCGACGACGCTGCGGGGGAGGCCTTCGACAAGGTCGGCCGGCTCCTGGGCCTGCCCTACCCCGGCGGCCCGCATGTCGACCGCCTCTCCCGGGCCGGTGACGCCCGGGCCATCCGCTTCCCCCGCGGCCTGGCCGCGGGCAAGGACAAGCACCGCCACCGCTACGACTTCTCCTTCTCCGGGCTCAAGACGGCGGTGGCCCGGTACGTGGAGTCCGTGGAGGATGCCGGGGGGCAGGTCCCCCGGGAGGACGTGTGCGCGGGCTTCTCCGAGGCGGTCAACGACTCCCTGACCGCCAAGGCGGTGCAGGCGTGCCTGGACCACGACTGCGACACCCTGGTGGTGGGTGGGGGGTTCTCCGCCAACTCCCGCCTGCGCGAGCTGGCGGCCGAGCGCTGCGACCAGGCGGGGCTGAGTCTGCGGATTCCGCCGCTGCGCTACTGCACGGATAACGGCGCCCAGATCGCGGCCCTCGGTGCGGCGGCGGTGCGCGCTGGAGTCCAGCCCTCGCCCCTGGACTTCGCCCCCGACTCCTCCATGCCTCTGAGCCTCACCGTCGCCCACCACCCCTAACTTTCGACAATTTGCATGAGATCGTACTTCTCCAGGCCCGGAAAAGGCCGATCTCATGCAAATTGTCGAAAGGAAGGGGGAGGGAGGGGGAACGTCCGTTAGCGGGTCATGGGGTCCATGGCGATGATCCGATCAGCCAGCTCCTTGGCCTTGCGCTCGGCGGAGCTGCGGCGCAGGCTCTGCCGGACTGCCGAGGGCAGAGTCACCTCCTTGGTGTCGGTGGCAACGACGATGGTGCTGGTGGTGATCGGGAACGGGTGGGCGGTGATCGTGTTGACCCAGATGCGCCCGCGAGCCTCCTCCCAGGTGAGGTTCCGCTGGCGCCCGAAGGGCCCGCGCAGGTGCAGGCCTGAGGCATCGACGACGGTGCGTGCGCGCAGGGTGCCCACCAGGACTGCGATGAGGAGCAGGCCAAAGGCGATGATGATGCCGGCCAGGGCCAGCGATGGCTCGTCGTCGGTCGAGGAGGACATCACGGCCAGGAGCATCATGCCAAGCACGACGAGGGCGGCGCCGAGCAGTGCCGTTATGGAGGCGCAGATCACATGGACGATGCGGGGGTGGATAACCAGTGATGAGTCGGCCTTAGGGGCGCTCGGCGTTCCGATGGGCATTCCATGTGCGGGTGCCGTCTGCGCTGAGGGGATTGTTGGTGTGGGGGAGTAGTCGGTGTTCGTCACGGGCAGAGAGTAGGGAAGGAGTCAAAGAGGGTAAAACTGACGAAAGTCCCAGTTTTCTACTGGAATATGCCGGATAAATTTTAGTGATTCGTGGGTGCCGTCCATTCTGCTACTATCCTTGCCGTCGTCGGGAATCCCGGCCATCCCCTTAATTCCTCTTACTCCCTCGTGAGTGCTGTTGGGCGCAGCGCAGGTGCACGGCGGGCCCGCATCGGTTCCGGCGCCTAGGACCGCCCGCTGCCGATCTCCGGGGGAGCCCATCTCATGAATGGAGCTGCGATGACTGCTGCCTCTGCACCTGGAGCCCCCTCCCTGACCCAGGCCCCGCCGCGTATTCTCACGGTGCCGGCCAAGGTGACGGTCTGGAAGGTGCTCGCACCTGTGCTCTATGTGGTCTGTGGCGCCCTGGCACTCTACCTTCGGATCTACTACCCCTTCACAATCAGCTCCGATCGGGGCCTGTCCAAGCTGACCATCCTGTTGATCGTCGCGGCTGTGGTGGGCACGCCCATCGCCCTCATCGACCTCATCCGCTTCCTGTCCGCGCCCCGCCCCCGCCTGGCCGTTGATGCCCAGGGCATCGACGACGGCATCGACCGCTCCTCGGCGGGGCTTATTCCCTGGGCGGCTGTTGCGGGGTTCAGTGTGACACTTCAGTCCAGCAGCTGGAGCCGCCCGCAAGTGGTCCATGTCCATCTCACCGATCCCCAGGCCATGCTCAACTACCTGCGCGCCAATGGCCGGAATGTCAAGGCTCTGGAGAAGGCGATGCGGCGCGGCAACCCCACCATCGTTCTCAAGCCCGCGCTCCTGGGGATCCCTGCCTCCAGTCTCATCGGCATCCTGGAGAGCGAGGGTGCCAAGCGAGCGGGGTGGGCTCCGCAAGCGCCGGGCCTGAGCCGCACCGCGGCCAAATGACCCCCCACTTTCGACAATTTGCATGAGATCGTACTTCTCCAGGCCCGGAAAAGGCCGATCTCATGCAAATTGTCGAAAGTAGGGGAGGGTCAGGGGCGGGAGGCGGAGGCCAGCACCTCGGTGGGTCGCAGAGGGCGCCCGGCCCGCGCCTCGGCCAGCAGCAGCCTGACCGCAGCCTCCTTCATCCCCCCGGCCGCCCCGGTCGCGGCGATCTGCCGCTGATAGGAGGCCCCCGCCTCCAGGGTGGAGCGCACCCCGTTGAGCTCGGTGGCGCAGCCCAGGTCCTCGGCCACCGGGGCCAGGTCCACCAGCATCCGCTCCACCGTCGCCGCCACCGGCTCCTCCTCGCCCGCGGCGTTGATGATGAGGGAGGCCTCCATGCCGTAGCGCGCCGAGCGCCACTTGTTCTCCGCCACGTACCAGTCCGGCAGGGTCTCCAGGGGGCGGCCCTCATCGAGGCGGCGGGAGAAGTCCTCCACCAGGCACTGGGTCAGGGCGGCGATCCCGGCCAGCTCGGTGAGGTTGGTGGCGGCGTCGCAGGCGCGCACCTCGATGGTCCCCAGGCGTGGTGAGGGGCGCACGTCCCAGCGGATCTCGGAGAACTCCTCGATGACGCCGGTGTGGATGAGGTCGCCGGTGTAGGCCTCCAGCTCCTCCCAGGCCTCGAACTGCTCGGGCGCCCCAGCGGTGGGAAGCTGCTGGAACATCATGGCGCGGTTGTCGGCGTAGCCGGTGTCCTCCCCGGCCCAGAAGGGGGAGGAGGCGCTCAGGCACTGCAGGTGGGCGGTGCGTGTGAGCAGGGCCCTCAGGATCGGCAGCACCTTGGCGCGGTCCTCCACGCCCACGTGCACGTGGGTGCCGAAGATGAGCATCTGGTGGCCCCACAAGCGCGTGCGGTCCACCAGGCGCGCGTAGCGCTCGGCGTCGGTGACCTTCTGCACCAGGGGGTCGGCGAAGGGGTGGGTGCCGGCCGACCCCAGGTCCACGCGCAGCGGATCGGTCACCGGCAGGACCCGGTCGAAGGCCATGGCCAGGTCCTCCATGCACTGGCCCACGGTTGTGCGCGCCCCCGAGACCAGCTCGACGGTGTTGAGCATCATCTCCCCGTGCACGTGCGGGTCATCTCCGACCCCTGCCAGCACTTCCGCGGCGCACTGGCGCAGGTCGAGGCTGTCGCGGTCGATGAGGGCCAACTCCCACTCCACCCCCAGGGTGGAGCGGGGGGAGGGCGCGAAGGCCAGGGGCTGGCGGCGGGGCGTGGTCTGCGTGGCGGGCGTGCTCATGGCGCGGCTCCTTCGGAGCAGGGTCGGATGCTGGTGGTCTGCGGGGCGGCCGGTGCTCCGGTCCGCTCGGGGCCGGAGCACCGTGGTGCGTGCCGGTGCGGGGTCGGCGGGGCGGGTGCGCCGGCTCGCGGTCCAGTGCGCTCCCGGTTCTCAGGAGGCGCTGGTCGTGGCTGTCGGGGTGGGCGGATACGGTGGTGGGGCTCCCGCCCCGTGGGCCTCCTCGGCCTGGAGCGGGTTGGGGCCCGTCAAGGGCTCGGCGACGACGACCGCCCCCTTGGCGTCAGGGCCCAGACGGGTGAGGATCCAGGTCTCGCCGGCCTCGCCGCTCAGCCGCAGGGAGGCGCGCAGCGCCTCGGGGGAGACCTCCACTCCGCGCTTGCGGATCTCCAGGCGGCCGATGCCGCGCTCGCGCACGCGGGCGCGCAGCACCTTGAGCCGCAGCGGCAGGACCTCCGTGACGCGCCAGGAGCGCAGGAAGGGCGCCACGGGCGCCTCGGGCACGGCGTCGCCGGTGAGGTAGGCGATGCGCGGGGCCACCGGGCGCGCCCCCAGGGCCTGGGCCAGGTAGGAGACCAGGCCGGCGCGGATGGCGGCGCCGTCGGGCTCGTGGATGAGCTCGGCCAGCGCCCCGGGGGAGTCCATGCACTCGGCCTGCTCGGGGGGCTGGGAGGGGTCCTTGACGGCGGGGTCCGACAGGGTGATGGCCCGCATCTCCCCCGAGGCCTGGGACTGCAGGAGGAGGGCGGAGCGCCCGCGCCCCTCCACCGCCAGGGGCCCGCACCAGATCCCCGCCTCCACGAGTTGGCCATCGACGCTCACCCACTGCACATGGGCCTCGGAGGGCAGAAGTGCATGATCGATGCCGGGGGCCACCTTGACGCCCAGCGCCGGGATGCGCTCGCGCAGGGCCAGCACTCCGCTGAGGGGAGGGGACCACTGCTCGGGGTCGATGCTCCGCCTGCCCTGCGCGCGGCGGGCGGGATCGGCGAAGACGGCGTCGACCCCGGCCCCCTCCAGGTCCACCTCCAGGGCGTCGGCGCATCGGACCTCGGCGTGGGGGAAGTGCATGAGGTTGACTGTTGCCAGGGCGGCCGTGGCCTCATCTCGCTCGACGGCCAGGACTGGCAGGTCCAGGCCCGCCAGGGCGATGGCGTCCCCTCCGATGCCGCAGCCCAGGTCGGCGACGCGCCTCACCCCCGCGGCGGCGTAGCGCGCGGCGTGGCGCGCGGCCACCTCCAGGCGGGTGGCCTGCTCCAGCGCCTCGGGGGTGAAGAGCATGGAATCGGCGAAGGGGCCGAACTTGGCCGCTGCCCGTGCCCGCAGGCGCTGCTGGGTCAGGGCGGCCGCCACCAGGGCGGGGGAGTGCCCCTCCGAGCGCAGGCGCTGCGCCAGCTCCAGGACCCGGTCCGGGTCGTAAGGGGGCAGGGAGCCCAGGAAGGCCCATCCCTGCGGCGTCAGCAGCAGGG
This sequence comes from Actinomyces capricornis, assembly GCF_019974135.1. Lineage (NCBI taxonomy): Bacteria > Bacillati > Actinomycetota > Actinomycetes > Actinomycetales > Actinomycetaceae > Actinomyces > Actinomyces capricornis. The sequence goes on from NZ_AP025017.1 coordinate 2,111,751, forward strand.
CCGTGTGCGAGGCGGCGTGCGAGGTCTGCGAGTCGGCATGGGAGTCGGCCATCGCCGCTGATCATTCCATGCCTGGCGCGCCGGCGGGGAACGGCCTGGCTGACGCCGTGGGCGAAACCGGGACACGCATTGGCACTCGCGTTGACTGAGTGCTAACGACGTCGTAGATTTCGGTGCGGGCGCATGAGTGCTCCCCATCCGTGTGCCGGCCCAGGTCGGCGGGTGGGCGCGCCATGCGACTCGCACTCCGAGCAGTGCCGGGCCGACCCCCGCGACGGCGGTCAGGCGCTATGCGGGGGCGATCAAGCCGTTCCACTGCAACGCTGAGAAGCGAGAAGGGGAGGTCCGCAATGTCGATCTCCATCAAGCCGCTGGAGGACCGCATCGTCGTCCAGACGGTTGAGGCCGAGCAGACCACCGCGTCGGGTCTGGTGATCCCGGACACCGCGCAGGAGAAGCCCCAGGAGGGCAAGGTCGTGGCTGTGGGCCCGGGTCGTGTCGACGACTCCGGCAACCGCATCCCGGTCGACGTCTCCGAGGGCGACGTGGTCATCTACTCCAAGTACGGGGGCACCGAGGTCAAGTACGCGGGCGAGGAGTACCTCATCCTCTCGGCCCGTGACGTGCTGGCCGTCGTCACCAAGTAATCGGATCCGTGCCGCCATTGGCGCTGCTGCTGGGCGGCCGTGAGTCCCTTCAGGGGCGGGCATCTGCGGATGCCCGCCCCTGAGTCCGCCTGGGAGGGGCGTCCGCCTGGGGGCTGCTCGGGCGGGGCCGACGGCGGCCCTGGCGCCGACGGCGCCGCTGCCTCGGTGGGCGCCTAGGGCCGGGCCTCAGGCGGGCTCGGTGGTGATGCGCCGGCCGGCCTGCTCGTGGTAGGCGCGCCGCTCGTCCTCGCTCATGCCGCCCCAGACGCCGTAGGGCTCGTGGGTGCGCAGCGCATGGCTGCGGCACTCCTCCAGTACGGGGCAGCGCCGGCACACCGCCTTGGCCCGCTCGTCGCGGCGGCGCCGCGAGCTGCCGCGCTCTCCCTCGGGGTGGAAGAACATGGAGGAGTCCATGCCCAAGCATGCTCCGCGGTACTGCCACTCCCACAGGGCTGAGATCGGCCCCGGCAGACGTGAAGCATCATGCATGAATCGATTCCCCCCTTGGAAGCAACTCGACGGAACGCCGACGGCGACTCATACATAACAGTATGATCGCAGGGCCGGCAAATCAAGAAGATATGCCCGGTTCGCCGCGAATGTCCACTCTATTGTGGGCATATGACGTCGTCATTCTTATCTGGAAACGACGGTCATATCGTGCCGCGTGATTGACGCGCCGCGTGTCCGGGATCTCCCATGTCAGTTATTCTCCCAGCCTATGCCCGGCGGGCCCGATGGTCGAGGCCGCAACGGGTGTGGTGAAGGTCTCGTGAGACGTGTATTATTGACTCAGTGGTTGAATCGGTGTGGGCTCTGCGATCCGCGGCGGCCGCCCGCGCCGCATGGCGGCCCGAGGGTCCCGGCGGAATCCTGGCGGCGATATGCGCCGGCAGCAGCGGTGGTCATACGATGGCTGCGTGAGCGACTCGATCACCAGCCCAGACATCTTCGCCCCCACCGGACTGACCTACGACGACGTGCTGCTGCTGCCCGGGCTCACCGACGTCGTGCCCTCGGAGGTGGATACCTCCTCCCGCCTGACCAGGCGGATCCGCCTGTCCGTGCCGCTCCTGTCGGCGGCCATGGACACCGTCACCGAGGCGGAGATGGCCATTGCCATGGCCCGTCAGGGCGGCCTCGGCATCCTGCACCGCAATCTGTCCATCGAGGACCAGGCCCAGCAGGTCCGCCGCGTCAAGCGCTCGGAGTCGGGGATGGTCACCGACCCGGTCACGGTCGCGCCGCAGGCGACGATCTCCCAGGTCGACGAGCTGTGCGGGCACTACAAGGTCTCCGGCCTGCCCGTGGTCGATGAGGAGGGCGGCCTGGTCGGGATCATCACCAACCGGGACCTGCGCTTCGTGCCCCCCGAGCGGTGGGACGCCATGGAGGTGCGCGAGTGCATGACCCCGCGCGAGCGGCTCATCACCGGAAGCACCGGTATCTCCCGGGAGGACGCCAAGGCGCTCCTGGCTGAGCACCGCATCGAGAAGCTGCCCATCATCGACGACCAGGGGCATCTGACCGGCCTCATCACCGTCAAGGACTTCGTCAAGACCGAGCAGTACCCCTCGGCCACCAAGGATGAGGCGGGCCGCCTGGTGGTGGGCGCGGCCGTCGGCTACTGGGGCGACACCTGGGACCGGGCCGCGGCACTGGCCGAGGCCGGGGTGGACGTCATCGTGGTGGACACCGCCAATGGCGGCGCCGCCCTGGCCCTGGAGATGATCTCCCGGCTGAAGACCGATCCCGCCTTCGGCGGCGTGGAGATCATCGGGGGCAACGTGGCCACCCGCGAGGGCGCCCAGGCCCTCATCGACGCCGGCGCCGACGCCGTCAAGGTGGGCGTGGGGCCGGGCTCCATCTGCACCACCCGTGTGGTGGCCGGCGTGGGCGTCCCCCAGGTCACCGCCGTCTACGAGGCCGCCCGCGCCTGCACCCCCGCAGGCATCCCGCTCATCGCCGACGGCGGTCTGCAGTACTCCGGCGACATCGCCAAGGCGCTGGTGGCCGGGGCGGACACCGTCATGCTCGGCTCCCTGCTGGCCGGGTGCACCGAGTCCCCCGGGGACCTGGTCTTCGTCAACGGCAAGCAGTGGAAGCGCTACCGCGGCATGGGCTCCCTGGGCGCCATGAGCTCGCGCGGGCGCACCTCCTTCTCCAAGGACCGCTACTTCCAGGCCGATGTCTCGGGTGATGACAAGCTCATCCCCGAGGGCATCGAGGGGCAGGTCCCCTACTCCGGGGCGCTGGGCGACGTCGTCTACCAGCTGGTGGGCGGGCTGCACCAGTCGATGTTCTACGTCGGTGCCCGCACCATCGCCGACCTCAAGGAGCGCGGACAGTTCGTGCGCATCACCAGTGCGGGCCTCAAGGAGTCCCACCCCCACGACGTCAAGATGACCGTGGAGGCCCCCAACTACACCGGGCGCCAGGAGGCCTGAGGCGCCCCGCGGGGCCCGGGCGCCCGGGCCCTCAGGACGAGGGCAGCGGCCAGGAGGTCTGCGCCCCCTCGCGGCCGGGATTGGCCCGGCTCAGCCACTCGTTGAAGCTCTGCGCCCACTGGCGGTGCGCCCGCGCCTGCCAGGGGACGAGCTCCTCAACGGCCAGGCGGCCGACCTCGGGGTATGCCGCGACCAGTGCCTCCAGGACATCCAGGGTGGCGGCCACATCCACCTCGGCGGTGTGCAGGGCCCCCGCCTCCACGCCGTAGACGGTGCACAGGTCGCTCAGGCGGCGCTTGCCCCTGCGCCACCGGTCGACGCCGCGGTCGATGACCAGGGGGTCGGCGATGGGGCCCAGCTCGCGGCCCAGGCGCTCGCGCATGGTGGACAGGCCGTGGCGGGCGAGCTCGGCCTCCAGGAGCGTGAGGTCGTAGGAGCTGTTGAAGGCCACCACCGGGGTGCCGGCGCCCATCGCCGCCACGAGCCGGTCACTGACCTCGGCCAGGACCTCCGCCAGCGGCCGGCCCTCGGCGCGGGCCCGCTGTGTGCTCACCCCGTGCACGGCGGTGGCCGCCTCGGGGATCTCCACGCCGGGGTCGGCCAGCCAGGTGCGGGTCTCCTGGCTACGCGTGCCGTCGGGCAGCCTGGGGCCTCGGGCCACCAGGGCGGCGGTCACCAGGCGGTCCTGGCGGGGGTCGACCCCCGTGGTCTCGGTGTCGAATCCCAGGAGCGGGCCCTCCACCCAGGTGGCGGGGGCTGCTGAGGGGCGGGGGGCGTCAGGGCGTGCGTGGCTCATGGCAGGAGCATGCCACCGGCCTATGACACCAATGCGGGGCATGCCGGAGCGGGGCGCCGGGGGCCTAGGATGCCCGCATGAGCTCAGAGATCGAGATCGGACGCTCCAAGAGGGCCCGCCGCGCCTACTCCTTCGACGATATCGCCCTGGTCCCCGCCAGGCGCACCCGCGACACCACCGAGGTGCGCGTGGGCTGGCAGATCGACGCCTACCATGTGGACCTGCCCGTCATGGCCTCGCCGATGGACTCGGTGATGAGCCCGCACACGGCGATCATGGTCGGCGAGCTCGGCGGCATCGGCGTGCTGGACCTGGAGGGCCTGTGGACCCGCTACGAGGACCCCGCCCCGGCCCTGGAGCGCATCCGCCAGGCCCCGCCGCAGGAGGCCACCCGCGTCCTGCAGGAGGTCTACCGGGCCCCGGTCAGACCCGAGCTCATCACCGAGTGCCTCAGCCGCATCCGCCAGGCGGGCGTCGTCGTCGCCGGGCGGCTGAGCCCGGCCCAGACCCAGCGGCACTGGCGCACCGTGGTGGAGGCGGGGGTGGACCTGCTGGTCATCCGCGGCTCCTTCGTCTCGGCCGAGCACGTCTCGGGATCCGCCGAGCCCCTCAATCTCAAGCGCTTCATCTACGAGCTCGACGTTCCGGTCATCGTGGGCGGGGTGACGACCTACACCGCGGCCCTCCACCTCATGCGCACCGGGGCCGCCGGGGTCCTGGTGGGCCAGGGCGGCGGGGCCTCCTCCTCGGTGCGCCAGGTCCTGGGCCTGCACATGCCCATGGCCACCGCCGTGGCCGACGTCGCCGGGGCGCGGCGCGACTACCTCGATGAGTCCGGGGGCCGCTACGTCCACGTCATCGCCGACGGCTCCGTGGGCAATTCCGGCGACGTGGTCAAGGCCATCGCCTGCGGTGCCGACGCCGTCATGCTCGGAGCCGCCCTGGCCCGCGCCCAGGAGGCCCCGGGCGGCGGCTACCACTGGGGCGCCGAGGCCAGGCACGAGCGCCTGCCGCGGGGCTTCCGCAGCCATGTGGGAACCGTGGGCACCATGGCCGAGATCCTCAACGGCCCCTCGGACCGCGCCGACGGCACCCTCAACATCATGGGGGCCCTGCGGCGCACCCTGGCCACCACCGGATACAGCGACGTCAAGGAGCTCCAGCGCGTGGAGATCGTGCTGGCCCCCTACGAGGCCTCGTAAGGCCGCCCCGGCCGCCCGCCAACGCGGGCCGGGGAAGGAGACCGGTGCGCGCTTGGGGGCCGGTGAGCGGTCGCCGCGACGCCCCGCCCGCTCCCGGTGAGGGGGTGCTCGCGCCCCAGCTCCGATGAGAAAGGCTCCTAGGACTATTCATCGCGCTGATTGGTGCACCTGGCGGGCAATCTCCGGTACTGTCATGCCCAGGCAGTCGCCGCGCTGCTGCGTACCGGCACACGGGGGCCACACGCACCCACCATGCCGATCCCTGCACCACAAAGGAGTTCCACATGGCCCAGGTCACCGCCACCATCGCTTCCAAGGTCGGTCTGCACGCCCGTCCTGCCGCCACCTTCGTCAAGGCCGTCGCTGAGAAGGGTGTTCCCGTCACCATCGCCAAGGAGGGCGGCGCTGCCGTGGACGCCTCCTCGATCCTGGGTGTCATGACCCTGGGCGCCGGCTTCGGCGATGTGGTCACCCTGACCTCCGAGGCCGACGGCGCCGAGACCGCCCTGGAGGAGCTCAAGGCCCTCCTGGAGACCGACCTCGACGCCTGAGCCCAGGCAGCCCATCGGTGGGGGCGCGTCCCGGTGGGGACGCGCCCCCACCGCGCTCTCGGGTCCGGGCCGTGCGGCCTGAGCCGCCCGGGTGATCCGGGCGATCCACCCGCGCTCAGGGCGCCGTCGCGCTGGGGGCTGGCGGTCCGCACGCCGTCGGGCTGAGCGGCGACGGCGGCAGGGGCCGCTGAGGGCCCGGGCCGGGCGCCGCTACTGCGCGCCGGTGCCCGAGCCTCCCCCCGGCGTGGGGCGCACCAGCCACCACAGCCCCATGCCCGCAGCGATGACCAGCAGTCCCAGCCCCGACCACAGGTTGGCGTTGTAGCCGCCGGTGCGGGCCATCTGCCAGTGGTCGGTGGCCAGGGCGGCGCAGGCCAGCAGGAAGACGCCGATGAGTCCCAGGGCCCCGGCGATCACCGCCCGGATGTCGGTCAGGGAGCGCTTGTTCATATCCGTTCCTGTTCTGCTCGGATCGATGCGTCAGTGGAAGACGCTGTTGAGGGTGATGACCAGGGCCGCGGCGATGATCGCCAGCGGGACGGGACGTCGGTACCAGGGCAGCTCGTGCAGGTGCGGGTCGGTGCGCTCGCTCTTGGGGGTCAGGGAGTAGACGAAGCCCTGGAGCTCGGCCTCGGGCTTGGGCTGGGTGACCATCGTGACCGCCACCGTGACCACGACGTCGACGACGAAGGCCACTCCGGCGGCCAGGAAGGCTCCCCCCTGGCCCGGCATGGACAGCACCTCGGTCCACAGCAGGATGTTGACCGCCAGGGCGCCCAGGGTCCCGGCCACCAGGCCCACCCAGCCGGCGGCGGCCGTGGCCCGCCTCCAGAACATCCCGATGATGAAGGTCGCGAACAGGGGCGCGTTGAACATCGAGAACAGGGTCTGGAGGTAGTCCATGAGGTTGGAGTAGTGCGAGGCGATCAGTGCGGTGAGGATCGCGATCGCGGAGGCGGCCAGGGTCGAGAGCCTGCCGACCCTGAGGTAGTGGGCGTCGTCGGCGTCCTTGTTGAGATAGCCCTGGTAGATGTCCACCCCCCACACCGTGTTGAAGGCGGAGATATTGGCGGCCATACCGGCCATGAAGGAGGCCAGGAGACCGGTGATGGCCAGGCCCAGCAGACCGTTGGGCAGCACATCGCGCATGAGGTAGAGGATCGCGTCGTTGTACTCGTAGGCGCCTGTGGCCCCGGCCTTGAGCTGCTGGACCTCGATGACCAGGACGCCTGCGACCATTCCGGGCACGATGACCAGGAAGGGCACCAGCATCTTGACGAAGGTGCCGATGATCGGGGTGGACTGGGCCGCGGAGATGGAGTCCGAGGCCATGGCGCGCTGGACCTCCACGAAGTTCGTCGTCCAGTAGCCGAAGGAGAGCACGAAGCCCAGGCCGAAGACCAGGCCCACTACGGACAGCACATCGGAGCTGAAGCCGGAGATCGCATTGCCCGGCCAGGAGTGGAGCTGCTGGGCGGGATCCGAGCCGGCCGCCAGTGCGCTGTTGGTGATCCGCGTGGTCAGTCCGTCCCAGCCGCCCACGCGGTGCAGGCCGATGATGGTCAGCGGCAGCAGCGCCGCCACGATGACGAAGAACTGGAGCACCTCGTTGTAGATGGCCGCCGACAGCCCGCCCATCGTGATGTAGGTGTAGACGATGACGGCCGCGACGATGAGCCCCACCCACAGGGGCCAGCCCAGCAGCCAGTTCATGATCTTGCCCAGCAGGAAGAGGTTGATGCCGGCGATGAGCAGCTGGGCCAGGGCGAAGCTCAGGGAGTTGACCAGATGGGCCGCCACGCCGTAGCGCTTGAGCATGAACTCTGGCACGGAGCGGACCTTGGAGCCGTAGTAGAAGGGCATCATCACCAGTCCCAGGAAGAGCATGGCCGGGATGGCGCCGATCCAGAAGTAGTGGAAGGTCGGCATGCCGTACTGGGCGCCGTTGGCCGACATGCCCATGATCTCCACCGCACCCAGATTCGCCGAGACGAAGGCGATGCCGGTGACCCAGGCCGGTAGTGAGCGGCCCGAGGTGAGGAACTCATCGGAGGTGGTGGCCTGGGCGCGGACCATGAGGCCCACCCCGATGACGAAGGCGAAGTAGATGACGATGGGGATGTAGTCGTACCACTCAGCCTCGATGAGCGTGGCCGAGGCGGAGGCCAGGGGGGAGGACATCGATGTACCTCAGCAATCCGGGAGGGGATGGCGGACGAAGATCACGTCTTTGTCACAGGCTAGCCCCTCGGCGCCGGGGAGGGAAAACGCTGAGGGCGCCCTGGCAGCCCGATCGTGTCCCATCCGCCCGATGCCGTGTGCGGGGCCATGGCACCAGGGGCGTCCGGGGCCCGGGTGCCTGGCGTCCATCGGGCCTGCCGCAGCGCCCCGGTAGGGTGGGTGCCATGACGATCATCGCGGCGGCGGACGGATCCGCCCTGGGCAATCCCGGCCCGGCGGGCTGGGCATGGTATGTGGACGAGGGCTGCTGGGCGGCGGGAGGCTGGCCGAGCGCCACGAACAACCGTGGCGAGCTCACCGCCGTCCTGGAGCTGCTGCATGCCACCCGGGCCGCGGGGCTGGCAGGGGAGGATCTGCTCATCCAGTGCGACTCCCAGTACGTCATCAACTCCCTGACCAAGTGGATGGCCGGGTGGAAGAGGCGCGGCTGGCGCAAGGCCGATGGCAAGCCGGTGCTCAACGCCGATCTCATGCAGGCCCTCGATGAGGCGCTCGCGGGCCGTTCGGTGCGTTTTGAGTGGGTGCGCGGCCATGTGGGCCACCCCATGAACGAGGCGGCGGACTCCCGTGCCCGCGCGGCGGCCACCGCCTACCAGCGTGGGACCCCGGTACCCGGCGGGCCGGGATGGCCGGGGGCGGGTGAGGGAGACCGCGGCCCCGCCGTCGTCGGATCCTCTGAGGACGACGACGGCGCTGTGGTCCCCGGGGCGACTGCGGCCCGCCGTGCCCGGCTGCGCGAGGAGAGCGGCACGCTGTTCTGAGCCGGTCCGGCCACCTCCTGCCGACGGCGCCGGCGGCTGGGCGCAGGCATCGCCCGTCTTCACAGATTGAGCACAGGGTGGTCATGCCGGCGCCATAAGGCGGCTCGGCAGGGTTGAGCCATGACCGCAAGCGCCGCCCTCCCGCTCTCCCTTGACAGCATCTCCTTCCATGGCCTGGCCGTCCTGCGCGAGCGGGTCCCCACCGCGGTGCTCTTCGCCGCCTCGTCGCTGTCCAGCTGGATGGTGGACTACATGCTGGTGCTCATCCTCAGCGGTATGACCGGGTCGGTCCTCGGTGCGGTGGTCAGCGCCCGCCTGGTGTCCAGCGCGATGAACTTCCTGGTCAACCGGAGCCTGTTCGCCGCATGCGAGCGGGACTCCGCCTCCCTGGGGCGTGCCGCGATGGGCTACGCCACCGTGCAGGCCTGCCTCATGAGCGCCTCCTACCTCGGGCTCGAGGCCCTCACGGCGGTGGGCCTACCCCTGTGGCTGGCCAAGATCCTGGCCGACTCCACGCTCTTCGTCGTCAACTACCTGGCCCAGTCCCGCCTCGTCTACCGCTGACCTCCGACCTAACCTTTCGACAATTTGCATGAGATCGTACTTTTCCGGGCCCGGAAAAGTACGATCTCATGCAAATTGTCGAAAGGAAGGGTTAGAGGAGGGTGACGGCCTGGCGGGCGATGGCCAGCTCCTCGTTGGTGGGCACGACCAGCACGGTCACCGCGGAGCCGGGAGTGGAGATGACGCGGGCCCCATCGGCGCGCTCCTCATTGGCCGCCTCATCGAGCTCGATGCCCAGGAAGGCCAGGCGCTGGCACAGCTCGCGGCGCAGGCGGGCGTCGTTCTCCCCGATGCCGGCGGTGAAGGTCAGGGCGTCCAGCCCGCCCATGACGGCGGTGTAGGCGCCCACGTACTTGGTCAGCCGGTGCAGGTAGACGTCCATGGCGTCGCGGGCCTCCTGCTCCCCGGCGGCCACGCGCTTCCACACCTCGCGCATGTCGTTGTCCCCGCTCAGGCCCTTCATGCCCGAGCCGCGGTTGAACAGGTGGTCGATCTCATCGATGCTCATGCCCGCCACACGCGCCAGGTGGAAGACGGCCGCCGGGTCGATATCCCCGGTGCGCCCGCCCATGACCAGGCCCTCCAGGGGCGTCAGGCCCATGGAGGTCTCCACGGCGTGCCCGGCCACGACGGCGGAGGCCGAGGCCCCGTTGCCCAGGTGCAGGACGATCTGCTTGAGGTCCGCCCGGCCCAGCAGCGCGGAGACCTCGCCGGAGACGAACTGGTGGCTGGTGCCGTGGGCCCCGTAGCGGCGGATGGAGTAGCGGTCGGCGACCTCGCGGTCCAGGGCGTAGCGGGCGGCCTCCTCGGGCAGGTCCTGGAAGAAGGCGGTGTCGAACACGGCCACGTGGGGCACGTCGCTCAGGAGGCTACGTCCCACCTCGATGCCCTTGAGGTGGGCGGGGTTGTGCAGCGGGCCCAGCGGCACGAGCTCCTCGATGAGGGCCACGACGTCGTCGTCGATGAGGGCGGGGCCGGAGAAGTGGCGCCCGCCCTGGACGACCCGGTGCCCCACGGCCACGATGTGGGCCTCGGCCAGGGAGGGCCCCTTCTCCTCGAAGAGGCGCAGCACCTGGGCCAGGCCGGCGCCGTGGTCGGGTACGGCCTGGGTGATCTCGGTGGTCCGGCCCTCGTGCTTGTGGGTGATGGCGCCGGTCTCCTCCCCGATGCGCTCGACCAGCCCGGAGGCCAGGGCCCGGCCGGAGTCGGGGTCGACGAGCTGGTACTTGATGGAGGAGGAGCCGGAGTTGATGACGAGGACGGTGCGCTGGGCCTGCTGGGTCACGAGGGGGCCTTTCGGTGGTGGACGGGGGTGCTGACGCCGGTGCGGCCAGTGGGCCGCTGCGGATCGGGGGAGCGGGGCGGCGGTTCCGCTCAGCCCTGCGCCTGGACGGCGGTGATGGCCACGGTGTTGATGATGTCCTCCACCAGGGCGCCGCGCGAGAGGTCGTTGACCGGCTTGTTCAGGCCCTGGAGGACGGGGCCCACGGCGATCGCGCCGCTGGAGCGCTGCACCGCCTTGTAGCCGATGTTGCCGCTGGACAGGTCGGGGAAGATGAGGACGTTGGCGCGCCCGGCCACCGCCGAGCCCGGGGCCTTCTTGGCCGCCACCGTAGGGTCGACGGCGGCGTCGTACTGGATGGGGCCGTCCACGGCCAGCTCGGGCGCCTTGGCGCGCACCAGCTCGGTGGCCTCGCGCACCTTGTCCACGTCCGCGCCCTGGCCGGAGGCGCCCGTGGAGAAGGACAGCATGGCCACGCGCGGCTCCACCCCGAACTGGACGGCGGTGGCCGCCGAGGAGATGGCGATGTCGGCCAGCTGCTCGGCGGTGGGCTCGGGGTTGACGGCGCAGTCGCCGTAGACCAGGACCCGGTCCTCCAGGAGCATGAGGAAGACCGAGGAGACGATGGAGGTCCCCGGCTGGGTCTTGATGATCTGGAAGGAGGGGACGATGGTGTGCGCGGTGGTGTGGGCCGCCCCGGAGACCATGCCGTCGGCGTCGCCCATGTGCACCATCATGGTGCCGAAGTAGGACACGTCCTGGACCTTCTCGCGGGCGTCCTCCAGGGTCACGCCCTTCTTGGCGCGCAGGCGGGCGAACTCCGCGGCGTACTTCTCCAGCAGCTCGGGGTCCTCGGTGGAGACCACACGGGCGGCGGCGATGTCCAGGCCCAGCTCGGCGGCGCGGGCGCGCACGGCGGTCTCGTCGCCCAGGAGCACCAGGTCGGCGATGCCGCGGCGCAGGATGGCGTCGGCCGCACGCAGGACGCGGTCGTCGTCGGGCTCGGGCAGCACGATGGTCTTGCGCTCGGCGCGGCTGCGCTCGACCAGCTCGGCCTGGAACATGATGGGGGTCACGACGCCGGAGGGCTCGACCTCCAGCGCGGCCAACAGCGCATCGACGTCGGCCTCCTGCTCGAAGGTGGTCACGGCCACGTCCAGCTTGCGCTCCGAGCCGTGGGCCAGCAGGCCCCGCAGGGAGCCGGAGATCGAGGCGGCCTCGAAGGTGTCCAGGGGGGAGGCGATGACAGGGATGGAGATGCCCAGGCCCTCCAGCAGGCGCATGGCGTGGGGGGCGACCTGGAAGCCGCCGTTGAGGACCAGGCCGGAGAGGACCGGGAAGCTGGAGGAGGCCTGGGCGGCGGCCAGGGAGATGAGGACGGCGGAGCGGTCGGCCGGCACGATGGCCAGCTGGCCCTCGCTCAGGCGCTCCAGGACGTGGGAGACGTCCATGGCGCACACCAGCACGGACTCGGCCTCGCGCTCCAGCAGGGCGGGATCGCCGGCGATGAGGGTGCCCTGGACATTGGCCATGACCTCGCGCACCGAGGGGGCGGCCAGCAGCGGGACCTCGGGCAGGGTGGTGGAGGCCACGCCCTCGATGCCGGCCAGGGCCTGGGCCACCGCCTGGCGGGTCTCGGGGCGGCACTTGTTGGCCACCACCGCCACGGTGCGGGCGTGGTTGTCGGCGATCTCGGCGATGGAGACCTCGACGCTGCCCACGACGTCCTCGGGGTCGTGGGCCCCGGAGACGACCAGGAGGATGGGGGCGTCGATGTTGGCGGCCACCCGGGCGTTGAGCTCGAGCTCGGGGTTGCCCACGACGTCGGTGAAGTCCGAGCCGTCGATGATGACGACGTCGTGCTCGCGGGCCATGGTGCGGTAGGCCGAGACGATCCGCGACAGGGACTCCTCGGGGTCGGCGTGGAACTCATCCCAGGTGGCGCCCACGCAGAGCTCGGGGGCCGTGGTCGAGCCCGAGCGGGCCAGCAGGAGGTTGAGGAAGTCATCGTTATCGCGCGACTCCACGAAGGGGCGGAAGACGCCCACCTTGGCGACGACCTTGGTCAGTGAGGCCACCAGTCCGAGGGCCACCGTTGACTTCCCGGTTCCGGCATTGGGTGAGGCGATGTAGATACTGCGCGCCACGTTGGGTCCTTTTCGCATCTGTACTGTGGGCGGGAGCCGGCGGGACGTTCCGCTGCTCCTCACCGCCCCAGTCTGCCCTGCGAACCGTTCCTTATGCGACCAAGGTCCGTGTGAGTTGTGGAATTGTTGTGAGAAACCGCATGATTCCGGGGATTGTGGGCGCCGCGCGGCGCTGGATGCCCGATGGGCTGCGGCGGTCATCGAGCACCTGGGGCCCGCGGCGGGGCGTCAACCGGTGGGCTCCATGGCTGTGGGGCGCAGGAGGGCGAGGAGCCCGACGGCGCCCAGGATGAGCATGCCGATCGCCGAGAGGATGACGATCCACATGTCATCCAGGCGCTGCGAGGGTGCGGGGGCCCTTGCGGCGATGCCGTGGAGGAAGCCGAGGCATGCGGTGGAGGTGGCCAGGGAGCTGGCGGCGACGGCCATGCGCAGTGCTCGCCGGATGGCGGGCTGGGGGATGAGGAGCTGCAGTGGCGGCAGGGTCATCCATGCCGTCATCGCGATGAGGCACCAAAGGGCGGGACTTCGCAGGGCGGAGTGTCCCAGGGAGGCCAGGAGTGCGCGCGTGCTCAGCGCACAGATCGTCCAGACCGCGGCGCAGTGGGCGATGAGCAGGCCGTCCCTCCAGGTGACATGGGGGTCCTGACGCTGCCATCGGTCGACGTCGTTGAAGAATCCTCTGGGGAATCTGTCCAGGTTTCCTGGCGCCATGGTCTCTCCCCTCTCACGTGGAGGTCAGCCCTTGGCGGTGCGGGACTCACCTGCGCGCCCGTGGCCGCTGGTTCTCGTGCATGCGCATCTCCTCACCCAGAGGAGATCTGAGTCGTTTTCACCGTAAGTTGTCGGCGCAGGAGTGTCAATCCTTGGGGATTCGGGTGGGTTGGACTGCTGATTCAGTGGGAGTTATCCGCATGATGGCTGGGATACCTCGGGAGGTATTCTGCTGCTGCGTCGATTCGGCGCCGGTGCTGATATGCCTGTCACGACGGCGCTTGGGTTGGCGGAAAAGAGGCTTGCCGAGGAAAGGCTCAGCGCAGCAGCGGCAGCGCCGAAAGGATGGTCAGCGCGATGACGATCGGCTCGAAGACCCGCTGGTTCATGCGATCGGCCAGGGAGCGGCCCGCCAGCGCGGCCAGGACCACCATGGGTGCGCCGGCAGCCGCCACGGCCAGGGTGGTGGGGTTGACCAGGCCGATCGCGATGGAGAAGGGCAGCTTGACCAGGTTGACGGCGAAGAAGAACCAGGCGGTGGTGCCCAGGAAGGCCTTGACCGGGTAGCGGCAGGCCAGGAAGTACATGGAGGTCACCGGTCCGCCCGCGTTGGCGACCATGGTGGTCAGGCCCGCCAGGGTGCCGTACAGCAGGCGGGCGGGGCGGGAGGAGGCCGTGTCGTGCCCTGCGGGCGCGGCGGGGGCGCCCGGTGCTGCGCAGCGATGGCGCTGCAGGAGGGTGACGGCGATGAGAATCAGCAGGATGACGCCGATGGCGCGCCGGATGGCGGTATCGGAGGCCAGCTGCAGCAGGAGCGCGCCCGTGGCCACTCCTGTGATCACCGAGGGCACTAGGCGCCGCAGCATGGCAAGGTCGGCATCCCTGCGGTAGCTCCATACCGCCAGCAGGTCCCCGGTCATGAGCAGGAGCAGCATGAGCCCGGTGGACTCCCTGGCGGGCAGGATCGCCGCGCACAGGGCCACCGCGAGGGTGGCGGCTCCGGGCAGGGCGGTCTTGGCCAGGCCCGCCAGGGCGGCGGCCAGGAGCAGGAGGATCCAGGACAGGGCCGGGAGCTCGGGGAGCACGGAGGGAGTACTTGGGGTGGTTCGGGGCGGTCGGGTATGCGACCCAGTATTGCCCCAGTGGTGCCCAGTCAGGGCGGTGGACATCCCGCGCGGGAACAGACAGATACGAGGAGCCCCGGCTTCCGGCGTTGCGGGCGCTGCCGGGGACTATGAGATGGAGGGCGCCGGAGAGGTGCTGAGGCCGTTGAGGGCTGCGCCGTGCTCCTCAAGGATCTCCGGGCAGCCCGCGCACGGTACGTGTGTTCGGCAGGTCGGGCGAGCTGTGGCGATCTCGGTAGGGGTCCCGCCCGCGATGCGGAGGCGCAGGGTGCCTGATTGTTGGCTAGTGGAGGCAAGTGAGATGTATGTCTCAAAACAACTATGATGTTGTGCGGGATACCTAGAGATAGGTACATTGCTGCTCATGACGTCACGTGATCGGCTTCTTGAAGCCATGGGGGACCTGATGTGGGAACGTGGTTACAGCGCCGCCAGCCCGAGGGCGGTGCGTGAGCGCTCCGGGGTGGGCCAGGGCAGCATGTATCACCACTTCCCCACCAAGCACGATCTGGGTGTGGCGGCCCTGAGTCGCACATGCGAGGAGACTGTGGCCCCCTCGGTGGAGCCTTTGCTGGGCGGGGGTGATCCGGTGGGTCGGCTCACCGAGTACCTGACCCGCCCGCGTCAAGCCCTCAAGGGCTGCCGGGTGGGGCGGATGACCCAGGATCCGGCGGTGGCCGCTGATGATGAGCTGCGCGCCCCGGTGGCCGAGGCGTTCCGTGGTATCCACGAAGCCTTATCCCAGGTGATCCGTGAGGCCATCGATTCAGGTGCCCTGTGCGCGCACCTCGATGCCGACCGCCTGGCTTGCACGATCTCGGCGACCATCCAGGGAAGTTACGTCCTGGCTATGGCGCAGCAGGATTCTGAGCCCTTCAGAAAAGCCTGTGCTGGAATGCTGGATCTGCTTCAGGTTGCGGGTGCTCCGCCATCCGGGCAGTCCGATCCCGCACGTCCCTCCCCTGTATCCCAGCCCCCGGCCGTTGCGCCCGCCAAGGCCGATTCCACCACTGTATCCACTCGATAAGGAGAGATATCATGACTGTTCGCGTAGGCATTAACGGATTCGGTCGCATTGGGCGCACTTATCTGCGCGCTGCGCTGGCCAATAACGCAGAAGTTGAGGTCGTTGCCGTCAATGACCTCACCGATGCGGCTACCTTGTCCACCCTGCTGGAGTGGGACTCCGTGAGCGGTCACCTCGACGGCGTCGCCGCGGATGAAGGAGTTCTGAGCGTGGGGGATCGCAACATCAGGGTCCTGTCTGAGCGCGACCCCGCCTCTATCCCGTGGGGATCGCTGGGGGTTGACGTCGTTATCGAGTCCACCGGGCTGTTCACAGCCGAGGACAGGGCCGCTGCCCATCTCCGGGGAGGTGCGAAGAAGGTGATCGTCTCAGCGCCGGCCAAGGGGGCTGTGCCCACCTTCGTGCTCGGTGTGAACGATGACGTGCTCGACGTGGGAGCGGCGGATGTGTTCTCCAACGGTTCGTGCACCACCAACTCTCTAGCGCCTCTGGCGAAGGTTCTTCACGAGTCCTTCGGCGTGGAGTCCGGCCTCATGACAACGGTCCATGCCTACACCGGTGACCAGCGCATCCATGATGCTCCGCACACTGATGTGCGCCGGGCGCGGGCCGCGGCCGCATCCACTATCCCGACCTCCTCGGGCGCCGCCAAGGCCATCGGCCTGGTCATCCCCGAGCTCGACGGACGCCTGACTGGTGCTGCGCTACGTGTGCCGGTCCTGGTCGGTTCTATCACTGACCTGACCGTCGTGACCTCTCGGCCCACCAGCGTTGACGAGGTCAACGAGGCCTTCCGACGGGCCGCGCAGGACGGTCCGCTGGACGGCTACCTGCAGTACTCTGAGGCGCCACTGGTCTCCCATGATGTTGTCGGCAACCCGCACTCCTCGATCTTCGACGCCCCGCTTACCGAAGTCATCGGCAATCACGTCAAGGTCTTCGGCTGGTACGACAACGAGTGGGGTTTCTCCAACCGACTCGTGGAGTTCTCCGAGAGGGTTGGCGCTCAACTGTGATGTCAGAGCGGGGAACCCGATGGGATGTTGCCGATCTTCGCTGCTGAGAGAGAGCAACGGACTTCTTGGGGTTGATTTCCCTCTGTGCTCGTAGGAATCTGCTTTACCCACAGTTGAAGAGAGCCTTCTTCACAGACCGGGGCAGGCACTCTCTCGAGTTATGACCTGCGTCGTATCTTCGTGGCCCATTAGATTTTAGGAGATGATTTAAAGAAAGTACGAAGCATATTTCCCCTGACAGGAAATAGAATATATTCTGTCGTAGTATAGTTTGCACAAGTCTGTCGGGCATTGTCTCAATATTAAGTGTCGAGATATGGCGGTCATGAAACAAGATCGTTTGTTTGGGTTTTTATTGGGAGGTGTTCAAAGTCGTAGTCGAAGGTGCGGCTGTTGATGTAGTCGATGAATGCTGCGCAGGTGTTCTCGGGGGTGTCTTTCTGGATGTTGGCGATGCTGGCCTTGGCGGCGTTCCAGACGTGCTCGGTCGGGTTGTGGTCCGGCGCGTAGGGCGGTAGGTAGATGAGTCTGAGGCTCTCGAACTGGCCTCCTGGCTCGATCATCTCCTTAAGAGCCCTGGCGTGATGGAAGGCGGCGTTGTCCAGTACCACGGCGATCTTGTTGGCGCCTGTTTCCCTGATCAAGCGGGCCAGGGCCAAGATGATCTGCTCGGCGTTCTGGTTTCCCTCAATGGGGTAGACCTTCATCTTCTTACTGCGCAGGCTCAAGGCCCCGAAGAAGGAGTGCGCCGAGCGCGTGCGATCGACGTGGATCTTGGTCCGCTCGCCCTTGGGCAGCCACATGCGGCGGGTCTCGGCCTCGTGCTCGATGCGGACCTCATCGACGGTGCACACCTCCCACCCACCGGCCAGCAGGTCGGCGACCTCCTGGCGGATCTGGGCCATGCGCTGGGTGATGGCCTCTTCGTCGCGGCGCTTGTCGAAGGGGTCGGCCAGTTTGAAGCTCATGCCCAAGAAGCGCATCAGCAGCTGGTAGGAGGAGTTAGAGGCGTACTGGACGCCGAACCTGGCCTGGACCACATCACGCAGGGCAGGCACGTCCCAGAACTGGGCCTTGATCCCCGACTGCTCGGGCGGCAACCTCAGCGCCTCTTCGAGCTGGGCTTTTTGATCCCCGGTGAGCTTGGCCGCGTTCTGATTTCCGGCATGACCGCTGACCACCGAGCACAGCCTGGAGCGCCGCCAATCCGAGAGCCATTCCCTCACGGTTCTCGCGGTGCGGTCGACCATCTCAGAGATGATGCCCGTATCAACACCGCGGGAGGCGTAGAGAACCGCCTCGGCTTTCAATCTCACAAGAATCAGCGTGTCATTGCGCTTCTTCCACCTCAAAAGGACCTCGCGCTCTTCCGATGTCACATCAACCCTCATACACCCATTTTATACCGCGCCCGCGCTAAACTCCACCCAAGAACGCACCGGAATACGATTTTGTTTAAAGCCAGCCAGAACAAGGGGAACAGGGTTCTTGGGCCAATCAATGGAACGCTGTTTATGAACATTGTTCCAGTGACTACTTTCACTATCGTCAGTTTAGTTAGCGGGGTGGCTCCCAGTAGTTATGCGGTGGTGGGGGTTGCTTGTGTCATCTGCGGGCTGGTTTTTAATAACGCATGCATGCGGATGTCCTCTCGGGTGAGATAGGCCGGAGGCTCCGAGGTGCAGGGGGGGCATGAAAGGCTGGGTGAAGTGGCTCGCTCGGCACCCCACCCAGCCTCTATCTTGCCTCAGCACGCTTTTCTATTGCGGTCTTCATTCAGTCCGTGAACAGCGTGCCCTCCAGGTAGGCCCGGGCCTTGCGGGCGTACTGAAGGGGGTTGGCGATGGCCGGGTCCTGCTCGGCTTCCACCAGGATCCAGTCGCGGTACCCGTGGTCGATGAGGAACCGGTAGGGCTCGGTGAAGTCGATGGTGCCATCCCCCGGAACGGTGAACATGCCCGCCAGGAAGGAATCGAGGAAGGAGCGCTCGGCCGCGCGGGACTCCTCCAGCTTCTTGGGGCGCACATCCTTGAAGTGCACGTGCTTGACCCGCTCGATGGTCTGGCGCAGCAGCCCCATGACATCGCCGTCACCCACATAGGCGTGCCCGGTGTCGAACAGCAGGGAGACCCTGGCGGGGTCGGTCAGCTCCATGAGCCGCACCGTCTCATCCTTGGTCTGGATCACCGTGCCCAGGTGGTGGTGGTAGACCAGCGCCAGGCCGTGCTCGTGGGCGATCCCGCCCAGGCGGTTGAGGCCCTCGGCCAGGACGGGCCACTCCTCCTCGCTGAGCACCGGCTTATTGGTGAAGATGCAGACATCGCGCTTGCCCTGCACCGAGCCGGTCTGCTCGGAGACCACGATGCGGGTGGCCCCCAGGTACTCCAGGTAGGAGCAGGTGGCCTCGAAGTCGGGGATGACCGCCTCCACGCCGTCGCGCACGATGAAGGAGGAGAACCACTGCGCCACGATGGCGATGCCGCGGGCCTCGGCGGCCGCCTTGACCTCCTCCTTGGGCGGGAAGAACCCGGCGCACTCGGTACCCGCATAGCCGGTGTCGGCCAGGTCGAGCAGCATGTCCTCCAGGGTGTTGAAGGCGCCGACCTCGGGGATGTCGTCATTGCGCCAGGTGATGGGGTGCATGCCCCAGCTGATGCCGTGGGGGTCCTTGATCGCGGTGGTGGGGTCGAGTCGGAAGGCCATGGTCCTCTCCTTCATTGGCGGGTTCATCGGCTAGGTGGTGTGGGTGGATCGGCGGCCGGTCACTGGCCGCATGCGGGTCGCGGGGTGGCGCCTGCGGGGCTGCCGGTGGGCTGATCGCCGGCGGGTCATCGCGGGCGGGGCGGTGGGGAGGCGGGGCCGACGACGATGGGCGGGTTCGCCGTCGTCGTCGGCCCCGGAGTGGTGGGGATCAGGAGTAGCGCGCCTCCATCTCGGCCTCGATCTGCTCCAGGGACTTATCGGAGGTCTCGGGCATGATGCGCAGCAGGATGACGGCGATGACGAGGTTGAGCACCCCGTAGATCGTGTAGGTGTAGCCCCCGCCGAGGGTCTCCATCATCCGCGGGAAGGTCCAGGTGATGATGGCATTGGCCGTCCACATGCAGAAGATCGCCGTGCCATTCATGACCCCGCGCACGTTGGCGGGGAAGAGCTCGCCCATCATCGTCCACACCACGGTGCCGTTGGAGGACTGGACGATGAGCATGAAGACCGACATGAGCGCCAGGATGAGGTAGGCGGCCCAGGCCGGCGGGGCGGTGTGCTCGGCCATGTGCGGGGCGATGAGGAACTGGAAGGTCGCGGCGATGCCCAGCAGGCAGATGCCCACGCCGGTGACGTCGGCGATGAGGATCTGGCGCCGGCGGAACCTCATGATGAGCCAGATCCCGATCGCCGAGCCGATGACGCTCATGACCCCGTTGGCCACCTGCGCGGTGATCGCCGAGGAGGTGGACATGCCCGCGTACTCCAGCACCTTGGGCGCGTAGTACATGACCGTGTTGACGCCCGTGGTCTGGTTGACCACTGCCAGGAAGATGCCCACGCCCAGCAGCTTGCGCAGCCATGGCGTGGCCAGGACGTAGCCCAGGCCGCGTGAGCGGGCCTCCTCGGCGATCTCGTGCTGGCGGGACTCGGCCATCTCCATGAGCTCATCGACCAGGGGACCGTCCTTGTCCTCATCGCGCACCCGCTTGAGCGCGCCGATGGCCTCGTAGAGCCGCTCCTTGGCCACGTACCAGCGGGAGGACTCGGGCATGAGGCGGATGCCGATCCACAGGGCGATGGCGGGCAGGGTGCACAGCACGAGCATGTAGCGCCAGGTCTCGCCGTTGCCCCAGGAGATCACCAGCTGGTTGAGGAAGGCGTGGTACTCATCGGCGCTCATGGTGCCCCCCTGGGAGGCCTGGAGGGAGCGGATGGTGTCGTAGGCGTACTCGCCGGGGGCCAGCGTGCCCGAGGGGTCGGCCTCGATGGCGATGCGCGGGCCGCCCTGGACGTGGCTGATTGCCGCGTTCATGGCGAAGGCCAGGAGCTGGCCGGTGACGATCATCAGCTGGTCGATGGCCACGATGGAGCCGCGGATGCGCTTGGGCGCCGTCTCGGCCAGGTAGACCGGGACCGTGGCTGAGGCCCCGCCGACGGCGAAGCCCAGGACGACCCGGAAGGGGTACATGACCCACACGTTGGGCGCCAGGGTGGTGCCCAGGGCGCCGACGACGAAGAGGATCGCCAGCAGGGTGATGTTGTGCCGGCGGCCGTAGCGGTCCGACAGGCGCCCGCCGATGAGCGCCCCCAGGGCCGCCCCCACCAGGAGGGTGCCGCCGATGGCCCCTTCCTCGAAGGAGGTCAGCTGCAGGCCTTTGGCCGCGAAGGGCATGTACATGAAGGGCAGGGCCCCGGAGATGACGCCGGTGTCGTAGCCGAAGAGCAGGGAGCCCAGCGTGGCCACGGCGGCCACAGCGAAGATGCCGCGGTGCTTGCCCGAGGGCGGTGTCTGGTCCACCGCCGCCTGCATCTGCTCCTTGGTGATGCCTCGTAGGGAGAGGCCGGTTGATGTCTGGCTCATATGCGGGTGTGCTCCTGTGACTCAGGCGCCGGCGGGTGCGGCGGGGGTGGTGGGGGCTGAGGGGGGCGCGGTGGCGGCGCCCTGCGCGCCGGGGGCGCGGTCGAAGGTGGTGGGGCCGGCGACCCGTGGCACATCGTGCCACTGGCCGTCGGCGGCGGAGGCGACGATGGCCTGGTCGACCTCCGCGGCGCACCAGGCGTCGGCCGCCGAGGGGGCGATCTGCTCGCCGGTGAGGATCGACTCCAGGAACTGGGCCGCCTCGATGCTCTTCATGTCGTCGAAGCCCATGGAGGTGCCGATGGCGGGCTGGAAGCGCTGCCACTGGCCCCACTGGGGGCCGGCCATGGCGCGGGTGTAGCCGTGGACGGCCCCGCCGTCCAGGCCGGTGCACACCTCGAGCTCGTTGAGTCGCTCGAAGTTCCAGCGGGCCGAGCCGCCGGTGCCGTAGACCTCGACGACGTACTCGGCGCGCGGGCCCACGCTGACACGGCAGGACTCCATCGTCCCCACGGCCCCGCCGTCGAAGCGCACGAGCATGGACACGTAGTCCTCGTTGCCCACGGGGCCCACCTCCTCGCCGATCTCGAAGCCGGAGTGGCCGATGCCCATCTTGGTGGGGATGGGCCGCTCGGTGATGAAGGTGTCGGTCAGCGCGCTGACCGAGGCGATACGGCCCACGACGTACTGGGCCAGATCGGCCCCGTGGCTCATGAGGTCGGGCACGACGCCGGCGCCCGCCTTCTCGCGCGAGGCCCGCCAGGTCAGGGGACTCAGCGGGGAGGAGTTGTAGTCGGCGATGAACCACACCCGCACATTCGTGATGCGCCCCAGGGCGCCTGAGCGGACCAGGGAGCGCATGTACTCGATGGCCGGGGTGTGGCGGTAGTTGAAGCCCACGGCGGTGACCAGGCCGGCGTCCTGGGCCGCCTGGGCGATCTGGCGGGATTGCTCGGCGCTGATGCCCATGGGCTTCTCGATCCAGAAGGGCTTGCCGGCCTCGACGGCGGCCAGGGCCATCTCATGGTGGAGGAAGTTGGGGGCGCAGATGGAGACCGCCTCGACCTGCGGATCGGCCAGCAGCTCCCGGTAGTCGGCGTAGGCCCGCTCGAAGCCCAGGTCCTCCACGGCCTCGGCGCGGATCTGCTCGACCGGGTCGGCTGCAGCCACCAGCCGCGGGGCCACCCCCAGCTCCGGGAAGCGCTCGGGTATTGATCGGTAGCTGCGGGCGTGGAGGCGCCCCATCCACCCCAGTGAGATGACACCGACGCCCAGGGGTCTCTTCTTGGTCATGAATTTTCCTTTCCGACGGCCTTGTCGGGTGCTGCGGCAGCAGCGCGGTAACAGGGGGAACGCGCGTCAGCAACGGCGTAACGGGACCGTATCAGAACCTACTTTGTCAGGACAAGGGCTTGGGTGGGCGTTTCGTGGAGGAGCGCACCGCCAGGTAGGGGCGCACCGTTCGTGTGGCAGGGGCCCGCCCCGCGCGCCCGGATCCTTGGGCCTCCTCGGAGGTGAGCAGCTCGACGGCGGCGCGCGCCAGCCGCTCGGGGCGCTGGTCCACACTGGTCAGGTCGAACTCCGGGCGGGAGGCCAGGCGCGTGTTGTCATAGCTGGCCACGGCCAGGTCGGGGCCCACCCGCTGGCCCAGGTGGTGGGCGGCCGCCACGATGTTGATGGCCAGCAGGTCGTTGTAGGCCACCACGGCCACCGGCCTGCGGCGCCCCTCCAGGGCGGCCTCCAGGGCCAGCAGGGCACCGCCGGTGCAGCGGATCTCCTGGGCGCTCATCCCCTGGCGCCGGGCCTCCCGGAGGCAGGCCCCGGCCCGCTCCGCCGCCAGGTGCTCGTGCATGGGCGCGGCGGGGGTCAGGAATGTCAGGTGCCGGTGGCCCTGCTCGCGCAGGTGGGACACGATCTGCTCGGCGGCCTGGGACTCATCCATCCGCACCGTGCGCACGGGGGAGTCGCTCAGGCCTCGGTCCAGCAGGCACACCGGCAGGCTGCGGCCCAGCCGCTCGATCTCCTCGGGCTCCAGGCGCGTTCCGGGCAGGATGAGGCCGGTGGGCCGCATGCGCCGCGCCTCCTCGAGCGTGGCCCGCTCCAGCCCGGCCTCCAGGTCCGAGGCCAGGACGACCAGGCTGCGCCTGGCCTTGAGGCAGTAGTGGCGCAGGTGGCGCACGAGTGTGTCGAAGAAGGGGTTGTCCAGGTAGGGCAGGATGACCACGATGCGCCGGGAGCGCTGCGAGGCCAGCTCGCTGGCCGCCGCATGGGGCTGGTAGTCCATCTCCTGGGCGATGCGCAGCACCTTGGCGCGGGTCTGCTCGGAGATGCGCCCGTTGCGGTTGAGCACATGGGAGACCACGGATCGGGACACGCCCGCGGCCCGTGCGACATCGAGTTGGGTGACGTGGCGCCCGGCGCCATCGCCGTGGTCCTTCCGCGCCTCGCGGCCGTCTGGGGGTCTGGGTCCCTGCGGTCCCGCCCCCTGACCGGTCATGGCTGCGCTCCCGGGGAGCGCGGTTCCTGGGGCCGGGGCTGCGGGCGGGGGGATGATACTGCGCCGTCGATGTCCGGCCGATACTCTGCTGCCATTCTATTGGTGCTCCACGATTCTCCTGTCGACATTCAGCATTCATTCAATATCGCTGTTGACAGGGGTGATGCGTTCTCGATGCGAGTCCGCAATGGGGTCGGATGGGATCGATTGGTTGACCAGTTGATGATATGCATCCCTGAAGAGCGGGAGCAGACATCAATCACCGACGGTAGGCAGAGAGTACTTCGGCTTGTCAAGGGTGGGAGGGCCCATTGCGGGTGCCGATGAGGGATTCTTAGGCTTCTCGTGTCCGGATAGGGATGGCGGTGGTGGTCATTCCGCTATCGCCTCCCGCAGCCCTCCGGCGCTGGGCGGCGGCACTGCTGTCGCGCTCAATCCGGGATGAGCGCCCACTGGCCGCTGCTGCGTCACCGGGGTCTGGGGCGCCGATCCCGGCCTCGGAGCCTGCGGTGCCGCACCACTCATTCACCGTGTCAGAAAGGAAAGCTCTCATGTCCAGCACGCTTGCCCGCCGCCTTGCCGGTGCGGCCTCCGCCATCCTGCTCGCGGCCGGTGCCGTGATCCTGCCCGCCTCGCCCGCCAGCGCCGCCGAGCGCGACGGCGTGTGCGATGTCGGAGAGGTCTGCTTCCACTTCAACAGTGGTCAAAAGGGCGCGATCTCCGACTTCACCGGCTCCGTGCGCAACTACGGCTCCAGTCAGCCCGGCTGCTATGAGTTCAAGAGCCCTGACCCGAAGGCCAAAGGTCGCGGAGAATGCATGAAGAACAATGCCGCCTCGGTGACCAACCGCACGAACTACCCGGTGATCGTCTACTACAACTCCAACTACGGGGGCAGGAGCCAGGTCATCCCCGCGGGGGCCTCGGCCGATCTTGACAGCGGCCTGAAGAACCAGAACGCCTCCCACTACGTGGATATCCCGAAGCCCTGCGTGGGCGTCTGCCCGGTGTGAGCCGTCGGCTCCTGCGTTGTTCCGCCCTGGGGGCGGGTACCGAGTCTCGGTACCCGCCCCCAGGGCCTGGGCCCGGAGGGCGTCAGCCCAGGCGCACAGGCTGGCCGCTCCGGGCCGACTCGGTGGCCGCCTCCGCCAGTCGCAGCGCCTCAATGGCATCGGCGATGGAGGTGGGGGGAGTACTCCCCTCCTCGACGGCCTCGATGAATGCCGACAGCTCCAGGCGGTAGGCCTCGGCGTAGCGCTCCAGGAAGAAGTCCAGGTAGGGCTCCTGGGCGTCGGTGACCTCGGCGGTGGACAGGCGCACCGTGGTGGGGCGGATGTTCTCGGCCAGCAGCGCCCCCTCGGCCCCGGAGGCCTCCAGGCGCTGGTCGTAGCCCGAGGCGCAGTGCCGGTTGTTGATGATCGTGGCCACCGCGCCGCTGGCCGCGCGCAGCGTCACCACCGCGGCGTCGAAGTCGCCGGTCTCCTTGATGGCCGGGTCGAGGTTCTGGCCCATCGCATAGACCTCCACGATCTCGCCCAGGAAGAAGCGGGCGGTGTCGAAGTCGTGGATGGTCATGTCGCGGAAGATGCCGCCCGAGACCTTGACATACTCCACCGGCGGGGCCGCCGGGTCGCGGCTGATGATGGTCAGCTGCTCCAGATCCCCGATCCTGCCCGCCTCCACGGCGGCGCGCACCGCCGCGAAGCTGGGGTCGAAGCGGCGGTTGAAGCCGAACATGACCGGGACCTCCACGGCGTCGAGCTCGGCGCGCGCCTCCTCGACATCCTTGATATCCAGGGCGATGGGCTTCTCGCACAGGACCGCCTTGCCCGCCTTGGCGGCGGCCAGGAGGTGGGGGATGTGCAGGGGCGTGGGTGAGCCCACGATGACGGCGTCGATCGCGGGATCGGAGAAGGCCTCCTCGACATCCTTGCTGGAGCGGGCCCCGTAGAGGTCCGCGAGGTCCTTGGCGGCGCTTCCGGCGGGGTCGCAGACCAGGGCGAGCTCGGCCCGGGGGTGGGCGGCGATGGTCCTGGCGTGCACCTGACCGATACGGCCGGCGCCGATGACGGCGATTGCGAGCATCGTTGCTCCTCAGTGTTCCGTGGGTGGTTCTGTGGCTGTCGGTAGTTGGCTGGTTGGTCGCGGGGCGGGAGATCATCGGTGGGCTGTCGCCGTGCCGCGCGCCGCGGGCGCGAGAGGTTCTCGGCGCGGTCGGCCCGCCGTCCCCGACGGCGCGGGAGTCATGCCCGGTGCTGATACGCGGCCGCCGGTGCGTCGCCGTCGACTCCCGGGGCCGAGCCGCGCCACTGCGGCCCCGGGGATGGCCTCAGGGCTGGGGCATGATGACGTCGCGCACCAGGGCGTCCAGGTCGGCGTCGGCCTCGAGGAAGCCGCGCAGGGTGCGGCGGGTGGCGCCGTAGGAGTCGAACTCCTCGGGGGTCATGCCGTCGGGCTCGTAGGCGCGCACGAACTCCGGGATGGACAGCAGCGTCTCCATGATCTCGGGGGCCACGGGCACATCGATGCGGTTGGTGACCCTGTAGTCGGAGTCGTTGATGAGCCTCTGCCAGGCGAAGGGCGGGGAGACCACCAGGTCCCCGCCGACCAGCTCGGACCAGTGCATGACATTGCGGAAGGCCGCCGAGAGCACGCGCGCCCGCAGGCCGCGGGACTGGAACTCCTGGTAGGCGCGCTTGAGGGCGGCCACCCCGGCCCATTCCAGGTGGCCGGGGTCCAGGAAGAGGCCGTCCCGCTTGGCCACGATCTTGATCCAGTCATCCAGGCGCCCGCCCATGAGGGTGACCACCGGGCCCATGGTCGAGGTGTCCAGGCCCTCGGCCTCGCGGCGCTTGAGACCGCGCTCGATGGCCTCGCCGGTGGTCACGGCCTGGGGCACGGAGAAGGAGACGGTGACATTGACCGACACGCCCCGGTAGGTGGCCTCCTCGATGGCCTTGACCCCCACGGAGGTGGCGGGGATCTTGACGATGATGTTCCTGGCCAGGCCCGAGAACTCCTCGGCCTGGTCGGCCAGGGCCTGGGCGCTGCGGGCCAGGCGCGGGTCGGTCTGCATCGACAGGCGGCCGTTGCGGCCCTTGTGCTCCTCGAAGATCGGCTCCAGGAGCGCGGCGGCCTCGATGCTCAGCTCGCGCACCACCTGCCAGCCGATCTCGGACTCGGTGGCCTCGGGCATCTCCTCGGCCAGCTCGGCGATGCGGGGCAGCCACACATCCTTGCGCTGGTTGATGCAGGTGTAGGCGATGGTGGGGTTGCAGGTGGCGCCGACGCCGCCGAAGGAGATCGACTGGCGCAGCTCCTCGGGGTCGGCGGAGTCGTTCCAAAGGGCGGTGGGCGTGCTGCGGGCGGCGTCGAGAAGGGGGCCGGGGGTGTATTCGATGCTCATCTGTCCTGCTCTGTCCTGCTTCGTGTCTGCGGTGCCTGTGGGGGTTCCTGCCGCGGGTGGGCTTCCTTGCATCCGCGGCCCGGTGGCTCCATTGAAGACGCCGCAGGGGGGTCCTGTCAATGATTTGTTCGGACAAACCGTGCTTGTGTCGGTGGGGCCGCGCTCTGGCGCCTGCGGGCGGCCCCGTGGGTCGTGCGCAGGGCCGGGGGCGTTGGGCCAGGGCGGTGGTGGGCTGGGGCTGGTGGCAGGCCGGGTGCGATGGGGCGACACTTCGCGACAGGAGCGTCGCTTGGCGGAATGGACGTACCCTGTAGGTGTCGTCCATTCCGCCAAGTGACGCCCTTTCCGCGAAGTGACGCCGAGCGTGAGCCCCACAGTCCACCGCCCAGCCATCAGGCCCTCCCGGGGGCGCCTAACTGGAGAACAGGGAGGTCTCGAAGGAGTAGCGCGAGGCCCGGTAGATGTGCTGGCCGTACTCGATGACCTGCCCCGCCTGGTCGTAGGTGATGCGGATGGCGGTGAGCAGGGCGGCGCGGCGGCGCTCATGGAGCAGCTCGGCCTCCTTCGGGGTGGCATTGCGCGCGCCGATGATCTGCTTGGCCGTGGTGGGGATGATGTCGTGGGCGCGCAGCGCGTCGTACAGGCCGCTCGCGGCCAGCTCGGCCTCGGTGGGCGCCACCGCGGCGGGCATGAGGTTGCGCAGCACGGCAATGGGCTCGCCGTCGGCCAGGCGGATGCGCTCGAAGGTGACCACGGGCGTGCCCGGCTCGGTCTCCAGGTGCTGGGCCTCCTCGGCACTGGCGGGGTGCCGGTGGTAGTCGAGGAGGGTGGTGGAGGTCGAGTGGCCGGCGGCCACCAGGTCGGAGAGCAGGCTGGTCAGCTCCATGGGGCGGTGCACATGCGGCGGGGAGACGATGGTGCCCGCGCCGCGCCTGCGCTTGAGCAGGCCGCGGTCCACCAGGTGCTGAAGGGCCTGGCGCGCGGTGGGGCGGGAGACCTTGAGGCGCTTGGCCATCGAGAGCTCGTCCTCCAGGCGCGTTCCAGGGGTCAGGGTGCCATTCAGGATGAGCGCGGCCAGCGGCTCGGAGATCTGGGTGTGCAGGGGCACGCGGCTGGAGCGGTCGATGGTGATGTCGAGGGCGAAGGGCGAGGGGTCGGCGGTGGACATGTGATGGCACCTGAGGGTGGTCGTGGTCTGTGCTGGTGATCGGTGATGTGATACAGCGGTGGGAGCGATGCACCGCAAAGGGGCCGGCACTGGCCGCCGTGCTTGCGTGGCCGTGGTCGCATGGACCGGCCGGTGCTGCCACCTTAAGGGTGAGGGGATAATGGGTGGGGACCCTCTTATAGGATACGAAGCGGGTGGGCGCCTTGTCATCTCGGGAGTGCCGGCCGCTCCCGGGCGGTTGATCCGCCGGGAGTAGTTCAGAAGCAGTGCCGTCGGCGTTGGGGCGGGCGGAGATGCGAGGGCCGGCGCCCGCCTGCGCCCGGCCGCGGACAACCCCTTTATTTGTGCTGACAAATGCTTGACGGGGCTGCCCGGGGTGGGGCAGGCTTCGCTGTAGTGCCAGCAGGACGGCCCGCCGGCCCATGATCCACCCCGAGGACGTGGAAGAGACATGAGACCCCCCAGGAGCCCCGGGCTCGATGTACTGACCATCGGCCGCTGTGGCGTCGACATCTACCCCCTCCAGCAGGGGGTCGGCCTGGAGGACGTGGAGACCTTCGGGAAGTTCCTCGGGGGCAGCCCCACCAATGTGGCCGTGGCCGCCGCCCGCTACGGCCACGGCTCGGCGGTGATCACCGGCGTGGGCAACGACCCCTTCGGCCGGTTCGTGCGCACCGAGATGCGCCGCCTCGGCGTCGCGGACGACTTCGTCGTCATCCGGCCCGCCTACAACACGCCGGTCACCTTCTGCGAGCTCTTCCCCCCGGACCGCTTCCCCCTCTACTTCTACCGCGAGCCCTCCGCCCCCGACCTGGAGATGACCATCCAGGACATGCCCATGGAGGCCATCGCGGGCGCCTCCATCTTCTGGGTCTCGGCCACCGGGCTGAGCAAGGAGCCCTCGCGCGCCGCCCACCACGCCGCCCTGGACGCCCGGGGGCGCAGGCCCTTCACGATCATCGACCTGGACTACCGCGAGATGTTCTGGGACAGCCGGCAGGCCGCCCACCGGGAGGTCTCCGCGGCCCTGCCCAAGGTCACCGTGGCCATCGGCAACCGCCAGGAGTGCGAGGTCGCCGTCGGCCAGAGTGACCCGGACCGCGCCGCCGACGCGCTCCTGGAGGCCGGGATCGAGTTGGCCATCGTCAAGCAGGGCCGGGAGGGCACCCTGGCCAAGACCCGCACCGAGCGCGTGGAGATGCCCGCAACCCTCGTGGAGACCAGGAACGGGCTCGGGGCCGGGGACGCCTTCGGAGGCGCCGTCTGCCATGGCCTGCTCAGTGGGTGGCCGCTGGACAAGACGATCTTCGCCGCCTCCACCGCAGGCGCCATCGTCTCCTCCCGTCTGGAGTGCTCCACCGCCATGCCCACCCAGGCCGAGCTGCTCGACCTCATGCGCGAGCACCGCCGGGCCGTGGCCCCCGACGTCGAGCTGTGAGGCGGGGATGATGAGCGCAGTACCGCTGACCGAGCACATCGCCGCGATCCGGGCCACCGACCCCGAGCGGATCGCCAGGGCCCTCGCCGACCGCCCGCGCGCCGGCGCCGCCTTGTCCGGGCCGCTCATGGTCATCGCCTGCGACCACCCCGCCCGCGGAGCACTGGGGGCCGGAGCGGATCCGCTGGCCATGGCCAATCGGGAGGACCTGCTGGGCCGCTGCATGACGGCGCTGTCGCGCCCGGGCGTGGGCGGCTTCCTGGGCACCGCCGACATCATCGAGGACCTGGCCCTCCTGGGCGCCCTGGACGGCAAGCTCGTGTGGGGCTCGATGAACCGGGTGGGGCTGCAAGGGGCCTCCTTCGAGATGGATGACCGCTTCGGCGGCTACGACGCCGCCGGCATCCAGGCCGCCGGGCTCGACGGCGGCAAGATGCTCACCCGCATCAACGACGCCGACCCCCGCACCGCCGACACCCTGGAGGCCAGTGCCCGCGCCATCGACTCCCTGGCCCAGCGTGGCCTGAGCGCCATGATCGAGCCCTTCATCACCCGGTGGGAGGGGGAGCGCGCCGTCAACGATCTGAGCCCCGAGGCCGTCATCCGCTCCATCTCCATCGCCCAGGGGCTGGGCCGGACTTCGGCCCGCACCTGGCTGAAGCTGCCCTGCGTCGAGCAGATGGAGCGCGTCATGGCCTCCACCACGCTGCCCGCCCTCATCCTGGGAGGGGAGGTCCCCCAGGATCCGGCGGCCGCCATGGAGGCCTGGGGCAGGGCGCTGAGACTGCCCCAGGTCAGGGGCCTGGTGGCGGGCCGGTCCATGCTCTACCCCCGCGGCGGGGATGTCGCCGCCGCGGTCGACAATGCCGTTGAACTCCTGAACCGCTGAGATACCGCTGATAGACCGCTGAAACGAGGACACGATGCCCCAGTCGGACCAGTCGCAGTACATCATCCGCCGAGGCGAGCTCGCCCACGGCCCCTACGAGCTCGACCTGACCCCCCAGCGCGCCGGATGGCAGTGGTGCTCCCTGCGCGTGGTGGCCCTGGAGCCGGGGGGCAGTGTGGATATCCCCGGGGGCGAGAGCGAGTACCTCGTCCTGCCCCTGAGCGGCGGGTGCACCGTGGAGGCCCAGGGCCGGCGCCTGGAGCTGACCGGGCGCGAGTCCGTCTTCACCGACATCACCGACTACGCCTACATCCCCCGCCGCACCGATACGAGGCTGAGCAGCACCGGGGGCGCGCGCATCGCCCTGCCCGGCTCCCGGGCCACCAGTGATCGGCCCCTGCGCTACTGCCCCCGCGAGGAGGTGGGCACCGGCCTGCGCGGAGCCGGCCCCGCCAGCCGGCAGGTCAACAACTACGCCCTGGGCAACGAGGTGGAGACGTCCCACCTCCTGGCCTGCGAGGTGCTGACCCCCGGGGGCAACTGGTCCTCCTACCCGCCGCACAAGCACGATGAGCACACCGAGGTCGAGCGGGTCCTGGAGGAGATCTACTACTACGAGGTGCGCCTCGGGGCCGACGGCGCCCAGGGCTTCGCCCTCCAGCGCATCTACCCCTCACCCGGCCACGACATCGACGTGTGCACCGAGGTCCGCTCCGGTGACGTCGTCGTCATGCCCTACGGCTACCACGGCCCCTCCGTGGCCGCCCCCGGCTACGACCTGTACTACCTCAACGTCATGGCCGGCCCCGCCGAGGACGCCGTGTGGCTCATGACCGACGACCCTCACCACACCTGGGTGCGCCAGACCTGGGAGGGCCAGGAGGTCGACCCCCGCCTGCCCATGACGCCCATGAACTGACCCGACACAGACCCGACGAGAACCGAGGAAGGAACCCGTGAGCAACGAGGCCTACGCCGGCACGGTCCGCCTGACCGTGGCCCAGGCGACCATCCGATTCCTGAGCAACCAGTACTCCGAGCGCGACGGCGTCGAGCGGCGCCTCATCGCCGGGGCCTTCGGCATCTTCGGCCACGGCAATGTGGCCGGGATCGGCCAGGCCCTGCTGCAGAACGAGATCGCCCGCGGCCAGGGCGAGGGGGAGATGCCCTACATCATGCCCCGCAACGAGCAGGGCCAGGTCCATGCCGCCGCGGCCTTCGCCAAGACCACGGACAGGCTCCAGACCTGGATGTGCACGGCCTCCATCGGCCCGGGTTCCCTCAACATGGTCACCGGCGCGGCCCTGGCCACCACCAACCGCCTGCCCGTGCTGCTTCTGCCCTCCGACCAGTTCGCCACCCGGATCCCCGACCCGGTGCTCCAGCAGCTGGAGGACCCCACGAGCCTGGATGTCAGCGTCAATGACGCCTTCCGCCCGGTCTCGCGCTTCTTCGACCGCATCAACCGCCCCGAGCAGCTCATCCCCTCCCTGCTGGCCGCCATGCGGGTGCTCACCGACCCGGCCGAGACCGGCGCGGTGACCATCGCCATGCCCCAGGACGTCCAGGCTGAGGCCTTCGACTGGCCCGTGGAGCTGTTCCGCAAGCGCGTGTGGCATGTGCGCCGCCCCGTCCCCGAGCCCGCCGCCCTGGAGCGGGCCGCCGCCCTCATCCGGGCCGCCAAGCGGCCCCTCATCATCGCCGGGGGCGGGACCATCTACTCCGGGGCCGCTCAGGAGCTGCGGGACCTGGCCGCCGCCACCGGGATCCCGGTGGCCGACACCCAGGCGGGCAAGGGTGCGATCAACTTCGACCACCCCTGCGCGGTGGGCGGGGTGGGCTCCACCGGCTGCAGCTCGGCCAACCACCTGGCCGACAAGGCCGACCTCATCATCGGCATCGGTACTCGCTACTCCGACTTCACCACCGCCTCCAAGACCCAGTTCAAGAACCCCGAGGTGCGCTTCGTCAACATCAACGTCACCCCCTTCGACGCCGCCAAGGAGAGCGCCGAGATGGTGGTGGCCGACGCCCGCGAGGCCCTGGCGGCGCTGCGTCCGGCGCTGGAGGGCCACCGGGTCGATGAGGCCTACTCCGCTGAGATCGCCACGGAGAAGGAGGCCTGGCAGGAGGCCACCGAGCGCTGCTACCACCTGGGCCACGGGCCCCTGCCCGCCCAGACCGAGGTCTTCGGCGCTCTCAACGAGCTCCTGGGGCCCCAGGACGTCGTCATCAACGCCGCCGGCTCCATGCCCGGGGACCTCCAGGCCCTGTGGCAGGCCACGAGCCCCCTGCAGTACCACGTGGAGTACGCCTTCAGCTGCATGGGCTACGAGATCCCGGCCGCCATGGGCGTCAAGCTGGCCCGCCCCGAGGCCGAGGTGGTGGCCATCGTGGGTGACGGCACCTACCAGATGCTGCCCGTGGAGCTGGCCACCGTGGTCCAGGAGGGCATCAAGGTCATCTACGTCCTGCTGCAGAACCACGGCTTCGCCTCGATCGGCTCGCTCTCGGAGTCCCACGGCTCCCAGCGCTTCGGCACCAGGTACCGCCAGCGGGGCGAGGGCGGGCACCTGGCCGACGAGGAGCTCATCGCCGGGGTGGACATCGCCGCCAACGCCCGCTCCTGGGGGCTGGAGGTGATGGAGGTGCGCACCATCGAGGAGTTCAAGGAGGCCTACCGTGCGGCCGCGGCCAGTGACCGGGCCACCATGATCCACATCGAGACCGACCTCTACGGCCCCAACCCGCCCGGGTCGAGCTGGTGGGACGTGCCGGTCTCGGGGGTCTCGGAGCTGGAGTCCACCCGGCGCGCCTACGAGGACTACGTGCGCGACCGCAAGCCTCAGCGGCATTACCTGTAGGCATCGGCCCCTGCTGCGGACCGCCCCGCGCCCACCCGCCTGATGCCCGCGGATCCCCGAGGGGATCGGGCGGGCGGGCCGCTGCCCAAGGCCAGGGGGCGATAGCGACGAGGGCCTGGGAATCAGGTAGAGTCGCGTGAGCGCCAGGCGTTGCTGCTGAGCGCGGCGAGTGTGGGAATGGGGTGAAAGCGTGGCGTCCACGGCTGGTGTCCAGGTGGGTGCGACGGTCCCCGTGCCGTACAGGCTGTCCTTCGTGGTGGGGGGCCTCCTGTCCGCCGAGGATTTCGAGCGCTTTTGGGACGCGAAGGCCCTGTGGCACAGCGAGTCGGAGGAGACCAAGCCATCCACCCGCGCCAAGATTCCCATCAACCTCTTCCTTTACCTGCGCTTCGGCCCTGCCCTCCAGAAGGTGGCCTCCATCGAGAGGAAGCGCACCGACGCCACCACCTGGACCTGGCCCACCCACCCCCTTGCCCCCCAGAACGGCGCCCGATGAGCCCGACGCGCATCCACACGATCAAGAAGATCGACAACTACCGCATCTTCCAGGGATGGAAGCCGAGTGGTGGCGTCGAGTTCGCGCGTGTCAACTTGATCTACGGCCAGAACGGCAGTGGCAAGAGCACGCTTGCGACCCTCCTGCAGGGCTGTGCCGCCTACGCAGTTGATCAGTCCGACGACCGCGATCATCGGCACGATGAGGTCGTCAGTGCGGGCCTGCAACTCGAGGTATGTGATCCCTCCGATACGTCGACTTCCGGCAGTTCGGCGATCAGTCTGAATGATCGTGCCTTCTGGGGGCGTGTCAGGGTCTTCAACAAGGACTTCGTCCGCAGAAACCTCCGATTTGAGGAGGTCGACGGACCGCAGCCCGAAGCGCTCCTCACCATCGGTGAAAGGCTTGCCGACGCTGAGAAGAAACTCGAGGAGTTACGCCCTGAACTGGAAGCCAAGCGCCAAGAGCTTCCCCAGCGTGAGCAGGCAGCGAAGTCCGCTGAAGACGCCGTTGATAGGAAGCTGAAAGACACGGCAAAGCAGGTCGTCGACGATCTCAGGACTTCAAAGGTCTCTCGTTATCGGGCAACCAACACGTACACTAAGCGGCAAGTTCGTGAACTTCTCGAAGGGGACCCCTCCATCCTGGAGGATGCATCCACAGAACTGCAGGCCGATCGTGACCATGCAACCAGAGAGGTGATGAATCCTGTCTATCTGCAGCCTCGGCCTTCCGTGCTGGAACAGGATGGTCTCGATGAAGCGCGCCAGTTGCTATCGACAAGTGTGGTGAGCAATCATATTATTGAGGAGCTGGTGGAGCATGCTCAACGGTCCAGGTGGGTGCAGCAGGGCCTCGATCTTCATGAAGGTCTTGAGAGTTGCCTGTTCTGCGGGCAGGGGCTGACCGCTGAGCGAATCAATGCTCTCAATGCGCACTTCGATGAGTCCTTCAAGGAGCTCCAGGCTGCTATTGACAATCTCCTGAAGCGTCTGGACGCCTCGACTGAGGTGTCGAAGACCTACCTGGACGCCTTTCCTGCAGACTCCGAGGTATATGAAAGCCTCAGGGAAGATCTGGGGAAGGCTCGCCAGGCCTATGATACGGAGCATAAGGCGTACGTCAATGCTGTCGAGCAGATTGAAGCGGTGTTGAAGGAGAAGAAGAACAACCCCTTCGGAACTCCCACGCTCACATCAGATCTCGCGTTGGTAGCGCCGAAGACCGCGGAACTGGAGAAGGCGGTCAAGGAACACCAGAGCAGGATCGACAGTCACGCGAAACACGCTAGGGAGGCTGCCGCACGCGTCGAGCACTACCATGTGAAGAACGCTGCCGGTGAGTATATGCGTCTGAAGAAGGAGGTGGAGGACAAGCGGGCGGCTTGCGAAGAGCTTCAGGACCAGATGAAGGAACTCGGGGAGCGGATTACGGTGCTTGAGAGCGTGGATGGTGATCCCATTCCCGGAGCAGCGGAACTCAGCGAAGGGCTGCGAGGACTCCTGGGGTGTGACGAGCTCAAGTTCAGCGCCCAAGACTCGAAGCACTACGCCATCGAACGAGCCGGAGACCCTGCAACCCACCTCAGTGAGGGCGAGCAGACCGCGATCGCGCTGCTGTACTTCCTCGCCAGTGTTCGCAAGGACAAGATTCAGGGTGAGCCTCCAATTATGATCATCGACGATCCGGTCTCCAGCCTGGACCACGGAATTCTCTTCGGCGCCTCCGCGCATATCTGGGCGGAGTCCGTTGTCAACACGTACGCCAGTCAGGTCTTCCTCCTCACCCACAACT
This sequence comes from Actinomyces capricornis, assembly GCF_019974135.1. Lineage (NCBI taxonomy): Bacteria > Bacillati > Actinomycetota > Actinomycetes > Actinomycetales > Actinomycetaceae > Actinomyces > Actinomyces capricornis. Next base: position 2,147,389 of record NZ_AP025017.1, read on the forward strand.
TCGACCTCTTCCGCCACTGGCTTATCCAGCTCGAATCTCGACAGCAGCACGAGGACTGCGACTTCCGGGCCTATGAAGTGACGTCGGTGGTCGCCCCGCGTGGACCTGGTCAATTCCCCCGTCGTCCGCAACTCAGGCGTTGGGAAACGGATAAAGATCGCAGCAAGGTGCTGCGATCTGAGTATCATTTCCTTTTCTGGCGGGTAGCCCACGCGGTCGTTGACAGGCGTGGTGACGAAAGTCTTGCGGACCAAATGAACGAACTGGCGCTCATGCCCAACGCCGCTAGACGCATGCTTGAGGCGTTCTTGAGTTTTAGGTGCCCCGGAAAGGTGGGCTCATTCCATGTCGCGTTGCAGGAACTCATGCGCAGAGATCGTCTGTTGGATGGCGTTATCCGGACGCGTGTCGAGAGATACCTCCACGCTTACTCTCATTTTGATGGTGGAGATATTTCTCAGCCGCTCAAGCTGACTGAAGTCACGACTGTTCTCCGCGCACTGTTCCATCTTATGCACCACGTCGATCCCGAGCATGTGTCCGCGATGTGTACGGCTCTCGCTATCGATCAACGCAAACTCCTGGGTGATTCCGTGTCCGCATCGTCGGAAGGCACTGTCACATGACCGACTACCTCTGCCTCGGTTCAGACGGGCGGGTCACGGACCGGGAGGGCAAGACACTGGAGCTCAAACGGGACCTGTCCTCGCCCGGAGGGCCGCTGCGGACCATCGCCGCCTTCGCGAACTCGGCGGGCGGGCGACTTGTCCTCGGCGTTGAAGACGACGGTACCGTCGTCGGCGTCGCCGACCCCCTGGCTGAGGAGGAGCGCGTCGCCAGCCTCATCAGCGACCACATCTCACCCCAGCTCGTCCCCGCCATCGACCTCGTCACGCTCAACGGCACGACCGTCCTCGTCGTCGACGTGCCGCTGAGCACCCGTCGCCCCCACTACCTCACCCGGCAGGGGCCGGAGGCCGGCGTCTACGTGCGTCTGGGCTCCACCACCCGCCAAGCCGACCCGGCACTGGTCGCCGAGCTCGAGCGCAACGCCCGCGGCATCGCCTTCGAGGACCTGCCCGAGCCCCGCGCCAGCCTCGAGGACCTTGACCTCGCCTCACTATCCGACCTGCGCGGTCGCCCCACCAGCGTCGATGACCTCCTCGCGCTCGGACTCGCCGTGAGGCACGGCACCGGGATCGTCCCCACGAATGCAGGCATCCTTGCCGCTTGCCCGGACCCCACCCGCTTCCTGCCCTCGGCCTGGGTCCAGTGCGGACGCCTCCGTGGACCCCACGGCACCGACATCTTCGACCAGGCAGAGATCCACGGCCCCATGCCACTGGCCGTGGACCAGGTCATGAGCTTCCTCCTCAAGCACGCCTACAAGACCGCGGTCTTCGGCGAGGTCCGCCGCCGCGACGTCTACTCCATCCCCGTCGAGCCGATCCGCGAAGTCATCGTCAACGCCCTTGTTCACTCCTCCTACGCCGAGCGCGGCACGCCCATCCGCATCGGCTTCTATGACGACCGCATCCAGGTGGACAGTCCAGGCCTTCTGCTGCCCGGCATGACCGTGGAGACCATGCGCAGGGTCTCCCGGCTGCGCAACCCGGCGCTGGCGCGCATCTTCCGTGAGGCCGGGATCATGGAGCAGTGGGGCACCGGCGTCCAGCGCGTCTTCGCGCAGGTCGCCGAGGCCGGTCTGCCCGAGCCGGTGATCGAGGAGGTCCAGGACCGGGTGCGGGTGACGATCTACGTGCCCAACCACGACCCCGGGCGGGTCAGTGAGCATGTGAGCAAGTCAAGTGAGGGAGTCAAGTCACTAAGTCAAGGCACTAAGTCGGCGTCCGAAGACACCAAGTCGACGCGCCCGGCCAAGACCTCAGGCCGCCGAGTGAGTAAGTCGAGTGAGCAAGTGAGCAAGTCGAGTGAGCAGGTCATGGCGGTCCTCACCGCCGCTGACACTCCCCGATCTCGTTCTGAGCTGCTGGCCACCATTGGGCTTGCTGACGCCTATGGGAACTACCGACGCCATCTGCTCCCCCTCATCGAGAAGGGGTACCTCGCCCGGACGATCCCCGACAAGCCCAACAGCCGCCTCCAGCGCTACCGTCTCACCGACACCGGCCGCGCCTACCTCGACAGCCTTTCTGGAGACGCCGAATGAGCTCTTTGTCCACCATCAAGCACCAGCTGCGCGAGCGCTTCGCCCGCCCTGGTGAGGCCGGGCGTCTCCCGCCTGGAGTCCACCCGGCGCGCCTATGAGGACTACGTGCGCGACCGGGCCCCCCAGCGCCACTACCTGTAGGCCTCGGCCCCTGCTGCGGACCGCCCCGCGCCCACCCGCCTGATGCCCGCGGATCCCCGAGCGGATCGGGCGGGTGGGCGCGGATCTCATCCCGCACGCTGAAATGTGCTGACAAACTTCGGGGTGTGGGACTAAGGTAGGTGGCGCCCGCTGGCGCCGGCGATGGCGCCGGGGCCACACGCCCGCAACGTTGAGGAGTCAATGACGATGAAGACGATCTCCCACTGGATCGACGGCCAGTACTACGAGGGCAGCCCGGTCGGGCGCTTCCCCGTCGAGAACCCCGGCACCGGCGAGGTGGAGGCCGAGCTCCTCCAGGCCTCCGACGCCGACCTCGACCACGCCGTCGAGGTGGCCGCCCGGGCCCAGAAGGAGTGGGCGGCGTACTCCCTGGCCAAGCGCACCGCCATCATGTTCCGCATGCGCGAGCTCGTCCTGGCCCACCAGGACGAGATGGCCCGCATGATCGTCGAGGAGCACGGCAAGAACTACTCCGACGCCATCGGGGAGATCCAGCGCGGCCGCGAGACCCTCGACTTCTCCACCGCCATCAACCTGGCCCTCAAGGGGGAGTACTCCTACGACATCTCCAGCGGCGTCGACATCCACACCCTGCGCCAGCCGGTGGGCGTCGTCGCGGGCATCTGCCCCTTCAACTTCCCGGCCATGGTGCCCATGTGGATGCACCCGGTGGCCATCGCCACCGGCAACGCCTTCATTCTCAAGCCGGCCTCCGCCACGCCGTCGGCCGCCCTGCTGACCGCCGAGCTCTACAAGGAGGCGGGCCTGCCCGACGGCGTGTTCAACGTCGTCTCGGGCAACCGCGACATGGTCTCAGGGATCCTCAAGCACCCCGGGATCGACGCGATCTCCTTCGTGGGCTCCACCCCGGTGGCCCACATCGTCCAGGACACCGGCGTGGCCCACGGCAAGCGCGTCCAGGCCCTGGGTGGGGCCAACAACCACGCCATCGTCATGCCCGACTCCGACCTTGACTTCGCCGCCCAGCACATCTGCGCCGCCGCCTTCGGGGCCGCCGGCGAGCGCTGCATGGCCCTGCCCGTGGTCGTGGCCGTCGGCGGATGCGGCCCGGACCTGGCCCGGCGCGTCAAGGCCCACGCCGAGAGGATCAAGGTCGGCTACGGCATGGACGAGGGGGTGGAGATGGGCCCCGTCATCGATGCGAAGTCCAAGGAGTTCATCATCGGCCTCATCAACGAGGGCGAGTCCAAGGGCGGCGAGGTCGTCCTCGACGGCCGCGGCCTGGTCATCCCCGGTCACGAGAACGGCCACTTCCTGGGCCCCACCATCGTGGACAACGTGCCCCTGGACTCCGAGCTCTACAGCCAGGAGGTCTTCGGGCCGGTCCTGTCCATCGTCCACGCCGAGACCTACGAGGAGGCGATCGGGATCGTCAACGCATCCCCCTTCGGCAACGGCGCGGCGATCTTCACCAACGACGGCGGTGTGGCCCGGCGCTTCGAGCTCGACGTCGAGGCCGGGATGGTCGGCATCAACGTGCCCATCCCCACCCCGGTGGCCTACTACTCCTTCGGCGGGTGGAAGGAGTCCCTCCTGGGCGACACCCACATCCACGGACCCGAGGGCGTGCGCTTCTGCACCCGGGCCAAGGCGATCACCAGCCGCTGGCCCTCGGAGAAGACCTACGCCGCGACCATGTCCTTCCAACGCGAGGAGTAGGACCGGGGCCGTCGATGGCTGATACCGCACTCACCAGGCTCGGTCCCGGTGCGTCCCGCCGGTCGCGGCCCGCGGCGCGGACCCTGGAAGCAGCCGTCCTCCCCACACGGCGGGATAGCGCCCCCGAGGGCGCTGCCCCCGGCTGCGCCCCTGGCCGGCACGGGCGGGCCGGCGAGATCCATGGGCCACCGCTCAGCCGCATCGACGGCGAGCCCGGTGCCTGAGCCCCGCCCGCCCGCGCCGCAGGGGCCGCGCAGCCCGGTGCGCCTGCGCCTGTACGCCTGGGTGACGGGGCTTGTCCTGGGATCGCTCGATGCCATCCTGGCGCTGAGGATCGCTCTCGGCCCCGGTGCGGGCGGGTCGTGGATCACCAGTCCACTGGCCGTGGTCCTCCTCATGTGCGGATCGGCGGCGGTGGGGTCGGCCGCAGGCGCCCCGGTCATCCGCCGCCTGGGGGTCCGGGCGGCTGGGGCGGGGGCCGACCTGCTCCTCATCATCGGTGCCGTCCTGGCCGCACTCCCGGAGGCCCGCGTCGACGCTGCCCTCGCCCTGGGAGCCGCTGCCCTGGGAGCCGCCCTGGTGGGCCTGGGTGCGGGGCTGCTGCTTCTGGTGGCGCCGCAGGCCTGCCACGAGTTGGCCCTGCCCGGCCACAGGCGCCTCATGCCCCAGGCCATCGCCCTGGTCCCGGTGGGTGCGGCGCTGGGACTGCTGGGCTCCTGGTGGCTGGCGTACCCACTGACCGCGGGCTGGCTGGGAGTCGTGGCGGTGGCACTGGCCCACCTGGGGATGGTGCTGGCCCTGCCCCCGAGCCCGGTCTGGTTGGCCGGCCGGGGGCGCGACCTCGAGGCCTTCGGGGTGCTGCGCCGCCTGCACGGCGCCCTGGAAGCGGCAGTGGCTATCGACTGGGCGCGTCACGAGGCGGGCATGGCCGCCGAGCAGCAGCCCCTGACCCTGGCCGATCTGCGCGTCCGGGGGATCCGACGGGCCGCCGGCGCCGCTGCGGTGCTCGTCATTGCCCAGGAGGCGCCTCTGGGCGCCGCCGCCATCATCCTCGCCCCGGCCGTCATCCTGGTCCTGGGAGGATCGGGGGCCCAGGTGGCGGTCAGCGCCGTGGGATGGCTCCTCATCGCAGTCCTGGCGATCCTGCTCGCCGCGGCCACCACCGCCAGGCGCTTCATCGCGGTCATGCTCGGGGTGAGCCTGGCGGTCATCGCCTCCACACTGCTGGTCGCCTTGACGGCGGTCTCCGGGCGGGCCGCACTCTGGCTCGCCGTCATCCCCCTGGTGGTCATCGCAGGGGCCCAGCAGGCACTGGTGCTCCCGGCCTGCCAGGGCGCGGTGGATCCGCGCGTGCCCCCATGGCTGGTGGGGGCGCAGCGCCGGATGGTGGCCGTGGGCCGGTCGTTGGCGCGCATCCCGGCGCTCGCGGTCCCCTTGGTGGCCCTGGAGCGCGGCGGCCCGGAGGTGATGGCCTGGGTCTTCTTCGCCATGGCCCTGGCCTCGGCAGTCGTGGTCATGGCGCGCCTGCCTCGCGAGATCGGTGTGCCCTGACGCAGGGCCGTCCGGTGCGCCGGTGCCGGATAGGGACCTTCAGCCCCTCTTTTTGTCAGGACAAAAGGCGTAGGCTGCGGTGAATGGCGCGAACCGGGCCTGCCGGTGGGCCCGACGTCGTCGCGACCCAGTACCTGCGCACCTGCGGCACCACGAGATCCAGCGCACTCACCGAGAGGCAATCGAGCATGACGAGCAACGAGGCAGTCCAGACCCCTGAGAAGACCATCTCCGACACCATCCCCGAGACCATGATGGCCGCAGTCCTGCGCGATCCCGCCAGGGGCCTGCAGATCGAGACCCTGCGCACCCCGCGGCCCAAGGCGGGCGAGGTCCTCATCAAGGTGGCCGCCTGCGGCCTGTGCCACTCCGACCTTCACGTCATGGGCGGCGCCATCGCCTTCCCCCTGCCTGCCGTCCTGGGGCACGAGGTCTCGGGCACCATCGTGGAGGTCGGGCCCGGCAACGAGAACATCGGGCTGGAGGTGGGGCAGCGGGTGGCTGGGGGCTTCCTCATGCCCTGCGGTCAGTGCGAGGCCTGCGCCTCTGGGCGAGACGAGCTGTGCGGCCCCTTCTTCGAGCTCAACCGCCTCAAGGGGGTCCTCTACGACGGCACCACCCGCCTGGCCACCACCGAGGGCGAGCCGGTGGCCATGTACTCCATGGGAGGGCTGGCCCAGTACGCCGTCGTGCCCGCCACTGCGGTGGCGCCCGTGCCCGAGAGCATCGACATGGTTCCCGCCGCCATCCTGGGCTGTGCGGCCATGACCGGCTATGGCGCCGTGCGCCGCGGGGCCGACCTGCGCTTCGGGGAGAGCGTGGCGGTCGTCGCGGTGGGGGGAGTGGGCACGAATATCGTCCAGATCGCCAGGGCCTTCGGCGCCAGCCAGGTCATCGCCATCGACGTCGACGACGACAAGCTCGCCCCCATGCTCGACTACGGCGCCACCGCGGTGGTCAACTCCGCTACCCACGACGCCCGCCAGGAGGTTCTCCGGCTCACCGGTGGACGGGGGGTGGATGTCTCCTTCGAGGCCCTGGGCATCCCCGCGACCTGGACCACCGCCCTGGATGTTCTCGCCGACGGCGGGCGCATGGTGCCCATCGGCCTGGGGGCCGGGGTGCAGACCGCCGGGGTGGAGATCAACCGCACCGTGCGCCGCTCCCAGTCGATCCTGGGCTCCTATGGGGCGCGCACCCGTCAGGACCTGCCCGCCGTGGTGGAGCTGGCGGCCAGCGGCGTCATCAGCTACAAGGAGATCGTCTCGCGCCGCCTGCCGCTGCAGGAGGCGGGCCTGGGCTATGAGGCGCTGCACAACCGGGAGATCCGGGGCCGCGCCGTCGTCGATATGTCCCTCTAACCCCTTCCTTTCGACAATTTGCATGAGATCGTACTTCTCCAGGCCCGGAGAAGTACGATCTCATGCAAATTGTCGAAAGGAAGGAGGCGGGGAGGGGTGGATTAGCGGAGGGGGAGCTTGGTGAGGCCGGTGTAGAGGCCCACGCCCACGGTCGTGATGGTCAGCGCGGCAGACGCGAGGAGCAGCGCGGGGATCGAGGTGACGACGCCGACGGCCGCCATGGTCGCGACGGTGATCATCATGGCAACGATGGTCGCCATGAAGGTCAGGCGGCGCGCCTCGGCCTGGGCGTCGGTGGTCTGCTGGGCGGCGGTCTGCTGGGCAGCGGTCTGCTGGGCGGTGGTGGGGGTCTGGGCCTGTGCGGCGCGCTCGGCGACGGTGGTGGTCATGGCTGGATTCCTCTCGGTCGCGCCGAGCAGGGCCGCTGGCCTGATCGCCGTGCGTCCCTGCACGGCGATGTGCAGCCCTTGCGGGGCTGGGCGGAGGTTCCTCCGTCGCCGGCGAGCCTACGGAGGGCCGCGCACTTTGTCCAGACAAACAAGTGTGACCTGTGCGCCGCCGCTATGGCCGCACCAGGGCTCGCCACCGCTGGGCCGCCGTTGGGCCTCCACCGGGCCGCCCGGCTATCCTGGCCCGGTGACGACCAGCCAGACTCCCGCAGACCACCCCGCCGGGCCCGTCCTCGTGGTGGACTTCGGCGCCCAGTACGCCCAGCTCATCGCTCGCCGCGTGCGCGAGGCCTCCGTCTACTCCGAGATCGTGCCCCACTCGATGCCGGTGGCGGACATGCTGGCCAAGGAGCCCGCCGCCATCATCCTGTCGGGCGGACCCTCCTCGGTCTACGCCGATGGGGCGCCGGGCATCGACCCCGCCCTGTTCGACGCCGGGGTCCCGGTCCTGGGCATCTGCTACGGCTTCCAGGCCATGGCCCAGGCCCTGGGCGGGAGGGTCGGGCGCACCGGGACCCGGGAGTACGGCCACACCCCCGCCACGGTGGCCTCCGCCAGCTGCCTGTTCGCCGGCACGCCCGCCGATCAGGTGGTGTGGATGAGCCACGGCGACGCCGTCCAGGCCGCCCCTGAGGGCTTCGAGGTCACCGCCTCGACCGACCAGACCCCGGTGGCCGCCTTCGAGGATCGCGGACGCCGCCTCTACGGGCTCCAGTGGCACCCCGAGGTGCTCCACTCCGAGCACGGCCAGTCCGCCCTGGTCAACTTCCTGCACCATGAGGCCGGCATCCCCGCCAGCTGGACGCCGGGCAACATCATCGAGGAGCAGGTGGCGCGCATCCGCGAGCAGGTGGGCGATGCCCACGTCATCTGCGGTCTGAGCGGCGGGGTGGACTCCTCGGTGGCCGCGGCCCTGGTGCACAGGGCGGTGGGCGACCAGCTCACCTGCATCTTCGTGGATCACGGGCTGCTGCGCGAGGGCGAGCGCGAGCAGGTGGTGCGCGACTACGCCGAGGGCATGGGCATCCGCGTCATCGCCGTCGATGAGTCCGAGCGCTTCCTGGCCGCACTGGCCGGGGTCACCGAGCCCGAGGCCAAGCGCAAGATCATCGGCCGGGAGTTCATCCGCTCCTTCGAGGCCGCCCAGCGCCGGGTCGTCGAGGAGGTCGGCGCCGCCGGCGGGCAGATCAGGTTCCTGGTCCAGGGCACCCTCTACCCCGACGTCGTGGAGTCCGGCGGCGGGGAGGGCGCCGCCAATATCAAGAGCCACCACAATGTGGGCGGCCTGCCCGAGGACCTCGACTTCGAGCTCATCGAGCCGCTGCGCGAGCTGTTCAAGGACGAGGTGCGCACCATCGGGCGCGAGCTGGGCGTGCCGGCCAAGATCGTGGCCCGCCAGCCCTTCCCCGGCCCCGGCCTGGGCATTCGCGTCATCGGGGAGGTCACGGCCGACAACCTGCGCATCCTGCGGGCCGCCGACGCGATCGCCCGCGAGGAGCTGAGCGCGGCGGGCCTGGATGAGGAGATCTGGCAGTGCCCGGTGGTGCTCCTGGCCGACGTGCGCTCCGTGGGCGTCCAGGGCGACGGGCGCACCTACGGCCACCCGATCGTGCTGCGCCCCGTGAGCAGCGAGGACGCCATGACCGCCGACTGGACCCGCCTGCCCTACGACGTCCTGGCCCGCATCTCCAACCGGATCACCAACACCGTTCCCGAGGTCAACCGCGTGGTCCTGGACTGCACGTCCAAGCCCCCGGGCACCATCGAGTGGGAGTGAGGCGCGCGGGAGCCGGGCGCTTGCCGGGGTGATCCCCGGCGCCAGTGCCCCGGCTGGGGCGGCGCCAGGTTCCGGATTAGGATGGCGCCAACATCCGGGTTGAATGGGCGCCAAGTTCCTGGTTGAGTGGGCGCCAACATCCGGGTTCGCCCTGCAGGGCTCCGGCGGTTCGCGGATCTGCGTAGGTCATCACGTTCCACTGGGCCCTGGCTGGATGCTCAGTCGGGTTCGAGCAGGCGTCAAGGAGTGGGTCTTATGGCCGGGCAGCACTATCGTCCCAGGGTTGTCGACTCATTGGTGGACGACGTCCTGGGGTACTCGGGGGGACTGCTCATCGAGGGGGTGAGGGCTTGCGGCAAGACCATGACGGGGCGGCGTCACGCCTCCTCCGAGATCGCCATGGACTCCGGCCTGCCCCAGGTGCGGGCAGCTCTGGAGCTGGATCCAGGTCTCCTGCTGGATGGGCGGGTGCCACGGCTCATCGACGAGTGGCAGGTAGCGCCGGTCCTGTGGAATGCCGTGCGGCGGGAGATCGACAGCAGGCAGGCGGTGGGGCAGTTCATCCTCACCGGATCCTCCGTCCCTGCTGAGGATGCTGTGCGCCACTCGGGGGCCCATCGCATCTCTCGGGTGAGGATGCGCCCGATGACCTTGTTCGAGCGCGGACTCGCAACGGGAGAGGTCTCACTGATGGCGCTGTTCAACGGCGAGGAGCCTGAGCGCACGCTCGACTCGGGCGTCGATGTGCGCCAGTGCCTGGAGGCACTGGTGCACGGAGGGTGGCCCGGCGACCTTGATGCCACAACGGCACAGGCGCAACGGCACCTTCGCGACTACATCGATGACCTGGTCACTATCGACATTGGCCGGCTCGATGGTGAGCCGCGGCGCGATCCGGTCCGCATGCAAGCGCTTCTGCGCGCCCTGGCCCGGCATGTCGCCAGCGAGGTCTCCTTTTCCTCCATCGTCAAGGACATGAGCGGCAGGGCGATCACGGCGGAGACGGTGGCAGCCTACATCAACGCTCTCAAGAGGCTCTTCGTCATCGAGGAGCAACCCGCGTGGGCGCCGCATCTGCGGTCCCGCTACGCGGTGCGCACCTCCTCCAAGCTCCACTTCGTCGACCCTGCCCTCGCCGCCGCGGTGACCGCCACCTCGGTGGAGCGGCTCATGCAGGACCTGGAGACAGCCGGGCTGTGGTTCGAGTCCCAGGTGGTCCAACATGTGCGCATCTTCGCCGAGCTTCACGGGGGCCGCATCTACCACTACCGCGATAAGGCGGGTAAAGAGGCTGATGTGGTGGTCGAGCTCGACGACGGACGCTGGGCCGCCATGGAGGTCAAGCTCGGCGCCCGGCAGATCCCCTCTGCCCAGGGATCGCTGGCGGCCTTCGTGAGGGACATCGATACCGCGCGCACCGGGGCGCCGGTCTTCACCGCGGTCGTCACCGCGAATGGCCCGACGATGCGGATGCCCGACGGCGCACTCACCTTCCCGCTCAGCGCGCTTCGCCCCTAGACGCCGGGCCCGTGCTCCCGCGGCGGGCTCCCGGTGGGCAGGAGTGCAGGGGGTCGGCCACATGATGCAACGAACCGGTCCAAGCCGGGCGAGGCCCGGGCTGACGAGGCTGCCCGTCACGTGCGCTCACTGGCTCAGTGGGTCGACGACGACCGGATGGCAGCGCCCTTTCTCCTGGCAGTCCTCACCGCGGGTGCCGCCGCCTGCCGGCGCGATGACGGCGTCCTGGTCATCCCCCTGGCCCGCCCGGGGCTATGAGGCGGGGCCGGCTCGTCGGGCGCTGACGACGGACGATACTATGCGAGGCGAATGACCGCCCCACGGCGCCCAGGTGCCGTGGGGCGGATCGCGCGACTCACGGAAAGAGCGCGCGATAAGAGAGAAGAAGACAATTCGTCAAAGGATGCTGAGGCAGTCATGGGCGTGATGGGCGCGGTGAAGAGGATCGGCGTGGGGGCCGGAGCCCTGGTACTGGCGGGCGGCGGATTCGCTGCGGGTGTGACCTACGCGAACTGGGGCGACCCGGTCATCACCGCGCACGGGATCGAGCAGCAGATCTCCACCAGCTCCGAGCTGACCACGGTCAAGGTCACCCACACCGGTCTGATCCGCTACGAGGAGGGCAGCATTCCCCTGATCAACAAGAAGACCTTCAACATGATCTACTCGGCCAATGTCCGGGTGGGCGTCGACCTGACGGATGTCGACGTCACCGTTGAGGGCAAGCAGATCACGGTGGAGATCCCCAAGGCCACGGTCCAGCAGATCGCGATCGACCCCAGCTCCATCGTCATGTACGACAAGAGCTTCACGCTCATCAGCGGCAGCAGCGAGGAGGATGTCACGGCGGCGATCGCCGAGGCCGAGGCCGACATCTCCAAGAACCTGGACGACGAGACCCTCATGGCCACCGCCGACCAGCAGGCCGAGGACGTCATCGAGGGCCTCCTCCAGCCCTTGACCACCGGCTCGCAGGGCTACACGATCCAGTTCGTCCACGACGACGGCCCCGTCCCCCAGTAGCCGTGGACACCCAGGACTCCCGCCCCGGCTCTGCCGCCTCCCGCCGCGCCGTCGTCGGCCTGGGAGCCCTGGGCGCCGCAGCGCTCCTGACCGCCTGCGGCGCATCCCGCGACTCCACCACCGACGACGAGCCCGGCACTCCGGGGCCCGCACCCCCCCGCCCACCGGGGAGCCCACCGCCCCTGGACACCGGCGCCCTGCCCACGATGGACTACCGGGGGCTCGATCTGACCCTGGACGACCGGGGGCGAGTCCCTGGCCGGCCGCCTCGGCCTCATTGCGGCCTGAGTGCCACAGCGACGCCCGACGGCGGTGATGCCCGACGGCGTCGAGAGGGCGCTGGCCCGGGCGGGAGCGTGCGCACCGGCGCCGCGGTATGGCATGGTGCCGCTCGATGACACGCTCCCCCTGCACCTCCCGCCCCCTGGCCCTCACCGTGGAGGGCCAGCGCCTCGGCGGCCTGGCCTACATCCCCGACGACGCCTCCTTCACCCCCGCGCCGCTGGTCGTGTGCTGCCACGGCATGGAGGGCTCCCACACCCGGGTCGCCCCCATGGCCCGGCGCTTCGCCGCCGCCGGGGCCGTGGCGGTGTGCTTCGACTTCCGCGGCGGGGGCGGCAGCGCCAGTGACGGCGACCCCCTGGCCATGTCCGTCCTGACCGAGCTGGCCGACCTGGAGGCCGTGCTCGCGGCGGCCTGCGCATGGACGGAGGTGGACTCCTCCCGGGTAGCGCTCTTCGGCCTGAGCCTGGGAGGGGCCGTGGCCGCGCTCGCGGCCGCCCGGCGCCCCCAGCAGATCAGCGCCCTGGCCCTGTGGTACCCGGCCCTGGGGCTGGCCCGCGACCTGCGGGCCCACTTCCGCAGCCTGGAGGCCGTGCCCGCGGAGTTCGACTACCGGGGCAGCCGCCTGGGGCGCGCCTACGCGCGCGATGCCTGGGGACTGGATGTCGATGCCGAGCTCTCCGCCTACCGCCGCCCGGTGCTCCTGGTCCACGGCGATCAGGACCGCGCGGTGCCCCTGTCGGTCTCCCTGCGGGCTGCCAGCGCCCTGCCCGACGCCGAGGTGGTCACCATCCCCGGTGCCGCCCACGGCTTCGGGGACGCCAACTGGGAGCGCGCCATGAGGACAACCACCGGCTTCCTGGCCTGGAACGGCATCCTGGAGGGGTGAGCCCCCGCGGCAGCACGGTGGCGTTCTGGATAGTGAGACCGTTGTGCAGCGCGGGGGGACCTCCTGCCTAACCTGTGCGAGCCGGAACAATTCGTCCGGTGATCCCACCCACGAGAGAAGCACGATGACACCGCTTCCCACCGCGCTCAGTGCCTTGTCCGCCCTGCCCCAGGCAGCCCGGGCCGCGATGATCGAGGCCTGCTGTGGGTGCCCCTGTTGTTGTCCCGGCACACCGGAGCCCATGCCCAGCTGCTGCTGAGCGGATGACGGCGGGCCCGTCGCCCCGGGCCGGTGCCAGGACCAGTGGCCCTCTCCGCGGCCTGCCCCACCGCCACGGGCCCGTCGGGCACTGGGCCTGGTGCGCCGCCTGCGCGACTGACCGCCCCCGGCTCCGGGGCCCCGGCAGCCTGCGGTGCCCGCCGGTGCGCTGACCGGAGCCGTCCCTGAGGGCTGCATCGATGGCTCCGCCAACCGCCCTGAGCCGCCGCCCCAGCAGCCCGCCCGCACTGCCCCTGGGGCCAGCGCCCCGAGAGGGACCGAGGCGCGGCAGGCGCCCGCGGGGGCGACCGGCCCCGGGCGGACAGGCCCGGGGCACCGTTCCCGCGCAGAGCCTTCCCACATCGTGCCTGCGCACCTCCGCGCAGCGCCCCACCGGGCGCAGGCCAGCCCCTGCCATCGCCGGGCCGTGAGCACCACAGCCCCGCATCTGCACCGCCCGCCTCGCCGACCACCCGCCCCGCTCCCCGCCGATCCACCCGCTGGCCGGCGGCGAGCCCCGGCGAGTACGGGACCGGCGGTGCGCACTGCCCAGTACGAGCCGGTGCTCATCGCCGCTGACAGTCCCTGACCCGACCCTGACCGCACTCACAGCAGGTCCCGGTCCAGACCCCACCAGACCAGTCCAGATCCGACCCCGACCAGCCGCTCCACCGAGCAGGAATGAGTACTCATGACACTGGACCCCGCTTCCTCGACCCCCTCCTCCAACGACTCCGTCAGCAGTTCCCCCAGCGAGGCCTTCGGCGCCTTCTTCGACGATTCCCTCAGAGACTCTGCCACCACCCTTATCAGGCAGGCCGGCGCCTGGGCCGCCGAGGTCGATGCGGCTTCGCGCACCCCTCGGCCGCTGCTGGAGGAACTGGCAGGGGCCGGCCTGCTGGACCTGGGCGTGGAGGCGCGCCTGGCCGCCGGCCCCCGCGCCGATGACGTGAGCGCCCCCGCCGCACTCATTGCCGCCCTGGCCACCCAGTGCATGACCACCGCCTTCGGCCTGTGGGCCCACCGCGTGGTCCAGGAGTACCTGGCCCGTGGTGAGCGCAGCGCGGCCACCGAAGGGGTCCTGGCCGACCTGCGGGCCGGACGGCGCTTCGGGGCCACGGCCATGGCCGCCGGGCTGAAGTGGCTGGCGGGCGTGGGCGATCTGGCCGTCCATGCCGAGCCCCAGGGCACGGGATGGCGCCTGAGCGGCTTCATCCCCTGGGTCTCCGTGCTCCTGGAGGACTCCGTCATGGTGGTCCCGGCACGCACGCCCCAGGGCACCATCGTGGTCTGGGTGCCGGTCAGCCAGGTGCGGGTATCCCCGGTCACCGGCCTGCTGGCCCTGGATGCCACCGCCTCGGGCAGCGTCACCCTCGACGGCGTCGCCGTGGGCGCGCACCAGGTGATCAGCACGGACCTGGCCGCCTTCGCCCGGGGCTTCAAGCCCACCATGCTCGCCCTGCAGTCCTCCTTCAGCGTGGGCCTCATCCAGCGGTCCCTGGCCGAGAGCGCCTCCGCCGCGGACCGGGACGGCAATGCCGTCTTCGCCTCCGATCTTGCCCGGTTGCGCGACGACGTCGAGGCTCACCGGCGCCGCTGGCAGGCACTGGTGGCCGACGTGGGCGCGGCCAGCGCCCGAGAGATCCTGGAGGTCCGCCTCCAGGCCTCCGATCTGGCGGTGCGCGCCACCCGCCTGGAGGCCACCCTGGCCGGCGGGCGCGGGTACCGCCTGGCCTCGGGTGCCGCGCGGCGCCTGCGCGAGGCCGCCTTCCTACCCGTCCAGTCACCCTCGGAAGGACACCTGCGGTGGGAACTGTCGTCGCTCGACTGAATGACGTCGGGGTCGCCTACAGCGGCGTCGATGCGCTCAAGGATATCAGCCTGGAGATCACCCATGGGCGCCAGCTGGCGGTCCTGGGCCCCAGTGGTGCGGGGAAGTCCACGCTCCTGGGGCTGCTGACCCGCGAGCTGGGCCCCAGCTCGGGAAGCATCGAGTGGCCGGCCGCGCGCCTGCGCGAGGGCGTGGTGCGCCAGCAGCCGCTGCTCTTCGAGTGGCTGACGATCCGTGAGAACGTGGGCTTCGGGCAGCGGCTTCGGGCCAATGAGCCGGACGAGGCACTGGTCGATGAGCTGCTCGACCTGCTGGGCATCACGGCCGTGGCCGGGGCCTACCCCGACCAGGTCTCGGGCGGCCAGGCCCAGCGCGCCTCCTTCGCCCGTGCCCTGGCCATCCGCCCCGACCTGCTCATCCTCGATGAGCCCTTCAGCGCCCTGGACCCGGCCACGCGCTCGGACCTGCAGCTGTGGCTGCGAGGGGAGCTGACCTCACGGGGCCTGAGCAGCGTGCTGGTCACCCATGACCTGGATGAGGCGCTCGTCCTGGCCGACGAGATCGTGCTCATCTCGGCGGGCTCCATCGTCGGGCGCTGGCCGAACCCCGCGCCGGCCGCGGACCAGGCCGCCGCCCTGGCCCACCCCCTGCGCACGCCGATCCGGCAGGCCTACGACTCCACGGCATCCACGAGGTCGGCCATCCCCGTCCCCGGAGCCGGGGCGGGGGAGGCGGTGGGTACCACGGTGCCCACCGCGGTATTCGACGGATCCAAGAACCAGGACGAGCCCGTTGATGAGCGCAGATAGGTAGGACGATGAGACGACGCGACATCCTCGCCCTGGCGGGGCGACTGGGCTCGGCCTCGGCGGTGGTCGCCCTGGGGGGCTATGGCGCCTGGCGCTCCGTGGCGCCGCCCCGGCAGGGTGCCGGCAGCCTGCTGGGACGGCCTCTGCGGGTCGGGTACCTGCCGATCACCGATGCCTCCGCCCTCCTCATCGCCCACGAGCGCGGCCTGTGGGCGGCCGCGGGGGTGGCCTCGGCGCCCCCGGTCCTCTTCCGCTCCTGGGACGCCCTGGGCCAGGCCATCCTCGTGGGCGAGGTCGATGTGGTCCACATGCTCATGCCCATGGCACTGCAGTTCAGGTTCGCCGCCTCCGCCCCCATCCGGGTCATCGCCTGGGGGCACACCAATGGCTCCTGCATGGTCACCGCCGGCCCAGAGCCGAGCACCGGTGCTCACCCGCAGGCCCAGGCGGCCGGGCTGGCCGGCGGCCGGCTGGCGGTGCCGTACTGGTGGTCCATCCACTCCGTCATCACCCAGCGGCTCCTGGGCTCCTGGGGACTGCGGCCGGTCATCGGCACCACTGCCGGGCCCCAGGAGGTCGAGCTGGTGGTCATGCCCCCGGCCGAGATGGTCTCGGGCCTGGCCAGCGGTGCCATCGCGGGCTTCACCGTGGCCGACCCCTTCGGGGCGGTGGCCGAGATCCAGGGGGTGGGCCATGTGAGCAGGCTCCTGGGCGATGTGTGGCGGGACCATGCCTGCTGCGGCCTGGTGGTGCGCCAGGACCTCATCGACTCCTCGCCCCGGGCGGTCCAGGCCGTCGTCGACGGGCTCATCGCCGCCCAGGCCTGGCTGGAGGACAACCGGGGCCGGGCCGCCTCCGTGCTCACCAGTGCGGGCTACCTGCCCCAGGCCCGCCCCGCCGTCGAGCGCGCCTTGGAGCGCCCCGCACCCGCCTGGGCCGGCCACCCCGACTGGCACGGGCAGAGGCTGGGCTTCAGCGCCTTCCCGCACGAGTCCTACACCACCACCCTGGTGGACATGCTGGGCCAGACCGCCGTGGACGGCGATCGCTCCTTCCTGGAGGGCCTGGATCCGGCCCGCGCCCACCGCGAGCTGGTGGACGACGCCTTCGTGCGCGCGGCCCTGGAGCGCGCGGGCACGCCCGTGCCGCACAGGACTGAGGAGGTCGGCCCATGAGCACCACGACCGCCCACCGCCCGTGGCCCCACCTGGCCGCGCCCACCGCCCGGCTCCTGGCCCCCGTGGCGGGCGTGGCCGCCACCGTGGGGCTGTGGTGGCTGGCCACCGACATCCTGTTCAGCTCCCGTCCTCTGGTCCAGCAGTTCTCGCCCACCAGGACCCTGACCGGCCTGGTGGAGCTGGCCGCCGACGGCGTGCTCCTGACCGCCGCCGCCTCCAGCGTCTTCCGCCTCCTGTGCGGGCTGGCCCTGGCGGTGGCGGTGGGATTCGCCGGGGGAGTGCTCGTCGGCTCCTGGCCTCCGGTGGAGCGCACCGCGGCCCCGACCCTGCTGTTCCTGCGGATGGTCTCGCCACTGTCCTGGGCGCCGGTGGTCATCATCGCCTTCGGCGTGGGCGATCCGCCCGTGGTGGCCCTGGTGGCCGCCGGGGCCGTGTGGCCGGTGCTCAGCTCCGTGGCCGACGGCGTGCGCCGGGTCAATCCCAGCCACCTGGCCGTGGCCCGCTCCCTGGGCGCCACCCGCACCGAGGCACTGCGGCGGGTGACCTGGCCGACCACCCGTCCCGCCCTGCTGGCCGGGGTGCGCCAGGCACTGGGCATCGCCTGGGTGGTGCTCGTGCCCGCGGAGATGCTGGGGGTGACCTCCGGCCTGGGCTACCAGATCATGAACGCCAAGGACCAGCTGGCCTACCACCACATCACCGCCCTCATCGTGGTCATCGGGACCCTGGGATACCTCATCGACTCCGTCGCCCGCTGGGCGCTGGCGACTCGACGCGAAAGGCAGGAGCGCTCATGAGACTGGTCGTCGTATCGGCGGGGCACGCACCCGCATCCGGGACGAGCCGCCTGGGGCGCCTCATCGCCCAGGAGGTGGTGCGCCAGCGGCCGGGCACCACCGCCGAGCACCTTGAGGTACGCACCATCGCCACCGAGCTGGTCGCAGCCCTGACCACGGGCGAGGACACCGTGGCGGTCCAACAGGCCACCAGGCTGGTCAGCGCGGCGGACGCCCTGGTGCTGCTGACCCCCACGATCAACGCCTCCTTCTCCGGCCTGCTCAAGTGCTTCCTGGATGCGCTGCCACGAGACGCGCTCAGGGGCGTGCCCACGCTCATGGGCGCCACCGGCGGCACCCGGCGCCACACCCTGGTCCTGGATCAGAGCCTGCGCCCGATGCTCGCCTCCCTGCGCGCCGTCGTCCTGCCCAGCGTGCTGTTCGTCACCTCGGGGGAGTGGCAGGATCAGGAGCCCGGCCCTGAGCTGGGACGGCGGGTGGAGGCCTCCTCCCGTGAGCTCATCCGATTCCTGGCGCTGAGCGGCTGAGCCCGCAGCACAGGGACTTCCCCGTGGCAGCGCGGCGGCATAAGGTGCACGGACAGCCCACCGGCCGCCCGACGCGCCATCACCCAGGAGGAGCCATGCCCGACTTCCAGGCGACCACCGACAAGAAAGTGGCGGTCTTCATCGCCCCCGGCCTGGAGGAGGTCGAGGCCCTGGCCGTGGTGGACCTGCTCTTCCGCGCGGGCATCGCCACCGACATGATCTCGGTGACCCAGGACCGCAGCGTCGTGTCCTCCCACAACATCATCGTCACCTGCAACCGCACCCTGGATGAGGCCGACCTGGCCGACTACGACATGCTCGTCCTGCCCGGTGGCCTGCCCGGCACCCCCAACCTCAAGGCCTGCCGGCCCCTCATGGACGAGGTCCGATCCCGCGTGGAGGCCGGCCGCCCGGTGGCGGCCATCTGCGCCGCCCCCTCCATCCTGGCCGAACTGGGCCTCCTGGAGGGCCGTGAGGCGACGTCGAACCCCGGCTTCCTCGGCGTCCTGGCCGACCACGGTGCCCGCACCAGCGAGGCGAGCGTCGTCATCGACGGCAGCATCATCACCTCCCGGGGCATGGGCACCGCCATCGACTTCGGACTGGAGATCGTGCGCCACTACCTGGGGGACGAGGCGGTGGAGGCGCTCAAGACCGCCATCGTCTACCAGGGCTGACAGCCTCCTGGCGGGCGCAGGGCTCAGGAGCGGGACCCGCGCCGGGGGAGCAGGGCCATCACCAGCAGTGCCACGCCGACGGCCGCCAGGATGACGATGCCGGTGGTCACCAGATCGACGCGCACCCCCAGGCCGATCACCACCAGCAAGACCCCCACCAGCAGCAGGATCGTGCCCCACACGAGCGTGGCCGGGCTCATCCCCTGAGGCTCGGCGGTGCCTGCGCCGGCCACGGTCCTGGCCGACCACACGCCATCCTGCGCCCGGGGATCCGGCCCGCCCAGCGGCACTCCGGGGCCCTGCGGCGCCTGGCGCGCCCCGTCCTTGCCCATGCTGCGGGCCGGGCCGTCGGGGGACTGCTGACCGTCGGCCCCCGCCGGCTTATGCGGGCTCGTGGGCAGGACGGAGGTCTGGGCCTCCCGGCTGCTCTGCTGCTCTGACATGCCCGCCCCGGCGGTCACGTCAGAGTCCATCTCAGTACTCATCTCGGTGGTCGGCTCGGCCTCGGGCGCCTGCTGCTGGCCGCGGCTCTCATGCGTCTGGCTCATGGTCCTCACTCCTTGTCTGTGGGGCTGTCTGTGGGGATGTCTGTGGGGATGTCTGTGGGGCTGTTAGTGGGTCTGCCGGTGGGTCTGGGGCGTGCGCCTGTGGGGCCCGTGTCGATCTGCGGACTCCTCGGATCGCGTGGTGGGCCCCGTGGGACGGCCTTACCGGGTCGGTGAGGCCGAGGGCTCGGCGGAGGCCGACTGGCTGGACCCCGCACTCGGCTCCGCACTGGGCTCCGTGCTGGGTGCGTCGCTGGGCTGCGCGCTCGGCCCCGGGCTGCTGGAGCCATCCGAGGAGGGGGCGCCCTCCTCCAGCACCCTGTGGGAGACGCAGGCCTCATAGCGCTCGCGCTCGGTTGTGGAGAGCTCGTCGAGGTCCTCCCAGGCGTCGCTGTCGTCGAGGTCCTCCAGGCTCGTGCCCTCCAGGCAGGAGGCAGCGACGTCGGTGCCGATCGCGGGATGCTCCATGCCGGGCACGGGCGAGACGCCCCGTCCGTGGTGCTGTGCGCCGTCGGCGTCGGTCCAGGTGCTGACCACCCAGGTCCTCTGGGTGGGGTCACCGGTCCAGGTGGTCTCCTCTGGCACCTCGGTGATCTCGATCGTGCCCGCCGCCATCTCGGTGTCGATGGTCAGGACGGGGCCGGCCGTCTGCGCCGCAGGCGAGGTCAGCGCCACCTCCCGTCCCGCTCCGGTCGACTCCGCGGTGTACCGGGTGATCCGCTCTCCGGACAGCGTGTGGTCCTCGGTCTGAGAGGCCTGGAGCCTGAGATCGGAGATGCTGTTGCCGCCCGTGGTGCTCCACTGGCTCAGGAGGTCAGCGCTCAACTCGCCCGCCCCGGCCTCGGAGGTGATGCGCAGGGAGCGGCCGGGGTGGGTCAGGACCTGCAGCCGGCCCGCGGCCATCTCCACTGACACGCTGTGCGCACCGGTGGCGTCCTCGGGCATGTCCCGCAGGTCCAGGACGATACTGCCCGCGCCGCGCTTGAGATCCTGGAGCGGCGCGGTTCCGGAGCTCAGGTCGGCCCAGGTGTAGACCGTCTCGCTGCCGCCGAGGATCCCACCGTCGTCCCGCCAGTGGGTATGGCTGTGGAGGACCAGGCCCGCAACGAGGGCGGGCACCGCGAGCAGCAGCATGGGAACCCCCATAGCCGCGATCCAGCCGCCCCGTCGACGACGCAGCGCACTGAGGACTGTTGCCCCGCCCAGGATGATGAGCACCGCCCCGGTCAGGCACACCACGGCCTGCCCGGCGCCAAGGGCTCCGGTGCTGATCGCCAGCAGCGCGGCCGCGCAGGCCAGGAGCGTCAGCCCCAGGACGGCCAGGCCGGTGCCCCGGCCCGGGGCCGGGCGGCGCGGGGGCCGGGGCACCGGCCGGGGGACGGCGTAGGCCGCCTGGTGGGGGACCGCATGCGGGCGGGGGCTGTACCCCGGTAGGTGGCCCGGTGCTGTGCGGGGCGGCGCACCGGGGCCGGTCGCACCGGGAGAGGCGGTGCTGTGCGGGGCGGCGCCGGGAGGCGGAACCGCCCCGCCGGGCGGCTGGTGCCCGGTCACGGCCCCGGGCGCCCAGGACGCGGCGGAGGCGGGGTGCGCCGTGGACGCGGGGTGCGCGCCAGGACCAGGGTATGCGGCAGGCATGGGGCCCGGTGCGGGCGCGCCGAAGGGCGCCGGGCGCTCCGCGGCGCTGGAGCCGCTGGGGCCGTGGTGCCCGCGGCCCCTGGAGTAGTTGATGCCGCCCACGATCACCAGGGCGAGGACGCCGATCCAGAAAAAGCCCCACACAAGGCCGCCGAAGACGGGCAGGCCCCAGGCATCGACATACCAGGTGGGGACGAGCCCGCCGTCGAGCAGGGGCAGGCCGATCGCCACCGCCCCCATCGCCCCCGCCAGACCCGCATCGAAGTCCCCGGACAGCGCCTGCTCGGCGTGGATGCGCCCATCGGACTCCTCGGGCAGGAGGGCCCAGGCCAGGCCGTAGACGATGAGGCCGAGCCCGGAGAACACGGTGATGACGACCCACACGCAGCGCACCAGCGCCGGGTCGACGTCCAGTCGGCGGGCCACGCCCCCGGCCACCCCGCCCACCCAGCGCTCCTGAGTGCGCACGAGGCCGGAGCGTCGGATCGAGGCGAAGAAGCCGCCGAGCGCCTCCGGGGAGCGGCCCCGGCCCGGGCCTCCCGGATCGCCGGGCGCCGTGGCGAAGGGGTTGATCCGCGGGTCACCGGGCGCCTGCCTGCCCGGGGGGACCTGACCGCCCGGGCCCGACTGCTCCTGCGGGCGGTGCGGCTCCTCATGGTGCCCGGGGGGCGCCTGGTGGTCCTGGGCCGGGTGATCGGCCGACTGGTGGGGCGGCGGAGAGGGCGGTGCGCCCCGATCCGCGCCGTCGCGTCGCTCGGTGCTGCCGCCGTCGCCGGGGGAGGGGGGCTGGGGGTCATCGGCGCTCATGGCTGGCTCCTCAAGGGTGTCGTTGCTCTCATCATGGGTCAGGGATCGCTGGGGTGTCCGGGGGTCGCGGCCTCAGGGCGTGGCGCCGGCCGACGGCAAAGGGCCGGCTGTGGGGCCGGGTGCCGGGGTGGCGGCGGCCGCCTGCTCCCGGTCCGTGGCGGCCTGCTGCGCGCAGTCGCGGTAGGCCTGCCGCTGCTCGGCGGTGAGCTCGTCGAGGTCCCCCCACGCATCCCAGTCGCGGCCGGGGCGATCCCGGTCCTCATCGGCGTCCCCATCGGCGGAGCCCGAGGAGATGCCGCGGGCCCGGTCCACGCACTGCTGCGCCCTGCGGGCACTGATCGCCGGGTGGGTCATGCCCGGGACAACGAGATCATGGTCATCGAGATGGATCCGCCCGGTCTCATCGCGCCAGTACTCCACGACCCACACCTCCTGGGCGGCGTCCCCCGCCCAGGTCACCTCCTGGGGGCCGACGACGGTGACCTGGCCTGCGCCCAGGCGCGCCCGCACCGTCAGGGCGGGTCCGTCGGACTGCGCGGTCGGAGAGCGCAGGGTCGCCGAGCGCAGGGGGGCGCCGCTGGAGGTGGTGGAGATCCGGGCCGGAGCGCCGTCCACCGTGTACTCCTCCTCATCCCACACCTCCTGCGGGCCCATATCCCACGTATCCCAGCCGTCGTGCCCCGTGGTGCCTCGTGCCCGCGTGCCGTCCATGGACCAGACCCGGGGAGCGCGGGCCGAGAACCACGCCATGGAGGACTCGGCCTCCACCGCGATGGGAGCATCCTCGCGAGTGAGGATCCGCACCTCACCCACGCCGACCTCCAGGTCGATCGTGCTCAGCGCCGGGGCCTCCTGCGGCATCTCGCGCAGGTCGAGGATGACCTGGCCCCCGGCCATCACCGGCAGCTCCCGGCCGGTGCCCTCGCCGGCCTCGACCAGGTCCTGCCAGGTGTAGGTGGTCCGTCCCACCGCCTCCTCCATCCTGTTGACCGGGATGGCCCGCACGGCGGCGGGCACTGCGGCGCCCACGGCCAGGACGGGAAGGGCCACCAGCAGGGCGGGCCAGCCCAGCAGGCTCATCCAGCCGCCGCGACGGCGCCCCACCCCACTGGCCACGATCCCGGCCCCCAGGATCCCCACCGGCACTCCGAGCAGGAGCAGGCCCCCGTTGACCAGGCCAACGGCGCCGCGCGTCAGGAGCAGGCCGATGAGGGCCGTGGCCAGCAGGGATAGGGCCAGGACGACCAGGCTCAGGCGTCGAGCGGGCCCCCTGCGCCTCATCGGGGCGGGTCGCTGAGGGAGCGAGGGCCCGCCCGGGCCGGTGTCGTGGGCCGGAGGTGCGGGGGCGGAGGGAGTGGAGTGGTACGGGGCGCTGGCATCCATGTCGTCATCCTGCGCTGCGCCCCGGGGCGCGCGCGATCAGGGAACACCCTGATCGGCCCCGGATATCGGGGGATTCCTCCCCTGATCGAGCCCCCTGAGGACCCGCATCGCGGCGGGATGGGGGCATGATGAGGCCATGACGACGACGCAGCCCGGCCGCCTTCCGGGGCGGGCCGGTCCACAGGGCCCCGCCGCCGGCCCTGCGCCGTCCGCCCCCGATGCCCCGGCCTCCCAGCGCCTGGCGCTCAGGCGCCCGGGGCGGCGCCTGGCAGCTGCGCCGCCCCACGTCCCGAGGCCCGAGCCCGCCTCCTCCCGCCGGCCCGCCCTCATCGCCGGGGTGTGCGCCGGGGTGGGGGCCCACCTGGGCCTGCCCGTGCGGCAGGTGCGGCTGGCGGCCGTCGTCCTGGCCCTCGCCGGGGGAGCGGGCCTGCTGCTCTACCTCCTGCTGTGGGTGGCGGTGCCCGTGGGCGACCCCTGGGCCGAGGCCTGGGGCACCCGGTCCCCGGCCCGGCGGCGCCTGGCCTCCCGCCCCCGGGCGAGCACAACCGCCTCGCGCCGCCTGGGCACCGCCCTGGGCGGGGGCGCACTCCTTGCGGCCGCTGCCCTGGCCGCCCTGTGGCGCAGCGGCGGCCTGCGGGATGTCGGCGTCCTACTGCCCCTGGTCCTCATCGTCTCCGGCGCGGCCCTGGCCTGGTCCCAGGTCGATGCGCTCACCGGCCCCGCACGCCGGCCCGGCGCCGCGCTGCGCCTGGCCGGGGGCGTGGTGCTGGCCGCCGTGGGCATCGTGCTGTGGGTGGCCTCTGAGACCCCGCCGCGGGCGCTGCTGGCCGGTGGCCTCACCGGTGGTGCCCTGGTGGTGGGCGTCGGCCTGGTGCTGGCGCCCCTGTGGCTGCGCACCCACCGCGCCCTGGCCGAGACCCGTGCCGCCGAGGCCCGCGAGGCCGAGCGGGCCGATATCGCCGCCCACCTGCACGACTCGGTGCTCCAGACCCTCACCCTCATCCGCCGGCGCTCGGGCGAGCCGGAGGTGGTCGCCCGCCTGGCCCGCTCCCAGGAGCGCGAGCTGCGGGCCTGGCTCTACACCGACCGCCCCGAGCCGGGCACCTCGGTGGCCGACGCCTTCCAGGACCTGGCCGGGGAGATCGAGGACCGCTACGGGGTGGCGGTGGATACCGTGTGCGTCGGCGACCGAGCCCCGGACCGCTCCACCGAGGTGGTGGTGGCCGCGGCGCGCGAGGCGCTGTCCAACGCCGTGCGCCACGGCGCCCCACCGGTCTCCCTCTACGTGGAGGCCGGGGCCTGGGGCACTGAGGTGTTCATCCGCGACCGGGGCGAGGGCTTCGATCCGGAGGACCTCGCCAGGATCGCCCCGGACCGCCACGGGGTGCGGGAGTCCATCATCGCCCGCATGGAGCGCCACGGGGGCCAGGCCCACCTGCGCCGCCTGGAGCGGGGCACCGAGGTCCGCCTGGTCCTGCCCGCCCCGGACTGAGGCTGTGCTCCGCCCTGCGCAAGCACTGCGGTAGCCGCAGCGGAGGCGGCGTGGAGACAGCGTGGAGACGCTGACAAGCATCGAGGAAGAAGTGAACACGACAGGAGTTCCCATGACCACCCCATCCCCTTCCACCGGCCCCGCCGCCACCCACGGCGGCCACCAGGAGGGCGCCGCCCTGCGCGTCCTGGTGGTCGATGACCACGCCCTGGTGCGCACCGGGGTGCGCGCCGAGTTGACCGCCCACGCCCCGGATCTCGACGTCGTCGCCGAGGCCGACGACGTCGAGGGCGCCATCGCCGCCGTCCATGCCCTCCAGCCCGATGTCGTCCTGCTCGACGTGCACCTGCCGGGGGGCAATGGCGGGGGAGGGGCCGAGGTGGTGGCCGCCTGCCACGATGTGCCCGCCACCCGCTTCCTGGCACTATCGGTCTCCGATGCCTCCGAGGACGTCGTCGGGGTTATTCGGGCCGGGGCCCGCGGGTATGTCACCAAGGCGATCTCCACCGAGGACCTGGCCCAGGCGGTGCGCCGTGTGGCCGCGGGGGACGCCGCCTTCTCCCCCCGACTGGCCGGATTCGTCCTGGACGCCTTCGGGGCCGGGGCGGGGGAGGTGGCGGTGGCCGACTCCGAGCTGGACCGCCTGTCCTCCCGGGAGCGGGAGGTCATGCGCCTCATCGCCCGGGGATACACCTACAAGGAGTGCGCCTCGGAGCTGTTCATCTCCATCAAGACGGTGGAGACGCATGTCTCGGCCGTGCTGCGCAAGCTCCAGCTGTCCAACCGCAATGAGCTGACCCGATGGGCGGTGGCCCGCCGCATCGTGTGAGGGCAGTTCTCCCCGGGCGCCTCGGCCTGCGGTGCTCGGGGACCGCTGTACCCTGTGACGTGCAGATACCGTGCAGATAACGTCTAGAGACCGCGTGGATGGCATCCAGATGCCGCGCAGATACCGTGCAGGCACCGTATCGATGACCGGCCGGTCGTGGGCGGGGGCCGTGCGGGTGCTGGGCGAGGGACGGTGTCGATACCGTACTGATGCCGCGGCGGCACCGGCCGCCTGCGCACCGACAACCAGGAAGACCCCATGGACCCGATCCTTCTCAACGTCCTCATCGCCCTGGCCATCCTCATCGGCCTGGGCGGGGCCCTGACCCAGATCTACCCCGGTCCCATCGTCGTGCTGGGGGCGGTGGTCCTGTGGGCGCTCCTCACCGGAGGAACCGCCGCCTGGGTGGTCCTGGCCATCAGCGCAGCGGCCATCATCCTCACCGGTGTGGGCAAGTACATCCTGGTGGGCCGGCGCCTGAGCAGCGCCGGCGTCCCGGGCATCTCCCTCATCGTGGGCGGCCTGGCCGGGATCGCGGGCTTCTTCCTCATCCCGGTGGTGGGCCTGCCGGTGGGCTTCACCCTGGGCGTCTACCTGTGGGAGTGGCTGCGCCGCGGCCAGGAGGCCCCCGCCCGCTCCGCCGCCTGGGAGGCCATCAAGGCCCAGGGCCTGGCCATCGTCCTGGAGCTGGCCGGCTGCCTCATCGCGGCCGCGGCCTGGGGCGCCGCGCTGCTGGTCGGGTAGCCCTGCCCACCGGCTCCCATGGTGCTCCCGCCCCGCACCCGATCCGTGCGAGGATGCTGGCCGTGAGCCCGCCCTCCGAACCGATCCGGCCCACTGCGAGCCCTGCCCCCGACCCGCGCCTCCTCCACACCGTGGAGCACCTGGCCCAGGACGGGCTGGTCATCCTGCCCACCGACACCGTCTACGGCATCGGCTGCGCCGCGCGCTCGGCCCACGCCGTCGGACGGCTCCTGGCGGCCAAGGGCAGGGGGCGCAGCATGCCCCCACCAGTGCTGGTCTCGGGTCCGGCCGACCTGAAGGCGGTGGTCGACGAGCTGCCCGAGGCCGCCCGCACCCTCATCTCCACCTTCTGGCCCGGGCCCCTCACCCTCGTCCTGGACGCCGCCCCCGACCTGTCTTGGGATCTGGGGGAGACCGGCGGCACCATCGCGGTGAGGATGCCCGACCACCCCCTGACCCTCCAGCTCCTGCGGGCCGCCGGCCCCCTGGCGGTCACCAGTGCCAACCGCACGGGGGCGCCGCCGGCCACCAGCGCCGCCGAGGCCAGGGCCGCCTTCTCCGGGCGGGTCCGGAGCGCCGGCTCCCCCGATCCCCAGAGCCCCCAGGACGCCGAGTCATGCGGCGCGCAGGCCTCCCCGTGCCGGGACATCCTCCTGCTCGACGGCGGCTCCACCCCCGGCCCCCTGCCCTCGACGATCGTCGACCTCTCCGGCCCCCACGCCCAGACCCCGGTCATCCTGCGCGAGGGGGTCCTCGATGCGCGCCTGGTCCAGGAGATCGCCGCCGCGCCGCCCAGCGCCCCGTCCGCCTCCGGCACTCCCATCCCGCCCGAGGCCACGGCTGCTCCCAGTGCTGCCGATACGCCGCTGCGGACCGAGGAGGCGATCGAGTGAAGGTCTACCTGCTCATCCTGGCGGTGGCCGCCGCCGTGACCTACATCGCCGTGCCCATCGTGCGGCACGTGGCCCTGGTCTCCAACGCCCTGACGCCGGTGCGCGCCCGGGACGTGCACGCCACCCCCACGCCCCGCCTGGGCGGCGTGGCCATGTTCCTGGGCCTGGCCAGTGCCGTGGCCGTGGCCAGTCAGGTCCCCTACCTGGCAGATGTCATCGACTCCAGCGCCTGGGCGGTGGTCCTGGGCGCCGGGCTGGTCTGCCTGCTGGGCGTGGTCGACGACCTGTGGGAGCTGGACTGGATGACCAAGCTCGCCGGGCAGGCCCTGGCCGCGGGCGTCATGGCCTGGCAGGGGGTCCAGCTCTTCACCTTCCCCATCGGGGGCCTGACCATCGGCTCGGCCCGCCTGTCCCTGGTCTCCACCGTCATCGTGGTGCTCGTGGCTATCAATGCGGTCAACTGGGTCGATGGGCTCGATGGGCTGGCCGCCGGCGTGGTGGGCATCGGGGCGACGGCCTTCTTCCTGTTCGCCTATGTGCTCACCCGCACCACCTCCCCGGAGTCCTACACCTCCCTGGCCGCCACCGTGGTGGCCGCCCTCATCGGGGTGTGCGTGGGCTTCCTCCCCCACAACTTCAACCCGGCCACCATCTTCATGGGCGACTCCGGCTCCATGCAGCTGGGCCTGGTCTCGGCCGCCTCCACCATCATCGTCACCGGGCAGATCGACCCGGGCGGCCTGGAGGGCTCGCGGGCCGTCCCCGCCTTCCTGCCCATCCTGCTGCCCCTGGCGATCCTGCTGCTGCCCGTGACCGACATGGTCCGCCTCATCGTCAGCCGCATCATGGCCGGCCACAGCCCCTTCCACGCCGACCGCACCCATATGCACCACCGCCTCCTGGCAGCCGGGCACTCCCACCGGCGGGCCGTGCTGGTGATGTACATCTGGACCGCCGTGGGCTCCTTCTCCGTGGCGGCCATGGCCTTCTTCCCCATGCACTGGGTGGTGCTGGGGGCGGCGGTCGCCGTCATCATCGGCGTGGTCGTCACCGTCGACCTCATGCCCGGGGTTCGCTCGGCCATGACCCGGCGCACCGGTGCGCGCCACGCCCGCGTCATCTCCTCCCACCTGGTCTCCGGTACCGGCCGCATCACCCGCCCGGCCCAGGGCGAGGCGCCCCCGGGCACAGGCGCCATCCCGATCGTGGCTCAGCGCCCGCCCCGGCACCAGTGGCAGGCCCCGGCCGCGCAGGCGGCCCACCGCCCCGTCAAGGACCCCGCCCACCAGGGCGCCCACCATCCCGCCGGCCAGGGCGCCCGGCCGGGCGCAGGCGGGCCGCCCCGGACCCCCGCCGCACCGGAACCGCTGCCAGGAGACCGCCGATGAGCCAGGACGCCCCCGCGACCGCCTCCAGCCGGGCCCTCCTGGAGGCCGCCGTCCGGCTCAGGCGCGTCCTGCTGATGGTCACCGGCACCCTCATTGCGGCCCAGGCCCTATGGGTCCTGGCCCTCGGCGTCCAGCGGCCCCTGGCGACGCTCCTGGTGGGTGCGCTGGCCACGACGGCGCTGCTGTCCTCCATCTGGATCCTCCTGGGGCGCATGGCCCGCTCGGGATTCGCCGCCCTGGCGGCCTGGGTGGCGGGGGGGTACCTGCTGCGCATCGGGATCCTCCTGGCGGCCCTGCTCGGCGGGCGCGCTGCAGGCCTCGACCTCACCGTAATGGGGGTCTCGCTCATCGCCGCCATCATCGCCGGCATGCTCGCCGAGACCATCATCCTCTCGCGCGCCCGGATCCTCACCGTGGAGCCGGGAACCTCCGGCGATGGCGCCTGAGCCCCTACCCCCGGCGGCCTGCGCGGCGCCCGGGTGCCGGGCGACCACGCAGCGCCGCGGCCCGCGGGTGAGGCGGCGTCATTAAGGAATGGTAGGATCGCCGCCTGATGCGGCCCCTCAGTCCTAGGGAGCCCTGCTTAGCCCCGAGCATCGACCTCAGGAGGACATCCTGTCCACGCACACCGTCGCCGACGACGCCGTGACGCCCCGCGGCTACGCCACGCCGCGCTGGTACTGGGCCCTGGTCATCCTGCTGTGCGCCGTCATCGCCGCCACCGCCGTGCCCGCCTTCACCCAGCACCCCCACGCCCCGGGCGTGGCCGACTTCTTCCCCGAGTCCTTCGCCGGCCGGGGCACCATCGTGGAGATCAATCGGATCGTCGTCGTGCGCCTGGTCATGGCAGCGGCGCTGTGCCTGCTCGTGGCCGCCGTGGCACTGGGGGTCAAGCGGGTGCCCGGCCGCGGCCAGGCGCTCATGGAGCTCCTGGCCGAGTTCCTGCGCGACAACATCGCCGTGTCCATGCTCGGTGGCCCGCAGGGCCGGCGCTTCGCCCCCTTCCTGACCACCCTGTTCCTGGGCGTGCTGGCCATGAACCTGGCCGGAGTCCTGCCCGGGCTCAACATCGCCGCCTCCTCGGTGGTGGCCGTCCCCCTGGTCTTCGCCCTGACCACCTACGTGGTCTTCATCGGCGCAGGCATCCGCGCCCAGGGCCTGGGCCACTTCCTGACCTCCCAGCTCTTCCCCCCCGGCCTGCCCAAGGGCATGTACCTGCTCATCACGCCCATCGAGCTGCTCTCGACCTTCATCGTGCGGCCGGCCACCCTCACCCTGCGTCTGCTGTGCAATATGGTGGCGGGGCACCTGCTGCTGGCCATGACCTACCTGGGCACCACCACCCTGCTCATGCACCTGCAGACCGCCTCGGTCCTGTCCGCCCTCACCGGCGCGGCCATGATCGTCATGACCCTGTTCGAGATCTTCGTGGCCGTCCTCCAGGCCTACATCTTCACCATCCTCAGCGCCGTCTACATCAAGCTCTCCATCGAGAGCCACTGACGGCGCGACCCAAGCCACCGCAACGACCCAACCCGCGCCGCCCGGCGCCAGAAAGAAGGAACCGCACATGACGTCTGTCGCACTCGCCTACGTCGGATACGGCCTGGCCACCCTCGGCCCGGGCATCGGCATCGGCCTGCTCGTGGGCAAGACCCAGGAGGCCACCGCCCGCCAGCCCGAGGTCGCCGGCCGCCTGTTCACCAACATGATCATCGGCGCGGGCATGGTCGAGGCCCTGGGCCTCATCGGCTTCGTCCTGCCGCTCGTCGTCAAGTGATGAGTCCCGTCATCGTCGTGGCAGCCGAGGAGGGGGGCGGAGGCACCGCCTTCATCCTGCCGCCGCTGTACGAGGTCTTCTGGGCCGCCGTCGTCCTGCTCCTCATCCTGCTGGTGGTCGGGCGCTTCGGGCTGCCCAGGATCTACCGGGCCCTCGATGACCGCGCCGAGCGCATCCAGCGGGGCCTGGACCTGACCGCCCGTGCCGAGGAGGACCAGGCCGACGCCGAGAAGCGGGCCGCCCGGATCGTGGAGGAGGCCCGCATGGAGGCGGCCGGCATCCGCCAGGACGCGCAGGCCCAGGCCAAGGAGATCATCGCCCAGGCCCGCAGTGCCGCCCAGGAGGAGGCCGTGGCCATCCAGGACTCCGCCCGCCGCCAGATCCTGGCCGACAAGCAGGCCGCCCAGATCTCCCTGAGCGCCGACGTCGGCATGCTCGCCTCCTCCCTGGCTGAGCGGATCGTGGGTGAGCAGCTGCGCGACACCGAGCTGTCCGCCCGGGTCATCGACCGCTTCCTCGACGAGCTCGAGCAGGCTCCCGCCGTGCCGGGTGTGGACAACGGCGCCGCCGTGGAGGAGCTGAGGTGAACTCGGGAACCGCGGCCACCCGCGCCCACGTCAGGGCCGCATGGACCCCCGTGCTCAACGCCGCCGGGGTTGAGGGCCAGGAGCTGGGCCGTCAGATCCTGGCGGTGGCCCACCAGGTGGCCAAGGCACCCCTGCGCGGCCCCCTGACCGATCCGGGCCGCCAGGCCCAGGACAAGGCGGACCTGGCCGCCGGCCTGCTGAGGGGCAGGGTCGACGACCGTGTCGTGGAGCTGGTCAGCGCCATGGCGCGGGGCCGCTGGTCCGCCCCCGTGGACATCATCTCCGCGCTCCACGACCTGGGCATCGAGGCCGTCCTGCACGGGGCGCACGCCGACGGCACCATGGGCAGTATCGAGCAGGAGCTCTTCGGCGTCGTGGGCCACCTCGACCAGGACCGCGAGCTGCGTCAGGCCCTGGAGCCCTCCCGGCGCACCACCACTGAGGCGCGCGTGCGCCTGGCCGAGCAGGTCTTCGCCGCGCACATCTCCGCGCCGGCCATGAGCCTGCTGCGCTGGTGCGTGCGCCACCGCACCGAGGGCGGGCCCCGCCGCAACCTGCGCCGCGTCATCGAGCGCGCCGCCGCCATCCAGCACCGCACCATCGCCGACGTCGTCACGGCCCAGCCCATGACCAGGTCCCAGGAGGAGCGCCTGCGCGCCATCCTCACCCGCCGCCTGGGCAGCCAGGTCGAGCTCAACACCGTGGTGGATCCCGGCGTCATCGGCGGGATGCGCATCACCGTCAGGAGCCACGTCATGGACCGCACCGTGCGCAGCACCATCGCACAGCTGCGCACCCAGATGGCCGGCTAGCCCAACCCCGCACAGCCGCACCGCGGCGCCCCAGACCACAGACCCACTCACGCAAGGACATACGAGGAGACGACAGATGGCAGAGCTGACGATCAGGCCCGAGGAGATCCGCTCGGCCCTCAGCGAGTTCGCCGCGTCCTACAAGCCCGCCGAGGTCGCCGCCCACGAGGTCGGGCACGTCGTCTTCGCCGCCGACGGCATCGCCCACGTCGAGGGCCTGCCCGGCGTCATGGCCAACGAGCTGCTCACCTTCGAGGACGGCACCGCCGGACTGGCCATGAACCTGGAGGAGCGCCGGATCGGCGTGGTCATCCTGGGCGGCTTCGACGGCATCGACGAGGGCCAGGTCGTGCGCCGCACCGGCGAGGTGCTGTCCGTGCCCGTGGGCGACGCCTACCTGGGGCGCGTGGTCGACCCCCTGGGCCGCCCCATCGACGGCCTGGGCGACATCGCCTCGGACTCCCGCCGCGCCCTGGAGCTCCAGGCCCCCGGCGTCATGGCCCGCAAGTCCGTCCACGAGCCCCTCCAGACCGGGCTCAAGGCCATCGACTCCATGATCCCCATCGGCCGGGGCCAGCGCCAGCTCATCATCGGCGACCGCCAGACCGGTAAGACCGCCATCGCCCTGGACACCATCCTCAACCAGAAGGCGGCCTGGGACAGCGGGGACCCGGCCCAGCAGGTGCGCTGCATCTACGTGGCCACCGGCCAGAAGGGCTCGACCATCGCCGCGGTGCGCGCCACCCTGGAGGAGCGCGGCGCCCTGGAGTACACCACGATCGTGGCCTCCCCCGCCTCCGACCCGGCCGGATTCAAGTACCTCTCGCCCTACACGGGCAGCGCCATCGGCCAGCACTGGATGTACCAGGGCAAGCACGTCCTCATCGTCTTCGACGACTTGTCCAAGCAGGCCGAGGCCTACCGCGCCGTCTCCCTGCTGCTGCGCCGCCCGCCGGGCCGCGAGGCCTACCCCGGCGACGTCTTCTACCTCCACTCCCGCCTCCTGGAGCGCTGCGCCAAGCTCTCCGACGAGCTGGGCGGGGGCTCGATGACCGGGCTGCCCATCATCGAGACCAAGGCCAACGACGTCTCGGCCTACATCCCCACCAACGTCATCTCCATCACCGACGGGCAGATCTTCCTGCAGTCCGACCTGTTCAACGCCGACCAGCGCCCCGCCGTCGACGTGGGCATCTCCGTGTCCCGCGTGGGCGGCGCCGCCCAGATCAAGGCCATGAAGAAGGTCGCCGGAACCCTCAAGATCACCCTGGCGCAGTACCGCTCCATGCAGGCCTTCGCCATGTTCGCCTCCGACCTGGACGCCGCCACCCGCGCCCAGCTCACCCGCGGCGAGCGCCTCATGGAGCTGCTCAAGCAGCCCCAGCACACCCCCTACCCCGTGGCCGAGCAGGTGGTCTCGGTGTGGGCCGGCACCAACGGCTACCTCGACGACCTGGAGGTCTCCGAGGTCCTGCCCTTCGAGGCCTCCCTGCTGGACCACCTGCGCCGCAACACCGCACTGCTCCAGACCATCGCCGAGTCCGGAACGCTGAGCGAGGACACCGAGGAGGCCCTGCGCGGGGCTGTCGAGGACTTCCGCCGCACCTACCTGGCCGGCGGGCAGATCCTGGAGGCCCAGGCCGCCGGACCCGAGGAGCCGGCCGGTGCCGAGCGCACCCACGAGAAGATCGTCCTCAAGAGGGGCTGACACGTGGCGGGAAACCAGCGCGTCTACAAGCAGCGCATCCGATCCACCCAGACCCTCCAGAAGGTCTTCCGGGCCATGGAGCTCATCGCCTCCTCCCGGATCGGCGCCGCCCGCCGCCTTGCCCAGGAGGCCTCCCCCTACGACCGCGCCCTGGGCCAGGCCGTGGCCGCCGTGGGCGCCCACGCCCACCTGGACCACCCCCTGCTGACCCAGATCTCCCAGGAGTCGGACAACCCCCGGGTCGCGGTCCTGGTGTGCACCTCGGACCGGGGCATGGCCGGGGCCTACTCCGCCGCCATCCTGCGCGAGTCCGAGCGCCTCATCGCCCAGCTGGTCGAGGAGGGCAAGGAGCCGCGCATCTACACCTTCGGGCGCCGGGCGCAGTCCTACTTCGCCTTCCGCGGCAGGGCCATCGAGCGGGCCTGGACCGGGGAGTCCGACCGCCCCACCGAGGCCACCATGGCCGAGGTCTCCTCCACCCTGCTCACCGAGTTCCTCGCCCCCGCCCAGGAGGGGGTCGGCGAGGTCTACATCGTCTTCACCCGCTACGTCTCCATGGTCTCCCAGGTCCCCGAGGTGCGCCGCATGCTGCCGCTTATCGTCGTCGGCGAGGAGGCCCCGCCCGCGGGAGGCGAGCAGCAGCCCCAGGCCGCCGCACCCGGTGCGGCCCAGGCCCCGCAGCAGGCGGCCCACCAGGGCGCCCCGGCCCTCTACGAGTTCGAGCCCAGTGCCGAGGAGGTCATGGGGGCGCTCCTGCAGCGCTACGTGGCCATCCGCATCCGCAACGCCCTCCTGCAGTCGGCGGCCTCCGAGCTGGCCAGCCGCCAGCAGGCCATGCACACGGCCACCGAGAACGCCGAGGACCTCATCATCACCTACACGCGCCTGGCCAATGCCGCGCGCCAGGGCGACATCACCCAGGAGATCACCGAGATCGTCTCGGGTGCCGATGCCCTGGGCTCTGGCTAGGACGCGCCGCCCACCTGGTACTCGCAGGACCCGCCACCGGGCCCGGAGTCTCGAAGACTGCTACAGACACGGAACACGGAAGAGACGAACATGGCTGACACCACCACCCCGGGCACGGGACGCATCACCCGCATCATCGGCGCCGTCGTCGACGTCGAGTTCCCGCCCGAGGCCATCCCCGCGATGTACAACGCGCTGCACGTGACCGTCCAGGACACCGGCGCCGGGGAGGAGCCCCACGAGATCACCCTGGAGGTCGCCCAGCACCTGGGCGACAACATCGTGCGCGCCATCTCCCTGAAGCCCACCGACGGGCTCGTGCGCGGAACCGAGGTCCGCGACACCGGCGCCCCCATCACCGTGCCGGTGGGCGACGTCACCCGCGGCCACGTCTTCAACGTCACCGGCGAGGTCCTCAACCTCGGCCCCGAGGAGACGCTGGAGATCACCGAGCGCTGGCCCATCCACCGCCAGCCCCCGGCCTTCGACCAGCTGGAGTCCAAGGAGCAGATGTTCGAGACCGGCATCAAGGTCATCGACCTGCTCACCCCCTACGTTCAGGGCGGCAAGATCGGCCTGTTCGGCGGCGCCGGCGTGGGCAAGACCGTCCTCATCCAGGAGATGATCCAGCGCGTGGCCCAGAACCACGGCGGCGTCTCGGTCTTCGCCGGCGTGGGGGAGCGCACCCGTGAGGGCAACGACCTCATCGTGGAGATGGAGGAGGCCGGCGTCTTCGACAAGACCGCCCTGGTCTTCGGCCAGATGGACGAGCCCCCGGGCACCCGCCTGCGCGTGGCCCTGTCCGCCCTGACCATGGCCGAGTACTTCCGCGACGTCCAGAACCAGGACGTGCTGCTGTTCATCGACAACATCTTCCGCTTCACCCAGGCCGGCTCCGAGGTCTCCACCCTGCTGGGGCGCATGCCCTCCGCGGTGGGCTACCAGCCCAACCTGGCCGATGAGATGGGCCAGCTCCAGGAGCGCATCACCTCCGCGGGCGGCCACTCCATCACCTCCCTGCAGGCCATCTACGTGCCCGCCGACGACTACACCGACCCGGCCCCGGCCACCACCTTCGCCCACCTGGACGCCACCACCGAGCTCTCTCGCGAGATCGCCTCGCGCGGCATCTACCCGGCGGTGGACCCGCTGGCCTCCACCTCCCGCCTCCTGGCGCCGGGCTACGTGGGCACCGAGCACTACGGGGTGGCCACCCGGGTGAAGTCCATCCTCCAGAAGAACAAGGAGCTCCAGGACATCATCGCCATCCTGGGGGTCGACGAGCTCAGCGAGGAGGACAAGGTCACCGTCGCCCGCGCCCGGCGCATCGAGCAGTTCCTGTCCCAGAACACCTACATGGCCGAGAAGTTCACCGGCGTGCCCGGCTCCACGGTGCCCCTGAGCGAGACCATCGAGGCCTTCCGCCGCATCTGCGATGGGGAGTACGATCACCTTCCTGAGCAGGCCTTCTTCAACATCGGCGGTATCGAGGACCTCGAGCGCCGCGCCGCCGAGCTGGGGGCCTGAGGACCCGGGGACAGGGAGGAGGAAACGTGGCTCTGCGCATCGAGGTGGTCTCACCCGCCGGCCAGGTGTGGGACGGACAGGCCTCACAGGTCCGCGTGCCGCTCATCGACGGCGAGATGGGCATCCTGCCCGGCCGCCAGTCCCTCCTGGCCCTCATGGGCCAAGGACAGCTGCATGTCGAGGCCCTTGACGGCCAGAGGGTCACCATCGGGGTCGAGGGCGGCTTCTGTTCGGTCGACCAGGACGTCATCACCATCGCGGCCGACCAGGCCCACCGGGAGACGCCCGGAGGAGCCCCACAGGGCACCGAGGGCTGAGCGATGGGAGTGCACGCATGGGCCGTCGTGGTCACCGCCATTGGCGCCATCGTGCTGCTCATCGCCGCCTTCCTCATCCGCCTGCGCTTCCTGGCCGGCCAGGTGGGCTCCTTCGAGTGCGCCTGGCGCAGCTCGGGGGGCTCACGCTGGTTCAGCGGCGTGGCCGCCTTCCGGCACGACTCCCTGGACTGGTACCGCCTCGTCTCGCTGTCCCTGCGCCCCACCCGCTCCTGGCCCCGCCTGGAGCTGGAGCTGCGCTCGGCCAGGCGCCGCCGGGCCGACAGCCGCGTCATCGACATCGAGTGCGCCCAGGTCCCGCAGGATCGGCTGGACTCCTCCCGGGCGGCGCACACCTTCGAGCTGGCCATGATGGAGGAGTCCCACTCCGCGCTCGTGGCCTGGGTGGAGTCCGCCTCCCCCCAGCAGCCGCGGCTGTTCTGATCGGGCGGCATTCGGGGCAGCCAGCACCCGGGCCAGGGGAGGCGGGCCGGGGCGACAGGACGAGCCGGCCCGGGCCTGCGGCACTGAGCCGCTCGGCCCCGGGAGTCCTCCCGCCCCTCAGTCCGCCTGGGTGGCGCGCAGGGAGATGACGTGGACCACGTGCTCCAGGGGCCCGCGGGCGAAGACCGTGAACCAGGCCATCGCCGCCAGGACGAGGCCCAGGCACACTGCCAGGGCCGCCCCATTCCCAGTGCCCGGGGTCAGGGTGGCGGCGTGGATGACCACCAGGTGGGCGCAGTAGGCGGTCAGGGACATCGAGCCCACCGCGGCCAGCGGCGCCAGGACCAGGCGGGAGCGGGCGGCGATGAGCTGGGCCAGGGCGATGACGAGCATGGCCACGCCTGAGGAGCCCACCGCCTCGAAGGAGGTGTTGGCATGCGGCCTGGCGGTGATGAGGGAGGACCAGTGCGAGCTGCTCAGCGGCCCGTAGTCCGCCTCGGCCACCGGCCGGTCGGTGCCCTCCGCACCCTGGTCGCCCTGCGGGACCGGGACCGGAGCGGTCGGGCCCGGCGGGAGGTCCGAGGACGGCGGCACCGCGGGGAGACGGGAGGAGCCCGAGGATCCGGGCACCTCGGGGAGGCCTCCTCCCGGCAGCCCGGAGGGGGCGGTGCCCGGCGCGCACTGCAGGGGGTCCGCGGGGGTGACCAGTACTGGCCTATCCGGCTCGGGCAACCCCAGCGCGTGGCCGGCGGCCACCGCCCCGCCGTAGCCCAGGATCGCGCACAGCGCCCCGGCGCCGGCCAGGCGCCACAGCTGGGCGCTGCGGCCCCAGTCCAGGCGCGAGAGCCCCAGGCCCAGGAGGATGTAGGCCACCCACAGCAGGCCGGGATAGGTTCCGTAGACGAAGAAGGACAGGACCGCGTCGTTGCCGTCATCGGTACTGCTGGACAGGCCCAGCTCGGCCAGGGACAGGGGCAGGACGATGAGGAGCACCGGTCCGATGAGGGCGATCACCGCGGACAGCGCCAGCAGGACGGATGCGCGCAGGCGCACGAAGGGCAGGGCGAGGGCCAGCCAGGCGGCGTAGAAGCCCAGGATGACGGCCACCGAGGTGTCCAGCAGCGTGCACAGGGCCCCCAGGACCAGCAGGAGGGCGCAGCGCACGAGGATGCGCAGGCGGGCGCTGACCAGGCACGCCCCGCGGTGGGGCGTGGTGCGGCCGGTCATGATGCCCAGGGAGAAGCCCGCGATGACGGCGAACAGGACCGAGGAGCGCCCGTGCACCACGGACAGCAGACCCTCGGGGCTGGTCAGCCCGCAGGAGGTGAGGCCGATATGCGCCACCACCATGCCCAGCAGAGCCAGGCCCCGGGCGGCGTCGATCCCCGTGAGGCGGGCCGGGCCCGCGGTGCCGGTGAGGTAGGGGCCGGTGGTCCGGGGCAGGGCCCAGGAGGCGGGGGATGGGGAGGGAACTGCGGCCCCCGTCCCGAGGACGGTCCTATCGGGCGACATGGCCGAATGATCTCCGGTCGCCCCCCGGTTTGTCCATCCAGCGCCTCCCAGCGCCTCAGCCGCCCCTGCGATTCACCGCGTGCGGCCGCCACTGCGGCACCGGCGGGGGCACCCGCGGGCGGGGATGCGCCCCGAGGCGTGCCCCGAGCCGCTAGGGTGTCGGCGTGCGCCTCGTTATCGCCTCCTGCTCCGTGGACTACTCCGGACGCCTCGATGCCCACCTGCCCCGGGCCAACCGGCTCCTCATGCTCAAGGCCGACGGCTCGGTCCTGGTCCACTCCGACGGCGGCTCCTACAAGCCCCTGAACTGGATGACCGCGCCCGCGCGCCTGAGCGTCACCGAGCCCGAGCCCCAGGAGGCGGCCGACGGCGTCTCGCAGATCTGGGAGGTCGCCTCCACCAAGACCGAGGACCGCCTGGTCATCCGCATCTTCGAGATCCACTCCGATGTCTCCCAGGAGCTGGGCGCGGACCCGGGACTGACCAAGGACGGCGTCGAGGCCCACCTCCAGGAGCTCCTGGCCGAGCAGATCGAGATCCTGGGCCCCGGCTACCGGCTCGTGCGCCGCGAGCACCCCACCGCCATCGGCCCGGTGGACATCCTGGCCAAGGACGCCCAGGGCGGCAGCGTGGCGGTGGAGATCAAGCGCGTGGGCGGCATCGACGGCGTCGAGCAGCTCACCCGCTACCTCGAGCTGATGCGCCGCGATCCGCTGCTGGCCCCCGTCCAGGGGGTCTTCGCCGCCCAGTCCATCAAGCCCCAGGCGCGGGTACTGGCCCAGGACCGCGGTATCCGCTGCGTCCTGCTGGACTACGACGCCATGCGCGGCATGGACGACGTCGAGTCCCGCCTGTTCTGAGCCGGCGGCGCCCACCGATCCAGGACCCGGCATGCCAGTGACCCCAGCCCTTCCCCGCCAGGCGAGCCTGGCCCGCATCGTCTCCCAGGGCCTCGTGCCCGCCACCAGCGCCCCCGACGCCGTCGAGGCCGTTGGCCGCCAGCTGGCCATCCAGGGCCAGCAGGTCTCCGCCGTCCCCCACGTCCTCCTCGTGCGCTCCCCGGCCCTGGGCAGCCAGGTCGAGGAGGCCTTCGCCCGGGGCCGCCTGGTGCGGTCCTGGCCGATGCGCGGCACTGTGCACATCACCACGGCCGAGGACCACCACTGGCTGCGCGCCGCCCTCAGGCACCGCATGGAGGCCTGGACCCGCCGCTCCGAGAGCGCCTACGGGGTCGATGAGGCCCTGTGCGCGCGGGCCGCCGAGGTGGCCCTGGAGCTCATCGCCGCCCAGGGGCCGGTGCCGCGCGCCGACCTGCTGACCGCCTGGCAGGAGGCCGGGCTCATGGAGGCCTTCCAGGGCACCGAGGTCTCCTCCTACCGCAGGCGCCACCTGCTGGTGCGCCTCCAGTGCGAGGGCGTGCTGGTCCAGGGCCCGCGGCGGGGCAATGAGCACCTCGTCGTCGATGCCTCGCCGCTGCCCGATGCCGACGGCGGCCCAGCGGGGGCGGGCGTGGCCGCGGGGCAGCCGGGGCACAGCGCCGCCCTGGCCGAGATCGCCCGCCGCTACGCCACCAGCCACGGGCCGATCGGCGCCGACGACCTGGCGCGCTGGACCACCCTGCCCAAGCGGCAGGCGGCCCAGGCGCTGGAGGCGGCCGTGGAGGCCACCGGCGCCTCCGACTACCCGGTGGACGCCTCGCGCGCCCAGGTGCCCCTGGTGCGGGTGCGCGCCGTCGGCGGGATGCGCG
Source organism: Actinomyces capricornis (assembly GCF_019974135.1). Taxonomy (NCBI): domain Bacteria; kingdom Bacillati; phylum Actinomycetota; class Actinomycetes; order Actinomycetales; family Actinomycetaceae; genus Actinomyces; species Actinomyces capricornis. The sequence continues at coordinate 2,187,444 of NZ_AP025017.1, forward strand.
GGCGCCTGGAGCCGGTGGAGCGTGCCGGGGCGGCCACAGGTCCGGGGCCCGATGTGCTCTACATGCGCGCCGACCTGCTCGATCTGCTCGCCGAGGGCGCCACCGCCCGGGCGGCCCGGGCCACGCATGTCCTGGGCTCCTTCGACGAGCTGCATGTGGGCTACAAGGACCGCTCCTGCCTGACCGATGAGGCCGGCGAGCGCCTCATCTGCCCCTCGGCCAATGGGATGTTCCGCCCGCTGGTGGTCGACCGGGGGCGGCTGGTGGCCGTGCGGCCCTCCCAGGGGCTGATCTGGCTGGCCCAGGAGCGCCCGGCGCGCCTGGAGAGGGATACGGCCCGGGCTGTGGCCCGTATCGAGCAGCGCCTGGCCCGCTGATCCCCTCCGCCGTTGCACATCTTCGGGCCGCTTCGCCGGCGTGGCCCCCGACTTCTCCGCGAGATCACGTCGGCGCCTGGGCTGAAGATGTGCAGCGCGGGAGGCGGGGGAAGGAAGTTGTCTGATGTCTTGGCTGGTGCCAGACTCGGCCCCATGAGCGAGGAAGCCACCAGACGCGCCTCCCAGGGCGCAGCCGCCAGCGGGCGCGGCCCCAGCAACCCCGACTCCCCCCGGGCGCTGCGGGGGCAGGTCATCACCCCCGAGCGGATCATCGAGGACGGGGCGGTCATCATCGACCAGGGGAGCATCGCCTGGGTGGGGGAGGCGGACCAGGTCGGGGCTGCCGGCCACGGCGCCGTCATCGACCACGCCGTCTGCGCCCCCGAGGGGGGCTACATCCTGCCCGGACTGGTCGACGTCCACTGCCACGGCGGCGGCGGGCAGTCCTTCCCCAATGCCACCACCCGGCAGGAGGCCATGGTCTGCGTCATGGAGCACCGCCGCCACGGCACTACCTCCCTGGTGGCCTCCTGCGTCACCGCCGCCCCCGAGATCCTCAAGGAGCGCACCCGCCTGCTGGCCGACCTGTGCCAGGAGGGCGAGCTGGCGGGCATCCACTTCGAGGGGCCCTTCGTCTCGGTGGAGCGCTGCGGCGCCCAGGACCCCACTTACATCATCGACCCCGACACCCCGCTGACCCGCGAGCTGCTGGAGCTGGGGCGCGGGCACGTGGTCACCATGACCATCGCCCCGGAGAAGCCCGGCATCACCGGGGCCGACGGGATCAATGCGGCCCTCATCGAGGGCGGGGCCCTGCCCTCCTTCGGCCACACCGACTCCGAGGCGGCCCCGGTGCGCGCCGCCCTGGCCGACGCCGCGGCGCGCATCGCCGCCCGCACCGAGGCGGGCCTGCCGGTGCGCTCGCAGCGCTCCACCGCCACGCACCTGTTCAACGGCATGCGGCCCATGCACCACCGCACGCCCGGCCCGGTGCCCGAGTTCCTGGCCGCATCCCAGCGCGGGGAGTGCATCCTGGAGATGATCGGCGACGGCGTGCACCTGCACCCCGCCCTCGTCCTGGACATGTTCGAGACGCTGGGGCGCGAGAGCCTCGTGCTCATCACCGACGCCATGGCCGCCGCCGGCATGCCCGACGGCGAGTACGTCCTGGGGCCGGCCGCGGTGCGGGTCAGCCAGGGGGTGGCCCGGCTCGCCCAGGGCGAGTCCATCGCGGGCGGCACCGCCCACCTCATCGACGTCGTGCGCACCACCTGGCAGGGGGGCGTGGACCTGGTCGATGCCGTGTACGCCGCCAGCGTCCAGGGGGCGCGGATCCTGGGGGATCGCAGTGTCGGTGCGCTGCAGGCCGGGCTGCGGGCCGACGTCATCCTCACCGACGCCGGGCTGCGGCCCGTGGAGGTCCTCCGTCGCGGCCGGGCCGTGGCCTGACGCCGCGCGACCGCCCGGCCAGTCCCAACGGCCGGCGGGCCCGCTGGCTGATCGCGCCGGAGGCGGGCGCGTTCAGGCGCCGGCGCGGCGGACCTCCGTGATGGCGCCGGTGGTGACGTCGTAGATGATGCCGCGGGCGGTGGCGCCGCCGGGCACATGCGGGTCGGCCGCCAGATCAGCCAGGTCCTGGCTCAGGGCCTGGCCGACGTCGGTGAAGCCGCCCGGGCTCCACTGCGGCCGCCGGCCCGTGGCCTCGGTGAGGGCCTCGAGGAGCTCCTCGTCGACCAGGCCGGTCATGCCGCAGTCGGTGTGGCGCACCACCAGGATCTCCTCGACTCCCAGCAGGTGCTGGGCGATGGCCAGGGATCGGCGGACATCCTCGGTCAGCAGGCCCCCGGCGTTGCGGATGACGTAGGCGTCCCCGGGCTGGAGCCCCAGCAGGGACATGGGGTCCAGGCGCCGGTCCATGCAGGCCACGACGGCTAGCCGGGCGCTGTCGCCCCGGGCGGGCCGGAAGCCCTCGGCGTGGCAGCGGGCCGCGCTCAGCGCCTGCTGCGCCGTCGGCCCGTGGGGATCAGCCATGACGGGGGCCACCTCAGGCGAAGACGACGGTGCGGTGGCCGTTGAGCAGCACGCGGTGCTCGGTGTGCCACTGCACCGCCTGGGCCAGGACCCGGCGCTCGACGTCCTGGCCCTTGGAGCGCAGCACGCTCACGGAGTCCTCGTGGGCCGCGCGGGTGACGTCCTGCTCGATGATGGGGCCCTCATCGAGATCGGCGGTCACGTAGTGGGCGGTGGCGCCGATGAGCTTGACGCCGCGCTCGTGGGCCTGGGCGTAGGGGCGGGCTCCCTTGAAGGAGGGCAGGAAGGAGTGGTGGATGTTGATGACGCCCCCGCGCAGGCGCTCGCACAGCGCGGGGGAGAGGATCTGCATGTAGCGGGCCAGGACCACCAGCTCCACGCCCAGGGACTCCACCAGGGAGAGCAGCTGCTCCTCGGCGGCGCCCTTGGTGTCCTGGGTGACCGGGATGTGGTGGAAGGGGACGTCGTAGAAGTCGGCCACGGGCCTGAGATCCTCGTGGTTGCCCACCACGCCCGCCACGTCGATGGGCAGCCCCTGGCTACGGGCCCGGAACAGCAGGTCGGTCAGGCAGTGGCCCTCCTTGGAGACCAGGATGAGCGTGCGCATGGGGCGCCCGACCTCATCGAGGCTCCACTCCATGGAGTAGTCGCGGGCGAGCTCGGCCAGGTCCTTCTCCATCTCCTGGCGCGGAACGGTGGTCAGCACCTGGACGCGCATGAAGAACAGCCCGGTGTCGGCGTCCCCGAACTGCTTGGACTCGGTGATGTTGCCGCCGCGGCGGGCCAGGGCGCCGGTGACCGCGTGGACGATGCCGGGCCGGTCCGGGCAGGACAGGGACAGGACGAGGTGAGTGGGGGAATCGGGCTGTGCCATGGGGGAAGCCTAGCTGTTCTTCCCATGGAGGTTGTGGGCGCGGTCGATGGGTGGTTTGCCTCCGATGCTGGTGTGGGGTCGGTGGTGATTGTAGTGGTGGAGCCAGTGGGGGTAGGCCTGGGCGCGTTCCTGGTCGGAGTCGTAGTGGCGGGCGTAGGCCCATTCTTCGACCAGGGTGCGGTGGAACCTCTCGATCTTCCCGTTGGTCTGGGGCCGGTAGGGGCGGGTGTACTGGTGCTTGACGCTGCTGCCCAAAGCGGTGTTGAAAGCCTTGGAGCGGTAGCACGAGCCGTTGTCGGTCATCACTCGTTGCACGGTGATCCCCAAGGAGGCGTAGAACGCCCGGGCCCGGTGCCAGAACCCGGCAGCGGTGTCCTGGCGCTCATCGTCCAGGATCTCGGAGTAGACCAGGCGGGAGTAGTCATCGATGGCTGAATGCAGGTATGAGTACCCCATCGATGAGCGGTGGGCGCCTGCGGAGCGTTCCAGGGTGCGCCAGCCGCCGCCATCGGGGATCCGGCCGAGCTTCTTGACATCGACGTGCACCAGTTCGCCCGGGGCGCGGCGCTCGTAGCGCACGGGCCGGGGCCTGCGCAGGCGCGCACCGGTGGTCTTGTCGATGTGTCCCAGCAGTGGTGCCCGGTAGCGGTGCAGCACTTTGGAGACCGTGGACTGGGGAAGATGGAGGTGGTAGGCGATCCGGTGGGCGCCCCAGCGGCGAGTAGTGCGCAGGGCGATGATGCGCCTCTCGGTGCGCCGGGCAGTGCGCCGCGGTGAGCTGATCGGGCGGCTGGAGCGGTCCTGCATCGCCGCGCGGCCACCGGTGCGGTAGCGGGCCACCCATTTGGACACCGTGCCCCGACTGACATCGAACCGCTGGGCGACACGGGCCTGGGCCCACCCCTGGTCGATAACCAGCCTGGCGATCTTGAGCCGCCCTTGAACACTCAGAGCAGCACGAGCATGAGTAACATATGACACGAGGACCTCCGTGGATCGAGTGAGCGTGGTAACCCACATCGATACCGGAGGTCCTCGCCTACCCCCTCACACCACGCCGCACACAACCTCCATGGGAAGAACACCTAGCGCGGCGCGCAGCGCGGCATGGTGCCGTGCTGCGCGCCGCGCGGTGGTCGGCCGCTGCGGTGAGGGCCGGGGCTCGGGAGGCGATCAGGGCTGTGCGCCGCGCACGGTGATCGGGACCTGCGCCGAGCGCTGTGAGGAGCGTCCCTTGATCGTCAGCGTGTGGTCGCCCGGGGGCAGTGTGGCCGGCAGGGTCACGTCGTAGGAGAAGGTGCCGTCGGTGGCGGTGGAGTACATGTGCGGGGTTCCATCGGCGCTCCCGCCGATGCGGGTGCCGTCCTCCAGGGTGATATCCGTCGGCTCCAGGGTCACCAGGCCCGTGCCCTCCACCGTGATCCTCTGGCCGGCGGCCGGGCTGGGGGTATCGGAGCGCACGGAGGCATTGACCGGGACCTGGGCGGAGCAGGCGTCGGCGACCTCATCGGGGTAGGAGAAGGTGGCGTTGGCCCGCTGCTCGGCCTTGTTGATGTTCTCGCTGCCGTTGACACGGATGTTGAAGTAGATGTCCTCCGGGAAGGTGTCGTCGGCGCGCCCGGTGATCGTCCAGTGCAGGACGGTGGTGCCATCGCCCTTGGTCTCCCAGACGGTGTCCTGAAGGCGCCGCTGATCGTCCCAGACCTCCATCTCGAATGTGTAGGCGCCGGTGGTGGTCACCGGGATGGAGACGGTGCAGCCATTGCGGGTGATCGTGCCGATGGACGCGGTCAGGTTCTCCGGCGGTGCGGGCAGGACTGTGATGGTCTGCGGGGCGTAGGCGGTGGTCCCCTTCGCGGTCTGGCAGTTGAGCGTGTAGGTGTAGGTGCCCGGGGTGTCGGGGACCTTGATCGTGCCCATCCACATGCTGCCGGCAGCGGCCTGCTCGGTGGTGACCGTCTGCCCGTCGCGCAGGACGGTGACTGTCGCGGTCTCATTGGCCTCCGCCTGGGGGCAGATGTTGTCGCGGGAGAGGGTGACATTGGTGCCGACCTGGGCGGTGGGGCTGCTGACGGTGAAGGCGGGGGGCGAGGGCTCCTCCGCCGACGCTGTCGGGGCGGCTCCAAGGGCCAGGATGGCTGTCGCGGCGGCGGCCACGAGGCTGCGTGCACGCATAGGGGGTTGCTCCTCTCGGCTCGTTGACTCGTGCGTGACGTGGAGAAAGGTGGAAGAAGAAGTGGAGTGGAATGGGCGGAGCCGATGAAAGACGGCGGATGAAACGATACATGAAAAAGGCGAGTGGGCAACCCTGGGGCGGAGGCGTCGGTGGAATGCTACGTCTTCCTGCGCTCGGCCTTGTGGTTGCCTGAAAAAGAATGACCCGAGCGTCGTTCCGCTGGGTGTCTTGTCAGGATATCTTGAGGTTTTCTTGAGGGATTTCTTAGGGTGATTGTGGGGATTGCGAATCTCCACTGCATTGCTTTCTCATCTTCTTTCTCAAGTTGGTGGAGAGGGATTGTGGTGCCGGTGTGCAAGCAATATTCGGTGACTGTATTTCTGTCATGACGGCGATATCCAGGAGACGTGCAGCCTTGCTTCTCGTGGGGGCGGCGCCGTGAGGTGTGCGTGACGAGGGGGTGCGCCCCGCCTGCGCAGGCGGGGCGCACCCCCTCGGGTGCTGTGTGTTGGCGGTGGCGCGCCGGGCCTCAGCCCTGGCGGGCCTTGAACCGCGGGTTCTTCTTGTTGATGACGTAGGTGTGGCCGCGGCGGCGCACGACCTTGCTCCCGGGCTGCTTGGCCAGGGAGCGGATGGAGGCGCGGACTTTCATCTTGGGTTCCTTCCTGCTCGGGGTGATGGCCCGGGTCGGGTCCGGGCTGGGGGTGCGGGGTGTGATCAGCGCCGTCGCTTGCCGTAGCGGCGCTCGAACTTCTCCACCCGGCCGGCGGTGTCCAGGATCCGTCCCTGCCCGGTCCAGAAGGGGTGGGAGGCGCTGGAGACCTCGACGTCGATGACCGGGTAGGTCTGGCCGTCCTCCCACTCGATGGTCTCGGTGGAGGTCAGGGTCGAGCGGGTGAGGAAGGCGAAGTCCGCCGACTTGTCGCGGAAGACGACGGGGCCGTAGTCGGGGTGGATGCCGGGTCTCATGGGCGGGCTCCTTGCTCTGGGGTGCTGATGCGGCTGATCGGGGTACTGCGGGGTGGTGGCGGTGGGCTGATGGTGGGGCTTCCGGCCGGACTGCCCGGCGCCCTCACCATGAGGACTTCCGGATCCCGGGCAGCTCGCCGCGCAGTGCCATCTCGCGGAAGCGCACCCGGGAGGTGCCGGTGACCCGCAGGTGGCCGCGTGGGCGCCCGTCGATGACATCGCGCCGGCGCAGGCGGGTGGGGGAGGCGTCGCGGGGTAGCGCGTGCAGGGCGGCCATGGCCTCCTCGCGCTCGGCCTGGCTCAGATGGGGGTTGACGCTGGCGCGCTTGAGCTCGGCGCGGCGCTCGGCGTAGCGGGCCACCACCTGGCTGCGGCGGGCCTGTGCGGCGATCTTCGACTTCTTGGCCATCAGCGCGACTCCTTGAACTCCACGTGCCGGCGCACCACCGGGTCGTACTTGCGCACCACCAGGCGGTCGGGGGTGTTGCGGCGGTTCTTGCGGGTGACGTAGGTGTAGCCGGTGCCCGCGGTGGAGACCAGCTTGATGATGGGGCGCAGGTCCTTGGCGGTCTTGCTCACAGCCTCTCCCCCCGGGCCAGCATCTCGGCGACGACGACGTCGATGCCCCGCTTGTCGATGATGCGCATCCCCTTGGTCGAGACCGTCAGGCGCACGGTGCGCCCCAGGGAGGGCACCCAGTAGCGCTTGTGCTGGAGGTTGGGGTTCCAGCGGCGCGAGGTGCGGCGGTGGGAGTGGGACACGGACTTGCCGAAGACCGGCGCGGCCCCTGTGACTTGGCAGTAGGTGGTCATGCCATGCATTATTGAGAATGATTGTCACTCCCGTCAAATGGATCGAGGATGCCGTGCCCGACACCGCCCACTCCCTGGCCCTCATCAGCGCCGTCGACCCCGCCCTGCTGGGCCTCATCGACCTGGCGCTCAGCGGCGAGGACGCCGTCGTCATCCGCGCGAGCCTCCTGCCCCAGGAGGGCCCCGAGGGCATCGTGCGCCTGGTGAGCACCGGCGGCCTGGACCAGGAGCCGGTGTCACTGGACCTGCCCATGCCCACCCACTGCCACACCTGCTCGCTGCGCGAGGTGCTCGTGGCCGTGGCGCAGGACCGCGCCATCCAGGACCCCGGCGGCACCACCGTCGTCCTCCTGCCGCCGGCCATCGAGCTGGTCCACCTCGTGCCCCGCCTGGCCCAGGAGCTGGAGGAGGTCGGGCGGGCCGAGGGCCTGGACCTGCGACTGGCCGGCGTCGCCCACGCCCTGGAGGCCTCCACCGCCCAGGACGAGCTGCTCGAGCACCACCTACTCTCCGAGCGCGGCCTGGAGGCCCATCCCGAGGACGCCCGCTGCACCGGGGAGGTCCACATGGTCAACCTCGGCTACGCCGACCTCATCCTGTCCCTGGGGCAGGACGAGGCGGGGGCCGGGGCCGACCTCATCGAGCACCTGCGTCCCCACAGCACCCTCCTCCTGCCCGGCATGGACGCCCCGCTGCTGGAGTGCCTGCTGGCCATCACCCACGACGCCGGGGCCGCCATCGGCCGCGTCCACCCCGCCACCACCCAGGCCTGGGGCGGACCCGACGAGCACGGGGTGTGGACCCTCGACCTGTTCGCCACCCTGCCCTTCCACCCCGGACGGCTGCGTGAGCTCGTCGCCGACCTGGCCGGACACGGGCTGTGCGCCCGCGGCTGCTTCTGGCTGCCCAGCAGGCCCGGCCGCGTCTGCGCCTGGGAGGTCGCCGGGGGCGCCCTCAGCGTGGGGGATGCCGGGAGCTGGGCCGAGGTCCCCGATCTCCCCGGGGCCGGCGGGGCGCAGGCGGGAGCGCTGGCCGGCGTCGGCCTCGATGGCGGTGCCGCCTCCGGTGCTGCTCCCGCCCCGGGCAGGCCCGCCCCAGTGCCAGGCGGAGCCCCCGACGGGGCCGCCCCGGGCGAGCCGCGCTGCCACCTGGTGGTCACCGGGGTGGGGGACCCCCAGGTGCGCGAGCAGGTGCGCCGGGCCTTCGACAGGGTGCTGCTGCGCAGCGAGGAGATGTCCCACGCCCTGGCCTGGATCGGTGTCGACGACGGCCTGGGCGACTGGTTCGGGGGCGAGGACTGAGGCGGGCTGAGCCCGTCCTGAGCGCCGGCGGCGCGCGGCGCCCCTGCGACGCGCCGCTGGTCGGTGCGCCGGCGCTCAGCGCACTGCCCGCCGCGCCCGCTGCGGCGGCGTTTGGCGGAACGGGCGTCACTTGGCGGAATGGACGTACCTTGTAGGTGTCGTCCATTCCGCCAAGTGACGCCTCTGCCGCCAAGTGACGTCCAATCGCCCCCTGACCGCCGGCCCTGGCCCACCGCGCCCTGCCTGCTGACGACCTCCCGAGGACGGGCGGGGAGACGTCGGAGCCGGCCGGTAGGTTGGCGCCATGAGCGAGCAGGAGAGCCGGCACCACCCAGGCCTGAGCGGGCAGGGGCCGATCCAGCGCATCGTCCCCGCGCTGTGGTTCGACGGCTGCGCCCCGCAGGCCGTGGAGTTCTACACCGACGCCTTCGCGCGGGCCCTGGCCCACGATGCGCAGGCGCTCGCGGGAACCGGCATCGTGGCCACCTCCCACTACCCCGAGCAGGGCCTGGCCGAGGGGCAGGCGCGCATGGCGGGCAAGGTCCTGGAGATCCGCTTCCGCCTGGCCGGCCTTGAGCTCAGCGCCATCAACGCCGGCCCCCAGCACCGGCCCAACCCCGCCATCTCCCTCATGGTCCATCTCGATCCTCAGGCGCATCCCGACGCCGAGGCGCACCTGGACGCCCTGTGGGAGGCCCTGGCGGCTGAGGGCCGCATCCTCATGCCCGTGGGCCGCTACCCCTTCTCCGAGCGCTTCGGCTGGGTGGAGGACCGCTACGGCGTGAGCTGGCAGCTGCTGCTGGGCCCCGCCGGGCGGGCGGTCACCGCCAGCGAGCTCGGCCGGGCCGAGGAGGCAGCGCCGTCGGACCGCGAGCGCCGGCCGGACCCGGGTGCCCGCGGCGTGGAGATCGTCCCGGCCCTCATGTTCCCCCACGGCCAGGGCCAGGCCGAGAAGGCCGCCACCCAGTACGTCGACCTCTTCGCGCGAGCCTTCGGGGCCTCGGGGAGCGCCGGGGAGCAGGGGGGCGCCTCGCAGGCGGAGGGCCCGGGGGCGCCGGTGCGATCGGGTGCTGACCAGATGTCCTTCTACCCGCCCCAGGCGGGCCAGGGGGATCGCGCCCTCATGCAGGGCTATGTGCGCCTGGCCGGTCAGCGCCTGACCCTCATGGACTCCGGTGTCCCCCACGACTTCACCTTCGGCATGGGTGTGTCGCTGACGGTCCAGTGCGCCACCCAGGAGCAGGTCGACCTGCTGTGGGAGGGGCTCTCCGCGGTGCCCGAGGCCGAGGCCTGCGGCTGGCTCAAGGATCGCTTCGGCATCTCCTGGACGATCACCCCGGAGCGCATGACCGAGCTCATCGGACGCCCCGGGGCCTGGCAGACCATGACCACCATGAAGAAGCCCACCCTGGCCGACTTCCGCTGAGCCGCGCTGTGCCGTCGCCGCGCCGCGCTGCCTGGGGCCGGCCGCGCCGTCGTCGCGTCCCGACGGCGCCCGGGCCCCGCCGTCGGGACGCCTCCAGTGGGTCTCCTGCCGACCTGGCGCGGCCCCGCACAGCGCGGCCCCGCGCGGCGCGGTAGGGTAGGCGCGTCGCGACTGGCGCGGGGTGGATCACCACCGGGGAGCGGCACGAATCACCAGACTCCGGGGTCGCTCGCCTGGGCCGCGGGTCGCCTCTTCTCGCGCACCCGCCCGGCCGTGCGCCCCACCACGGAGGAAGAACATGACTGCCGATGCCACGACCCCGTCCCTCAACCAGCCGCTGGCCGAGCTCGACCCCCAGATCGCCGCGGTCCTCACCGGCGAGCTGGAGCGCCAGCGCGGAACCCTGGAGATGATCGCCTCGGAGAACTTCGTGCCGCGGGCGGTGCTGGAGTGCCAGGGCTCGGTCCTGACCAACAAGTACGCCGAGGGCTACCCCGGGCGCCGCTACTACGGGGGCTGCGAGGTCGTCGACGTCGCCGAGTCCCTGGCCATCGAGCGCGCCAAGGAGGTCTTCGACGCCCAGTGGGCCAATGTCCAGCCGCACTCGGGCGCCCAGGCCAATGCCGCCGTCCTGCACGCCCTGGCCACCCCCGGCGATACCATCCTGGGCCTGTCCCTGGCCCACGGCGGCCACCTGACCCACGGCATGAAGATCAACTTCTCGGGCAAGAACTACCGGGCCACCGCCTACGGCGTGGACGAGACCAGCTACCGCGTGGAGATGGACCAGGTGCGCCAGGCCGCCCTGCGCGAGCGCCCCACCGTCATCATCGCCGGCTGGTCGGCCTACCCCCGGCATATGGACTTCGCGGCCTTCCGCTCCATCGCCGATGAGGTCGGCGCCGCCCTGTGGGTGGACATGGCGCACTTCGCCGGGCTCGTGGCCGCGGGTCTGCACCCCAGCCCCGTGCCGCACGCCGACGTCGTGTCCACCACCGTCCACAAGACCCTCGGCGGCCCGCGCTCGGGCATGCTGCTGTCCAACCGCCCCGAGCAGTGGGGCAGGAAGCTCGACTCCGCGGTCTTCCCCGGGCAGCAGGGCGGCCCCCTCATGCATGTCATCGCCGCCAAGGCCGTGGCCATGAGGATCGCCGGCACCCAGGAGTTCGCCGAGCGCCAGGCACGCACCATCGAGGGCGCCAGGATCATCGCCGAGCGCCTCCTGGCCGACGACGTGCGTGCCGCCGGCGTCAAGCTCGTCACCGGCGGCACGGATGTCCACCTGGTCCTGGTGGACCTGGTGGACTCCGTCCTGGACGGCCAGCAGGCCGAGGACCTCCTGCACACCGCGGGCATCACCGTCAACCGCAACGCCGTCCCCTTCGACCCGCGCCCCCCGCGGGTGACCTCCGGCTTGCGCATCGGCACCCCCGCCCTGGCCACCCGGGGCTTCGGCGCCGCGGAGTTCACCGAGGTCGCCGACATCATCGCCACCGCCCTCATCCGCGGGGCCGCGGGCACCGCCGACGAGGAGCTGCTGGCCGGCCTGCGCGGGCGGGTGGACACGCTGACCCGGGCCTTCCCCCTCTACCCGGGGCTGGAGCAGTGAGGGCCCCCTGGGGCGGCGCCGCCCGGGTCCTGGATGGCACGGCGGCCGCCGCGGCCATCAAGGCCGAGCTGGCCCAGCGCGTGGCCGCCCTGCGCGAGCGCGGCATCGTGCCGGGCCTGGGCACCGTCCTGGTGGGAGAGGACCCCGGGTCGGTGCGCTACGTGGCGGGCAAGCACGCCGACTGCGCCGAGGTGGGCATCACCTCCCTGCGCGAGGACCTGCCGGCCACCGCCACCCAGGAGGAGGTGGAGGCGGCCATCGACCGCCTCAACGCGGATCCGGCCTGCACCGGCTACATCGTCCAGCTTCCCCTGCCGGCGGGGATCGATGCCAACGCCGTCCTGGAGCGCATCGACCCCGACAAGGACGCCGATGGCCTGCACCCCACCAATCTGGGGCGGCTGGTCCTGCGCGGCTCGGGACCGATCACCTCCCCGCTGCCCTGCACCCCGCGCGGCTGCATCGAGCTGCTCACCCGCCACGGCATCGATCTGCGGGGCAAGGACGTGTGCGTGGTGGGCCGCGGGGTGACCGTGGGCCGCTCCATCGGCCTGCTGCTGGGGCGCAAGGAGGTCAACGCCACTGTCGACATCTGCCACACGGGCACGCAGGACCTCGCCGAGCACGTGCGCCGCGCCGACGTCGTCATCTCGGCGGCGGGCAGTCCCGCCATCATCCGGCCCGAGATGGTGGCCCCCGGCGCCGTGGTGCTGGATGTGGGCGTCTCGCGCGTCGTTGACCCCGCTACCGGCAAGGGACGGATCGCCGGGGACGTGGCCGACGGCGTGGACGAGGTGGCCTCCTGGCTCTCGCCCAACCCCGGGGGAGTGGGGCCCATGACCCGGGCCCTGCTGCTGGCCAACGTCGTCGAGACCGCCGAGCGCTCCGCCACCCCCTAACTTTCGACAATTTGCATGAGATCGGCGTTTTCCGGGCCTGGAAAAGTACGATCTCATGCAAATTGTCGAAAGGTTGGGGTTAGTAGGAGATGTCGAAGCGGCGGGCGCGCAGGCTCCCGGCCCGCCGCTCGGTCAGCCTCACCCCGGTCACCGAGGCCCAGTCCGGGCCGTGGTAGAGCCAGGCCACCAGACGGGCGACATCATCGGCCGGCCCCTGGGCGAGGACCTCGACATCCCCATCGGGCAGATTGCGGACCTCGCCCACCAGCCCCAGGCCCTGGGCCTCCTGGGCGCAGTGGAAGCGGAAGCCCACGCCCTGGACCCGGCCGGAGACCAGGGCGTGGATCGTGCGGGTGCGGGAATCGGTGTCAGCCATGGGCCCATGGTGGCCCACCCCTTAGGCTGGCGTCATGCGAATCGCCACCGTCAACGTCAACGGCATCCGCGCCGCGGCCCGCAAGGGCATGGGCCAGTGGATGACCGACTCCGCCCCCGACATCCTCCTGCTCCAGGAGGTGCGCGCCGATGAGCAGATCGCCGCCGGCCTCCTGGAGGGCTACACGGCCGCCACCTGGCCCTGCCGCATCAAGGGCCGCGCCGGGGTCAGCATCGCCGTGCGCGAGGGCGGCCCGGCCACTATCGGCGAGCTGCGCTACGGCGTGGCCCCCGAGGCCGACCAGGAGCCCGACGTCGACTCGGGCCGCTGGCTGGAGGCCGACCTGGCCCTGGCCGACGGCTCCGTTCTGACCGTCATCTCCGCCTACCTGCACTCCGGGCAGCTGGGCACCGAGAAGATGGATCAGAAGTACGCCCACCTCGACCTGGTCGATGCGCGCATGGCCGCCCTGCTCCAGGCCGCGCAGCAGGGCGGTCCCCAGGTGCTCATGGCCGGCGACCTCAACGTCGTGCGCTCCGAGCGCGACATCAAGAACTGGAAGCCCAACCACAACAGGATCGCGGGCGTCATGGATGAGGAGATCGCCCACCTGGAGTCCTGGTTCTCCTCGGGCTGGGTGGATGTCTCGCGCGCCCTGGTGGGTCCGGAGGCCCAGGGGCCCTACACCTGGTGGTCCCAGCGCGGCAAGGCCTTCGACAATGACGCCGGATGGCGCATCGACTACCAGGTCGCCACCCCGGCCCTGGCCGAGCGGGCCACGGGCCTGAGCATCGACCGCGCCCCCGACTACGCCTCGCGCTGGTCCGACCACGCCCCGCTGGTCATCGAGTACGACGGCGTGTACGACGGCGTCTGAGCCTCCCGCATCCTCCCGCCGTCCCCGGTACCGCTCGACGGCGGCCGGGGGCGGATCGGCGGCGGAGGGACGGCGCAAGGACGGCGGTGGGGCCGGCCGCTATCGCGCAGCCGGCCCCACCGTCGTTGGGCAGTGCCATCCGGCAGCGCCAGGAGGCGCAGCGGGCCGCAGGGGACCGGGGACTCCCTCCGCGCCCTTGGCGGGCCCTCAGTAGCGGATCGCGTCGATGGGGCGGATGCGCACCGCCACGATCGCCGGGATGATCCCCGCCAGCGCGCCGACGCCCGTGGCCGAGAGCAGCCCGATGAGGGCCGCGGTCATGGGGAAGGGCGGGCGCACATGCGGCTCGATGCCCAGGATGGGGGCCAGGGGTACCACCTGTATCCCCACCACGGCGATCGCGATCCCCACGATGCCCGCCAGGACCGTGGCCACCACGGACTCCAGCATGATGGAGAAGAAGATCCGCTGACTGGTGGCCCCGAAGGAGCGCCGCACCCCGATCTCATTGATGCGCTGGCGCACCGTCACCAGGGAGATGTTGACCAGGCTCAGCGCCCCCAGGATCATGACGAACAGGCCGGAGATCGTCACCACGCGGGTGAAGGTGCTGGAGGAGTCCACGCCCCCCTGCCCCTCCAGGTTGGATCGGACCTGGGCGGAGCCGGCGCCGAACTGCGCATTGAAGTCGTTGCGCACCAGGGCGCGCATCTCGGCATCCCCGCTCTTGCCGACCCACAGTTCCAGGGTGGGGGAGGGGCGGGTGAAGTCCTTGGGCAGCAGCGGCTCCAGGGAGTCGCGCAGGACGAAGGCCGTCAGCGGCTCGGGGACGGGATTGCCGGTGGCGTCGTACTGCTGGGGCTCGGCAGGCAGGACGCCCACGATGGTGAAGGTCGCCCGGGTCGGCAGGTAGGACTCGACCGTTACCGGCCCGTCCATCCTCTCGATGCCCAGGCGCTGGAGCACGCTGGGGCTGACCACCAGGGAGGGGGACAGGTCGTCGGCGTCGTCCTGGTTCAGCCAGCGGCCCTGATCGGCGTAGGAGCGGTGGATCTGCTCGTACTGACCGCTGACGGCGGTGGTGTCCACCTTGGCGGGACCGTCGGGGAAGGCCAGGCGCAGGGGGATCTGGTAGGTCGTGGCGGCGTAGGTAACCTGGTAGCGGTCCACGAAGGTGTCCATGGCGGCGCTGATCTTCTCGGTCTGCCGGTTGGCGGTCACGGGATCACCGCCGGCGGCGCCGCCCGGTCCCGCCTGGAGCGCCGATCCCCGGCCGCCATCGGCGCCGCCCGAGCCGCCGGTGCCGTCAGCACCGCCGGCATCGGCCGGTGCGCCGATCTCCTCGTCGGCCTTGGTGGGGGAGACCGTCAGGCTCACCGTCCCCGGCTCCCCGGAGAAGCGCGCGAGGTACTCCTGGATGGTGTAGACGCTGATCTCCCCGAAGGCGATGACGAAGGTCATGGAGGCCACCGCAGCGGCCACCCCCACCAGGGACAGCAGCACGCGCAGTTTGCCCACCCGCACCTGCCCCCAGGCCTCGACCAGGGCGCCGATGATCTCACTCATGCCAGTTCTCCTTGGTGGGCGGGGATGGGGGCGGTGGGGTGCTGGTCGGGGACGGTCTCCTGGAACTCCTCCAGGGAGCCGACCCGGTGGGAGGAGACCTCGATGCGGGTGAGCACACCGTGGTCGAGCCGGTACTGGGTGCGGGCGCGGGCGGCCACGGCCAGGTCGTGGGTGATCATGACCAGGGCCGCACCGGTCTGCTCGCACTGGGACTCCAGCAGGCCCATGACGGCGTTGCCGGTGTCCACGTCCAGGGCGCCGGTGGGCTCATCGGCCAGGATGATGCGGGGCCTGCGGGCCAGGGCCCGGGCGATGGCCACCCGCTGCTGCTCGCCACCGGAGAGGCGATCGATACGACCACCGATCTTGGGCCCCAGGTCCACGGCCCGCAGCAGCTCCTCGGCCCGGGCGGTGCGCCCCCAGAAGGCGGTCCCGCGGGCGTACAGGAGGGGGGCGGCGACGTTCTCCGTGGTCGAGAGCCCGGGGATGAGGTTGAAGGACTGGAAGACGAAGCCGAAGGCCTGACCCCGCAGGCGCGCCCGGCGCGCCTCGCCCATGCGGGTGGTGTCCCGTCCCTCCAGCAGGTAGGTACCGGAGGTCGGCTTGTCCAGCAGGCCCAGGATGTTGAGCAGGGTCGACTTGCCGGTTCCCGAGCGGCCCACGATGGCGATGTGGTCGCCGGGCTCGATCCGCAGATCGACTCCCTTGAGGATCTCCAGCCGCTCGCCGTCGGGCATCTCGAAGGTGCGCGTGACGCCGCTGATGTCCACCAGGGCGGTCATGAGGTGATCTCCTCACCCTTCTCGTCGTAGCACACCGAGCCGTCGGGCTCGCAGCTGTTGGGCTCGCCCTTGCGCTTGACGTCCTTGCCGGGGACGAACTGGAGGATGGTGTCCCCCTCGGACAGGCCCTCGGTGACCTGGATGCTGCTGCCGTCGTTGATGCCCAGGCTCACCTCGGTCTTGGTGGCCGAGGCGGGGTCGGCGGGGTCGGACAGGAGCCATACGACGCCGGTGGAGTAGTTGCCCTCCACGGCCGAGACCGGGACGAGCAGGGCGTCGGTGGCCGAGCCGGCGTCGATGTTGATAGTGGCCTTCAGGCCGGGGAAGACCTGCTGGTCGGAGGGCACGGAGCAGCGCACCTCGACCTTGTTGCCGTCCTCGGGGGTGGCGGCGGGCTCCCCGCCACCGGCCGCGGGGTTGGCCGAGGTGGTGGTGTCAGTGTTCCTGGTGCCCACCTTGAGGTCGGTGCAGGAGAAGGGCGCGGGCCCGGAGTCCACCGAGACGCTGGCCTCGGAGGGCGGGCTGGTCAGGCGGTACTGCTGGGAGGCGGTGACGGTGCCCTTGGCGGAGTAGGTGCCGGGGGCGACGGTGGCCACGACCGTGCCCACGGGGGTCTCCTGATCGCGGATGACCTTGTACTTCACCGTGCCCGAGGCGGGGGCGTAGACATCCACCCAGGTGGTCTTGGGCTCGGGCTGGGTGGTGCGCTGGTTGCCCTCCTCGTCGACGGAGGTCGTGGGCTCCTGGGTCTCGACCTTCTTCAGGGTCATGATCGGCTCGCCCGCGGACACGGTGGCGCCGTCCTCGTAGATGAGGCGCGCCACGCTGCCCGCCAGGGTCGACTTGGCCTCCACGGGGGCGTCCTCGACGATCTGGCCCTCGACGCTCACGGCGTTGGAGATATCGCCCTTGGCGACCGTGACCGTGGGGGCGGCAACGGTGAAGCCGGGCTGGAGGGTCTGCTCCGATGAGGCGTCCTTGGAGGGGAAGAAGGCGATCTTCGTCAGGGCCACGGCGATGACGACGGCGATCAGCGCCTTGAGGGTGGGCACGATGTAGCGTTTCACGATGGGTCTTCTCTCATGTGAATGAGGGATCGGGAGAAATCGCCCTCATCGTATGCGCTGCTGTGCGCCCGCCGATTCATGCTGGAGGATGAGCCGCATCCGGCGGCTGGGTCATCCCAGTGGATGAGGCATGTGGTCCTGTGGTGCCGAGGGCCGGGGGGACCGTGCCGTCGGAGGTGGAGAACCACCGGGGGCGGCGCCGCCCCCGGGATGGGAGCGGCGGGCGGCGCCGGCGGTCAGGCCAGGCGCCCGGCGGGGGCGCCGGGCAGGGCGTTGAGGAAGGCCGGGGGGCGGAAGCCGGCGGTGGCGTAGGCCCGGGCGACGGCGCGGGCCACCTCTGGGACGGCCTCGGCGTCCACCAGGGCGATGGCCGACCCGCCGAAGCCGCCCCCCGTCATGCGCGCCCCATGGGCCCCCGCGGCCCGGGCCGCCTCCACCGCGGTGTCCAGCTCGGGGCCGGTGCACTCGTAGTCCACGCGCAGGGACTCGTGCGAGGCGTCCATGAGGGCGCCGACGGCGGCCAGCGCCTCACCGCTGAGGGCATCGGCCTGCTGCAGGAGGGCCACCAGCTCCCTGGTGCGGGCGATCTCGGTGACGACGTGGCGCACCCGGCGCACCAGGACCTCCGCGCGCTCGGGGTCCGGGCCGCCGTCCCTCCCAGCGCTGCGCCGCAGGCGCTCCAGGGTCTCATCGAGGTCCTGGGGGGCGATGTCGGCCAGCAGGTCGACCCCCAGGATGCGGGCCGCCTCCTCGCAGGCCTCGCGCCGCGCCCCGTACTGGCCGTCGGTCAGGGAGTGCTCGGCCCTGGTGTCGATGACCAGCAGGGCCAGCCCCTGGGCGGCCAGGTCGAAGGGCACATGCTCCACCGAGCCGTCGCGGCAGTCGAGCTCCAGGGCGTGGCCCTCGCGGCAGCGCAGGGAGGCGGACTGGTCCATGCCCCCGGTGGGGGCCCCGGCCATCTCGTTCTCGGTGCGCACGCACACCCCGACCAGGCGGGCGCGGCCGGCGTCGTCGGGCTCCTGGACGGGCCCGGCCAGCCCCAGGCCGGCCACCTCGTCGATGGCGACTGCGGCCGCGCACTCCAGGGCCGCGGAGGAGGACAGGCCCCCGCCCAGGGGGACGCAGGAGACCAGCGCGGCGTCGAAGCCCGGCAGACCGGTGAAGCCCTCGCGCTCCAGGGACCAGGCGACCCCCGCGATGTAGGAGGCCCACTGGGTGACCTCGCCGGGGGTGCCCTTGGGGCCGATCGCGTCGAGGTCGAGGACCTCGACGGCCTCGGCGTCCCGGGAGGAGACCAGGCGGATGGTCCGGTCCGGGCGACGGCGCAGGGCCAGGTAGGCCCGGTGGGGCAGGGCGATGGGCAGGGCCAGGCCCCCGTTGTAGTCGGTGTGCTCGCCGATGATGTTGACGCGCCCCGGGGCGTACCACACGCCGTCGGGCTCGGCGTCGAAGGCCTGGCGGAACAGCTCGGCGGCGGCGCCGGCCGCCTCCCGGGGCTCCAGGGCGGGGGAGAAGGCGGGCGGTGCGGGGGAGTGCGACGGTGCGCTCATGGGCTCTCCTGAGGTGGTGTGGCGTGTGGGTGGTGTCGGTCGGTAGCTGTCAGGCGTGGGGGCGGGTGGGCAGGGCGGTCGCGGCCGGGCGGCTCAGGCGGCGATCCGCAGGGCGGCTCCCGACTCGTCGAGGGCGGCGGTGGTCTCGGCGTCGGGCTCGGACTCGGTGACCAGGACGCCGATGTCCCGGGTGGCGCAGAAGGAGCGCAGGCCCAGCACCCCCCACTTGGAGGCGTCGATGGTGGCCACCACGGTGCGCCCGGCGGCGACGAGCGCCTGGTTGGTGGAGGCCTCCATGAGGTTGGGGGTCATGAGCCCGTCCTCGGGGGTGAAGCCGTGCGCCCCCAGGAAGACCCACTCCACGCGCAGGGTGCGCAGGGAGTCGACCGCCACCAGTCCCACCAGGGCGTTGGAGGGCGTGCGCTCCCCACCGGTGAGGATGATCGAGGGGGCCTCGCTCCCCTCGGCGCGGGAGGCGTCGGCGGCGTCGAAGAGCAGCTGGGCCGCGGGTAGGGAGTTGGTGATGACGGTCAGGGTGGGGAAGTGGTCGAGCTCGGTGAGGGCCCGGGCCAGGGCAAGGGTGGTCGTGCCCCCCGAGAGGGCCAGGGAGTCCCCGGGGCGCACGAGCGCCGCGGCCTCGACGCCGATGCGCCGCTTGGCGTCGGGGTGGAGGGTGGACTTGGCCTGGAAGCGGGGCTCCAGGGAGGTGGCGCCGGCGGCCACGGCCCCGCCGTGGACCCGCTCGACCCGGCCCTGGGAGACCAGCTCGGTGATGTCGCGGCGCACGGTCATCTCCGAGATCCCCAGCTCCTCGACGATGTCGGCCACGCGCACGCCACCGGTGGCCGCCACGCGCTCCAGGATGTGCTCCTGGCGCTGGCGGGCGAGCATCGGCGAGGGTCGGGGGCCTGTGGCGGTGGGGGCGGTGTGCACGGTGCCCATCCTGCCAGATACCCCAGGTTCGCACGAGTGCGCACAGAGTCGAACATCTCCGTGTGGTGTTCTCCGGGCTGCATCCCCCGGATGTGATCCGCGGCCCTTGGGAGTGACCGCCGCCGAATAGGACCTTGGTGCCATGGCACGGTAGGGTGACGGGAGCTCTATCGCAGCCATCGCCGATGCGATCGCCGCGGGGAGCCGCTGATCACCCGGCCGGCACCGACGGCGGGGCGGCGGAGTCGTTGACGACCGCCCGGGGACGCCATGAGGCCTTCCGGGGGCGGACAGAGGTGAAGGAGGCCGGGAGATGAACGTTCCCGCACCCGACGCGGGCCAGTGCGTCATCGGTGTGGCCATCGCCCTGCCCGAGCCGGAGGCCGCCAGGGTCCGCGCTGTGCGCGAGGCCGCCGGCGACCCGCTGGCCGCCGTGGTACCCCCGCATATCACCCTGCTGCCCCCGACCGCCGTCGAGATCGCGAGCATGGGGGCCATCACCGCCCACCTGGAGCGGGTGGCCGCCCGCACCGCGCCCTTCACCATCCACCTCCAGCGGGTGGGCACCTTCCGCCCGGTCAACCCCGTGGTCTTCCTCGAGCTCAGCCGCGGGGTGGCCCAGTGCGATGACCTCCAGGGCGCCGTTCGCGACGAGGGCGGCCCCCTGGCGCTCCCCCTGAGCTACCCCTTCCACCCCCACGTCACCCTGGCCCACGAGATCGACGACGAGGCCCTGGATCATGCCGCAGGCGCCGCGGCGGACCTGGACATCCGCTTCACCGCCTCCAGCCTCCACCTCTACCGCTTCACCGGCCAGGGGGGCTGGCAGATCGTGGCGGCCCCGGCCTTCGCCTCCTCGGCGCTGAGCCCGGCGCCCTGAGTGAATCGAGTGATGCGCATGGACCGTGTCAAGACCTGGACCGCCCGCCTCATGGACCTCTACCAGCGCTCGCGCCTGGGACGCACGCTGGCGCGCTACTCCATGGCGCGCGGGGGCCTCATGGCCGGTGGGATCGCCTACACCGGGCTCTTCTCGGTCTTCTCGGCCCTGGCCATCGGCGTGACGGTGCTCATGGCCACCATCGGGGGCAGGCCGGCCCAGCGCGACGGGGTCATCTCCGCCATCGACTCCACCCTGCCCGGCGTGGTGGACACCGGCAATGGCGGACTGGTGACCGTCGAGCAGCTCACTCTGGATTCCGCGCTCAACGTCGGCTCCATCGTGGCCGGCCTCATCCTGCTCTACTCCGCGGTCAGCCTCATGGGCACGATCAGGATCGCCCTGCGCGCCATGTTCGGCATGGTGCACCAGACCCGGGGCTTCGTGACCATCCAGGCCGCCAACCTGCTGTGCTTCGTGGTGGTCATGGTCGCCGTCCTGGTCACGGCGGTGGCCTCCGTGGCCACCTCCCTGCTGGCCGGCAGCCTGAGCCGGGGTCTGGACGTGCCCGCCGCCCTGACCGGCTCCGGAGCACGGGTCGCGGGCCTGGCCATCTCCTTCCTCATCGACGCCGCCGTGCTGGCCCTGGTCATCACAGTGTGCGGCATCCGCCCGCCCCGCCGGGACCTGCTGCAGGGCTGCGCCCTGGGGGCGGTGGCCTTCGGAGTGCTGCGCCAGGCCGGCAGCAGCGGGGTGGGCTCAGCGGCCGAGAACCCACTGCTGGCCTCCTTCACCGCCATCATCGTGCTCATCGTGTGGATGCACCTGGCCAGCCGCGTCCTGCTGCTGACGGCGGCCTGGATGGCCAACCCGCCCCAGCCCCAGATGGTGGACCACCCCGATGAGGTCCACGCCCATGAGCGCCCCAACTACGTGACCCTGAGCGTGCCGGCCACGCTGGCCTGGCCGCGCCAGGCCATGACCGGCAACCTGGAGGCCGACCCCACGGAGCATCCCGACTACGTCGCGCCGGTGCCCCTGGAGGAGGGGGCGATCCGGGTCTCCACGCCTGCGACCTCCGAGCCGGTCCAGGGCGCTGCCAAGAGGGGCCGGGAGGCCCTCGATGGCGTCGCGGACGACCGCTGAGGCAGCGGCTGCCTGGTGACCGCCAGCGGCTGAGCGGGCGGTAGTCGACCGGCGCCGGGCTGCACGGGTGTGGTCCGGGCCTTGAAGGGGTGCTGCCGGGGGCGGGTCCGGCGCGGGCTGGGCCGTCGTGGGCGCTCCCGGGGGCCGCCCGCTGCTGCCGGCGGGGTGGGCTCAGGTCGCGGGGGTGGCCGCACTTTGCAGGGGATGTCTGCAGATCGCAGGGGTTGTCAGTGCTTTGGATCCCTGGGACCCCTCCGATCTGCAGACATCCCCTGCGATTCACCGACAACCCCGCTATTCGCAGGCAGGGCCGGTGATCTGTAGGAGGTGGCGTGACCTGTGGCCCTCCCACTTCCCGGTCGGGGCCTGCGGGCTCCGGATCGCCCTGGACATGGTCGGGTGATGACGTCGTCGGAGGGGGCTGACGCTCGCCGGTGCTGTGCTGCACATCTTCACGGTCCAACCCATTGGTGGATTGGTGTTATTCCGCGGTTCGTGAGGAGCCCATTCGGCTGTGGGATGCTGAAGATGTGCAGCGAGGAGCCCCGCGGGCCAGCTCTGACAGGTGGGAAGCTCTCCCGATGGACCGCCGACGACCTCCAGGCAGTGGCCCCATCGCCGCCTTGAGCGGGCCGGGCGGCCGGGGGTGAGCACGGGCGGGTCCGGGATGGTGCGCGGCCGCTGGGGCGCATCGGTGGTGGCACCACTGACGGGGCGCACCGGCGCTGGAGGCCGGCCGGGACGCGGCAGGCGAAGGCGGGTCGGGGCGGGCGGCGCGAGGGGAGCTGCGGCGAGCACGGTGATGGCCTGCGGAGCTGTGGTCCGGGCCTCAGGCAGCGGTGCCGCGGGCTGTGCCCCCGGGGCCGCTACCCTGGCGTGATGAGCGATGACCGTCACGACGCCGCACCGCCCGACCCCTCACAGGCCGGCCTGGCCGGCCCTGCCGCCGAGGAGGTCGGCCCCGCCCTGGACGCTGGTGGGCCCGAGCGCCCGGTGCACGTCATCATCCCCGCCGGCGGTGCGGGCACGCGGCTGTGGCCGCTGAGCCGCCGGGAGCGGCCCAAGTTCCTCCTGGACCTCACCGGCAGTGGGCGCAGCCTCCTGCAGGCCACCGTCGAGCGCCTGGCGCCCCTGGCGGCCAGCACCACGATCGTCACCGGGCAGGCCCACCTCGCGGCCGTCGCCGAGCAGCTGGGGCAGGTGCCGCGCGAGAACCTGCTGGCCGAGCCCGCCCCCCGCGACTCCATGGCGGCCATCGGCCTGGCCGCTGCCATCATCGCCCAGCGCCACGGCGAGCAGGCCGTGGTCGGCTCCTTCGCCGCGGACCACACGATCGCCGATGAGGAGGCCTTCCGCGACGCGGTGCGCCAGGCGGCCGTGCTGGCCCAACAGGGCTGGGTGGCCACCATCGGCATCGAGGCCACCGGCCCCTCCACCGCCTTCGGCTACATCCACGCCGGGGAGCCCCTGGGGGTGGCCGGTGCGCCCGCGGGGCGCCGGGTCCTGGGCTTCACCGAGAAGCCCGACGCCGACACCGCCGCCGCCTACCTGGCCAGTGGCGACTACCGCTGGAACGCCGGCATGTTCGTCTCCCGCGCCGGAGTGCTTCTGGACCACCTGGCCCGCTACCGGCCCGCCCTGGCCCAGGGCTTGCGCACCATCGCCCGGGCCTGGGACACCCCCGAGCGTGAGGAGGTCCTGGCCCGGGTGTGGCCGGGGCTGGAGGCCGTGGCCATCGACCACGCCATCGCCGAGCCCGCCGCGGCCGCCGGCGCCGTGGCCACGGTGCCGGCCGCCATGGGCTGGGATGACGTCGGCGGATTCGAGGCCCTGTCCCAGCTGGCGGCGCCCCGTACCAGGGGTGCTGCCGCAGGCGCCTCGGTCCTGGATCTGGGCCAGGGGGCGGTGGAGGGCGAGCGGGTCGAGGCCATCGACTCCCCGGGCGCCCTGGTGGCCACTGCCACGGGACGGCGGATCACCCTCCTGGGGGTGCCGGGGCTGGTCGTCGTCGAGACCCCCGACGCCCTGCTGGTGACCACCCCCGAGCGCGCCCAGGAGGTCAAGGCGGTGGTCGACCGGCTCAAGGAGACGGGCCGCGACGAGCTTCTCTGATCCCGCAGGAGGCCACTTATGGTTCTCCGGTGTGGTTCTCCCGTGGCCCCCAGCGGTCATTGAATTCGTGACGAGTGGATGTCGCTGCTATCAGACGTTCTGTTGAACAAAAAGCGTGCGCGGCGAAGCGCGTTCAGGTGCGATTCGTCAGATGTATGGCGCCGCGGTGGGGCGTGGGTGGCGCATGTGCTGATACGGCATTGATGAGACGCTGATATGACGAGGTGATGGCAAAGCAATACGGTGTGGTACCCAGGTACCCGGGTACCACACCGTATTGCTTCGCGCGGGCGGCTCAGGCGATAGCCGTCACGGGGGTGAGGTGGCGCGCGTCGGTGACGCCGTTGGCCGTGGCGTTGTTGTTGTGGTTGGTGGCCACGTCGGAGGCGCCGGCGGCGAGGGCGTCCTCGAAGGCCACCAGCTTGGGCTTGAACTCGTCCCAGGCCGCACGGAAGGCGGTGGCGTTGGGGCTCTCCCACACCGCCGCGCTCAGGGAGCTGTCGGTGGTGGTCTGGATGTTGTGGCACAGCTGAACGTTGTTGCTCAGGGTGTCGTAGAGGGCGGCCAGGGTGTCGAGGTCTGCCTGCAAAGACATGAAGAACTCCTTGTTGGTCCTTGGGAAACTGGCAACTCGCGGCGTGCGCCGAGAGCAACAACGTCGTCGATAATCGAGTGTGTTGTCGCCCATACCCTGACACGGGAGCACCCCATCGTGCAAGGAGAAAACTCCCCATGAGATTTTAGCGGTTGTCACGCGCCCAATGACCCCCTCAGGGTCACGATTGCGATACGGTACTGCCGCCCCATCGCCCACTGAGAGGTGCCCCTCACCATGGCCCAACCCCAGGATGGACGCGCCATGCGCCGCCATGACCGTGATGCGCGCGGCCTGAGATCCACCCAAGCCGCCAAGGCCGACAGCGCCGGCCGGCTGCCCTCCGCGCCCCGCGAGAGGCGGCCACTGCTGGCCGTGCTGGCGGTCCTGCTCATCGTGGGCGGCGCGGCACTGGCGGGGTTCCTGGCCACCCGGCTGGACCACAGGGTCGAGATGCTCGTGGCCGCCGACACCATCAGGGCGGGCGAGGTCATCGAGCGCGAGGACCTGGTCTCCACGCCCGTCTCCTCCGGCCTGGGTACCCTCATCCGCACCGATCAGGTCGATCAGGTCGTGGGCAGGACCGCGCGCGTGGAGATCGCCAAGGGTCAGCTCCTGGACACTTCCCAGCTCGCGGCCGCGGCGATCCCGGGGGAGGGCAGGCAGGTGGTCGGCGTCTCCCTGGAGGTCGGCCGCTTCCCCGCCAACGGCTTCAAGGCCGGGGACCTGGTGGATGTCATCGACGTCAATGGGCAGTCGGTCTCCATCAGGGGGGCGCAGGTCCTCGACGCCGTGCCCACCTCCGGCACGGACGGGGACTGGAACTCGGGGGCGGTGGTCTCCATCATCGTCAACGAGGCGGATGCGGCCGCCCTCGCCTCAGCGGGTGCCGGTGGCGGCATCGCCGTGGTCCTGTCCACCTCGGATCAGCCGATCCAGGAGGGCTGATGCTGGTCTCGATCGCCTCGGTCAAGGGGGCTCCCGGCGCCACGACCGCAGCGCATGTCATCGCCGCGATCTGGCCCCGGCCCGTGCTGCTGGCCGAGCTCGACCCCGCGGGCTCGGACCTGCTGTACCGGGCCCGCACCGAGCAGGGCCAGCCCCTGGACCCCAACCGCGGCGTGGTCTCCCTGGCCGCCGCGGTGCGCAGGGACCCCGCGGCCCGGGTGGAGGAGCACCTGACGGTCATCAGCGGTGGCCTCGACGTCCTGCTGGGCCTTGCGCGCCCCGACCAGGCCACCGCGATCGGAGCCGGATGGGCGGGCCTGGCCGCCAGCCTGCGGCGCCACGGGGACGTCATCGCCGACGTCGGCCGCATCGCACCGGGGGCACCGAGCCTCGGGGTGGCCCTGGCCTCCGATATCACGGTGCTGGTCACCCGTCCCGGCGTGGAGAACTACGGGCACCTGCGGGAGCGCCTGCTGTGGATGCTCAACGACGCCGGTCACCGCGCTGAGCGGCTGCGGCTGGGCGTCATCCTCATCGCTCCGTGGAAGAACCGCCACGAGGGCGCGGACCTGGCCCGCCTGCTGCACTCCAGCGGTGTCAGTGCCCCGGTCCTGGGAGTGCTGGCGCACGATACCGGTGCGGCCGATGCCCTGGCGGGGCGCCGGGCGCTCCCATTGGGGCGCAGCCTGCTGGTCAGGTCGGCGCGCACCCTGCTGCCCGCCCTGGCCGACCTTCCGATGAGTGGAGCGGTGCGATGAGCGTTGACCAGAACCTTGTGCGCCAGATGCGCGAGGAGGTCGCCGATCTCCTGGCCCAGCAGCGGCGCGACGACGCCACCTCGGGCATCCCCCCGATGAGCCCGGAGGACGAGCGGCAGTTCGCCCGTGCCCTCATCGGCCGCGTCCTGGAGCAGCACGCCCGGGGCGAGATCGCGGCGGGGCGCAGCCCCCTGAGCGCTCAGGACGAGGAGGAGGTCTCCCAGGGGATCCACGCAGCCCTGTTCGGTGTGGGCCGGCTCCAGCCGCTCCTGGAGGACCCCGACGTCGAGAACGTCGATATCAACGGCTACGACAACGTCTTCATCCAGTACGCCGACGGCCGTGAGGAGCGCGGGGCGCCGGTGGCCGACTCCGATGACGAACTGGTCGAGCTGGTCCAGGTCCTGGGCTCCTACTCGGGACTGGCCTCCCGTCCCTTCGACTCGGCCAACCCCCAGCTCGACCTGCGCCTGCCGGACG
The DNA here is from genome assembly GCF_019974135.1 of Actinomyces capricornis. Lineage (NCBI taxonomy): Bacteria > Bacillati > Actinomycetota > Actinomycetes > Actinomycetales > Actinomycetaceae > Actinomyces > Actinomyces capricornis. The sequence continues at coordinate 2,213,988 of NZ_AP025017.1, forward strand.
GCTCGCGCCTGTCGGCCGTCATGGATGTGTGCTCCCGTCCGGCGGTCTCGGTGCGCCGGGCCCGCCTGGATCGCGTGGGCCTGGAGGACCTGGTGCGGCTGGGAACCCTGACCCCGCGCCTGGCGGCCTTCTGCTCCGCCGCGGTGCGCGCCCGCAAGAACATCATGATCGCGGGGGCCACCAACGCGGGCAAGACCACCTTCCTCAGGGCGCTGGCCAACGAGATCCCGCCCAGTGAGCGGCTCATCACTGTGGAGCGCGCCCTCGAGCTGGGACTGGGGGAGTTCGCCGACCTGCACCCCAATGTGGTGGCCTTCGAGGAGAGGCTGCCCAACTCCGAGGGGGCGGGGGCCATCTCCATGGCCGACCTGGTGCGCCGCTCCCTGCGCATGAACCCCTCGCGGGTCATCGTCGGTGAGGTGCTGGGCGATGAGATCGTCACGATGCTCAACGCCATGAGCCAGGGCAATGACGGCTCACTGTCCACCATCCACGCCAACTCCTCCTCCGAGGTCTTCAACCGCATCGCCACCTACGCGATCCAGTCCGCGGAGCACCTGCCCCAGGACGCCACCAACCTCCTCATCGCGGGCGCGGTGGACTTCGTCATCTTCCTGACCCGGGAGAACCGCTTCCACCAGGGCGGCAGGATGCGGCGCTACGTCGCCTCGGTCCGCGAGGTCAACGGCGTGGACGGGCGCGTGCTCTCCAGCGAGATCTTCGCCGACGACCGCAGCGGCATGGCCCAGCCGGCCGCGCCCATCTCCTGCGTGGCCGACCTCATGGCCGCAGGCTATGACCCCGCCGCCTCCTACGCCGGGAGGGTGGCATGACTGACTCGACGGCCATGGTCGCCATCCTCTCCGGGGCGCTCATCGGCGGGGGCCTGTTCCTCCTGGTCGGCTTCTTCATGGGCGCCGACATGCTTCCCGACTCGGGGCGGGGGCAGAGCAGCGGCCTGATCAAGAGCATGTCCAAGCGGACGCTGGCCGCGGTCGGAGTCGGCGTGCTCATCCTGGTCCTCACGCGGTGGATCGTGCTGGCCGGGGCGGGAGCATGCCTGGTGATCGTCTGGCCGCTGCTCTTCGGCGGGGCCAAGCAGGAGAAGCTCGCCGCTGCACGGATCGACGCCCTGGCCACCTGGACGGAGTCGCTGAGGGACACGATCGCCGGCGCGGTGGGCCTGGAGCAGGCCATTCCCGCCACGGTGTACGCCGCGGCGCCTGTCATCCGGGACGATCTGGCGCTCCTGGCGGATCGGATGCGTGTGCGCGTGCCCCTGCCGACGGCGCTGCGCCAGTTCGCCGACGACCTCGACGATCCCACGGCGGACCTCATCGTCGCGGCCCTCATCGTCAACGCCCGCCTGCGCGGCCCGGGCCTGCGCCAGTTGCTGGGGGCCCTGGCCGATACCGCGCGCGCCGAGCTCGACATGCGCCAGCGGGTCTCGGCCTCGCGTGCGGGGACCCGGCGCTCGGCCCAGATCGTGGTCATCTTCTCCGTCGTGGTGATGCTGGGGCTGGCGCTGTTCAACAAGGACTTCGTCGCGCCCTACGCCTCGATCCAGGGCCAGCTGGTGCTCCTGGTCGTCATCGGCCTGTTCGCCATCGGGATGATGTGGATGCGCGTCCTGGCCGGAGTGCGCCTGCCGCGCCGCTTCCTGACAGTGCGCGCGGTCGACGTCGGTCCTGAGGGGGGTGCGGTGCGATGATCACCTGGATCCTCCTGGGAGGCGCCTTCAGCGGCGCGGGCCTGCTGCTGCTCGTCATCCTCATCGCACCGCCCGCGGTGCAGCCCGCCGCGGCACTGGCCGAGCTCGATACGCGCCGTGACGAGGACCGCCTCCGCCAGGATGTCCGTCGCCTCAACCCCAGGGAGGGCGCCACACCGGCATGGATGGACACGCTGGGCATCCGGGCCGCCGCGATCCTGAGGCGCTCGGGGATCGAGATCTCCCCCCTCACCGGTGACCTGGCGGTCCTGGGACGCTCCCTGGAGCGCCACCTGGCCGTCTCGCTGCTGATGGGGGTGGGCGCCTTCGTCGCCCCGCTGCTGATCGTGGCGCTCCTGGAGACCATTGGCGCCCCCATGAGCTGGACGACGCCGCTGCTGGTCAGTGTGCTCCTGGGCCTGGCGATGGGAGCTCTGCCCACGGTCCGCCTGCGCCGTCAGGCGGAGGAGGCGCGGCGGGACTTCCGCCACGTGGTGGGCTCCTACCTGGATCTGGTCTCCATGTCCATGTCCGCCGGCCGCGGTGTGCCCGAGGCCCTGGACTCGGCCTCCAGCCTCTCCGACGACCCGGCCATGGTCCGTATCCGTGACGCCCTGGACATCGCCCGGCTGCGGGGGGAGACCCCGTGGGCGGCGCTGGGGCAGCTGGGCACCCAGCTGCGCATCTCCGAGTTGAGGGATCTTTCCGCGGCACTGGCCCTTGTGGCCGAGGATGGGGCGAAGATCCGCGAATCCCTGGCCGCCAGGGCCTCCAGCATGCGCCGCAAGGACCTGGCCGATGCCGAGGGCAAGGCGGGGGAGAACTCCGAGTCCATGCTGGTGGCCCAGCTCGTCATCGCCATCGGCTTCATCGTCTTTCTCATCTACCCGGCTCTGACCGGGATCCTGGGCAATTCCTGATTGCCCGGCAGTTCACCAACCACAGGAAGGGAAGGAATCATGCTTCACCTGATCTGCACACTCCAGATCCTCTCGGGCCGCCTGCGCGATCGCCTCTCGCAGCCGTCCTCCGATGAGAGGGGCGCCTCGACCGTCGAGTGGGTCATCATCACCGGCATCCTCATCGCCCTGGCCGCCGTTGCGGGGCGGGCGGTGTACGCCATGGTCTCGGAGGCCTCCAGCAACCTGCAAGTGCCGACCGTTCCCTGATGATCCCGACCCGGATGCGCCGCCTGCGGGACAGGAGGGATGAGACGGGGGCCTCCAGCGTGGAGCTGCTCGTCTTCTTCCCCCTGCTCCTGCTCATCGTGCTGTTCACGGTGCAGGTCGCACTGAGCTGGTACGGCAATGAGGTGGCGATCACCACGGCCCGGGAGGTTGCTCGCGAGATCCGCAGTGGCAGCAGCCCGGAGAAGGCGGAGGCGGACGGTATCGCCTACGCCCATCGGGTGGGGGGCAAGGCGCTGGCCGAGGTCGAGGTGTACACAGTCATCAAGGGCAACGAGGTCGTCGTGGTGGTCTCGGGGGAGGCGATGGACGTCGTCGCCGGCCTCGCACCGCGCGTGGAGGCCTCGGTGACCTCGCAGCTGGAGACCTTCCGGGAGGACACGTGAGTGCGATGGGCGCCGCGGGCCGGCTCCGGAGCCCGGCATGCCGTCTCAGCAGATGCCTCGCCCGCCTCAGGGGCGGGGAGTCGGGAACGATGTCCGTGGAGATGATCATCCTGGTTCCCGTGCTCTTGCTCATCGTCATGATCGCGGTTGCGGGGGGCAGGCTGGTCTCGACCGAGAGCATGGTGCAGGCGGCGTCTCGTGATGCCGCCCGGGCCGCCTCCATGGAGCGGTCCTCCAGCGCGGCCTCCGCGGCCGCCAACGCCAGCCTGGCGGCTGCCGACACCGCCAGGGCCAACTGCTCCTCCACAACGAATGTCGGCAGCTTCGGGCGCGGCGGGGTGGTGCGGGTGACGGTCAGCTGCCGAGTGGAGCTGGCTGATCTCGGGCTGGTCTTCCTGCCCGGCAGCACGCAGGTCGAGGCGACCTCGACCGCACCGGTGGACACATGGAGGGGAACGAGATGAGCATGCGGCGCCGGCGCCAGTCACCGTGGCTGAGAATGCCCTCCTTCACGCAGGAGCGCGGCTCGGTCTCCGTCTTCGCGATCATCATCGCGGCCGTCCTCATCCTGGTGGCGGGCCTGTGCATCGAGGGCGGGAGGGTGCTGACCGCTCGCGCCTCCATGACCGACGACGCCGAGCAGGCCGCCCGCGCGGGGGCCCAGCACCTGGCCGACAGCAGTGTCCGCTCAGGAGGCGACATCGTCCTGGACACCTCCGAGGCCCAGGCTGCCGCCCGCGGCTACCTGGTCCAGACCGACCATGCCAATGACTCCGAGGTGGTGGTCACCCCCAAGACGGTGACCGTCACCATCGAGCACAACGTGCCCACCTCCATGCTGCGCCTGGTGGGCCTCGATTCAGTTCATGTCACGGCGACCGGCCAAGCCCGGGTCGCTGTGGGAATCTACGGGGAGGAAGACCTGTGAGTGCCGAATCCGCTCTTGTGAGAGGCCCTGAGCGCTTCCGGGCGCCTGCGGGCCAGGACAGGCCCTCGCCCCTGCGCTCCATCCTGGCCGCGGGTGTGCTGCTCCTGATCATCGTGGGCCTCCCCCTCCTCCTGCTCCAGACAGTGGGCCTGCCCCCGGTGCCCCGGGAGTTCCACGCCTCCATGCTGCTCCAGGCGGTGTCCCTGGAGGTGCTGCTCGGAGTGCTCTACTGGGTGCTGTGGCTGGCATGGCTGCAGTTCACCGTGTGCACCGTGGTGGAGATCGTCTCGGCGGTGCGCGGGCAGGGGATGCCGGTGCATGTGCCCCTGTCCGGAGGCATCCAGGGCCTGGTGCGCAGGCTCGTCATCTCCATGCTGCTGGCCAGTGCCCTGAGTGCGCCCGCCGCGGCGGCCGTGCCCGCACTGCCCTCCCACGCCGCGGCCCAGGCGGCCGCCTCCGCCCAGGAGATGGGGGCGGCGGGCGCCGCAGGCCAGGGCACCACCGGGGTGCAGCCGGCCGCAGGCGGGATCGCGGGGCAGGACGCCTCCGGCCACGAGGCCGGGCAGAGCAGCGAGCATGTGCGCTACATGCTGGGGGATATCGAGCTGGACCCGGAGACCGGCCAGCAGCTGGTGGGCCAGCGGGTGTACGTCGTCCAGCCCCCTGACGGGCGCTACCACGACAACCTGTGGGACATCGCCGAGCGCAACCTGGGCGAGGGGCGGGGCTACCAGGAGATCTACGACCTCAACGCGGGGCGTCTCCAGCCCGATGGCCGCTCCCTGGAGCTGGCCCGGCTCATCCAGCCCGGATGGCTGCTGGTCATGCCCGATTCCGCGGAGTCCGTGGAGCGCGTGGTGGCGGTGCCCGTGGAGAACCCGGCGCCCCCGCCCCAGATGCTGGACCGCTCCGCCGCCGTCCAGGAGGCGGAGAACCGGGTCAGTGCCGTCCAGGACGTCGCCCCGGCCCAGATGCCCGCTGTCGGCTCCCTGCTGGCGGCCTCGCTCGTGGCACTGCTGGCGCGCCGGCGCCGTCAGTGGGTGGGCGCCGCGCCGGGGGAGGAGGCCGGCGAGCTCGAGAGGCTGCTGCGCGTGGGGGCCGACGAGGCCCGCTCCCTGCGTCTGGACGCGGTGCTGCGCTCCTTGAGCGCCATGGAGGAGCCGCCCCGGCCCTACGCCGTGGCCATCAACGACACCGCCTGCTACATGCGCCTGAGCCAGCCCCGGATGGAGGCCCCGGCGCCCTGGCAGGTGCAGGACGGGGGCCTGACCTGGGCGATCCCCGCGGGCCAGGAGCCCGCGGTCCCGGCCGGGGTCCCACCGCTGCTGCCCGGCCTGGTGACGATCGGACGGGATGCCAGCGGTGCCGACATCCTCATCGACCTGGCCGCGGCCGATGGGGAGGTCGGCGTCGTGGGAGACCCCATGATGGCCGCCGAGATGGTGGGGGCGCTGGCCCTGGAGCTGTGCACCAACCCGTGGTCGGAGGGCGCGGAGGTGGCGGGCTCCGGACTGCCCCCGGTGCTGCACGAGATGCTGGGCGGGCGCCTGCAGTCCCCCCATGAGCTGGTGCACTCGGCCGGTGCTCGGGAGACCGACGGCATCCTCACCGGCCGGCATGAGGCGCCCACGACCTTCATGCTCGTCGCCGGGGGCGATGTCCTTCCGCCGCTGCCCCCGGGCCGCAGCCTCGCCCTGGTGCGCACCGGCAGTGACCGCGGCGCGCGATGGAGGATCGAGATCGACGCCTCCGGCACCGCCCGCATCGACCCGCTGGGCATCACGGTGACGGCCACGCGCGCCACGGAGCACGAGCTGGCCGGCCTCGCCGAGCTCCTGGCGGCCCCGGCCCCGGTGGATGGCGGCCGCCCGCCTGTGCCGGACCCGCCCCAGCCCCCGGTGATGACGGCGGTCATGCGCACGGCACCGGTGCGCATCCATATCCTCGGCGAGACCCTGGTGGAGGCCGGGGGCGCCGTGGACCGCGCCCGCCGCAGCATCCTGACCGAGGCCGCGATCTGCGTGGCCCTCCACCCCCAGGGCATCCGCCCCGAGGTGCTCGGTGCGATGATCTGGCCCCTGGGGGTCACGGGCGACGTCATCGAGGCCACTGTGGAGCGGCTGCGCACCTGGCTGGGCACTGATGCCGACGGAGCCCCCCACCTGCGCCAGGATGCCGAGGGCCGCCTGCACATGGGCCCGGGAGTGGTCATGGACTGGGATGTGCTGCGCTCCCTGCTGGAGGCCTCCCGGAAGGACCCCCGGCGCGAGGCCGAGCTGCTCATCGAGGCGCTGCGCCTGGTGCGCGGCCCCATCGGGCAGGGCATGCCCAAGGGCCACTACGGCTGGGTGGCCCGCGTGCGCACTGCGCGCCAGTACGACGCCCTGGTGGTGGATGCCGCGCATCGCCTGGTCGAGCTGCTCGGGGACACCGATCCCGGTGGCGCGGCCGGTGCGGTCGATATCGGCCTGAAGGTGGTGGACCTCAACCAGGAGTTGTGGCGGGACCGCCTGCGCCTGGCCGCCAGGCGGGGGAGCTCCGAGCTGGAGCGGGACATCCACGTGCTCATGGAGGCCTCCGGGGTCGATGACCTCACTGCCCTGGATCCGGCGACGGCGGCTCTGATCGAGGACCTGGCGCCCGGCATGTCGGTGCGGCGCATCGGCGCCTGAGGGGACGGCAGTGCAGTTCTTCATCACGGCCCTGCGGCCCGAGGATCCCGATCCCTCGCCCCAGGACCTCATCGTCGTCGCCCAGCCCGACTCCACCGTGGCGGACCTGGCCAGCGTCCTGGACCGGTACACCCCGAGGACCCCCTCCGCCCAGCCCCTGCGACTGGTGGTGGCGGGCGGCGAGGCCCGTGAGGAGCCGGCGCCGACCCTGTGGTCGGGCTCGACCCGCCTCGATCCCCAGGCGGTCCTGGGCGGCGGGCCGATCCACGACGGCATGGTTCTGGGGCTGGGCGCGCCCCGCCCCGACGACGTGGAGCCCGGCGGCGTCGTCGAGCTGCGGGTGATCTCGGGCTGGGGCGCGGGCGCGGTCCACCGGCTGGGCCTGGGGCGCTACACCCTGGGCGGACCGGGCTGCGACATCCCGCTGGAGGGCCTGGAGGAGCAGGTGGCCGACCTGGCGGTCCAGGCGGGCGGCCGGGTGGTCCTCACCGCGCCGGAGGAGGTCGCCGAGCGCCCCCTGCCTCCGGCGCCCCCTCGGGTCAGGCCCCTGCCAGGGCCGCTGGTGCTGCCCGCCGACCGGCAGGAGGAGCCCCAGGACAAGCCGCGACGTCGCCGGCGCCGGCGCAAGCGCAACCAGGAGGAGCAGGAGGCCGATGGCCCGGTGCTGCAGGGGCGCGAGTCCCTGGATCCCGAGGGGCCCAGGAGCTACCTGGAGCTTGACCGGCGCCCCCTGGAGGGCCCCACGCCCTGGGAGGAGGGCGCGGTGCTCACCGTGGGCGAGGTCCAGCTCACCGTGGGCGAGGTCCCGCGGATCAATGCGGTGATGACCCCGACCCCCGGGGCCACCACGATCGATTTCAACCGGCCTCCGCGCCTGGCCCGTCCGCTGCGGCGCACCGAGTTCGCCCTGCCGCGTGAGCCCCAGAACCCGCGCAAGCCGCCCTTTCCCTTCGCCCTCATGCTCTCGCCCCTGGTGATGGGGCTGGGCATGTTCCTCCTCACCCGCCGTGTCTACTCCCTGATGTTCATGATCCTCTCCCCGATCATGATGATCGCCAACCAGGTCCAGGGCCGCTCCAACTCCAGGAGGAACTACGAGGACCAGCTGGCGCGCTACGAGCAGGAGCGGGAGATCGCCGAGGACGCCGCCTTCCGGGCGCTGACCGAGGAGAGGCGCCTGCGCCGCCTGGACTCGCCCGACCCCGCGGAGATCCTCCTGCGGACCACGGGGCCCCGGGCCGACCTGTGGGAGCGCCGCCCCTCGGATCCCGACTGGCTGGAGCTGCGGGTGGGGACGGCGGACCTGGCCAGTGACGTCATCCTGCAGGATCCGCAGCGGCCCCGCCATGAGGAGCGCCTGCGCTGGACGGCCCCGGATGTGCCGGTGACCGTGCCGCTGGCGACGCTGGGCGTGGTCGGCGTCTCGGGGGCGAACCGTGACCGCGTGGCGCCCTGGCTGGCCGCGCAGGCCGCGGCCCTGCACTCGCCGGCCGAGCTGGAGATGGTGCTCATCATGGATCCCGGCCAGGGGCGGCAGGCGCATGAGCGGTGGCATTGGGCTCGCTGGCTGCCGCACCTGCGCAACGCCGAGGGCATGGGGGCCCGCGCGAAGGTGGGCGTGGATGATGAGTCGGTGATGCGGCGCATCAACGAGCTCGCCGATCTGGTGGAGTCCCGTTCCAACCAGGACGGCGGCGGCCGGGGCGCCCCGGCGATGGGCCAGGTCCTGGTCATCCTCGATGGTGCGCATGCGCTGCGCCAGCGCCCCGGGATGATCCGGGTGCTGCGCGACGGCCCGGGGGTGGGGGTGCGCCTCATCTGCGTGGATGCCGATCGCACCTCGCTGCCCGAGGAGTGCCGGGCGGTGGTGTCCACCGGTCCCGATATCCCCTCGGTCTCGCAGACCGATCTTGATGAGATCGAGCAGGTGCTGCTGGACTTGGTGCCCGCGGGCTGGTGCGAGCGGGTGGCCCGGGCACTGGCGCCCGTCCACGATGTCTCGGCCGAGGGGGCGGAGGGGGCCATCCCCACCAGCTCCCGGCTCCTGGATGTGCTGTCCATGCCCGAGCCCGATGCCCAGCTGGTGCTCCGGGCCTGGGAGCGCTCCAGCCGCACCACGCGCGCTGTGGTGGGGGAGGACGCCGAGGGGCTGTTCTGGCTGGATGTGCGGGCCGATGGCCCCCACGCCCTGGTGGCGGGGACGACGGGGTCGGGTAAGTCCGAGCTGCTCCAGACCCTCATCGCCTCCCTGTGCGTGGGCAATACGCCGGAGTCGATGACCTTCGTCCTGGTGGACTACAAGGGCGGTGCGGCCTTCAAGGACTGCGCGCGCCTGCCGCACACGGTGGGCATGGTCACCGACCTCGATGGGCACCTGACCTCCCGGGCGCTGGAGTCCCTGGGGGCGGAGCTGCGGCGCCGCGAGCACCAGCTGGCCGGTGCGGATGCCAAGGACATCGAGGACTATGTGGCGGCGATGCAACCGGGGGATGAGCCCATGCCCCGGCTGATGATCATCATCGACGAGTTCGCCGCCATGGTCTCCGAGCTGCCGGACTTCGTCACCGGCCTGGTGGACATCGCCCGCCGGGGGCGTTCCCTGGGGGTGCACCTGGTGCTGGCCACCCAGAGGCCTGCGGGCGTGGTGACCGCGGAGATCAAGTCGAACACGAACCTGCGCATCGCCCTGCGGGTGACCGACGAGGCGGACTCCCAGGATGTCATCGAGCACTCGGCCTCGGCGCATATCCCGCCGTCGATCCCGGGGCGTGCCAACGCGCGCCTGGGGCATGCCAGTCTGCGCCAGTTCCAGTCCTCCCGCGTGGGGGGACGCCCGCGTGGGGCGACGCCGCGCGCGGAGCTGCGGGCCGCGGACCTGAGCCTCATGGAGCTCTCCCGCCCGGAGGCGGCCCCGCCCCAGGTGGAGGAGGATGCGACGATCCCCACGGATCTGGCCACCCTGGTCAACGCCATGGGGCAGGCCCATGCCTCGACGGGACGGCCGCGGCCGCACAGCCCTTGGCTGCCGCCGCTGCCCGAGGTGGTGACGCTCACCGAGCTGGAGCATTGGACCCCGGTCCAGGAGGCGGGGACGCCGGTGCCGCATGAGGATGACGACGTTGAGGCGGCGGAGGTGGCGGCCCCGGCCCGGCCGGGCGGCGTCGAGGGGGCTGGGGAGGCGGACAGTGATGCGGCTGTGCGCGAGGCGGGTTTCCTGCCGCCGCTGCTGCTGGGCCTGGAGGACCTGCCTCGTGACCAGGACCAGCGGCCCATGGTGTGGGACTACTGCCGGGAGGGGCACCTGGGGATCGCGGGGGCGCCGCGCTCGGGGCGCTCCAGTGTGCTGCGTGGGATTGCGGTGGCGGTGGCTCGTACGGCCTCGGCCGAGGAGGTGCATCTGTATGGGATCGATGCGGGGACGGGGGCGCTGCTTCCGTGCATGTCGTTGCCGCATTGCGGGGCGGTGGTGACGCGCGATCAGCCTGAGCGGGTGCGGCGCCTGCTGGATGTGCTGGGTCGGGAGGCGGCCAGGCGCCAGCAGCTGCTGGCCGCCCAGGGGTATGCGGCGCTGTCCGAGCAGCGTGCGGCGGCGCCGTCGGAGGAGCGGATCCCCTACTTGGTGCTGCTCATCGACCGGTGGGACTCCTTCACGGCGACGTTTGAGTCTGTTGATGGTGGGGCGCTGCTGGAGCGGGTGGAGACGCTTATGCGCGAGGGGCCTGCGGTGGGCGTGCGCGTGGTGGTGGCCGGTGACCGCACGCTGTTCCGGGGGCGTTTTGGGATGATGCTGGAGGATCGTCTGGTGCTGCGGCTTCCTGCCGCCGAGGACTACGAGGTGGTGGGGATGCGTCCGCGCGATGTGCCGTTGACGATGCCCGATGGGCGGGCCTTCCGCAGTGGGGTGCGTCCTCGCGAGGTTCAGCTCGCGCTGCTGACGGCGCAGACCGCGGGAACCGCGCAGGTGGCGGCGATTCATGCGGCTGGCCGTGAGAGCGTGGAGCGCTGGGGCGAGACCCCGCGCAGCAGGCGCCCGGGGAGGGTCGATGAGCTGCCGGTGATGATCTCGACGGCGGATGCGCTGGAGCTGGGGCCGGAGTTGGCGCCGGGGTCCTTTGCCCTGGCGGTGGGCGGGGACAACCTGGGGTTGCTCCCGCTGTCGATGGAGGAGGCGGGCAACGGGGTCCTGGTGGCGGGGCCGCGCCGTTCGGGGCGCTCGACCGCCCTGTACTTCGGGGCGTACACGGCCGTGGAGGGCGGGGTGCATGCGGTGCTCGTTCTGCCGCGCCGCTCCCCGTTGGCCGGCCTGGCCTCGCACCCGGGGGTGCTGGGGGTGCTGGATTCGACGGCGAAGCCTGAGGATCTCAAGGGCCTGCTGTCCAGGCACGGCCCGGAGACGCTCATCGTGATCGATGACTATGACATCCTGGGCAATGACCACGTGCTGTGCGCGACGATGGAGGAGCATTTCAAGGGGGCGCGGGATAGCGCCGGCGGCATTCTCGTGGCCAGCGGTGTGGAGGAGGCCCAGGGAATGTATGGGGGTCTCATGGCGAGGCTCCGTCGAACTCGTACGGGGATCGTCATGGCGCCGCGCAGCGCCGACGATGGTCAGGTTCTCTCCGCTCGCCTTCCTCGCTCCGTTGGTGGAGCAGTGCCCGCCGGCCGGGGGATTTCCATCTCACCCGCGGGGTGGGTGTGGAGCCAGGTGCCCCGGATGGATGTCAGCTGAGAAAGGCGCGCGAATAGTCGGTAACCCGGCCGCTGTTGAGAATCCCGATGGAACGTTCCGGCTCATGACTCGCCAGGAGTACGATGCGATGGCATCCGAGGTGCAGAACATGACCAAGAATGACGGGGAGACGGATGCCGAGTTCAACGCTAAAAAAGAAGCGGCTCAGAAAAAGTTGAAGGATATTAACAGTGATTTACGCGGAATAGCCGGGGTGGAATCGGGATACCGCAACATGGTCACAGTCGGAGATGTTGAGAGTGCCTACAAAGGTAGTTTTGTGGATTTCTATGATCCCGAAAAAAAGTAATTACATTTGCTCTCCAATATTGTTGAGGTTCAAATTATGTGTCGATCTATGTCTCCAGTAGTGGCGCTATCAGTCGCGAGCATGCTATTCATTTCAGGGTGTAGTTCGTCTCAACCAGTTCTGAGCGCAAGGGACTACATGCTTCGTGCAGAGGACGTTTCCGGTGCGGTGTCATCTGAATTCACCGATGCCTTGTCGATCGAGATGGGGTGTTGGCCCATGGAGACTCTTTTCGATAGAGCGCGTTCATATCGTGAGGGTTACCCTCGCGCTGATGTGAGTATTGAGATTGACGAGGGTGCGATTGTTCAGGAGTCCCTGATATACGATGCGTCTCCCCCTGGTATTTTACACGACTTTCATTATGCTATTGAATCATGTTCCACGATGAGTCCTTTTGAGTATCATAGTGGGAAGTCGTCCGCTGAGGTGAGTGAGGCGGTGGAGTTTATCGATGAGGGCGAGCTGCCGGATGGGGTTGTGGGGTTCAAGAGTGTGGTGACAAATATGGAGACCGGCGAGAAGAAGACGAACGAGTGTGTGTTCCTTCGCTTCGATCATGAGGGGAAGAAGGGGCTGATCTACTTGGCGGTGACGAATCCGTCGGGTGAGCCTGCCGACCTGTCTCCAATGGATCTGATCGATCCTGCCTTGCGCAATGCGGAGGCAGCCCTGGACCACACAGGCCTGGACTCTTCGACACCCTCTCCTGCGCCCACCACCACCGCTGGCACCTCAGAAGCCCCATCTGCAGCCGGCTCGCCAATACAATCCAGTGAGTGAGGTTCGTTCGTGATATTGAAAACTGACCGCATCTGCTAAACAATGTTGTGGAGGTTCAAATGCTGCGTCGATCCATGTCTCCAGCAGCGGCACTATCAGTTGCGAGCATGCTCTTCATCTCAGGGTGCAGTTCGTCTCAACCAGTTCTGAGCGCAAGGGATTACATGCTTCGCGCAGAGGACGTTTCCGGTGCGGTGTTATCTGAATTCACTGATTCCTTGTCAATCGAGGCGGGGTGTTGGCCCATGGTGACTCTTTTCGATAGAGCGCGTTCATATCGTGAGGGTTACCCTCGCGTTGATGTGAGTATGGCCGGCTTTGAACGAAACCGTATTCCGGAGCGTTCTTGGGTGGAGTTTAGCGCGGATGCGGTATAGAATGGGTGTATGAGGGTTGATGTGACGTCGGAAGAACGCGAGGTCCTTTTGAGGTGGAGAAGCGCAATGACACTCTGATTCTCGTGAGATTGAAAGCCGGGGCGATTCTCTACGCTTCCCGAGGTGTTGATACGGGCGTCATTTTTGAGATGGTCGACCGCACCGCAAGGAACGTGGGGGAATGGCTCTCGGATTGGCGGCGCTCCAGGCTGTGCTCGGTGGTGAGCGGTCATGGCGGCAACCAGAAAGCGGCCGAGCTCACCAGGGATCAAAAGGCCCAGCTCGAAGAGGTACTGAGGCTGCCGCCCGAGCAGTCGGGGATCAAGGCTCAGTTCTGGGACGTGCCAGCCCTGCGTGATGTGGTTCAGGCCAGGTTCGGCGTCCAGTACGCCCCGGAGTCGTCCTACCAGCTGCTGATGCGTTTCTTGGGCATGAGCCTCAAGCTGGCCGACCCCTTCGAGAAGCGCTGCGACGAGGACGCCATCACCGAGCGCATGGCCCAGATCCGCCAGGAAGTCGCCGACCTGCTGGCCGGCGGGTGGGAGGTGTGCACCGTCGATGAGGTCCGCATCGAGCACGAGGCCGAGACCCGCCGCATGTGGCTGCCCAAGGGCGAGCGGACCAAGATCCACGTCGATCGCACGCGCTCGGCGCACTCCTTCTTCGGGGCCTTGAGCCTGCGCAATAAGAAGATGAAGGTCTACCCCATTGAGGGAAACCAGAACGCCGAGCAGATCATCATGGCCCTGACTCGCTTGATCAAGCAGACAGGCACCGGCAAGATCGCCGTGGTGCTGGACAACGCCGGGTTACATCACGCCAGGGCCCTCAAGGAAATGCTCAAACCAGGAGGCCAGTTCGAGAACCTCAGACTCATCTACCCACTTCCCTACGCACCGGACCACAACCCGACCGAGCACGTCTGGAACGCCGCCAAGGCCAGCATCGCCAACATCCAGAAAGACACCCCCGAGGACACCTGTGCAGCATTCATCGACTACATCAACAGCCGCACCTTCGACTACGACTTCGAACACCTCCCAATAAAAACCCAAACAAACGATCTTGTTTCATGACCGCCATAAGAAAAGTCCCATGAATGACGCCAATAGTTTTATGAAGGAGGTGCATGTGCTGATCCGAAGAATGATCTGTTCGCTGATGGCTGTGCTGCTGCTTGTGGCTGGATGCTCACTGGGTGGGGAGCGTGATCCTCGTGAGATGACGGCCGAGCGGATGCTGGAGGTTGCTGATGTTCCGGGTGCCACGTCATCAGAGATTACGAGAATCGACGAAATGACAGGATGTATAGATATGAGGCCGGTGCTGCACAGATTCTATTCACGTGGAGAAAAATACCCTCCTACAACTATTCGACTTGATTCCAGTAACGGAGTACTCGTACAGCAAACTCTTATATATGAGAGTACAGGGAGTAATCCGCTCCGCGATGTTCAGTATGCGATAGATGAATGCATTAAGACGGCTCCTATGAAATACAGAATAGATTTTCAAGCTACTGAACTCTTTGAGCCCCTTGCTCAGAATGTCGTTCCGTATGGTGTTCTGGGGTACACCAACGTTGTCACGAACGAGAATGCTGGCACGAAGAGCACGACGCAGCGTGTTTTTCTTCGCTTCGATCATGAGGGTAAGAAGGGGCTGATGTACTTGTCGGTGACGAATCCGTCGGGTGAGCCTGCCGACTTATCTCCGATGGATCTGATTGATCCTGCCTTGCGCAAGGCGGAGGCAACCCTGGACCACACAGGCCTCGGGTCTTTGACGCCCTCGCCTGCGCCCACCACCACCGCCGGCACCTCAGAAGACCCATCTGCAACCGGCTCGCCAACCCAGGCCAGCGAGTAGAAGCTTCCCGATTATCAGGATTCCTGCACCAAGTACACTGTGCAGACCAGATACACCGTGCAGACCAGATACACTGTGCAGAAGTGCGCCGGTGCAGTGCTCTCCAGATGAGAGTCAAGAGGTCAGGGGGCCGAAGGCTTACCAGTGCTGTTAAGCACCTGGGCCTCGGCCACAGGAATACCCACCGTGCTCGTCGTCGTCACCGCGTCAAGAGCGCCACCAGCGCCATCCGACGCAGTAAATTCCGTCCGGTACGACACGGAGATCTTTACTGGCGTGGTCCCTCCAAGATGAGCACTGGAACGAGTGAAGGTCACCGAGCAGTCCGTCGCACCAGCATCCTGCGCCCATGGCCGTCCAAAACCCTCGCAGTCCTCCACCAGATCAGGTCCCGACAGGCTCAGCCCACTCGACCGGGCCGTGACCGTCGCCGTTACCGGGCCAGCGGTCGCCGTCGCAATCACCTCCGCCGGGGTCTCAGTGGCCCACACCCACGTCTGGAAGCCCACCAGTGTGCCACCGGAGCTGCCAAGCCTGGGATTGTAATCCACGTGAGGGTCCGGAATCGACACCGCATCCCACGCCGCCTCCGCCAGCGTCCTGCCGTCGATCAGGGGCGCCGGCGGCGTCCCGCCCGCGGGAACGAACACAGGGCCATTATTGGCGAAGAACTCCGAGGATATCCTCCGGTACTCCTCCGAAGACATATCACTGCTACTGCTCCAGCGGCACTCTGGGGAGTACCAGCGGCCCTCCGTGTCATCCTTGTGCTGATCCAGGTCGGGGTAGTCGCTCTTCCAGTCCTCCGCGCTCTCGCCAGTCATGGCCGCGGTGGCGGCAGTGCCCTGGGAATTGAGCCACTCGTACTTTTCCTTCCCGGTGGACCCCGGCGAGTAGCTGCACACGGGCTCCACCGTGGCCGCTGCTGTCGTCGAGGACTCGGAGGTTATGGCTCCGCCACCGCCGCCCGATCCACCTTCGGAATACGTGTATACCACGGAGACCGTGATCTGCTGGCTCCCGCCCGAACCGCCCGCCGAGCCCGCAGCAGTGCCAGCGGCTGAGGACTGCCCCCCGTCGCCGTGGGCCAGCCCGCCCGGGAGCAGGGCCAGCACTGCGCAGAGCGCCGGGATGAGCGAGCGGCCCGGACGCGGCGGATATGATCTGGTGGTGCTGCTCCTCATGCGGTGCACTCGTTCTGCGACTCGAAGATACTGCCGATCATCTTCCACTTCCCATCAGAATTATCCAGGATATAGCGGTGCTGGTAGCGCCCTTGTTGGGAAGGGTCGGTGGTCTCCTGACCGGCGCCGTTGAAACTGCGCACATCCCGACGATCCGTGCAAGCCACCACCTCAGCGCGCGCGGGCGCGTAGGCATCCTGCACGTCGACGTAGAGGAAGGCCACATGCACCGGGCCGGAGAGTCGCTCACCGGGCTCCAGCGCCGCATAATTGCCCTGGAAGAACGCTAGTTCATCGCCCTTGGCCAACTCCTCCGCCCCCTGAGTACCCGCACCGGTACCCGCCGGGGTGAACCACACGTTCCAAGTGAACTGGTCATAGGCGACAAAGGCCTTGAGGGCATCCTGCTGCTTCCCGTTGAGGTCCTCTGGGATGGACGTCACTTCATAGCCGATCTCCTCATTGGACAGGGACTGCGTGGTCACCTCCTGCGTCGAGGCGCTCGCCGAGGCGCTAGCCGCAGCATGCTCCTGCTCGCCGGCGGTATCCGGGGCGGAGGCCTGCGGTGAGAAGGCCGGGACCGTGGGCTGCGAGGTGGATGACCCGCCATCGGCGGAGCAGGCAACCGCACCTCCCGCCGCGATCAGCAGCGCACAGCCAGCCGCAATAGAGCGACGAACGGTACCAGAAGCAGTCATGATGATCCCTCCACATCGACAGATCAATGTTGTGATCGTACATGACAGTCCGGCCAAGAGCCAGGTGTCGTCCTACCCATGGCCCCTCAGGCGCAGGTGCGATCAAGGAGGGAGAGAGGGAGGACGTCAGTCGTCAGTTGTCACTCCCGTTGAGGGTCTGCGCCTCAGCCACGGGGATGTCGAACTGCGAGTTCGTTGTCACCGAGTTCAGGCTGCCACTGGTGCCGTCCGAAGCTGACCACGTGACCCCGTAGGTCACCTGGACTTTCAGCGGTGTTGTGCCGCCCAGGTGAGCGCTGGAGCGAGTGAAGGAGACCATGCAATCGCTTGTGGCGCCATCAGGCTCGTTCGGCGTCCACTCCCGGCCAAATCCGGTGCAGGACACCTCGCTATCGGGTGCGGACAGGTTCAGGCCCGAGGACGAGGCCGTCACCTCCGCTGAGGAGTCCCCGGCAGTTGCCGTAGCCGTGATAGAGGTCGGCGTGTCACCTGTGGCCCACACCCAGGTGTTATAGCCCACCAGCGTTGCGCCGTTCTGGCCCAGCTTGGGGTTCGTCTCGACTGTGGGGGCGGGGATGGTGATCGCCTTCATCGCAGCGCGGGCCAGGACGCTTCCAGGAATAGGGGGAGTCGGGGGCTTGGAACCTGCGGGCACCCATAGCCTTAACTCTGTGTTGGCCGTATAGAAAGCACGAAACGCGGCCCGGAACTCCTCATCATTAGCCGCCCTGGAGCGATCGCAGTAGCGGATATGCCACATGCCGCCCTCATTGGCTCTCGCCTCTGAATTCGGGTAGAGTCGGTCGGCCGCCTCCTTGGCCTTCGCGTCGTCCTTCTTCTTCTCGTAGATGGAATTCACCCACGCCCGCGCCTCTGTTCCGCTGATATACGGCTTGTGGTAGCAGATTGGCAGTACCGTGGCCTCCACCTGCTGTGACGTGGTTCCCGATCCGTCGGCTCCAGGTGCCCCTCCAGAGCCACCAGAGGCCGTGGTCGACTCCACTGACACGGTGATCGTCACGGATCCATCTCCCGACTCCTGGGCACTACTACCCGTGTTGTTGGTCATAGCAGCAGCCTGGGAGGCTGTAGTCAGTGCTACCAGGCTCACGATCGGAAGAAGCACGCCGATCAGGGCGGCCTTCCCGACGGAATGGCGGCGCAATACTGTCAACAACTGCCGAGCCCCTCTTGCCTGGCGATTGCGACGATCCACCTGTCGCCCTCCTTTGTCATCTCTATCGTCTCAGCATAACGACCATGATCGTTGGGGTTGCTCACGTCTTCGCCGTCCGCAGATACCTTCCGTGTCTGAGTTTTGTCGGAGCATGTCCCGACGATCGCGGTGCTCGTCTCGGCACTGACTTCAACATGGGTGATGTCGACGATGTAGGTGCCCTCATAGTGCTCCCCGGCGGCCTTCAAATGGTTGTAGGTATTGGTGTAGGATTCCAGGGCCTGGCCGGTGAGGACTATCTGTGCCTCATCCATTCCGTTCATGGTGCGAACAGTTCCCCATGTGACATGGTCGTAATAGGCGAAGTCGCGGGCGACGGCGATCTGCTCTGGGGTCAGATCTGATGGGAGGGAGGTGATGGTGTAGCTGATGTCGGGCCGGGAGAGCTCCTCGGTGGTGATCGAGGTGCTCGAGCTCGTCGCCGTGGCGTCGGCCCCGGAGGGGGTGTCGGTAGTGGAGCCCTCGGAGGAGGCTGAGGGTGGGGCCCCTGAGGCCTGTGCTGTGGTCTGGGGCGTGTACTGGGCCAGGGTTGTCGGGTCCGAGGCCTGCTGCCCGCCTGAGGAGCAGGCCCCCACCGCGGCCAGGGCCAGGAATGCGGCCAGCACCCCTCCTGCTGCCCGGTTGCGTGCACTTCCCACGATGAGCCCTCCCATCACGTGACCTTACCGTTACCATCGCGCAATCTACCCACAGCAGCTCCCATGATCCAGCAGGCACCACGACCGCCCCCGGGGAGCCCTGCCCATGACCGCGCACCGACGACCCGCATCCCCGCCAACAGGCCAACGACACTCCCTGTAGGGTGACTTACCTCATAGTTCCTAGCCTTGGGTGGGTTCGGATACCTCGGCGGTCTCATGGCATGCGGCCATCAGCAACTTCCGTGCTCCTCATTCCTGTCAGCCGTGACGATCCACCTGTCGCCCTCTTTCGCCATGTCACTCACCGTCACCCCGCGACCCCATCCGTTAGATTCAGAGACATCCTGGCCGTCTGTGGAGATTACTTGGACCGCTGTTCTGTCGGAGCATGTTCCGACGACTGCCGTTCCGGTTTCGGGACTGATCTCCACGTAGGTGACATCGACGGTGTAGGAGCCCTCGAGGTGCTGTCCTGAGTTTTCCAGTCTGTTGTAAGTGCTGGTGAAGGTCTCCAGGGCCTGGCCGGTGAGGACTGTCTGTGCCTCATCCATTCCGTTCATGGTGCGGAAAATTTCCCATGTGACCTGGTCGTAGTAGGCGTAGTCGCGCAGGACGCTGATCTGCTCGGGCGTGAGGTCGGTCGGTAGGGATGTGATGGTGTAGTTGATGTCGGGCCGGGAGAGCTCCTCGGTGGTGATCGAGGTGCTCGAGCTCGTCGCCGTGGCGTCGGCCCCGGAGGGGGTGTCGGTAGTGGAGCCCTCGGAGGAGGCTGAGGGTGGGGCCCCTGAGGCCTGTGCTGTGGTCTGGGGCGTGTACTGGGCCAGGGTTGTCGGGTCCGAGGCCTGCTGCCCGCCTGAGGAGCAGGCCCCCACCGCGGCCAGGGCCAGGAATGCGGCCAGCACCCCTCCTGCTGCCCGGTTGCGTGCACTTCCCACGATGAGCCCTCCCATCACGTGACCTTACCGTTACCATCGCGCAATCTACCCACAACAGCCCTCGCGATCCAGCAGGCACCACGACCGCCCCCGGGGAGCCCTGCCCATGACCGCACACCGACGACCCGCATCCCCGCCAACAGGCCGAGGACAACTCGTCGGTGCCCCTGCGGGTGACCCGCCTGAAAGCCCTGGCCTTGGGTGATCAGTGATCCCCACTCGCGTTGAGGGTCTGGGCCTCGGCGACCGGGATCGGCGTTGTCGAGGAGGTGGTGATATGGCCCAGGCTTCCGCTTGCGCCAGTATTGGAGTCCCATGAGGCCGCGTAGGTCGCAGACACGGTCAAGGGGGTCGTGCCGCCATGAAGCGCTGAGGACCGGGTGAAGACGATCGAGCAGTCGTTTGTCTGAGTGCCAGCGGTCCAGCGGATCCCGAAGCCACTGCAGGAGGCCTGAGCGTCCGGCGCGCTGAGCGTCAGGCCGGAGGAGGTGGCCGTCACTGTGGCGTTCGTATCCCCGGCCGTGGCAACGGCCGTGATCGAGATCGGTGTGCCCTCCGCCCACACCCAGGTCTCGTAGCCGACCAGTGTTGCACCAGATGTCCCGAGGGATGGATTGTGGGAGATCGAGGGGTCGGGGATCGTCACTGCGTCCCAGGCACTCCGGGCCAACTGCTCCGGAGATATGTAGAAGCGAGCCGGGGGAGGGGAGCCTCCGTCCACCCAGAGCACCGTTGGGTTCGCCCCGTAGAAGGACGCCTGCGCCTCCTCCAAGGCTTCTGGTGACCCGGCTGCGGCGAGACTGCACGAGATGATGTACCACATGCCCTGCTCATCGTCGGCGTGAGACTTCCAGTCCTGCGCCGTTGCGTCCCTGATGATGTCGGACATGCTCCCATATGTGGGATCGCCATCGTACATGCCCCACCAGCGCCGGGTTTCGGGCTCGGCGAAGCCCTTGCCGGTCGCCAGGGGGATGTACTTGCAGATTGGCGCGACATGCGCCGTCGTCGATGAGGAGGAGGCTGCGGCCGTCACCGCACCACCGGAGGAGGAGTCGTAGGTGACGCTCACGCTCACACTGATGGTGCTGCCCTGGGTGTCGGCGGTGGCCGAGCCGCCGCCCGTCGTCCCGTAGGCGGCGACAGGGTGCAGGGCGGCGAGAACTGCCGTGATCACCACGGTGATGACCCCGAGCCGGGACCTGTGGAAGAGCGCGCTCATGTGCCGCTGTCTCAGCAATCGTCGACTCCGGTATTCTCGTCAGAGACGACCATCCATTTCTGCCCACTTCTGTGGAGCATGGATTGGGATGAGTAGCGGTGTTGGATGTCCTCCCCGGCCAGCGCTCCAGTGGCATCCACCAGCGATGCCCCTGTCGTGTCCACGCATACCGTGACCACTGCCTGGCTATCGCCCGTCATCTCCACGGATGCGAATGACACCGCCCCGCTGCCCTGAACCCTCACCTGCTGTGCTGCGCGGTCCGCGAAAATCGTATTGAAACTGATGAGGGCCTGGCCGCTAGCGTATTCGCCCACCGATGCGGCGTCATCCTGACTGAGTGACCGATATGACCTCCAGGCCCTCTGGTCATATGAGGCGTAAGCGATGAGCACCTGCTCCTGCTCCGGCGTCAAGCCGCCGGGTACTGAGGTGACCGTATAGTTGTCCGAAGGGCTCGATAGGGAATCCGTGGACGCGGTTGAGGCGGGCGCGCCACTGCCGTCCGCAGGGCCGGGAGGGCCGGTGTCGATATCTGCCGGGGAAGTCGAGGGCGGTGCGGCGGTGTATGCAGGAACCGTCGACTGCGCCGTCGAATCGGTGCTGGAGGCGCAGGCCGCCAATCCGCTCGCGCACACCAGGCAGGCCAGAACCGGACCCGCATAGACTCGAGTGCCGAGGAGAACTCGGGAGCGCAATGAACCGACGTCCATGCCTGCCTCCTTAAACGGCCCTGCCGTATATGGATAAGGACTATTGCAGTAGTAGGTTGGTGCCTCGTCCTGCGTCAGGATAGCACTGGCAGGACTGTGCTGCGTGGGGACCGGCTCATGCGACGGGATCGCTGGTGGTGCCCCGCCTGTGACCGGCTCGGTGGCGCAACGTGAGCAACCCGACAATGGGTGGTCGCAGCCCGGTGAGCCGCCTCCGGCCTGGAGCAGCGGTCGCCACCATGGCTGGCCGCTCAGGGGCCATGGCATCAGCAGCCTGGAGGACCGCGTATTCTAGGGCATGTGCACAGGCGCACCGATCTGTGCCCCACATCCTGTCACGGAGGTACCCATGAAGAAGGCTCACTCTGCGATGGCGCTCGGATGCGCCGCCGCCCTGGCCCTGAGCGCCTGCGGCGCCG
The DNA here is from genome assembly GCF_019974135.1 of Actinomyces capricornis. Taxonomy (NCBI): domain Bacteria; kingdom Bacillati; phylum Actinomycetota; class Actinomycetes; order Actinomycetales; family Actinomycetaceae; genus Actinomyces; species Actinomyces capricornis. The sequence continues at coordinate 2,235,989 of NZ_AP025017.1, forward strand.
CCCCCGAGCAGGGCGCGAACTCGGGCAATGGCGCGGCAGGCGACTTCCTGGCCTGCATGGTCTCGGACGAGGGCGGTTTCGACGACCAGTCCTTCAACCAGTCCGGCCGCGAGGGCCTGGAGAAGGCCGAGGCCGACCTGGGCGTGTCCATCAAGACCCTGGAGTCCGAGAGCGCCGCCGACTACACCACCAACATCGACAGCCTCATCCAGCAGGACTGCGACATCATCTTCGGCGTCGGCTTCAACCTCGCCGCGGACCTGACCACCGCCGCCCAGGCCAACCCCGATGTCGAGTTCGCCCTCATCGACGCCACCTTCGCCGACACCGCCGGGGACACCGTCGAGGTTCCCAACGGCAAGCCCCTGCTGTTCAACACCGCCGAGTCCGCCTACCTGGCCGGGTACTCCGCCGCCGCCATGTCCAAGTCCGGCACTGTGGCCACCTACGGCGGCAGGCCCATCCCCACTGTTCAGATCTTCATGGAGGGCTTCGCCAAGGGCGTGGCCAAGTACAACGAGGACACCGGCAAGTCCGTCAAGGTCCTGGGCTGGGACCCCTCCAACCCCGAGGGCGGCTCCTTCGTCGGCGACTTCTCCAACACCGCCAAGGGCCAGGCCCTGACCAACCAGTTCATCTCCCAGGGCGCCGACATCATCATGCCCGTGGCCGGACCCGTGGGCCTGGGCACCCTGTCCACGGTCAAGGAGAGCTCCGGTGAGGAGCTCGTGGTCTGGGTGGACTCCGACGGCTTCGAGTCCACCGACGGCGGCGAGATCATCCTGACCTCCGTGGTCAAGGAGATCGGCCAGTCCGTCTACGACACCGTCAAGGAGGCCTCCAGCGGCTCTTACACCGCCGAGCCCTACATCGGCACCCTGGACAACAACGGAGTGGCCCTGTCGCCCTTCCACGACCAGGACTCCAAGGTCCCCGCCGATGTCAAGGCCAAGATCGAGGAGCTGCGCAAGCAGATCATCGACGGCACCCTCGACGTGAGCACCCCCTACGACCCCTCCTGAGCAGACCGGGCGCGCCCGGTCCATCACCCCGGACCGGGCGCGCCGGCCGCACCGACCGATACCACTACCTGGGAGGCGAGCACAGCGTGAAGCTCGAGCTGCGCGGGATCACGAAGGTCTTCGGACCGCTCGTGGCCAATGACCACATCGACCTCACCGTCGAGCCCGGACAGATCCACGCCCTGCTGGGGGAGAACGGCGCGGGCAAGTCCACGCTCATGAACGTGCTCTACGGGCTCTACCAGCCCGATGCGGGCCAGATCCTCATCGACGACGCCCCGGTGTCCTTCTCCGGCCCCGGGGACGCCGTGGCCGCGGGCATCGGCATGGTCCACCAGCACTTCATGCTCGTCCCGGTCTTCACCGTCGCCGAGTCCGTGGCCCTGGGCTACGAGCCCACCGGCCGCGGTGGGCTCATCGACGCCCGGGCCGCCCGGGACAAGGTGCTGGAGATCTCCCGCCGCTTCGGCTTCGACGTCGACCCCGAGGCGCGCATCGAGGACCTGCCCGTGGGCGTCCAGCAGCGCGTGGAGATCATCAAGGCGCTCTCGCGCCAGGCCCAGGTCCTCATCCTCGATGAGCCCACCGCCGTGCTCACCCCCCAGGAGACCGACGAGCTCATCGCCATCATGCGCGAGCTCAAGGCCTCGGGAACCTCCATCGTCTTCATCACCCACAAGCTCCGCGAGGTCCGCGCGGTCGCCGACACCATCACCGTCATCCGCCGCGGCCGCGTCGTGGGCACGGCCGAGCCCACGGCCTCGGCCAGCCACCTGGCCGGGCTCATGGTGGGCCACGACGTGTCCCTGACCGTCGACAAGGAGCCCGCCGCCCCGGGCGCCGAGGGCCTGACCCTGGACGGCGTCACCCTGGTCGAGAACGGCGCCATGCTGCTCGACGACGTCGACCTCCACGTCCGCAACGGCGAGATCCTGGGCATCGCGGGCGTCCAGGGCAACGGCCAGACCGAGCTGAGCGAGACCATCCTGGGACTGCGCCAGCCCACCACCGGCACCATCGCCTTCGGCGGCACCGAGGTCACCGACCACGGCGTCCACCAGCGCCTGCGCTCCGGCCTGGGCTTCGTCCCCGAGGACCGGGCCGACGACGGCATGGTCGCGGAGTTCTCCGTGGCCCACAACATGATCCTGGACCGCTACGACGACCCCGCCTTCGGGGCCGGGCCCAGCCTGTCCCCGACCAAGGTGCGCCTCAACGCCGAGACCCTGCGCGAGGAGTTCGACGTGCGCGTCACCGACGTGGGCGACCCCATCTCCACCCTGTCGGGCGGCAACCAGCAGAAGGCCATCCTGGCCCGCGAGCTCTCCCGCCCCCTCAAGGCCCTCGTGGCCTGCCAGCCCACGCGCGGACTGGACGTGGGCTCCATCGAGTTCGTCCACAAGCGCATCGTCGCCGAGCGCGACACCGGCACCGCCGTCCTCATCATCTCCTCCGAGCTCGATGAGATCTACGCCCTGTCCGACAGGATCGCCGTCATGTACCGCGGGCGGATCGTCGGCATCGTCCCACCCGACACCCCGCGCGACGTCCTGGGCCTCATGATGGCCGGGGCCACCGCCGACCAGGCCCAGGCCCAGGCGGCCCAGCCCGACGGCGGGCAGGCGCCGGAGTCCCGCGAGACCGGGGAGAGCCCTGCCGACGCCGGCACCGCCGCGGACCCAGAGGAGAAGTGATGAGCCAGGAGACAGCCTCCCCAGCCCCCAAGGATCAGGGCGCAGCCCACAAGGAACAGCCGGCGGCCACGGCCGACCGGCCCCCGCTGCTGCGCCAGATCGCCGAGTCCACCGCCCTCATGGGCATCCTGGCCGTGCTCAGCGCCCTCATCGTGGGCAGCCTGCTCATCCTCATCGCCGACCCCCAGGTGCGCACCACCGCGGGCTACTTCTTCGCCCGCCCCAGCGACTTCCTCTCGGCGGCCGCCACCTCCCTGAACGAGGCCTACGCCGCCCTGCTGCGCGGCTCCATCCTGGACTGGCGCGCAGCCACCCTCCACCGCGCCGTCCGCCCGCTGACCGAGACCCTGACCATCGCCACCCCCCTCATCCTGGCGGGCCTGGGCATGGCGGTGTCCTTCCGGGCGGGCCTGTTCAACATCGGCGGGCAGGGCCAGCTCATCCTGGGCGCCATCCTGGGCAGCTATGTGGGGATCGCCTGGGGACTTCCCCCCGTCGTCCACATCCTGGTGGCCATGGCCTTCGCCGCGCTGGGCGGGCTGCTGTGGGGCGGCCTGGCCGGAGTGCTGCGCGCCAAGACCGGGGCCAGCGAGGTCATCGTCACCATCATGCTCAACTCGGTGGCCGGCTACCTCCTGGCCCAGGTCCTGACCCTGGACGCCTTCATCGGGGAGGGCAACTCCAACCCCAAGTCGATCTACATGCAGGCCACCGCCCACTACCCCCGACTGCTGGGCGAGTCCTTCCGCCTGCACGCGGGCTTCGTCGTCGCCCTGCTGGCCGCCGCGGCCGTGTGGTGGATGATGGAGCGCTCCTCCCTGGGCTTCCAGTTCCGGGCCACCGGCCTCAACGCCAATGCCGCGCGCACCGCGGGAATGAACGTGCCCCTGGTCACCGTCCTGGTCATGATGGTCTCAGGCGCCCTGTGCGGGCTGGCGGCCACCGCCCCCGTCCTGGGGACCGAGCAGCACCTGAGCCTGTCCGTGGCCGGGACCATCGGCTTCGACGCCATCACCGTGGCACTCCTGGGGCGCTCCACGCCCCTGGGCACCGTCCTGGCCGGGCTCCTCTTCGGCGCCCTGAGAGCCGGAGGCACCCTCATGCAGGCCGCCACCGGGACGCCCGTGGACATCGTGCTGGTCCTGCAGTCCACCATCGTGCTGTTCATCGCGGCCCCGCCACTGGTACGCGCCATCTACCGGCTGCCCGCCCAGGGCTCCTGGAGGCGCCAGCACGAGAACCGCATCCCGGCGACCGCCGCCCAGGAGGCCTGAGTCATGAGCACCACCACCCGCACCACGCACGGCGCCCCGGGCCATCCCACCGCCGTGGCCCCTGATGCGCCGGCCGAGCTGGTCGTGCGCGAGCCCATGGCCCTGAAGATCCCCGTCACCGGCGTCATCGTCCTGGTCCTCCAGGTGCTCATGATGCTCAAGTCCCACGGGCACACCACCTTCCAGCTGGCCACGGGCAGCGACTTCCTCCAGCTGCCCTCTCTCAGCCTGCTCGCCAAGGCGGTCATCGCCGTCATGGCGGTTCTCAACGCGGCCGTCACCGTCTGGGCCTTCCGACTGGCCGAGGCGCGCGGCCACATCAATGTGGTCATCAAGGCCGCCATGGCCCTGGCCTTCGTCCTGTCCTTCCTGACCTGGGTGGGGGCCGGCCGCGAATCCGTCATCCCCGTGGTGACCATCCTGTCCTCCACCCTGGCCCTGAGCGTGCCCCTGGTCTTCGGCTCCCTGGCCGGGCTCATCGGGGAGCGCTCGGGAACCATCAACATCGCCATTGAGGGCCAGCTGCTGGGCGGGGCGTTCCTGGGCGCCGTCGTCGCCTCCCTGGCCTCCAGCCCCTGGGCGGGCCTGGTGGCCGCGCCCTTCGCCGGCATGCTCGTGGCCCTGCTCCTGGCACTGTTCGGGCTGAAGTACCGGGTCAACCAGATCGTCGTCGGCGTGGTGCTCAACGTCCTGGTCCTGGGACTGACCGGGTTCCTGTTCTCCACCGTCCTGTCCGAGGACCCCGCAGGCCTCAACGCCGCCATGCGCCTGCCCACCCTGGCCATCCCGGGGCTCTCGGCGATCCCGGTCATCGGGCCGGTGCTCTTCCGCCAGACGATCCTGGTCTACCTCATGTACGCCGCCGTGGCGATCCTGTCCGTCATGCTCTTCCGCTCCCGCTGGGGCCTGCGCATGCGCGCCTGCGGGGAGCACCCCAAGGCCGCCGACACCGTGGGCATCAACGTCATGCGCACCCGCGTGGCCAACCTGGTCCTGGGCGGGGCCCTGGCCGGCCTGGGCGGGGCCTTCTTCACCCTGGGATCCGGGCTGTCCTTCACCAAGGACATGGCCGCGGGCAACGGCTACATCGCCCTGGCGGCCATGATCCTGGGAGGCTGGAACCCCCTGGGGGCCCTGGGCGCCTCCCTGCTCTTCGGCTTCGCCACCTCGGTGGGCCAGACCCTCTCGGTCATCGGCAGCCCCATCCCCGCCAACGTCATCCTCATGTTCCCCTACGTGGTCACCATCTTCGCGGTGGCCGGGTTCGTGGGCAAGGTGCGCGCCCCCGCCGCCGAGGGGGTGCCCTACCCGTGAGCGCCGCGCAGCCGGCCGCCGCCCAGGACTGGGAGCGTCTCAGGCTCCTGGCCATCGAGGCCATGGAGCGGGCCTACGCCCCCTACTCCCGGTTCAAGGTCGGCGCCGCCGCCCTGGTCGACGACGGGCGCCTGGTCTCGGGCTGCAATGTGGAGAACGCCGGCTACGGGGTCACCCTGTGCGCCGAGTGCGGGCTGGTCTCCGAGCTGGTGCGCACCGGGGGAGGGCGCCTGACCGCCTTCGCCTGCGTGGACGCCCGCGGTGAGCCCTGCGCCCCCTGCGGGCGCTGCCGCCAGCTCCTGTCCGAGCACGCCGCCCCCGGCATGGAGCTGGCCATGCCCGGGGGAATCATGACCATCGACGAGGTACTGCCCGAGCGCTTCACCCACGAGGCCCTCACCGCCGTCCAGCAGCCCGCACCCGCCCACCAGGAGGCCCGCCCATGACCAGCGCACCCGCCGTGGAGCCCTTCGACGCCGTCGACGTCATCGCCTGCAAGCGCGACGGCGGGAGGCTCAGCCCGGACCAGATCGACTGGGTGGTGGACGCCTACACGCGCGGGGTGGTGGCCGAGGAGCAGATGAGCGCCCTGGCCATGGCCATCTACCTGCGCGGCATGGAGCCCCAGGAGATCGCTGACTGGACCCGGGCCATGATCGACTCCGGTGAGCGCATGGACTTCTCCGCCCTGGCACGCCCCACCGCCGACAAGCACTCCACCGGGGGCGTGGGGGACAAGATCACCCTGCCCCTGGCGCCACTGGTGGCCGTCTTCGGCGTCAGCGTGCCCCAGCTCTCCGGGCGGGGCCTCGGCCACACGGGGGGAACCCTGGACAAGCTGGAGTCCATCCCCGGCTGGAGGGCCGAGCTGAGCAACGACCAGATCATGGAGATGCTGGGCGACCGCGGCCCCGGCGCCGTCATCTGCGCCGCAGGGGCCGGCCTGGCCCCGGCCGACAGGAGGCTCTACGCCCTGCGGGACACCACCGCCACCGTCTCCTGCATCCCGCTCATCGCCTCCTCCATCATGTCCAAGAAGATCGCCGAGGGCACCGGGGCCCTGGTCCTGGATGTCAAGGTCGGCAGCGGCGCCTTCATGAAGGAGCTGGACCAGGCCAGGGAGCTGGCCTGCACCATGGTGGGCCTGGGCGTGCAGGCGGGCGTGGTCACCCGGGCGCTGCTGACCGACATGTCCGTCCCCCTGGGCCTGAGCGTGGGCAACGCTCTGGAGGTGCGCGAGTCCCTGGAGGTCCTGGCCGGTGGCGGGCCGGACGACGTCGTGGAGCTGACCGTGGCCCTGGGCCAGGAGATGCTCGCCGCCGCCGGGCGGCCCACCGGCCGCGATGAGCTGCGCGCCGCCCTGGGCGACGGGCGCGCCATGGACGTGTGGCGGGAGATGATCTCCCGCCAGGGCGGGGACCCCGACGCCGCTCTGCCGCGCGCCGCCCACACCGAGGTGCTCACCGCCCCCGACGACGGCGTGCTCACTGGGCTCGACGCCCTGGCCGTGGGCGTGGCCGCCTGGCGCCTGGGCGCGGGGCGTGCCCGCAAGGAGGACGCCGTGCAGGCCGGGGCCGGCATCGAGCTGCACGCCAAGCCCGGGGACGAGGTGCGCGCCGGCACGCCCCTGGCCACCCTCCACACCGACACCCCCGAGCGCTTCGAGCGGGCCCTCCAGGTCCTCCGGGAAGGGGTCGCCGTCTCCCCGGCCGGCTCGGAGCAGGCCGAGGCGGCCCAGGTGCTCCGGGGCCGGGGCGTCATCATCGAGCGCATCACCGACGAATCGGCCTGAGCCGATCCGAACCGGGCGGACCAGCCCGGGCCGGAGTCGAGGATTGGGGCAAGGCCGTGCCGCGCGCGGTGAAGGCGACGTTCCTCGGCCATTGCTTGGAACAGATCGCCCGCAGTGTCGATCATAGGAGGTAATCTCTACACGAAGGGGTCTGAGGGACATCAGGTCCTTTCGGCGCGATGGCGGTGATCCGGCTCGGGATCTCGTGTGGTGAGATGCTGTCTTAAGTGATGGCTGTATGACACGTTGTGATTGCAGGTCGTATATCGGATGGGTAAAGTATGGGGCATGGATAGAGATCGCATGCCTCTCGCGTCGTCGAGCGCCGACCGGCATCAGGGCTCACGTCTGCGCGAATTGCCGATGCCTCCGGTGGTCTACGTACCGTGAGCCTTTCTCATCGGAGTTGGTTGTTGAGGTTGAGGACGACCAGGGCTGCTGAGGCTATGGAGGTTATCGTGGAAGGGTCCAGGCTGACTTTTCTCAGGGCTTTGAAGCCTTTGAGCAGGGCGTTGGCTCTCTGGGCGGGGGCTCGAAGGCCGGTCTGGATGGTGTTGTAGGTCGCATCATCGGGGCAGGACTTGGCCCCCTTGATGGGGGTCTTGATGCCGATACCTGCCCCGGTGTAGCCCTTGTCGGCCAGAGTGGGCAGCCCTTGGGCAGCGGCCCTTGGTGCAGGGCTGGTAGGACGTGGCGCCGGGCGGCGGTGATGTCATGGGCCGGTTCCGGGCTCGACCGGGCTGGCCCATACCGGGTAGCCGGTGGGGTCAGTGAGCACCTGGACATTGCCCCCGAAGGCCTTGTGCTTGCCCGAATACCACATGTGGCAGCCGGTATCGGGATTGTGGGCCGCGACCCTGTCGGTGCGGATGTCATGGGCCTTGCGGTGGGCGGTGAGCCAGCCGCTGATGGTGCGGGCGGCGGCAACGGGAACATCAAGCGTGGCACGATAGGACAGCCGTGCGGGGCCTGGCCGGAGCAAGTAGATGTTATTGGTCAACACCACTGTGCCCCCAGGCCCCGCATGCCCCCACCCACGACACGCCTACTTTTCCCCAGCACCTCAACGATCCCCACACCGACACCTCACCTCCCGGTGAGAAAGGCTCAGTCATGCTAGTTAATGTGTAAGTATAGTGGGTGATATGAGATGTCGACTCGAATCGAGAAAAGTAGTGCTTGCAGAAGAAAGAACTCTTTATTGGCGTTCTTTGCCTTCTTTTTGCCGATAGTCGGTATTGCTGGGGCGGTCTTGATTCGACTTATTGACCCCCCTATTAATCCGATTTCCCTTGCTGCGTCGAATGTTGCGTGCATTCTAGTGGGTTTGTTCAGTGGGCTTCAATGCTGGCACTTCGGGAGAACTGCGTCCTACGAAGTGACGTCGCCTGAGTTGATGAAAGGTGATGCATCGGTTATAATAGTGGCGGACACTGAAACTGATCCGCTCCTCACATCTATAGCCGCCCGTCTTTTTTGGGGATCATCAGCGTTTTTCTTCTTCTTCTTGAGTTGTACAGCATATCAGCCACCAGGAGAAGAGATTCCGTCCCTTGTAATTCTGGCAGTTTTAGCGTTACTTGGGGCGTTCTTCTTCGGATGGGCGGGATACTATGGTGTAGTTCGAAGTAAGCGGAAGCGCCATCCTGGGAGTATTGAGATGAATGGCTGGGGTCTGCGTCAGCGGGTGGGGGATCGCGTAGTGGAAGTTGCCTGGAAGGATATTTCTGCATTCAAGAGTGTTGACAGAAATGATCGAGGCGAGATCGTCGGATCCTGGATCGCAGATAGTGAGCAGAAAATCTCCTACCGAGCTTCACGACGACCGAAGCCCTACCGGCAGCGGCGCGCACAACCGTTGTTCCTGTTGTTAACTCCTGTGGGTAATATCATGAATTTTGCTAACTTTCTCAGGGATGCCCAGAATGATCCTGCGTGGGCTGCTGAGATTTTCAACAGCCCTCATCGGCTGGAATGGATTCACAGCATCCTCACCGCCCACGAGCCAGGTCTGGAGATCTCGGGTGATCCAACGACCATGAGCGATGGAGGCGGTGGGTACGGTCATCTTCGCCGTCAGCTTCTTGGTGATCCGAGGTACCCCGGCCCTGGCCAATGCTTCTCAGTGAGCGCAGGTGGAATGTGATTCTGCCGGAAGAAGCCGGAGCGATAGGCGCCCTGATCGCCCTTCTTGGCCTTGCGGCGATTGCACGATGGATCGCTCTCATTGCCGGTCCGGAGGCGGAGTCGGTGCGACAGGCCCTGCTCGGCCTCCATGCATTCCGAACAAGGCTCAACCTCATGTGCCTTCCGTTCGCCGGCCTCCTCCTCATGATCGCAGGGGCCTTCATCGCCGTCTCGCCCCGGCCTCCCGATGCTCTGAAGTACGTTCTTGGTGCCTCACTGGTCATTAATGCAGTCCTCGTGGTAGTCGCAGTAGTCTATGCAGCCATTCCCACTCTTCTCCTCCCCAGATTCTTCTATCGCACGTCCAGCACCGCAGAGAGTGCTCATCGCGATGGTCCGTCGCAGGATTCCTGGGTGGTGGGCGCGGGTAGTGGCGCTCATCTGCGGGAGTCATCCGTGCCGGCGCCGTCGAGCATGGTCGGTGAGCTCGGGACTGATTCCCTGCGCCTCGTCGGCCGCAGGCCGATCGGCACCTGTAGCGTGATCTCCGCATGCGCGGCACTGCTCTGCTATGTGGGCGTGACGGCGAGGACCGACGAGCTAATGCGGTTCTTCCTCTCCGTGGCACTGATCTGCGCCATCATCGCTGCTGCCATGACGGGTATCATTCTTCGGGGTGTGGGAATGATCATCGATCGAGAGGGGGTCGTCGACAGGACGACCTGGCTGCCTGCACTGTTCTTGCCCTGGAGTCTCATCGGCGGTTCCTATATTCGCGGCGATCATGTTGTTGTCATGCTGAAGAAGAATCATCCTGATTATGCCTCTCTATCCATTCTTGAGCGTTTGAGGGTGGAGAGTGCTACAGGGGTGGTGCATCTTCCCACAAGGCATCTTGATATCGACCCCCTCGAACTAGTGGGGGTACTGGAATGGGGGCGTCTTCTTGCTGAAATTCCGGACGGTCTTCCTCCCGAGGAGCTCGACCTCCGAATGGCGATGATGAGGGACGTGTTCGTTAGTACAATGAGGGCGGTGCACTACCGGCACTGAGCATCGCTTATCGCGGGCCCACGGATTCTTGGCGCTATCCGCATTCTGAGAGCATGCGCCGTCCCTGAGAGCGGCTCATCCCATGAAGCGTCTTGCGGTTTGGTTGCGATCTCTATGATGGGACTCGGGAGGACGCCCGGAAAGCTCCGGGCGGGCGGGGGATTACGATGGTGGCATGGCTCCCGCAGACCACCCTGCTGACCGGCTCCCCGCCTCCGGAGAGACCGCATCAGCCTCCTCCTGCGACTCGCCATCGACTCAGGCAGCGGCGTCAGGGAGCGTGACGAGCGGGGCGCCGGTTTCGCAGGGCCCTCAGCCGCCGGGCCCAGTGGCAGGGGTGGCGCCAGTGGTCGTCACCGAGCCCCGGATCCGAGTGGCCAACTCCCGCCTGCGCGTTGGGCGCTTCTCCCAGGCCGGCGATGCGGTGACCATGACCCAGGCCGATGCCACCACCTGCGGCGCCGCCTGCCTGCTCGCCGCCAGGCTCCTCCTCGACGACCAGGAGGGCCGCAGGCTGGGGCGGGCCCTGGACAGGGGCGTGAGCCCTGGTGCGAGACCCACCACCGGCGCCCTGCTGGCTGAGGCCCTCAACCGCCGCCAGAAGACCCTCCAGCGCACCATCAACAGTGCGGGCCTGTGGCTGGCATCCTGGCCTCGGGCCCTGGGCTCCACGCCCTGGGCGGTGGGTCGGGCCATGAGCACGACCGGCGCCGCATCGGCGAAGCCGTTGCCGGCCGGGTCCGCCGCCCCCGCAGGCCCCAGAGCGCCTGACGCATCCCCCGCCCCCGCCTCCCCGGTGCGCCCAGGGCGGGCCATGCGCTACGAGGTGCGCTGGGTGCGCGACCACGGCCCGCACTGGCCGGAGCAGGTCGAGGAGATGCGCCGCCAGCTGGCGCGCGGGCGCCCCGCCCTGCTCCTGACCGGAGGGCCCCTGCGCCTGGACCGGGGCGCCCCGGGGCTGGCCGGGCTATCGGCCCGGGCGTGCGGGAGCCTGGTCGTGCCCCGGCACTATGTGCTCGCCCTGCCCTGGGCCCTCATCGGCCAGCGCGACCCCGGTCCGGGAGCGGTGCACCTCTACGAGCCCGGCAGCGGCAGCGTGCGGGCACTCGACCTCCTGGCCCCCCGCGATCCACGATCGCCCGGTCCACGACAGCTCGGCGGCTGGCCCCGCATCCTCGCCCTCCTGACCCCGGCCGAACCCGACTGACCCCGACTGACGGCAGCTGGCACCGGTTGGCAGGCCTCGGCGGCGGCTGACCCGTGACAGGCCGCGGACCACGACCCTGGGGCTTGCCTGCGGCCCGGGCCGCGTAGGCTGGGTCGGCGGGCGCCGGCGCCCGCATCCTGCTTCGCACCGATCCACTCCAGTGATCCGCTCACGCCTACCGGAAGGACCATCCATGACCACGCGGGCCCAGATCGCCAGCCTCATCGACCACACGCTGCTCAAGCCCGAGGCCACCGCCGAGCAGGTGGAGGCCCTCGTGGCCCAGGGCGCCGAGCTGGGCGTGTACTCGGTATGCGTCTCCCCGAGCATGCTGCCCGTCTCCGTTCCCGAGGGCCTGCATGTGGCCACGGTCTGCGGCTTCCCCAGCGGCGCCCACGCCACCGCCGTCAAGGCCGCCGAGGCGGCCGACGCCGTGGCCAAGGGCGCCCAGGAGGTGGACATGGTCATCAACCTGGGCCTGGCCGCCCAGGGGCGCTGGTCCGAGGTCGAGGCCGATATCCGCGCGGTCAAGGAGGCCTGCGGGAGCGCCCTGCTCAAGGTCATCATCGAGTCCGCCGCCCTTGACGATGAGCAGATCGTCGCCGCCTGCCGCGCGGCCGAGGCCGCGGGGGCCGACTTCGTCAAGACCTCCACCGGCTTCCACCCGGCCGGGGGAGCCAGCACCCATGCGGTGGCCCTCATGCGCGCCACCGTGGGGGATCGCCTGGGGGTCAAGGCCTCCGGCGGTATCCGCACCGCGGCCGACGCCCTGGCCATGGTCGAGGCCGGGGCCAGCCGCCTGGGCCTGTCCTCCAGTGCCGCCATCCTGGAGGAGATGGAGGGCTGAGGCCCAGCAGTCCCACACCTCCGGCCCCCAACGGCCGGCGATCCCACCGGCCACGCCCGGGGCGCTGCACATCTTCACCCATTGGCCGATGAGGCGAATGCCGGAATCATGCGGATCCGCATCCGGCGCCTGCGCTGAGGGCGGCCGAAGATGTGCAGCGGCCCTCCTGCTGCACATCTTCGGGACCGATCCGGCGCCCCGGCTCGGCCCGCATGATGCTGCGGACTCGCCGATGCGGGGCAGGTGAAGATGTGCAACAGGGCCACTCGACTTGCATAGTTTCGGGTGCCCGAAACTATGATGAGGGCATGAGAACCGTCGTCATCCCCCTGCGTCGGGCCATCGCCGTCCTGGCGGCCCTCACCCTGGCCCTCCCGCTCCTGGCCGCCTGCGGCACGGCCCGCTCCGGCGGGGACTCCGGCAAGCCGGTGGTGCTCACCACCTTCACCGTCATCGCGGACATGGCCAGGCAGGTCGCCGGGGAGCACCTGGAGGTCCGCTCCATCACCAAGCCGGGTGCCGAGATCCACGACTACGAGCCAACCCCCGAGGACATCAAGGCGGCCGCCGGTGCCGACCTCATCCTCAACAACGGGCTGGGACTGGAGCGCTGGTTCGAGCAGTTCACGGCGAGCTCCCAGGCCAGGACCGTCACCCTGAGCCAGGACGTGGAGCCCGTCAGCATCGCCTCCGACGCCTACGCCGGCCAGCCCAACCCGCACGCCTGGATGAGCCCGACCAACGCCCAGTCCTACGTGGACGTCATGGTCGAGGCCTTCAGCGAGCTCGACCCCAGCCACGCCTCCGACTTCCAGGCCAACGGGGAGGCCTACAAGGCCGAGCTCCAAGCCGTCAAGGACGACATGGTCGCCACGATCTCCGGCCTGCCGCAGTCCCAGCGGGTCCTGGTCACCTGTGAGGGTGCCTTCTCCTACCTGGCGGCCGACGCGGGCCTGAGCGAGGGGTACCTGTGGCCGGTCAATGCCGAGAGCGAGGGGACCCCCCAGCAGGTGGCCGCCACGGTCGAGCTGGTGCGCTCCAGTCAGGTCCCCGCCGTCTTCTGCGAGTCGACCGTCAACGACAAGGCCATGCGGCAGGTGGCCTCTGAGACCGGGGCCGCCTTCGGCGGCACCCTGTACGTGGACTCCCTGACCGACGCCGACGGCGATGCGCCCACCTACCTCGACCTCATCCGCTACGACGCGGCCACGATCACCGCGGCCCTGACCGGGAAGGCCTCGCAGTGAGCCGGGATGCGGCGGCCCCCGGCCAGGAGCCGGTCCTGAAAGTCGACGGCCTGAGCGTGAGCTACGGCAGCCTCCGCGCCCTGGAGGACGTGGGCCTGGAGGTCGCCCGGGGCCGTGTCTGCGGACTGGTGGGCACCAACGGCTCGGGCAAGTCCACGCTCTTCAAGGCCATCATGGGCCTGCTGAGCCCCGATGCCGGAACCATCGCCGTCGCGGGTCTGGACGGGCGTGCGGCCCGGGGCCGAGGACTGGTGGGCTACGTCCCCCAGGAGGACGCCGTCGACCGGGACTTCCCCATCGCCGTGGGCGAGGTGGTCATGACCGGCCGCTACGGGCGGATGGGGCTGCTGCGCCGCCCCTCGCGCGCCGACCAGGAGGCGGCGGAGGCCGCCATGGAGCGCACGGGCCTGACCGCCCTGGCCGCCCGCCCGATCGGGGCCCTGTCCGGCGGGCAGCGCAAGCGGGCCTTCGTGGCCCGGGGCATCGCCCAGGGCGCCAGGCTCCTGCTGCTCGATGAGCCCTTCGCCGGGGTGGACCGGGCCAGCGAGTCCGCCATCACCGCGCTCCTTCGCGAGCTGGCGGCCGAGGGCTGCGCCATCCTCCTGTCCACCCACGACTTGGGCTCGCTGCGGGCACTGACCGACGACGTCGTCCTGCTCAGCCGCCGCATCCTGGCCGCCGGGCCCACCGCCCAGGTGCTGACCGGCGAGAATGTCGCCCGCGCCTTCGGCACCGAGCCCGGCGCGGGGGAGGGGATGCTGCGATGAGCGACCTCCTGACCCTTCTGACCGAGCCCTTCGCCTACGGGTTCATGGTCAACGCCTTCATCGTGGCCGCGGCCGCGGCGATCGTGTGCGCGCTGCTGTCCTGCTGGCTGGTGCTCATCGGCTGGTCCCTGCTGGGGGACGCCGTCTCCCATGCGGTGCTGCCCGGGGTGGTCCTGGCCTACATGCTCGGGCTGCCCTTCACCGTGGGTGCCCTCGTCTTCGGGCTGGCCTCGGTGGGGCTCATCGGGGTGCTGCGCGATACGAGCCGGGTCAAGGGGGACGCCGCGATCGGGGTGGTCTTCACGGGCTTCTTCGCCACCGGCCTCATCCTGAAGTCCCGCTACCCCTCGAACACGGACCTCAACTCGATCATCTTCGGCAATGTCCTGGGCATCTCGCCGGCGGACCGGACCATGGTGCTGGTCCTGGCCCTCGGGGTGGCGGTGGTGCTCCTCGCGCGGCGCAGGGATCTGACGCTCTTCGCCTTCGACCGGGTGCATGCCCATGCCATCGGGCTGCGCCCGGGGCGCATCAATGCGCTCCTGCTGGTGCTGCTCGCGCTGACCACGATCGTGGCGCTCCAGGTCGTGGGCGTCATCCTGGTGGTGGCCATGCTCATCGTCCCGGGCACGACGGCGCACCTGCTGACCGACCGGATGGGGCGGATGCTCCTCATCGCCCCGCTGATCGCGACGGTCTGCACAGTGGTGGGCCTCTACATCGCGTACTGGACGAATGCCTCGGCCGCCGGGTGGGTGACCGTGTGCCAGGCGCTGGCCTTCCTGGCCGCCTACCTGGGCTCGCCCCGGCACGGGGTGCTGCCCCGCCTGCTGCGCCGACGGGTGGGCGAGAGCCGGTAGGATCCCCGGCAGTGGACGACGATGCGGCAACAGGCCCCGGGAGGGCTCAGCCCATCCCCAGCACCCCGCGCAGGTCGGACTTGATCTCCTCCAGGCGCTGGGCCGCGGCCCGGCGCAGGGCGGCCATATCGTCCTGCTTGCCCACCGGCAGGATCACCTCGCAGTAGCACTTGAGCTTGGGCTCGGTGCCCGAGGGCCGGATGATGACCCGGTCGTCGGCCGCGGTGGTCCACACCAGCCCATTGGTGGGCGGCAGTCGATCCCCCGTGCAGTCCGGGGCGCCGTCGAGCAGATCGATCTCCTCAACCACCGGGGAGCCCGCCAGCCTGGCGGGAGCACCGCCGGAGCGCAGCCGCTCCATGGTCTCGGTGATGATGCTCAGATCCTCCACGCGCAGGCTCAGGGGGCTGGTGGCGTGCAGGCCGTGGTCCCGGGCCAGGCGGTCCAGCAGGTCGGGGATGCTGCGGCCCTGCTGCTTGAGCACCGAGGTCAGGGAGGCCAGGCACACCGAGGCGGAGATCCCGTCCTTGTCCCGCACCGCCGTCGGATCCACGCAGTAGCCCAGTGCCTCCTCATAGCCGAAGACCAGGTCCGGCACCCGGCTGATCCACTTGAAGCCCGTGAGCGTCTGGCGGTGGCCCAGGCCGTGGGACTGGGCGATGCGGCGCAGCAGCCGAGAGGAGACGATGGAGTTGGCCAGGACGCCGGTGCCGGCGAAGGCCGCCAACTCGGCGGCCTGCTCGCCCAGGAGGGCGCCCACCTCATCGCCGGTGAGCTGGCGCCAGCCGCCCTCGGCACAGGGGTCGGGGATCGCCGCCGAGCAGCGGTCGGCGTCGGGGTCGTTGGCGATGATGAGATCCGCGTCGACCTTGCGGGCCAGGGCCATGGCCAGGTCCAGGGCGCCGGGCTCCTCGGGGTTGGGGAAGGGGACGGTGGGGAAGTCCGGGTCGGGCTCGAACTGCTCGGCCACCTCCACGATGTCGTCGAAGCCGACCCGCTCCAGGGCCTGGCGGCACAGGGGGCCGCCCACGCCGTGCATGGCGGTCAGGACGATCCTCAACGGGGCGATCCTCCGGGTGCAGGCGGCCTGGGTGACCCGCTCCAGGTACTCCTCGCGGATTGCCGGATCCACCACCTCCCACCCCTGCTCGGGCATGGGCACATCGCTGAGGGGGCCGACCGCCTCGATGGCCGCGGCGATCCGCTCGTCATAGGGCGGCACGATCTGGGCGCCCTGGCCCCAGTCCGAGACCGCCCGGCCGCCCAGGTAGACCTTGTAGCCGTTGTCCTGGGGAGGGTTGTGGGAGGCGGTGACCATGACCGCGGCGTCGGCCTCCAGATGCCTCAGGGCGAAGGCGAGCACCGGGGTGGGGCAGTGCGAGTCGAACAGGAGCGCCCGCCCCCCGGCGCCGGTGATGACCGAGGCCGTGTCACGGGCGAACTGGGCTGAGCCGTACCGGGCGTCATAACCGATGATCGCGGTGAAGCCCTCCCCGACCTGCTCGCGCAGGTAGGCGGCCAGGCCCGCGGCGGCCCGGATGACCACGACCCGGTTCATGCGCGCCGGGCCCCCTCCCAGTCTCCCTCGCAGCCCGGCGGTGCCGAAGGCCAGGGTGGAGCCGAAGGCGTCGGCCAGCTCGGCGGTGGCCTCGGCCTGACCGCTGCGGTGGGCCTGGAGGAGCCCGTCGAGCTCGGCCCGCGTGACCGGGTCGGGGTCCTCGGCGATCCAAGACGTGACGGCGGCGTCGAGATCCTGCTCAAGAGACTGGGTCATGCACGGCACGCTACCGTGACCTCGGAGCATGGAACGCTGATCATGACGGCGCTCACGGGTGTTTCCAGACACAGGCGCGAGGCCATTGTGGTGTGAGAATCCTGAGATTTTCCAGAAAGCAGACTGGGTGGCTGACATGGGTGCGGGACGGGGCGGCCGGCGTCGATGCGGATCGAGGGGAGGCAGGGGGCGGTCGCCGAGGCGAGACCGCACCCTGCGTGGACGCTGACCCGGATCACGCCCTCCGGGGCGCCTCCAGGGAGTGCCACAGGGGCTCCAGCTCGAAGCCCAGGGCGCGGTTGGCCGCCAGGGAGCCCCGGTTGACCGCCGCGCCGCCCGTGCCCCACCTGCGCGCGCCCTGAGCGAAGGTCGCCAGGATCGAGGCCGCCTTGACGGCCACCGCCAGGCCCCGGCGCCGGTGGGCACCCGCCACGCAGGTGCGGTCCACCTCCCAGCGGTCCTCCAGGGGCTCCAGGATCGTCAGAGCCACCAGGGCGCCGTCGGGGCCGCGGGCGCCGAAGGCCCGAGCCGCCCGCCCCGCCAGGGCGCGGGCCAGCTCCTCAGGATCCAGGTCCTGGTGGCCCGTGGCCGGGGTCCAGGGGTAGTCCTCGGCGCAGGCCGCATCCAGGGCGACGGCCTCCCCGGCCTCCTGGGCCCCCAGCTCCAGGACCCGGTAGCCCAGGGCCTCGGCCTCCTCGACCCGACGGCGCAAGGGGGCCGGATCGGCGTCGTCGGTCAGGCTCAGGCGCGCGCCCCAGGAGGTCGCCACCACCCGCCAGCCCCGGTCCAGCAGGGCGTCGTGCTCAGGGTCGTCCTCGCGCAGGATGCGGATCTCAGGGCTCACCGGCACACAGTAGCCCCGACCGGCCCGGCCAGCGCCCGGTGCGCTCCCAGTGCGTCCCGGGCCCGACCCTGCCGCCAGGCGCATCGCCGACCGCATGACCCGCCGCAGCCGCCCCGCGGCCCGGCGCGCCGTTCTAGCCTGGGGGCATGAGCGCCCCGATCCCCGCCTCACCGCACCCGTCGCCCCTGGCCCTCCGCCTGCCGTCCCTGAGCGGCCCCGATGCGGCCACCCCCGCCCAGATCGCCCTGGCCCTCGTGGACGCCTTCAGCGTCTCGGGCTGTGAGGGCCCCCTGGCCGACGCCGTCCAGGAGGCGCTGGAGGCCCTGCCCCACCTTCAGGTGCTGCGCCACGGCAACACGGTGGTGGCCCGCACCAGCCTGGGGCGCCCCGAGCGCGTGGTCATCGCCGGGCACCTGGACACCGTGCCCGTCTCCCACCACACCGGCAATGTGCCCGGGCGCCTGGAGGAGCGCGAGGGTCAGGAGGTCATCTGGGGGCGCGGCAGCGTGGACATGAAGGGCGGCGTGGCCGTGCTCCTCCACCTGGCCGCCACGCTGAGCAGTCCCAGTCGCGACGCCACCTGGGTCTTCTACGACAACGAGGAGGTCACCAGTGACCTCAACGGCCTGGGGCGGGTGCTGCGCGAGCGGCCCGAGTGGCTGGAGGCGGACTTCGCGGTGCTGGCCGAGCCCACCGGGGCCCAGATCGAGGGCGGGTGCAATGGCACCCTGCGCCTCATCCTGACCGTCCACGGCCTGGCCGCCCACTCGGGGCGCTCCTGGCGCGGCGTCAACGCGGTCCATGCCGCAGCCCCGCTCATCGAGCGGGCCGCCACCGCCCCGGTGCGCGAGGTGGAGGTGGAGGGACTGGTCTACCGGGAGGGCTTCTCCGTGGTGGACATCGCCGCGGGCATAGCCATGAACACGATCCCCGACCGCTGCCGCCTGAGCGTCAACTACCGCTTCGCCCCCGACCTCAGCGCCCAGGAGGCCCTGGACCGCGCTCTGCGCATCCTGGCGGGGCTGCCCGCCGACGGCGATGAGCACGCCCCCGTCATCACTGCCGGCTCGGGGGAGGTTGAGGTCGTCGTCGACGACCTGTCCCCTGCGGCCCGCCCCGGCCTGGAGACGCCCATGGCCGCCGAGCTCATCGAGGCCGTGCGCGCCCGGGGCGGGGACGTGGGCCCCAAGTACGGGTGGACCGACGTCGCCCGCTTCTCCGCCGCCGGCATCCCGGCCATCAACCTGGGCCCCGGCGACCCCATGCTCTGCCACACCGACGACGAGCACTGCCCCGTGAACCAGATCGAGGACGTCGCCGCCATCCTGCGCACCTGGCTGAGCTGACTGGGTTCTGTTGCGGAAGTGCTTGCGGCGAGGCGCTGGGGTACCCGTTCCTGGCTTGCCGCCGACCATCGGGGCCGTCCTGAGCTTGCGCCGACAGGAGCGCAGGCAGGGGGCCGGGTGGGTGTCAGCGCTGGGGACTCCCGGTGGGTTCTCTGGTGGTTGGTCTTTGGAGACTCTGGCGGCGCCCAGCATGCTGGTGCCCGCGGTCTGGGTGAGCACGGGACTGGCGGGGCGTCGGCGGAGCAAGAAGCGCGTCGTTTGGCGGAATGGGCGTCACTTGGCGGAAAAGGCGACACCTGTAGGCGACGTCGATTCCTGTTATGTCTAGGGACATAGGTGACAGTTCTGCCTCAGGACATGGGTGACGCTTTGAGGGGGCGTGGTGGTGACACTTCGATGGGCTGGTGAGCAAACCCGTTGACCCCCGTATCCGTCTGGCGATCGCTAACTGGCCCGATGACGCCCCGCGCGGGGCGGTGACCTCGGGGCGTGTTAACTGTTCTGTGTAAGCCTTCTTGGAAGGACTGGCACACTGATGACTGTGATGGATGACAAGACTGTTCCTGCTTCTGGTGCTCAGGTGGCTGCTGAGCTTCGGGACTCTGGTGCTCTTGATGGGCTGTTGGCCCAGATCCGTGAGGGCTCGACGCCTCTGACTGGTCAGGACGGGCTGCTGCCCGCACTGCTCAAGGAGTCCTTGGAGGCCGGGCTGCGCGCCGAGCCAGGTGACCACCTGGGCTATGCCAAGGGCGAGCCCACCACCGAGGCCAGGGGTAACGCCCGCAATGGCACCACCACTAAGACCATCGATTCGGAGGTGGGGTCCTTCGAGATCGAGGTCCCCCGGGACCGGGCGGGGAGCTTTACCCCGCGCCTGGTGCGCAAGGGTCAGCGCCCGATGGACGGGTTGGATGCGTGTGAATCACCAGGCCTGGTACGCCCGGGGGGATTGAGAAGTGCGCGACATCTCCCATCACCTGCGTAAGACGCTGGGGGTGGACCTGTCCAGTGCGACGATCACCCCAGGATCACTGACGCGGTGCGCTGGGGCGGTCATGGACTGGCAGCAGCGCCCGCTGGAGGCCTTCTACCCGGTGGTCTACCTGGATGCCATCAGGATCAAGATCCGCCAGGGCAATCGGGTGGCCAATCGTGCCGCTCATATCGCCATCGGCGTGGATATGGAGGGCATCAAGCATGTGCCTTAAGCATCTGGGCCCCGGGCCGACGAGGGAGCTTCCTTCTGGGCCCACGTATGCGCCGATCTGGCCAACCGGGGCGTGTCTGACGTGCTGATCGTATGCTGTGATGGGCTAACAGGCTTGCCCGAGGCCATCGAAGCGACCTGGCCCGACTCAGTGGTCCAGACCTGCGCGGGTACCACCTGATCAGGGCCTCCATGCGCTTTGTGTCCTACGCCGATCGCAGGAAGGTCGCCGCGGCCCTCAAGCCGGTCTACACCGCCCCCAATCAGGAGGCCGCCTGGCAGGCCCTGGAGGACTTCGCCTCCAGCGACCTGGGCGGTAAGTACCCCCAGACCGCGGCGACCTGGGAGCGGGCTTGGGAACGGTTCACCCCTTTCCTGGCTTTCCCCCCGGCCCTGCGACGAGTGATCTACACCACTAATAGTATCGAGTCGCTGAACTACCAGCTGCGCAAGGTCACCAAGAACCGAGGCCACTTCCCTTCCGACGAAGCCGCCACCAAGCTGCTGTGGCTGACCATCTGCGACATCGAGGACAACCGCGCCTACGAACGAGCCAAGGAGACCGGCAAACGCGCCCCCGACAGGCGTGCCAAGGGCCACCTCATCGAAGGCCAGACCACCACCAACTGGAAGCAGGCCCTGGCCCAACTCACCACCGCCTACCCCGACCGCATCAACCCCTACCTCTAACCCACCCGCTTACACAGAAAACTTGACAGGCTCTGACCTCGTTCTGCGCTGAGCACGGCCTCAGCCGCAACACCTTCTACAAACTGCGTCGCCGTGCCGAGCAGATGGGCCAGGCCGCCGTCTTGGAGCCCCTGTCACGCCGGCCCAGGACCAGCCCCACCGCGCTGGGAGAGCAGATCAAGGACCAGGCAGCGGCGGTACGCGCCTCACTAGCGTCCTCGGGCCTGGATCATGGGCCCGTCTCGGTGCACGACAAGATGAAGCAGATGGGCCTGGACGCCCCCTCCCCGGCCTGGCTAGCGCGATTGTTCCGGGAACGGGGCCTGGCGCGCATCGAGCCGTCCAAGAAACCCAGGGCGGCCTGGAGGCGCTTCGTCTACCCCGCGCCTAATGCCTGCTGGCAGATGGACGCCACGGCCTACGTGCTCGCTGGCGGCCGCACATGCGTGATCTTCCAGCTCATCGACGACCACTCCCGCCTGGCGCTGGCATCCCTGGCCGCCCAGGGCCAGACCAGCACCGCGGCGATCGCCACCTTCGATACGGCCATGGCACGCTACGGGGTGCCCCAAAGACTACTGACCGACAACGGGGCCGCACTGGGCCCCACCAGGCGGGGCCGGCGCGGCGCCCTGGTCGAGCACATCCGCACCCTGGGCGTCGAACCCATCACCGGCAAGCCCTACAAGCCCACCACCCAGGGCAAGAACGAGCGCTTCCACTCCACCCTCCTGCGCTACCTCGACGCCCAGCCCCTGGCCGAATCCATCGAGGCCCTCCAGACCCAGGTCGACACCTTCGACCGCATCTACAACAACGAGCGCCCCCACCAGGGCCTACCCGGGCACATCACCCCGGCCCAGGCCTGGGCCGCCACCCCCATCGCCGCGCCCCGCGCCCCAGCACAGCCAGCGACGAGCCCCTCATCCCCGGCGCGACGCCCACCACCCGCAAGCCACCACCCCGCTCCAGGACCCCCCAGCGCGGTCAACGACGAAGCCGGATCCAGGCCAACGGCACCGCCCGCCTCAAATCCATCGTCTTCCTGGTCTCCACAGCCCACGCCGGATACGAAGTCGAGATCACCTGGGACCCCGAAACGATCGTCTTGACCATCCCCGGCGGCCAGGTCCTGGCCCAGTACACCTGGCCCGCCCCCGGCATCACCTACGTCTCCCCCCACACCCCCAACCCCCCAGACGGACCAGCCCACTACCAGACACAAACGTCACCGAAGTCCTGACACACCAACCGTCACCTATGTCCTGACACAGAACTGTCACCCATGTCCCGAGACATCACAGGAATCGACGTCGCCTACAAGTGTCGCCTTTTCCGCCAAGTGACGCCCATTGCGCCAAGCGACGCAGATTCGGCGCTCCAGTCCGGACCACTCACCCGCGCTGACCCGGCGTGGGTCCGGGAGAGCGGGGGAGGGTGCGAACCGGCTGGCATCCGGGTGTCGATCAGGCGCCGGTGAGCGCGGTAGGGGATCATGCGGCTATGGCACGACAGACCTACCACCGGGGCCCGGTGCTGCTGCGAGGCACCCAGATCCCCGAGCAGACCACCGACGAGCGCCTGCTGAGCCAGAGCGATGAGACCGACTGGCTCCACTCCGACCCCTGGCGCGTCCTGCGCATCCAGTCCGAGTTCGTCGAGGGCTTCGGCGCCCTGGCCGAGCTGGGGCCGGCCATCAGCGTCTTCGGCTCTGCGCGCACCGCCCCCACCGACCCCGCCTACCAGACGGCCCAGGAGATCGGCTCGGGGCTGGCGCGATCCGGCTACGCCGTCATCACCGGGGGCGGCCCGGGAATGATGGAGGCCGCGAACAGGGGCGCGCACAATGCGGGCGGGGTCTCGGTGGGGCTGGGCATTGAGCTGCCCCACGAGCAGGGCCTCAACGAGTATGTGGATCTGGGCATCAACTTCCGCTACTTCTTCGCCCGCAAGACCATGTTCGTGAAGTACTCCGACGGATTCGTCGTCATGCCCGGAGGCATGGGCACCCTCGATGAGCTCTTCGAATCCCTCACCCTGGTCCAGACCCGCAAGGTCTCCTCCTTCCCCATCGTCCTGGTCGACTCCGGCTACTGGTCGGGGCTGCTGGAGTGGATGCGCAGCACCGTCGTCGAGCGCGGCATGATCTCCCCCCAGGATCCCGACCTCATCCAGGTCGTGGATACCGCGCAGGAGGCCGTGGACTTCGTCGTCGGCGCCGCCCGGAGGATCCGGGGCGAGCAGCCCGCCTGAGCGCGAGTCCCCAGGGCGGGCCCAGGCGGGCGGCTGCCGGGGCTCGGCGTGAGGCGCGTCATGGCCGGCGAACCATTCGATAGCGATGCCCTTCATGGAGTAGACTAAGAAAGGTTGCACGGTGATGAATCCGTGCCACGTGACGAAAGGTGAGCACATGGCTGCCATGAAGCCCCGGACCGGCGACGGACCTCTTGAGGTTGTCAAGGAAGGCCGAGCGATCATCATGCGGGTCCCGCTTGAGGGCGGTGGTCGCCTTGTCCTGGAGATCACGGCGGACGAGGTCAAGGAGCTCGGCGATGCCCTGGCCGAGTTCGGTGACTCCCTGGCCAGCGCCAAGAGCTGAGCCGCCGCTGCTCGCCGTCCTGGCTCAAGCGTGAAGGACCAGGCCCCTCGGGGTCTGGTCCTTCTGTGTTGCGCCCGCGCTCCCTCTCTGGGCGGGCTCGGCCCGGGCGAAGCCGGGGACGCGGCGTCGATGGTCAGGGGTGCCTGTCGCAGGGCCGCGGGATGACCACGGCCCTCAGGCCCGGCGCACCGTGACCAGCAGGCCGTCGCCCACGGGCAGCAGCGTGGTCAGCAGCGCCTCGGAGTCGCGCAGGGCCTTGCCCAGCTCGCGGGCCGCCACCGTCACCGCGTCGCGCCGGGCAGGGTCGGCCACATGGTCATTCCACAGGGCCCGGGTCACGGCCAGCACCCCGCCCACCCGCAGCATGCGCAGCGCATCGCGGGCCAGATAGGCCGCCTCCTGAGGGTCGACGTCGAGCACCACCATGTCGTAGGTGCGCGCCGCCATCCTGGGCATGACGTCGGAGGCGCGCCCCTGGATGATGCGGGTGCGAGAGGTGGGGTATCCCGCGGCGTCGAAGGCGTAGCGGGCCTCGCGCTGGACCTCGGGCTCGATGTCCAGGGTGGTCAGGACGCCGTCGGGCCCCATCCCGCCCAGCAGCCACAACCCCGAGACGCCCGTGCCGGTGCCGACCTCCGCCACGGACTTGGCCCCCACCGAGGCGGCCAGCATGCGCAGACAGGCCCCGGTGCCCGGGGACACCGGGGTGATGCCGAGCTCCAGCCCCCGCATCCGGGCCTGGGCGGTGGCCTCGTCCTCCACACTGAAGTCCTCCGTGTAGGACCAGCTCAGCGTCTTGTCCGCACTCACCATGAGCCTCTTTCCTGCCGCGGGCCGCCAGGTGCGGCCCTGGC
This sequence comes from Actinomyces capricornis, assembly GCF_019974135.1. Taxonomy (NCBI): domain Bacteria; kingdom Bacillati; phylum Actinomycetota; class Actinomycetes; order Actinomycetales; family Actinomycetaceae; genus Actinomyces; species Actinomyces capricornis. The sequence goes on from NZ_AP025017.1 coordinate 2,260,507, forward strand.
CGCCATTGTTCCAGGAATCAGGGCGCCTGACGGGAACTGGCACGCAGCGCCCGGCGGGTCCAGGCGGTGCCGGCCGCCATGTGATCCCGCGCCCCGCGAAGCCGCCCGACGCACCGGCGGCATTGTGCACCGACTCCCGCCCCCAGCTCTGCGCCGCCTGCCCGGCCCGCATCGCCTGGTGCCGGCCTGCGGCGGCGTGGGCTGCGCCGCGGTTGACCGGCGGGCGCATGAGCCATGGGTTCCGGATCCCTATACTGAGCGCGTGTTCGGCATTTCAGGATCGGAGTTCCTCGTCATCATGCTGGTGGCGGTGGTGGTGGTCGGGCCCCAGCGCCTGCCCGAGTACACGCGCCAGCTCACCCGCATGGTGCGCCAGCTGCGCCTGTTCCTGGACAGCGCCCGCTCCCAGATCGCCGAGGAAGTCGGGCCCGAGCTGGCCGACCTCGACCTGTCCAGCCTGGACCCGCGCCAGTACGACCCGCGCAGGATCGTGCGCGACGCCCTGGGTGAGGACATCGAGGCCATCCGCAAGGACCTGACCCAGCCCTTCCGCTCCGTGGCCGACGCCGCCAAGGAGACCTCCGATGCCGCCGCCAAGGCCGTGGGTGATGCCGTCGCCCAGGATCGGGCCAATTCCCTGAGCAACCAGATCTCCCAGAAGAAGGCCGAGGCCCTCAAGGCTGCCGACAGCGCCGCCGAGGCTGAGCCGGCCGCCGAGGAGGATGAGTCCGCAGCCGGCTCCGCGGCTGAGGCCGCCACTGACAGTGCTGACAGCGCCGCTGAGGCTGAGCCGGCTGCCGCTGAGGCCGAGCCGGCCGCTTCACCTGAGCCGGCCGTCGACGAGCCCTCCTCAGCGATGGACCAGCCCGATGCCGCGGCTGAGCCGATTGCGTCAGTCGAGTCGGCTGAGTCTGCCGAGCCGGCTGAGCCGGCTGAGTCCGCCGCTGGGCAGGGCGGCGCTGAGCAGAACGACAGTGTCCCGGCTGAGGGGCAGGACGAGGCCGGCAAGGAGGCTGCGCAGGAGGACGACCCGCAGGAGAAGGCGGCTCCAGCGCCCGTCCCCACCAGTCTTGTGGACTCCGGTGCCCAGGGCGCCGAACCGGGTGATGCGACTGCCGAGCATGGCCCTCAGAGCGCCGGCGTCGTGCGCCCCCTGTCCCCGCGCGATATCGTGCGGGCCGCCAACTCCGCCGCCCGCACCCGGGCGCAGGCCGCCAGCGCCACGGTCGAGTCCTGACCCCCTGATCTCCAGACCGGCAGGCCGTAGTTCACCCCATCAAGACGCGGATTCGCCCCTCCGAAGGGGGTGAATCCGTGTCCAGAGGGGCGACACTGCGGAGGTGCACCCCCGTTCAGGCCGGGGTCACTCCCAGGCTGCGGCCCGCCAGGCCCCGGGCGCGATGGGTGAGCCGCTGCGCCACCCGGGACAGCTCCTGGGCCGCCGGGGCATCAGCGGCGGGCCGGCCCTCATCGGCCACGGTGGCGGGGGTGCCGATATCCGAGCCCTCGCGCATGCGGATGTCCAGGGGCAGCTCGGCCAGGAGTGGCACCTCGTAGCCCAGTGCCTGCCCCAGTGACTCACTGACCTTACGGCCCCCGCCCGAGCCGAAGATCTCCACCCGCGAGCCGTCGGGCTGGGGCATGTAGGACATGTTCTCGATGACGCCCACCACCTGCTGCTTGGTCTGGGTGGCGATGAGCCCCGTGCGCTCGGCCACCTCCGCCGCCGCGGTCTGGGGGGTGGTGACCACCAGGATCTCGGCATTGGGCAGGAGCTGGGCCACCGAGATCGTCACGTCCCCGGTGCCGGGGGGCAGGTCCAGCAGGAGCACGTCCAGGTCCCCCCAGAACACGTCGGTGAGGAACTGCTGGACGGCGCGATGCAGCATCGGGCCACGCCAGACCACCGGCTGCTTGTCCTCCACGAACATGCCGATGGAGATGACCTTCACCCCGTGGGCGATGGGCGGCACGATCATCCCGTCGAGCTGGGTGGGCACCTGCTCGACCCCCAGCATGCGGGGGATGGAGAAGCCGTAGATGTCGGCGTCCACCACCCCCACGCTCAGGCCCTGGGCGGCCATGGCCGCGGCCAGGCCCGCGGTCACCGAGGACTTGCCCACGCCCCCCTTGCCGGAGGTCACCGCATAGATGCGGGTAAGGCTGCCGGGCTGGGTGAAGGGGATGACCGGCTCGGAGGCCCCGCCGCGCAGACGCCGCCGCAGGTCGGCGCGCTGCTCATCATTCATGACCCCCATCTCGACCGTCACGCCGGTGACGCCCTCGACCTTGCCCACCTCGCGCTGGGTATCGCTGGTGATCGTGTCCTTCAGGGGACAGCCGGCCACCGTCAGCAGCACCCCGACGACGACGGCGCCGTCCTCGGAGATCTCGACCGAGGAGACCATCCCCAAATCGGTGATGGGGCGGCGGATCTCGGGGTCGTCAACGCGGGCGAGGGCCTCCAGAACGGCTTCTTGCGTGGGTCGTGGCATAGGCCCATCCTAGAGCGGGCCGGTGGGGCGGTGCCGTGGCCCATCGCACGTGACGGGGATACGACGAGCGCCTCACTCGCCCCTGCCCCCGGGGCCGATGCTGCCGGCGCGGCGCCCCGGTGCCGCGGGCCCGCGGGCCTCGCGGGGCTCCTCGGCCTCCTCGGCCAGCTCGGAGATCTCCTCGCGGGTGCGCTGCTCCTCCGCCAGGATCTCTGAGAGCAGATCCCGCAGCTCGGAGCGCACGAAGTCCCGCGTGGCCACGTCATTCATCGCCAGGCGCAGGGAGGCGATCTCCCGGGTGAGGTACTCGGTGTCCTCCAGGTTGCGCTCGGCGCGCTGGCGGTCCTGCTCGGCGGTGACCCGGTCGCGGTCGTCCTGGCGGTTCTGGGCCAGCAGGATCAGCGGTGCGGAGTAGGAGGCCTGGAGGGAGAGCATGAGGGTCAGCGCCGTGAAGCCCAGCTCGGCCTTGTCGAAGCGCATCTCCTCGGGGCCCCAGGAGTTCCAGGCCATCCACACCGCCACGAAGGCCGTCAGCCAGATGAGGAAGGTGGGGGTGCCCGAGAAGCGCGCAATAGCCTCGGCCACCCGCCCGGAGGTATCGGAGCGGGAGGTGCGCGAGGGATGGGTCCAGCGCAGCCACCGCGCCCGGTTCTTGGGAAGCGGCTGATCGAGCTGGTCAGGCATTGGCGCTCCTCTCAATGGTCTCGTCGGTGACGGCCTCGTCGGCCTCGCGCCAGTCATCGGGCATGAGGTGGTCCAGGACGTCGTCGACGCTCACCGCGCCCAGCAGGCGCCCGGCGTCGTCGACCACCGGCAGGGCCGTGAGGTTGTAGGTGGCCAGCAGGCGGGTGACCGTGCCGATGGAGTCCTCGGCGTTGACGGAGTCCACATGCGTGTCCAGGATCGAGCCGATCATCCGCTGGGGCCGCTCGCGCAGTGCCCGCTGGAGGTGGACCACGCCCACGAGCCTGCCGGTGGGCGACTCCAGGGGCGGGCGGCACACGAAGCCGATGGCCGCCAGGGCCGGGGTGATCTCCGCCTTGCGGGCATGGGCCAGGAAGGCGGCCACAGTGGCCTCGGGGGGCAGGATGATGGGCTCGGTGGTCATCAGGCCGCCGGCGGTGTACTCGTCATAGGCCATGAGCCGGCGCACGTCCTCGGCCTCCTCGGGCTCCATGAGGCCCAGGAGCTCGGCGGCCTTGAGCTGGGGGAGCTCGGCGACCAGGTCGGCGGCGTCGTCGGGCTGCATGACATCCAGGACATCGGCGGCGCGGGAGGCCTCCAGGCGCGAGAGGATGGCCACGGCCGCCTCATTGCCCAGCTCCTCCAGGGCGTCGGCCAGGCGCTCGTCGCTCAGCTCTGCGGCCACCCGCAGCTGGCTGGCCCGGGGCAGGTCGCGCAGGACGTCGGCCAGGTCGGCGGGCTTGAGGTCCTCCATGGTGGCCAGCAGGGCGGTGGCGCCCTGCTGCTCGGCGCTGCCGGCCAGCCCGGTGACCTCCTCGGGGCGCACGATAAAGGTCTCCCCGCGCCGCAGCCCCAGGGGCCCGGTCGAGCCCCGCTGGACGAAGAGCCGGGTGACCTTCCAGTCCATGCCCCGGTCGCGCTCGATGGCCACGTCGTGGATCGTCACCTTCCCCGAGCCGTCCTTGAGGTCGACCACCCGGTCCAGCAGCTCGCCGACCACGAGGGTCTCGACATTGCGCTGGTTGAAGCGGCGGATGTTGACCAGGCCCGTGGTGATGACCGCCCCCGGCTCGATGGCCGTCACGCGCGAGAGGGGCAGGAAGACGCGGCGCCGCGAGGAGACCTCGATGACGAAGCCCACCGCCCGTGGCTCGCCGCGCATCTGCAGCAGCACGACGACGTCGTGGACCTTGCCCACCGCGTCGCCCAGGGGATCGAAGACGGAGGTGCCGATGAGTCGGGCGACGAAGACCCTGCTTCCCGTGCGCATCCTGGTGTTCTCCACAAGCCAAGAGTATGCGCCCTTGGCGTGAAGGCGGGGCTGCGCCTCCCCGCGCGCGCCCGCGCGTGGGACGATTCAGCCCATGAGCGCCTACCCGCCGTCGAGCCCCTCCACGGTCGCCTCCCGCGGCGTCACCATGCCGCGCGGTGAGGAGATCGCCTCCTTCGCGACCTACGCCGAGGCCCAGCATGCCGTGGACGCGCTGTCCGATGAGGGCTTCCCGGTGCAGTACCTCTCGATCATCGGGACCGACCTGCGTCAGGTCGAGCGGATCACCGGCCGCATGAGCTGGGGTCGGGCGGTGGTCACCGGCATGGGCAGCGGCCTGTGGATTGGGGTGCTCTTCGCCGCCGTCATGTCGCTGTTCAGCCCCTCGGGCTCCACCCCGACCGTCTCGCTGGTGGGCTGCGTGGCCCTGGGCGTGGTCTGGGGCGTGCTCTTCCAGGTGGTGGGCTACGCCATGACCCGGGGACGGCGCGACTTCACCTCCATCAGCCAGGTGGTGGCCTCGCGCTACTCCATCATCGCCGCCCAGGACGCTCGCGAGGCGGCCCTAGCCCTGGCCGAGGTCCCCGGCAACCTCACCCGCGGCGGCCAGGCGGCCGTGCGCGCCCAGGAGCGGCGCCGGGCCCGCGCCGAGGCCTCCGGCGGGCCCACCGCCTTCGGCTCGCGCCCCGATGAGCAGCCGCGCTTCGGGGTGCGGATCTCCCCCCAGGGCGGGACCTCGCCCAGTGACGCGCCCGCGGGCCCGGGCGCGGCCCCGCAGGATCCTGGCGCGTCGGCGTCGAGCGGGCCGGGGACGGCAGCGCCGGTCCCGGGCACCCCTGAGCCCGCGGGGCAGGGATCCGGTAGCCCCGAACCCGCCCCCGAGCCCGTCCCGGCGGACTACGATCCTTTTGCCAGGCCCCCCTCCCGGGGCGGCTCCGATCGTGTCCAGGGTGAGGAATAAGAGCATGGCCATCCCTGTGGGCCTGTCCACGGCCTCGGTCTATCCCGGCAATGCCGCGGAGACCTTCGCCCTGGCCCAGTCCCTGGGGTACGACGGCGTGGAGGTCATGGTCTGGAGCGAGAAGGCCACCCAGGACGCGGTGCGCCTGTCCTCCCTGGCCCAGGAGCACGGCCAGCCGGTCCTGGCGGTCCATGCCCCCACCCTCCTGGTCACCCGCGGGGTGTTCGGGGTCGACCCGTGGGACAAGATCGACCGCTCCATCGAGCTGGCCCACTACCTGGGGGCCGGCACCGTGGTGCTCCACCCGCCCTTCTTCTGGCAGACCCGCTACGCCCGCTCCTTCGTGGCGGGCGTGGCCCAGCGCGAGGCCACCACGGGCATGCACCTGGCAGTGGAGAACATGTTCACCTGGCGGCCGCGCTCGGCGCCCTCCACCCGGGACTTCCAGGCCTACTCGCCCACCTGGGACCCGGTGGGCCAGGGATACCGGTCGGTGACCCTGGACATCTCCCACGCCGCCACCTCGGGATCCGACGCCCTGGCGATGGCGCGCGCCCTGGGGCCCACCCTGCGCCACCTGCACCTGACCGACGGCGTGCCCGGGCCCCTGGACGACCACCTCCTGCCCGGCCAGGGCAACCAGGACTGCGCCGGGGTGCTGGAGCACCTGGCGGCCACCGGCTTCGAGAAGGGCGGTGGCCAGGTGGTGGTCGAGGTCTCCACCCGCTCGATGAGCCCGGCGCAGCGCCGTGAGGGGCTGGCCAGCGCCCTGGCCTTCGCCCGCCACCACCTGGAGGGCGCCGATCCGGTCCCCATCCCCGAGCCCACCCGCAAGCGCTACCGCAAGAGCCAGTAGTAGCCTGTGGGACCTGCCGGGCGGGTGCCCGCAGGGCCCGGTGAGCCGGGCGCTCAGTGTGCCAGGTGCTCGTGCTCGCGGTGCCCGGCGGGCTCGAGCTGGAAGGTGGCGTGCTCGACCCTGACCGGGAAGTGTCCGGTCACGCAGTCCTGCAGGGCGTGGAGGATCCGGGGCGCGTGGCCGTCGCGCAGGCACTGGTCGCGCACCACCACGTGGGCGGTGAGTACCGGCAGTCCCGTGGCCACCGTCCAGGCGTGCAGATCGTGAACCTCCTCCACATGCTCCACGCTCTCCATGTGCTCGCGCACCTGGCCCAGGTCCAGCTCGGCGGGCGTGAGCTCCAGGAGCACCGAGGCGGCCTCCCGGAGCAGTCTCAGCGCTCGCGGCGCGATGAGGACGGCGATGAGGAGGGAGGCCATGGCATCGGCCCGGGTCCAGCCGGTGGCCCAGATGACGCCCGCGGCCGCCAGCACCCCGACGCTGCCCAGCGCATCATTGAGGACCTCCAGGAAGGCCGCCCTCGTGTTGAGGCTGCCTTCCCGGTAAGGGGCCAGGATCAGCAGGGACAGGAGATTCGCGGCCAGGCCCGCAGCGCCCATGATGAGCATGCCGGCAGAGGCCACCTGCGGCGGGCTGGCCAGGTCGGTCACGGCGCGCACGGCCACGAGCACTCCCACGATGGCCAGTATTCCGGCCTGCGCCGCTGCGGCGAGCACCTCGACGCGCTTGAGGCCCCAGGTGGAGCGGTCCGTGGCGGGCCGGGTGGACAGGTGCGCCGCCACCAGTGCCATCACCAGGCCCGCGGAGTCGGTGAGCATGTGCCCGGCGTCGGCCAGGAGAGCCAGGGAGCCGGTGAGGTGGGCGGTGACCACCTCGGCGACCATGACCCCCAGCGTCAGGGCCAGCGCCACGGCGATGCGACCGCGTGAGGCCCCGGCCCCATGGCTGTGGGAGTGGCTGTGGGAGTGGCTGGAGGCGGCCCGCTCCTGGTGGGGGCCGTGGGCATGGTCCCCACCCTGGATCCCGCCGGCGGGTGCGCGGCCGTGGTCCAGGGCCGGGGCGTGGGCGCAGGCCTCGGCAGGGGGTACCGTGCAGGGCTGCCCGCTCACGGCTCGCTCCCGCCTGCCGGGCCGCCGGCCCGGGCCTGGACGGCGCGGGCCAGGGCGGTGGCGGCGGCCAGCAGCGCATCGAGTTCGCCGGCATGCTCCAGGGCGCTGACATGGGCCCGCCCGTGGGAGTGGGTGGAGATCAGCCCCGCACTGCGCAGGATCGCCAGATGCTGGGAGACGGTGGATTGGGCCAGGCCCAGGTGGGCGGCCAGCTCGCCCACCCGGTGCTCCCCGCCGTGGAGGTGGGACAGGATCGCCAGGCGCGTGGGGTCTCCCAGCGTGTCCAGGAGCGCCGCCAGGGCGGTGGAGTCCTGCACCGCAGAGGTGTCCTCGGTCCTGTCGGAGGCCAGCAGTCCATGATTGTTCGCCATATGCCGATATTATCGGTATATGGCGATTTGAGTCAATGGCCGGGGCCGGGGAGCCTACGCCCCGGCCCGTGGCACCAGTGGGGCCCGGCGAGCCGGCTCAGGCGATGAGGCCGCTGACCCAGGCCTCGACCTCCTCGATGGTGCGCGGGATGCCCTGGGTGAGGCGCTCGACCCGCCCATCGGGGCGCACGATGATGTCATCTTCGATGCGCACCCCCATGCCCCGCAGCTCGGCGGGCACCAGCAGGTCGTCGGCCCGGAAGTACAGGCCCGGCTCGATGGTGAAGCACATGCCCGGCTCCAGGGCGGCGTCCATGTACATCTCCCGGCGGGCCTGGGCGCAGTCGTGGACATCCAGGCCCAGGTGGTGGCAGGTGCCGTGCACCATCCACCGGCGGTGGTACTGGCCCTCGGGGGCCAGGGAGTCGGCAGCGCTGACGCCCTCGGGCAGCAGGCCCCACTCCTCCAGGCGGGCGGCGATGACCTCCATGGCGGCGGCATGGACGTCCTTGAACAGGCAGCCGGGCTCCCCGGCACGGGCGAAGGCGGCGTCCGCGGCATCCAGGACCGCCTGGTAGACGCGGCGCTGGACCTCGGTGAAGCGCCCGTCCACCGGGATGGTGCGCGTGACATCGGCGGTGTACAGGGAGTCGACCTCCACCCCGGCGTCGACCAGCACCAGCTGGCCGGGCCGGACCGGGCCGTCATTGCTGATCCAGTGCAGGGTGTTGGCGTGGTCCCCGGCCGCCGCGATCGTGTCATAGCCCAGGCCGTTGCCCTCCTGGCGGGCCACGGCGGCGAAGGCGCCCTCCAGGACCCGCTCCCCGCGCCAGTGGCCCGTGGCCCGCGGGATGGAGCGGATGAGGTCCTCGAAGCCCGCCTTGGTGGCGTCCACCGCCGCCTGGAGCTGGTCGATCTCCCACTGGTCCTTGCGCAGCCGCAGCTCGCTGGCCGCCTCGGCCAGGCGGCTGTCGAGCTCGACGGCCTCCTGCCCCAGCGCCAGCCCGGCCGCCTGCCGGGTCTCCATCACCAGGGAGGTGACGGCCTCATCGGCCTCGGCCATGACGCGCAGCTGGACCGCACCGGCCCCGGCGTCCTTGGCCAGTGCGTCGGGCAGGGAGTCGATCGGGGCACAGCGCACCCCCGTAGTCGCCTCGACCTCCTCGATGGAGGGGCGCACCCCCACCCACAGTTCCCCGTAGCGGGAGTCGGCGTAGAACTCCTCCGAGCTGCGCGAGGCCCGGGGGCGGAAGTACAGGACCGCCTCATGGGTGGGCCCGCCCCCGATGGCCTCCTGAGTGCCGGGCGCCTCCTGGCTGCTGTCCCGCCCGGCCTGGGGAGCGGGGGACAGGGGCTCGAGGACCAGGACGGCGTCGGGCTCGAAGTCCGTGCCGGTCCCGGTCAGGTGGGCGAAGGCGCTGTGGGGGCGGAAGCGGTAGTCGCAGTCGTTGTTGCGCACGCGCAGGGGGCCGGCGGGGATGACGAGGCGCTCCCCGGGGAACAGGGCGCCCAGGGCCTCTCGACGGGCCGCGGCCCAGGGGGCGGAGTCGGCGCGCTGCGGCAGGTCCTGAGGCCGCGGGCCCCAGCCCGAGCCGATGAAGTCGCGGAAGGCCCGGCTGCTGGGCCGGTGGGAGCGGTTGCTCACACGCTCGGCCAGGGGCTGGGAGTCCTGGGTGCCGCTGGTCGGATCGGAGGAGGCCGCGGGCGCGGCATCGGGTGCGGAGGGGCTGCTCGGGGCGTTGGGGGTCTGCGTCATGCCCGCATCCTCCCACTGCGCCGGCCCGACGTCACTGTGGGAGCCCCGCATGCACTCCCGGACCGGCTCGGGTATGAGCCCCGGCCCTACTGAGCGACTCGGGCCCGCCTCAGGCCTGGAGGTCCTCGGGGAAGCGGATCCCCACCTGGGCCCGGGCCTGGGACAGGACATCGACGGCGGCCAGGGAGGCGTAGAGGGGGTGCAGGCCCGCCTGGTGCGCCCCCGAGCCCACCAGGCGGCACACCTCGGCCAGCTCGTAGGCCAGCTGCGGGCCCCGGCGTCGGACCGAGAGATCCTCGAGGAGGGCCCGCGGCTCCTGCTCTCGGGGGCCGCGAAGCTCGATACGGCGCGGCCACTGGCAGTCATCGATGACCACGGCCGCCTGCTCGGCGGCGATCACCGAGTCGATGGCCCCCACCGAGGTCTTGGAGTGCAGGCAGACCACCTCCAGGCCCCGGTGCGGGCCGTGCTCGTAGGACAGCACCACGGTCCCGTGGGAGTCCGCCCCGGAGTCCAGCAGCTGCCCGGTGGCGGTCACCCGGTCCGGTGTGCCGAACAGGTGGATGGCCAGGTTCACCGGGTAGATCCCCAGGTCCATGAGGGAGCCCCCGCCCTGGGCCGGATCGAGGACGGCGGGGAGCTCCCCGGCCCGGTAGGCCTCCATGCGCGAGGAGAACTGCTCCTTGACCAGTACCGCCCGGTGCACTCGGCCCAGGCGGGGCAGCACCTCGCGCAGCCTGGCCACCCCCGGCTCGAAGGCGGGCAGCCAGGCCTCCATGAGGAAGCGCCCCGCCGCCCGGGCACTGTCCACCATCGCCTTGGCCTCGGTGGGGCTCAGGGCGAAGGGCTTCTCCACCAGCACGTGGAAGCCCGCCTCCAGGGAGGCGATGGCCTGCTGGGCGTGCAGGGCGTTGGGCGAGGCGATGTAGACCACGTCGATCGGGTCATCGCCGGCCGGGCCGTGGGCGTGCAGCATCTCATCGAAGCCGGCGTGGGCATGGGGCACGCCGTGACGCTGCGCGAAGTCGCGGGCGCGCTCGGGGTGGGCCGAGGCCACGGCCACGATCCGCGCCGCCGGCTCCTGGGCCACCGCCTCGGCGAACCACTGGGCGATGAAGCCCACGCCGACCACGCCGAAGCGCACCGGCCCAGTGCCCGGTTCAGTGGCCGGGTCAATGGCCGGGTCAGGAGCCGCGGTGGCGGCCGGGTCTGCGTCTGGGCCGGTGTCGGGCAGTGCGGTGGAGACCATAGGAGGAGTCTTCCACCCGTGCGCCCTCGCCGCAGGGTCTCGGCCCGCGGGATGCCGCAGCGGCGCCCGGGGGCGAACCGGCCGGTTCCTATACTGACCCGGTGCGCATCGACCCCCACACCCACTCGGTCTGCTCCGACGGCACCGACACCCCCGCCCAGCTCATGGCCGCCGCCGCCCGGGCGGGCCTCGACGTCGTCGGCCTGACCGACCACGACACCACCCAGGGGTGGGCGGAGGCCGGGCGGGCCGTGGCGCGCACCGGCGTGTCCCTGCTGCGCGGCGTCGAGATCTCCTGCGCCGCCGACGGCGTCTCCCTCCACCTGCTGGCCTACCTCCCCCGGCCCGACGACGCCGACCTGAGCGCCGCCTTCGAGCGGGCCAGGAGCTCGCGGGCCACCCGCGCCCGGCGCATGGTTGAGCGCCTGTCCGCCGACTACCCCATCACCTGGGAGGATGTCGTGGCCCAGACGGGCCAGGGGGCCACCATCGGCAGGCCCCACCTGGCCGACGCCCTGGTGGCCGCGGGCTGCTTCGACAACCGCAGCGCCGCCTTCGCCGGGCCCTTGTCCCCCCGGTCGCCCTACTACGTGCGCCACTGGGCGCTGGACCCCGTGGAGGCCTGCCGACTGGTGCGGGCCGCCGGGGGAGTGCCCGTGGCCGCCCACCCGCGCGCCGCCTCCCGCCAGGGCAGGCTCGTGCCCGACGAGGTCTTCGAGGCCATGGCCCAGGCCGGCCTGGCGGCACTGGAGGTCGACCATCGCGATCACGGCCCGCTCCAGCGCGAGCAGGCCCGCACCCTGGCCACGAGGCTGGGCCTGGGCCGCTCAGGATCCTCGGACTACCACGGCACCGGCAAGCCCAATGCGCTGGGGGAGAACCTCATGGACCCGGCCCTGCTCGAGCAGATCCTCGATGAGGGGGCCCTGCCGCTCCTGACTCCCTGATCCCGGGCCGCTGGCCCGGAACCGGGGCAGGGGGCCTGGAGCGCCGGGCTGTCTGGATCGGTGGCGACGGGGCCTGGCGGATGGAGGGGCGGGTGCGATTGGGCGTCACTTCGCGACGAGTGCGTCGCTTGGCGGAATGGACGTACCTTGTAGGGGTCGTCCATTCCGCCAAGCGACGTCCAACTGCGGCCCGACGCCGTCCCCGGCCCCGACCCTCCGCGAGACACGCGCCCCTCCTGGGCATCACCGCCGACCCCGCCCACCCCGAACCGGAAGGGCGCCGACGACGCACCCCACAGGGGCCGGCGGGACGCAACTGTCGCGCGGTGAAGTACCCTGCGCTGGTCCCCATTCAACCAGCCGATCCGCGGCCTCCGGGGCGCTGAGCGCCCACAGTGCACAGCCGCAGAAAGCCGCCGTCACCCTCCATGCTCGACTCAGTGTTCGATGTGGCGCTCTTCGCCACCAGCTTCACCACCCTGCTGGTCATCCAGGACCCGCTGGGCGCCATCCCCATCTTCCTGTCCCTGACCGCGCGCCAGAGCCCGCAGGAGCGCAAGGTCTCGGCGCGCCAGGCCACCTGGGTCTCCCTGTCCGTCATCCTGGTCTTCGCCGTCTTCGGGCGCTACATCCTGAAGTTCCTGGGCATCTCGGTGCCCGCGCTCCAGGTGGCCGGGGGAGTGCTGCTGCTCCTGGTGGCCCTGGAGCTGCTGACCGGCAAGGCCGACGACAGCCCCGACCCCGACTCGGTGACCGCCAACGCCGCGCTGGTGCCCCTGGGCACACCACTGCTGGCGGGCCCAGGGGCGATCGTGGCCGCCATGGTGGCGGTGGAGACCGCCGGGGACGCGGTGGCCGGATGGGTCTCGGTCACCGCGGCCATCATCGGCACCCACATCATCATCTGGCTGTCGCTGCGCTTCTCCCTGACCCTCAACCGCTTCCTGGGCGAGACCGGCATCCGCATCCTCACCCGCGTCTTCGGCCTGCTCCTGGCCGCCATCGCCGTGCAGATCACCGCCGACGGCGTCTTCGCCTTCCTCCGGGAGAACCTCTAAAAGGGACCGCCCGGCGGTGCCCTACCGGGCGCCCGCCGGGCGGTCAATACCTCATGCCTCGACTCACGCCTCGCTGGTGGGCTCGGTGGGCCGGCCACCGCGCGTGCGCTTGCGGGTGCGCTTGCGCCGGGGAGCCTCACCCTCGGAGCGCCGCGAGGAGCGGGACTCCTGTCCCGAGCGCGAGCCCCGCCCGGTGCGCGAGCGCCCGGAGCCCGCGGCCCCCTCAGCGCCGCGGCCATCGCGGCGTCCACCGCTGCGACCGGTGCCGCGCCCGCCCCGGGCGCCGGAGCGAGCCCTCCGACCGGTCTCACCCAGGTCCTCGATCTCCTCGGCGTCCAGGCCCTCCAGGACCCGCTTGTGCCGGGGGAGCCTGCCGGTGACGCCCTCGGGGATGCCCAGGTCGGAGCGCAGGTGCTCGGAGGTGTGGTAGGTCTCCACCGGCTCATCGATCGGCAGGCCCAGGGCCTTGGCGATGATCCGCCAGCGCGGCACGTCGTCCCAGTCCACGAAGGTCACCGCGGTGCCGGAGTTGCCGGCCCGCCCGGTGCGCCCGATGCGGTGGACATAGATCTTCTCGTCCTCGGGGCACTGGTAGTTGATGACATGGGTGACGTCGTCGACGTCGATTCCCCGGGCGGCGACGTCGGTGGCCACCAGCACATCGACCTTGCCGTTGCGGAAGGCCCGCAGCGCCTGCTCCCGGGCGCCCTGCCCCAGGTCACCGTGCAGGGCGGCGGTGGCGAATCCGCGCGAGGACAGGTCCTCGGCCACGCGGGCCGCCGTGCGCTTGGTGCGCGCGAAGATGATCGTGCGCCCACGGCCCTCGGCCTGGAGGATGCGGGCGACGACCTCGACCTTGTTCAGCGCGTGGGCGCGGTAGACGACCTGCTGGACGGACTTGACCGTCATGCCCTCGTCCCCGGGGTCCTGGGCGCGGATATGCGTGGGCTTGGTCATGTAGCGCCGGGCCAGGGCCACGACGGCGCCGGGCATGGTGGCGCTGAAGAGCATGGTGTGCCGGTCGGGGCGGGTGCGGGCCAGGATCTTCTCCACATCGGGCAGGAAGCCCAGGTCCAGCATCTCGTCGGCCTCGTCGAGCACGACGGTGGTCACGTGGGTCAGGTCCAGCACGCCGCGGTCCATGAGGTCGATGAGGCGGCCGGGTGTGCCCACCACGACCTCGGCGCCCTTCTCCAGGGCCTCGATCTGGGGCTCGTAGGCGCGCCCGCCGTAGACCTGGGTGATGCGCACGGTGCGCCTGGCCGCAGCGGTGGACAGCTCATCGGCGACCTGCTTGGCCAGCTCGCGGGTGGGCAGGACGATGAGGGCCTGGGGGGAGCCGGAGGCCGGGTCCTCGTCCCAGCCCTCCTCCCCGGGGCCCAGGGTGTCCATGAGCAGGGGGATGCCGAAGCCCAGGGTCTTGCCGGTTCCGGTCTTGGCCTGGCCGATGATGTCCTGGCCGCCCAGGGCCACCGGCAGGGTCAGGGCCTGGATGGGGAAGGGGTGGGTGATCCCCTTGGCGGCCAGTGCCTCGCAGATCTCCGGCTCGACGCCGAAATCGGCGAAGGTCCGGGCCGTGAGGTCCTGGGCCTGGCCCTCATCAGTGATGTCGGGCGTGGCCTCATCCAGGATGGGGGCATGGGCGCCGGCGGTCTCGATGATGCCGGAGGAGGGGCGGCTGGGCGCGGGCTCATCGGCGGATGGCCGCTGCGCCTGGGGCTCGGGGATCTGGGGGCTGCTGATCTCGTCGGTCACGAGCTTCCTTGTCTGACGTTGTCTGGTCGAGCGCATGCGCACTGCGGGGCGGCTCGCACAGCACTGGCGGTGCGAGCGGTGGCCGGCGGCAGGCGCGGCGTGCCTGGATTCCCCTGAGATTCCCGGGGCCTCCGGGCTGGCCGTGGCGCGGTGTGATGAGGCAGCCGATCGTGAATCGTGCCCCCGTCGCGGCCGCGCGAAGCGGCCTGTGGGGCCTGGCTGCTGGACGACCGGGCAACCGTGGACGAGAACACAGTAGCCGTCTTACGGTAGTGGCGCACCATCCGCCATGAGCCCGGGGGTGATCGCGTGGTAGATATCACGGCTCAAGGCCGGGGCTCCGCGGATCGCAGCGGGGTGGAGGGCGGCATGGGAACCGGGGGCCGGTCCTGAGGCCGGGTCTCCAGCGCGCCGGCGCCGCTCTGGCTACGCTGGCACCCATGACTGCCTCCACACCTCCTGCGCGGCCCGACGTCAAGGACGCCGCCGAGTCCGCTGCCATGGGTCCCCTCGAGGGCGGCGGGCCGGCTCGCGCCACGTATGCGGCCGGCGTCGTGGGCGTCCTCGCCTACTCGCGCACGGCCGCCTGCACCCGCTACGCCAAGGACGCCGACAAGGCCCCGACCATGGACTCCCGGGTGGCGCTGCTGCACATGAGCGCCTGGGAGGTGGGCTCCTTCGAGCGCGTCGTCGAGCACGCCAGCGCAGCAGGCATCCAGGCCTACCCGGCCGCGGAGCGCTTCGTCGGCCTCCTGGGCGACCTCGACGAGCGCCTGCGGCCCCTGGACTGGGCCGAGCGGCTGGTCAAGACCTATCTCATCTTCGGGCTGCTCATCGACTTCGGCATGGCCCTGTGCGACTCCCTGCCCGAGCCGCTGCGCACCAGCCTCATCGACGAGCTGGCCCAGGACCCGATCGGCAGTTGCGCCGCCATGGAGCTCGACTCCGCCATCAGCGCCGACACCCAGCTCGCCGCCCGCCTGGGGCTGTGGGCGCGGCGTGTGGTCGGTGAGGAGATCGGTACCTTCCAGCGGCTCCTGACCCAGTTCCCCGAGCTCGTGGCGGGCACCTCGGCCGACCAGCTGCACGAGGTCCTCTCCCAGGGTGCCATCTCCCGCATGAAGGGCCTGGGCCTGCGGGTCTGACGGCGCCCGTCGGCGGCATCGTGCCGGCCCTCGCCCGGCGCGGCCCGATGGTGGGCATCCCCGCCCTCCTCCCCACGCTCACCGCCGGCAGGCGACGGCCCCGAGCGCCGGCCGGGGGGCGGGCGGCTGTGGGGCTATGCTCGGGCACTGTCCGTCGTCCCACCGGAGGTACTCGATGAGCACTGACGCTCCCGACCAGACCCAGGCCCCGAGCGCATCCCTGCTGGAGAACGCCGGCCTGGACGTCATCGCCGAGTCCGAGCGCAAGGGCCGGCCTCGCGACCTGTTCATGCCCTGGTTCGCCGCCAATATCTCCGTGCTGGGCCTGTCCTGGGGCGCCTGGGTCCTGGGCTTCGGACTGTCCTTCGCCCAGGCGGTGACCGCCGCGGCCGTGGGC
This sequence comes from Actinomyces capricornis, assembly GCF_019974135.1. Taxonomy (NCBI): domain Bacteria; kingdom Bacillati; phylum Actinomycetota; class Actinomycetes; order Actinomycetales; family Actinomycetaceae; genus Actinomyces; species Actinomyces capricornis. The sequence goes on from NZ_AP025017.1 coordinate 2,276,560, forward strand.
GTGGTGGTCTCCTTCGGCCTGTGCGGTGTCATCGCCATCCTGGGCAAGCGCGGCAGCGCGCCCACCCTGGCCCTGTCCCGCGCCGCCTTCGGCTACAACGGCAACCGGGTCTCGGCCGCCATCTCCTGGATGCTGACCGTGGGCTGGGAGACCGTCCTGTGCGTGCTGGCCACCCTGGCCTCGGCCACCGTCCTGCACGCCATGGGCTGGCAGGGCCGGACCAGCGCCCAGATCATCGGCTTCCTGGTGACCGTGGGCCTGGCCGCCAGCGCCGGCATCCTCGGATTCGAGGCGATCATGCGGGTCCAGACCTGGATCACCTGGGCCACGGGCATCCTGACGGTCCTCTATCTCGTCCTCGTGGCCGACCACATCGACCCGGCGGCCCTGGCGGCGCTGCCCGCGGGCTCCACGGCCGCCTTCATCGGCGCGCTGGTCATGGTGGCCACCGGCTTCGGTCTCGGGTGGGTCAATGCCGCCGCCGACTACTCGCGCTACCTGCCGCGCAGCGCCTCCACGCCAGGGGTGGTGGGCTGGACGACGCTCGGCTCGGCCCTGCCCGTGATCGTCCTGGTCATCTGCGGCATCCTCCTGGTGGGCTCCGACGCCGAGCTGGGGCAGGCCATCGACGCCGACCCGATCGGGGCACTGACCACCATCCTGCCCACCTGGTTCCTCATCCCCTTCGCGCTGGTGGCCATCCTGGGACTGGCCGGGGGCATCATCATGGACCTGTACTCCTCGGGCCTGTCCCTCCTGGCCACCGGGCTGCCGGTGCGGCGCCACACGGCCACCGCCATCGACGCCACCATCATGGCCCTGGGCACCATCGCCGTCATCTTCGGCTCCTCGGGCTTCCTCGTGCCCTTCCAGGGCTTCCTGACCACCCTGGGCGTCCTCATCGCCGCCTGGGCCGGCATCATGATCGCGGAGGTGGTGCTGCGGCGCCGCGACTACGACGAGGCGGCCCTGTTCACCTCCCGGGGCATCTACGGCTCGGTCAACTGGGAGGCCATCGGCCTCATGGCGGTGGGCGCCGCCCTGGGCTGGGGCCTGGTGACCAACTCCTCCGCCTCCTGGCTGACCTGGCAGGGCTACCTCCTGGGGCCTCTGGGCGGGCGCGAGGGGCCATGGGCCTACGCCAACCTCGGGGTCCTGGTGGCCCTGCTGATCGGGCTGGTCGGCCACCTGGTGCTGGGGCGCGGGCGGGTGCGGGCCCAGGAGGCCGCCGGCGCGCGGCCCGACGGCGCCCGCAGCGGGGCCGGGGCAGGCGGCGAGGCATGAGCAGCGGTCACGCAGACAGGCCCATGGGCGGCAGTGGGGCACCGGAGGCGCCCGGGGCGCCGGGCGGCTGGGGAGGCCTGAGCGGGATGAGCGAGCGCATGGTCTCGCGTCCCGGCGCCCAGGTCCTCCAGGCGCTCATCGAGTCCGGCGGCCCTGCCGGCGCAGGCCCGGCCCTGGAGGGCGCCCACCAGATCGCCCGGCGCACCTGCGTGCCGCGTCACGACCTGCTGGTCGTCCTGGGCTCGGGCAGCGCGGACGCCCTGCAGCAGTGGGGAGCGCCCCAGGCCAGCCTGCCCCTGTCGGACCTGCCGGGTGTCCGGGCCCCGGCCGCCCCGGGCCACCAGGACCTCCTGGCCTCCTACGAGCGCGGCGGCAGGCATGTGCTGGTGGCCTTCGGCCGCACCCACCTCTACGAGGGCGGCGGCCCGGCCCCGGTGGTGGCCCTGGCCCGGGCCGCCGCGGCCAGCGGGGTGCGCGCCGCCGTCCTGGTCAATGCCAATGGCTGCCTGCGCGACTGGCGCCTAGGGGAGGTCATGGTCATCACCGACCACCTCAACCTCACCGGCGCCTCGCCCTTCGAGGGCACGGTCTTCGCCGATGTGCGCGCCACCTGGGATGCGCAGCTGGCCGCCGGGCTGGAGGAGGTCACCGGCAGGTCCGGGGTCTACGCCGCCCTGCGCGGGCCGGAGTACCAGACCATGGCCGAGACCCGCATGCTGGCGGGGCTCGGAGCCGACTGCGTGGGCATGTCCACGGTGCTGGAGGCCATCGCCCTGCACCAGCTGGGAGTCGGAGTGGCGGGACTGAGCGTCGTGTCCGACCTCAGCGCCTCCGAGCAGCCCACCGATCCCCAGGAGGTGGTGCGCCTGGCCGCCCGGGCCCACCCCGTCGTCGCCCGCGGCATCGAGGCGGTCCTGGCGTCCCTGTAGGGGGCATGCCCGGCGCCCGCTCCGGGCGGGGCCCGCATGCACTGGACGCACAACGGCCCCGCGCGGGTGATCCGAGCGGGGCCGCCTGATCCGGGGTGCCGTGGGGGAGGGGCCGGTATGGCCCCCGGCCCCACGCGCCCCGGGCTTGCGAGAGTGGGAGGACTACTTCTCGTCGCGCTTGAAGCGGTTGACCGCCCCCTCGACGGCGCCCTTGGCGTCCTCGACGACCTCCTTGACCTTGCCCTCGGCCTGCTGGAGCTTGCCCTCGGCCTCGGTCCCCGAATCGCCGGTGAGCTTGCCCGCGGTCTCCTTGGCCTTGCCTGCCAGCCTGTCGAAGGCTCCGTTGTCACCCATGAGCATTCCTTTCCGTTGGGATCTCCACCACCCTGACAAGCCTATCTGAGAATCTTCTGAGAGTCGGCGTGCCATCGCCTCGGACCCAGTGGGTGCCCGGGCGAGGCCGCCGGAGGCGCGGATAGGCGGCCATCACCGGCGCGGCCGTCCGTGGGCATGCCGGCGGACCCCGGTCGCGCGGTAGCCTGGCGCCATGGCTACTGATGCAAAGACGCCCGACCAGGCCGTCCCCACCCGCACCGAGACCGACTCCATGGGCGCCGTCGAGGTCGCCTCCGACCGCTACTGGGGCGCCCAGACCCAGCGCTCCCTGGGCAACTTCGACATCGGGCGCGAGACCTTCGTATGGGGCAGGCCCATGATCAGGGCCCTGGGCGTGCTCAAGAAGTCCGCCGCCCTGGCCAATGCCGAGCTCGGCGAGCTGCCCCAGGACATCGCCGACCTCATCGCCGCCGCCGGCGACGAGGTCATCTCCGGGGCGCTCGACGAGGAGTTCCCCCTCGTGGTCTTCCAGACCGGCTCGGGCACCCAGTCCAACATGAACGCCAACGAGGTCATCTCCAACCGCGCCATCGAGATGGCCGGGGGCGAGATGGGCACCAAGTCCCCGGTCCACCCCAACGACCATGTCAACCGCGGCCAGTCCTCCAACGACACCTTCCCCACCGCCATGCACATCGCGGTGGTCAGCGAGCTGGAGGCCATGTACCCGCGCATCACCCAGCTGCGCGAGACCCTGGACGCCAAGGCCAAGGCTTACAACGACGTCGTCATGGTGGGGCGCACCCACCTCCAGGACGCCACCCCCATCACCCTGGGCCAGGTCTTCTCCGGGTGGGTCGCCCAGATCGACTTCGCCCTGGACGGCATCCGCTACGCCGACTCCCGTGCCCGCGAGCTGGCCATCGGCGGAACCGCCGTGGGCACCGGCCTCAACGCCCACCCGCGCTTCGGGCAGCTGTGCGCCGCGAGGATCAGCCAGGAGACGGGCATCGACTTCACTCAGGCCGACAACCTCTTCGCCGCCCTGGGGGCCCACGACGCCCTGGTCCTGGTCTCCGGCGCCCTGAGGGTCCTGGCCGATGCGCTGATGAAGATCGCCAACGATGTGCGCTGGTACGCCTCGGGGCCGCGCAACGGCATCGGCGAGCTCATCATCCCCGAGAACGAGCCGGGCTCCTCGATCATGCCCGGCAAGGTCAACCCCACCCAGTGCGAGGCCATGACCATGGTGGCCACCAAGGTCTTCGGCAATGACGCGACCGTCGGCTTCGCCGGCTCCCAGGGCAACTTCCAGCTCAACGTCTTCAAGCCGGTGATGGCCTGGTGCGTCCTGGAGTCCATCCAGCTGCTGGGCGACGCCTGCGTGTCCTTCGACACCAACTGCGCCTACGGCATCGAGCCCAACATCGAGCGCATCGAGGCCAACCTGACGACCAACCTCATGCAGGTCACGGCCCTCAACCGCCACATCGGCTACGACAAGGCCTCCAAGATCGCCAAGAACGCCCACCACAAGGGCCTGTCCCTGCGCGAGTCCGCCCTGGAGCTGGGCTTCGTGACCGCCGAGGACTTCGACGCCTGGGTGGTGCCGGCCGACATGACCCACCCCTCGGCGGCCCAGGACTGACGCCCGCCCCGATGCCGCACTGATACCCCCGCCTGCGCGCGGGCAGATCGTGCACGACGACGGCGCCCCGGCCCCGAGGTCCGGGGCGCCGGGGTAGGTTGGGGCAGCGGGGCGCCACAGGCACCCCGAGCTCATGCCTACCGCGAGGAGATTCGCATGCTCAACGAGACAGCCGCCCCCGAGCCCGCCAACCCCACCCTGGCCCTGCTGCGCGAGCGCCGCTCGGTACGGGCCTTCACCGGGGAGCACGTCCCCGCCGACGACCTCCACCAGATCCTCCTGGCCACCCGCCAGGCGCCCAGCTCGATCAACGCCCAGGGGCTGAGCCTGGTGGTCGTGCGCGATCCGCAGCGCATCAAGGCGATCGCGCAGATCGCCGGCGGCCAGCCGCAGGTGGCGGGGGCCGATGTCGTGGTGGTCTTCGTGGTCGACTACCACCGCACCGGCCTGGCCGCGCAGTGGCACGGGCGCGAGCAGGTCGCCCACCGCAGCGCCGAGGGGGTGCTCGTGGGCGCCGTCGACGCCGGCATCGCACTGGCGACCTTCCAGACCGCCGCTCACAGTCTGGGCTATGCCACGACGGCGATCGGCGGCATCCGCAATGACCCGGCCGGCCTCATTGAGCTCCTGGGCCTGCCCGAGCACACCTTCCCGGTGGTGGCCACCACCCTGGGCGTGGCCGATCCCGACAGGCTGCCCCGGGTCAAGCCCCGCATGCCGCTGGAGTCCTACGCCATGGAGGAGCGCTACGACGCCCGCGCCGTGGAGGAGGGCGCCCGCGCCTACGACCAGGCCCTGCGCGCCTGGTGGGATGAGCAGGGGATGGAGGAGATGGGCACCTGGTCCCAGGAGACCTCCCGGATCTACTCGACCTACTACTTCCCCACCGTGGCCGCCACCTACCAGGCTCAGGGCCTCCGCTTCCTCGACGGGCCGCAGGGGCCCGAGGATCCCGGCAGCGACGGTGCCCCCGACTCCCGCGCCGAGGCCTGAGGGCGCCGTGAGCGGGCGCCGTGGGGCCGGGCGGTGACTCACCTGACAGAACCACGGGGCGCGCAGGATCGAATAAGCAGTGTGAGGAGCGACCATGACCCGTATCGACCACGCCGCGCTCTGGGTCCAGGACCTGGAGGCCGCCCGCGACTTCTACTCCCAGTGGTTCCAGGGGACCGCCGGCGAGCGCTACCACAACCCGCGCACCGGTCTGAGTACCTACTTCCTGGTCTTCGGGGGCGGCGCCCGCCTGGAGCTCATGCATCGGCCCGATATCGTGGGGCCCGGCGGAGGGGACCGGCCGGGATGGGCTCACCTGTCCTTCCGCCTCGCCGATGAGGCCGCCGTGGATGCGCTCGCCGCGCGCCTGGGGGAGCGCGGCGTCGCGGTGGTCGACGGGCCCCGGCGCACCGGCGACGGCTACTACGAGTTGGTGCTGCTGGACCCCGAGGGCAACCGCGTCGAGGTCGTCGCCGACTGGACCTGAGCCGCTGCCCGGACCGGGGCGCGGGGCATCCCGCCCCATGAGGAAGCCTCGTCGTACTCATGAGAAACCCTCGCCGTATCGAGTCGCGGCGATGACCTGTCGGTCACCATTCGGTGTTTTCTGCGAGTTTCCTCAGGCCCATGGGGCGGTGGTCCCTGTCAGTCTTGCTATGGTCATACCTGCGCAGTCGCCGGTGCACCATCTGGCACCGCTGCGGAAGGAGTACCGCTGCATATGAGCAGCACCATCGAGTTCGAATCCGTCACCAAGCACTACCGTGACACCAAGGCCCGCGGGCCCGCAGCCGTTGATTCCTTCAGCGCCAGTATTGAGGCCGGAACCACCACTGTTCTCCTGGGCTCCTCCGGATGCGGGAAGACCACGCTCATGCGCATGGTCAACCGCATGGTCGAGCCCACCAGCGGGCGCATTCTGCTGGACGGCAAGGACGTCGCCGATGGCGATGCCGTCTCCCTGCGACGCTCCATCGGCTACGTCATGCAGAACGCGGGCCTTCTGCCGCACCAGCGCGTCATCGACAACATCACGCTCGTGCCGCGCCTGCTGCGCCAGGACCGCGACCGTGCCCGCCGGCGAGCCATGGAGCTCATGGACCTGCTGGGCCTGGACCCCCAGCTCGCCGCGCGCTACCCCCACCAGCTCTCCGGCGGGCAGGCCCAGCGCGTCGGGGTGGCCCGCGCCCTGGCCGCCGACCCCGGCGTGCTGCTCATGGACGAGCCCTTCGGCGCCGTCGACCCCCTCGTGCGCCGCGAGCTCCAGCGCGAGATGGTGCGCATCCAGGCCGAGCTGGGCAAGACCATCCTGTTCGTCACCCACGACGTCGAGGAGGCCCTGACCCTGGGCGATGAGATCATCCTGCTGCGCGAGGGCGCCCAGATCGCCCAGCGCGGCACCGGGGCCCAGCTGCTGGCCGACCCCGCCGACGACTTCGTCGTGCGCTTCCTGGGGCTCGACGACGCCCAGCGCCGTCTGCGCCTGGAGCACTGCGGCCACCGCAGCGTCGTCGTGGACGCCTCGGGTCGTGCCGTCGGCCTGCTGGCTCAGGACGGCGACGCTGCGCCGTCCGGCATGAGGACTACTGCCGCCAGTGCTCCTGCGGGAGCCGACAGCCTCAGGGGCGCCGTGGGGGAGCGGTCATGAGCTGGGTGGTGGCCAACCTCCCCCTCATCGCCGAGTACCTCGGCGCGCACCTGGCCCAGTGCCTGCCGGCCATCGCCGCCGCCCTGGCCCTGTCGATCCCCATCGCCCGACTGGCCCAGGGCTCGCGGGTGCTGCGCGCCGTGCTGGTCTCGGGCTCCTCCCTGCTGTACGCCATCCCCTCCCTGGCGCTGTTCGTCATCCTGCCCATCATCCTGGGCACCGGCATCCGTGACGTCCTCAACGTCGTGGTCGCCCTGACCCTCTACGGCCTGGCGCTGCTGGTGCCCGCCACCGCCGACGCCCTGGACGCCATCGAGCCGCGCGCCCTGGACGCGGCCACGGCCATGGGCATGGGGCGCATGCGCCGCTTCCTGACCGTCGAGCTGCCCCTGGCCGGCCCCACCATCCTCAATGGGCTGAGGGTCGTGGCCGTCTCGACCGTCTCCCTGACCACGGTGGGCGCCGTCCTGGGCGTGCGCAGCCTGGGCCGCCTGTTCACCGACGGCTTCCAACGGGGCCTGACCGCCGAGATCCTCACCGGGCTGGTGCTGACCCTGGCCCTGGCCCTGGCCCTCGACGGCCTCATCATCCTGGGGGGCCGCCTGGCACTGCCCTGGACCCGCCGTCGCAGCACCTCGCAGTCCCCGGCCGATGAGCCGCAGCGGGAGGCCCCCGCCGATGGGCTCGCGCAGGCAGGGAGCGGGGCGGCATGAGGTTCCTCCTGGGGGCCCTGGCCTATATCGCGGACCCCGCCCACTGGGGCGGCCCCATGGGCATCGGGACACTGACCCTCCAGCACGTGCTGTACTCCCTGCTGGGCGTGGGGGCCGCAGCCCTCATCGGCGTGCCCGCGGGCTGGTGGGTGGGCCACCGCGGCATGGGGCGCGGCTGGGTCCAGGCCCTGTCCGGCTCAGTGCGAGCCCTGCCCACCCTGGGCCTGATCACCCTGTTCGCCCTGGCCCTGGGCATCGGACTGGCCGCTCCCCTCCTGGCCTTCGCCATCCTGGCCCTGCCCAGCGTGCTGGCCGGGGCCACCAATGGCATCCGGGCGGCAGCGGCCAGTGCCGTCGACGGCGCCAGGGCCTCGGGGATGAGCGAGGCCCAGATCCTGTGGCGCGTCGAGATCCCCCTGGGCGCCTCCCTGCTCCTGGGCGGCCTGCGCTCGGCCAGCCTCCAGGTCATCTCCACCGCCACGCTGGCCGCCTACACCGGGGCCGGGGGACTGGGGCGCCTGATGTTCCTCGGCCTGAAGACACAGAACTACACGATGATGCTGGCCGCAGCGCTCATGGTCATCGCCCTGGCCCTGGCCTCCGAATGCGCCTTCGCCCTGGCGCAGCGGGTCTGGACCCCCGCAGGATCGCGCCACTACCGGAAGGACCCCGCATGAGCACGCCCCACCCCGCACCAGTGACCGGGCCCCCGGCCCCTGGGCGCCGCGGCCTGCTGGCCCTGGGCGGAGCCCTGGCCCTGGGGGCCGTGGCCGCCTGCTCCAACCGCGACCCCTTCGCCCAGGAGGGCGGCGCCGTCGTGGCGGGCCAGACCATCGTCGTGGGCAGCCAGCAGTACTACTCCAACGAGATCATCGCCGAGATCTACGCCCAGGCGCTGGAGCACGCCGGGCTGGAGGTCCAGCGCCAGTTCCAGATCGGCCAGCGCGAGGTCTACCTGCCCGAGCTGGAGTCCGGCATGATCCAGGTCCTGCCCGAGTACGGCGGCAACCTGCTGCAGTACTACGACCCCCAGACCACTGCCACCGGAACCGACGGCATCTACGACGCCCTTCTCCAGGCCCTGCCCGCCTCCCTGACCGCCCTGACCCCGGCGCCGGCCACCGACCAGGACTCCCTGGTCGTCACCCGCGCCACCGCCCAGGAGCACTCCCTGACCACCATCGGGGACCTGGCCTCCCTGGGGCGCCCCATCAGCATCGCGGCCAACTCCGAGTTCAACACCCGGCCCTACGGGCCGCAGGGCCTCAAACGCGTCTACGGCGTCGAGGCCGCCGTCACCCCTGTGGAGGACTCGGGCGGGCCGCTGACGGTCAAGGCCGTCACCGACGGCACTGTCGATGTCGCCGACATCTACTCCTCCGATCCGGCCATCGCCGCCAAGGACCTGGTGATCCTGGAGGACCCCGAGGGGCTCATCCTGCCCCAGAACGTCACCCCCGTGGTGGCGGCCACCCTGCCGGCCCTGGCCGTCACGGCCATCAACCGGGTCTCGGCCCTGCTGACCACCGAGGAGCTCAGGGCCCTCAACGCCCGCTCCACCGCCGAGCAGATCCAGGCCCCCACCATCGCCCGTGACTGGATGGCGGCGCAGGGCCTGGGCTCATAGGCCGGGACGAGAGGGGCTGTGCCGGGCCGGCCCCAGGCGGATCCAGGCCACGGCCGTGGAGGAGGCCAGGACCGCGCCCGACAGGGCGAAGGGCGCTGCGGGCTGCCAGGCGTACAGGGCGGTGGCGGTCACCGGGGCGAGGATCCAGGTCGAGGCCGCCGTGGCCTGGAGCAGGCCGGCAATACCGCCCTGCTCGGCGGCACTGACAGACAGCGAGCCCCCGGCGGTGAAGCCCGGGCCCAGGAGCCCGGCCCCCACCCCGATGAGCAGGGTGGAGGCCGCCATGAGCCACAGGCCCGGCGCGGCCCACAGGGCGCCCAGCGCCACCAGCGCCGTCGTGCTGCCGATGCGCACCAGACGCTCAGGCGCCCACCCCAGGCGGGGAACGAGGAGGAGCTGGGTGAGGGTCGCCCCCGCGGCATTGGCCAGCAGCATCACCGCCGTCATGCCCAGAGCCCGGTGCGGGGCCAGGCCCAGGCGGTCCTGGACCAGGAAGCCCGCCGTGATCTGAACCATGCCGGAGGTGAAGAACAGGCCGAAGGCCGAGCCGACCCAGGGGCTCACCCGCCGATCGCGCCAGGAGACCCGCGGCGGCAGCGCCGGGACGTGCGCCCGCCCGCCGCCCGCGGCCCCGCCCTCCTCCCGCGGGAGCCAGAGCCAGCCGATGGCCAGGGCCAGGACCACGGCCACGGGCGTGGCGTGGACGGGGGCGTAGATCGACCAGGCCCCCAGCGCCGAGGAGGCCAGCGAGCCCAGGACGATCGCCAGCTGCACGCTGCCGGAGAAGGCCGACATGCCCCGCACCCGGGAGGCCTGATCCGGGGTGATCTGGGCGATGAGCGCCTGGCCCGTGGGCGGTATCGCCGCCACCGCCCCACCGAAGAGGGGGCCGCGCGCCACGACGATGAGCGCGGCGGTCAGCCCGGTGCCCAGCAGGCCGTGGGCGCGCAGGGCCACTGCCAGGGCGAAGAGGCATCCCGCCCCCACCGCCAGGCTCAGGGCCGCGATGAGGACCCGACGGAGCCCCCAGGCCACCGAGCGGCGCCCCCAGAACTGGCTGAGCACCGTGACCGTCAGGGCAGCGCTGGAGACGGCCAGGCCCACCACCCACTCGTGCAGCCCCAGGCTGCGGGACAGGGGCGCCACCGAGACGTTGAGCATGTTCTGCGCCACATAGGTGAACAGGCAGACGGCCAGCAGGGCGCGCAGGCGGGTATCGGACAGGACCGAGCGCGACGGCGCGCCCGGCGTGGCGTGGGAGGGATCGGGCACCGCAGTACTCTAGTCGCCCTTCCCCGTGAGGCTGCCACCGGAGAGGGGCGGCGCCCTTCTTATTCGGGGCGGCCCGGGAGGGCGGCGGGGCTGCAGTTGGGTGCGTCTCGTAGTGTGGTGGCAATTCCTGCGGGGCTTGGCCAGCCGGGGGTGCTGGGGTGGGCATCGTGGGACCCAGATTCTCGACCAAGATTCACCAGGAGTGTTCCCACGATGCCCACGCACAAGTCTGCCGTGTCTGCCCTGATCGGGGAAGTGCTGTCCGACCCTGACCTGGCCCATGACGATGTCTTCCGCCGGATGCTGCAAGCCGGTCTGCAAGACCTGATCGATGCCGAGGCGGCCGCGGTCATCGGCGCCGGCCGCTATGAGCGCACCGAGCAGCGCACCAACAGGCGCAACGGCAAGCGAGCCAAGACACTGGCCACCACTGCCGGAGAGGTCGAGCTGGCCATCCCCAAGCTGCGCTCCGGGTCGTTCTTCCCCAGCCTGCTCAACCCGCGCAGGAGGGTCGATAAGGCCCTGTACGCCGTGATCTGCTCGGCCTGGATCGAGGGGGTCTCCACACGCAAGGTCGATGAACTGGTCAAGGCCCTGGGGTGCGAGTCAGGCATCTCGCGCTCGAGCGTCTCGCGCATCTGCAAGGACATCGACCAGGGCGTGGGCCAGTTCCTGACCCGGCCCCTGGACCACTCCTGGTTCCCCTACCTGTTCGTGGACGCGACCTACCTCGATGTGCGCATGGGCCACCGCGTGGTCTGCCAGGCCCTGGTAGTAGCCACCGGAGTATCAGCCCTGGGCCGGCGCGAGATCCTGGGCATGGCCATCGGGGACGCCGAGACCACCGACTTTTGGACCGAGTTCCTGCGCTCCCTGCGCCAGCGGGGATTGAGGGTCGCCAGCACCGCTGATCCCCTGGGCGTGGCGCTGGTCACCAGTGACGCCCACGCGGGCCTGAAGGCCGCGATCAAGGCGATCCTGCCCGGGGCGGCCTGGCAGCGCTGCCGGGTCCACTTCGCCCGCAACGTCACCCAGCACCTGGGCTCGGCCCACTCCAAGCCTGTCAATGCGCTGATCTCCACCATCTTCGCCCAGACCAGCCCCCAGGCCGTGGCCGCCCAGTACAAGCAGGTCATCGACTCCCTGCAGTCCTGGCTGCCCGCCATCGCCCAGATGCTGATTGACGCCGAGCCCGACCTGACCGCCTTCACCGCGATGCCCCGCGAGCACTGGTAAAAGATCTGGTCCAACAACCCCATCGAGCGCCTCAACCGCGAGATCAAGCGCCGCGCCGACGTCGTCCAGGTCTTCCCCGACCGCGAGTCCGTCACCCGCCTGATCGGCGCCGTCCTCCAAGAGCAGCACGAGGAATGGCAGTACAGCGAACGCCGCTACCTATCCCAGACCTCACTCCAGCAACTCACCCACACCCTGACCCACACCACCCCCGACAACCACCCCCTGATAACCCTCACCACCTAACCCAAAAAACACCACACCAAGAGACTTGACCCTGCAGTTGGGCGTCACTTGGCGGATTGGGCGTCGCTTCGCGGAATGGACGACCCCTGCAAGGTACGTCCATTCCGCCAAACGACGCACCTGTCGCGAAGTGACGCCCAATCGCACCCGCCCCACCACATGCCCCACCAACGCCGTGGATCGCCACCGCCCTGGAGCGCCGTCGGCCCCGGCCCACCACCATCGAAGCGCCTCATCGTGCAGCCCCACATCCCGCAGAGAGCCACCGGTCAGGGCCTCCACCGGCCGACCGCGGTCACCACGTCACAGAGAAGGACGGCCTGTGCCTCCTGCTCCTGCGTTCCAGGCGCCCTGCGGGTTCTCCACCGGAGCACCGGCCGGGTGACGATGAGATCCGCGGCCGGGGCGGGCCTCGGGATCCGGGAGAGGGGACCTGGCGGATCGACTGATCAGTTCGGGCAGATCAGAGGTGCACCCAGGTCTCCAGGCGCCAGCGGGCGTCGCCCGACACGGGGCGCCAGGCCCCCGGGGCGTCGGAGCGGGCCGGGTCGATGACCCACTGCCGGGTCGAGATCGCCGGCGCCCGCACCAGGGCGGCCTCCGGCAGGCCGCGCTCCTGGGCCCGCTGGGAGGCGTCCAGGTCCAGGACGCTGACCACCAGCACATCGGGCAGGCCCGCGGCCAGCGCCTGGTCGTAGACATCCGCGCCACCGATCACCCACAGGCGCGGGAGCCCGGCGGCCTGCCCCGTGCGGGGGTCATCGCCCAGCTCCAGGGCCAGCCCGCCAGCCGCGATGGACAGACCCTGGCGCAGGCTGGAGGCGCGCAGCGCCCCGGGGGCCCGCCAATGGGGGTTGCGGGTGAGGACCACATTGCGCCGCCCGGGCAGGGCCCCGCCCAGGGACTCCCAGGTGGTGCGGCCCATGACCAGGCCGCAGCCCATCGTCGTGGCCTTGAAGTGCTGGAAGTCCGCCGGAACGCGCCACAGCATGCCGCCATCGGCCCCCAGGACGCCGGTGACATCCTGGGCCCAGATCATGCCCAGGCCCCCAGCGGGGCTCCTCTGCGTGCTCGGTGTCATGGGGCTGGCGCCTCTCTGCCTCGTGCTGCCAGGTCTGGTTGCGCCCGGTGCTGTGCGGTGGCGGCCGCGTGGCCGCCGGCCTAGACGGCCACCGGGGCCTTGATCGCCGGATGGTGCCTGTAGCCCTGGGAGGCGTCGATGCCCTCCATGGTGTACTCCCCGATGGAGGCGGCGCGCTCCAGGCGCAGGGTGGGGAAGGGGTGGGCCCGGGGCACGCGGGAGAGCTGGGTGCGGACCTGGTCGACATGATTGTCGTAGATGTGGCAGTCCCCGCCGGTCCAGATGAGCTCGCCCGCCTTCAGACCCGCCTGCTGGGCCAGCATATGGGTGAGCAGGGCGTAGGAGGCGATGTTGAAGGGCACCCCCAGGAAGAGGTCCGCGCTGCGCTGGTAGACCTGCAGGCTCAGGCGCCCCTGGGCCACATAGCACTGGAAGAAGGCGTGGCAGGGGGCCAGGGCCATCTGGTCGAGGTCGGAGACGTTCCAGGCCGAGACCAGCATCCGTCGCGAGTCGGGATCGGTGCGCAGGGTCGTCAGGAGGGTCGTGATCTGGTCGATGGCTCCACCCTCGCGCGTGGGCCACGAGCGCCACTGGGAGCCGTAGACGGGGCCCAGCTCGCCGGCGTCGTCGGCCCACTCATCCCAGATGGTGATGCCCCGATCCTGGAGCCAGCGCACATTCGTGGCCCCCTGGAGGAACCACAGCAGCTCCCCCTTGACGGCCTTCATCGCCACGAACTTGGTGGTCACCCGGGGGAAGCCGGCGGACAGGTCGTAGCGCAGCTGGCGGGCGAACAGGGATCGGGTCCCCGTGCCGGTGCGGTCGGCCTTGGGCGTGCCCTGCGCCAGGACTTCGGCCACGAGGTTCTCGTAGGCGACGTCGACCCCCCGGGGGGCATGCAGGCCCATCGCCTCCAGGGCCGGGTAAGCGGTGCTCATACCTCAATGACCTCGGCCGGGTCGATGAGGGCTGCGGGGCCCAGCGCTGCCTGAGTGCCCTCGATGACGTGATTGGCCAGGGCGCGCCCACCGGTCCAGCCGATGGCCGCGCCGATGCCGAAGGGCAGCAGGCGCCCCAGTGCCAGGGCGCCGCCCTTGGCCGCCGTCTTCTTGACCATGCGCTTGGCCAACTGGGTGTTGACCGAGCGCACCGTGGGCAGCGGCATCTGGGCGAGCATCTGGGCGGCCCAGAACAGGGAGGTCAGGCCCAACTGGCCCTGGACCGCCTCGGCCCCCTCGCGGCCCAGCAGCGCCGAGAGCACCAGGGCCCGACGGCGCTCGACGTCGACCACCCGCAGCCCGTGGAGCTCGGCCACGGTGAGCACGTAGGTCACGGCCGAGGCCACGAAGACGGCGGTCTGCCCCACCGTCAGGGCGGCTGCGGTGCCCGTGCCCACCGACGGCAGCGCCGCGGAGGCCCCCACCGCGCCGGAGGAGATCCCGGCCTCCCGGCGGAAGCGCGCGGCCGCCATCTCCACCAGCTCGGCGTTGTCGGCGCCCGGCCGGTCCCGGCGCATACGGGCCACGCGCTCGGTGATGCGGGCGGCGGGGATGTCGATGGCCTTATTGATCGCCCTTTCCAGGGCGGTGGGCCTGCCGGCTGAGGTGGACAAGGGTGCCTCCTGGGGTGAGATGGCGGGGATGGTGCCCGGTCGTGGTGGTCGAGGCGTCGCGGACTGCGCGCTCGTCCGCGCCTAGTCCTCGTCGGGGTCGACGATCTCCAGGGTGATGGCCGCGCCCTTCTCCAGGGTATGGCCCACGGTGCAGGAGCGATCGATCGCGCCCTCGACCCGCTCGGCCAGCACGGAGCGCTTGGACTCATCCAGGCCCGACAGGTCGGTGACGATCTCGACCTGGAAGGACTCGTAGCGCTCCTCCGCCTCGTTCTTGACCGTGGAGCAGCCCACGGTGGCGGCGAAGCCCTCGCCCAGGGCCTTGGCCAGGCGGTGGTCGGCCGACAGGGTGTTGCAGGTGGCCAGGGCGATCTTGAGCAGCTCACCGGGGGAGAACTCGCCGGGGCCCATGCCCACGCGCACTTCGGCGCCGTTGGCGTTGTGGCCGACGTACTGGCGGGTTCCCACGCGCTCGGCCCACACGGCGCCGGGGGCGGAGGACTGGGGGGTGGTGCTGGATTCAGTCATGCGGCGATCGTGCCATACGCGCGGGTTCATCCCCGCCCTCGAGGCCCCGGTGCGCGCCGGGCGAACCGGGAATAGAGGCGGGGTTCGGGCCCCGCCATGGGCGGCGCCCGGGGTGCGGGCACGGCGCACCCCGGGCGCTCACTGGCCGTGGTCGCCGGCCTCGCCGGCCACAGTGGCCGGCGGTCTCAGTGGCCGGCGAGCCAGGCGGCGGCCCGCTGCTCCTCATCGGCGACGACGCGGTCCACGCGGCTCATGGCCTTGTCCTCGATGGTCTTGCCCACCAGCGGCACGGTGACGTTGAGGTCGAGGTCCACGGTGACGACGGTGGCCTCCTGGGCGGGGGCCATGGTGGCGGTGGCGCTGGCGCGCACCGGGGCGCCCTTGACATCGATGTCGTAGGAGCCGGTGCGCGATCCGTCCGCGGCGGCCTCGCCCCAGGACTCGGTGACGGTGAAGGTCACTCCCGAGCGCACCAGCTTGGCCGCGGCAGCGGGCAGGCGGGAGGCGTCCACGTGGCCGGCGATGGTGGCGGCGAAGCCCTGCCCGCGCTGGGCGACGTCGATCGCGGCGTCCTGGAGGCCCACGCGGGCCGCGCGCTCCTTGTGGTAGTCGGGGTCGGCCAGCATGGCGCTGGTGCGGGCGGGATCGGCGGGGTAGGTGATGGTGATGGTCTTCCTCATGGCGCGATCCTGCCATGAGCACCGCCGGCTCACGAACTGCAGAGCGCGGTGCAAATCCAGACAATTGCCAGGATCTGAACCGGATGCGGCCGGTGGGTCCGGTGTGCCTCGTGTGCTCAATGGGACGGCGCGGCCCGCTCCCGATACCCTGGTCGGGTGCCCATCTCACTGCCGCGCTCCCTGCGGGACTCCACCGACCTGTCCGATACCGACCTGGACTGGATCCACCAGCTGATGGCCGACTGGCAGGTGGTGGCGGACCTGTCCACCTCCGACCTGGTGCTGTGGGTCCAGACCGGTGATGGGCGCTTCGTGGCCGCCGGGCACACCCGGCCCTCCAGCGGCACCACCGTCCACCTGGAGGACGTCATCGGCAGGCGCATGCCGCTCTCGCGCGAGGCCATGGCCACCGAGGCCCTCCTGCACGCCCAGATCAGGGAGGCCCTCGAGCCCTACTGGACGGGCACCTCCGCCGTCCACGAGACCTATGTGCCCGTCGTGCGCCAGGGGCGAGCCATCGCCGTGGTCACCAAGGAGACCTCCGTGGGCGTCATCCGCGGGGGGCGCATCGTCGAGCGCGAGATGGACGAGCTGGCCGATGCCCTGTGCCGCATGATCGCCGAGGGCTGCTTCCCGATCTCGGGGGCGGGCACCACCATCCGCCACGGCACGCCCCGTGTGGCCGACGGCTTCCTGCGCCTGGACGCCGACGGCAAGGTCCTGTTCGTCAGCCCCAACGGGCGCTCCTGCTTCCACCGCCTGGGCCTGGAGGGGGAGCTCGACGGCCTCGTGCTGGCCGAGGCCGTCACCTCGATCATCCCCCCGCGCACGCCCGTGGATGAGGCCCTGGCGGTGGTGCTCATGGGCCGTCAGGCATGGCTCACCGAGGTCGAGGCCAGCGGGGTGTTCCTCACCGTGCGCTCCATCCCCCTGACCCTGGAGGGGCGGCGGGCCGGGGCGATCCTGCTGGTGCGCGACGTCACCGAGGTGCGCCGCCGCGAGCAGGTCCTGCTCAACAAGGACGCCACCATCCGCGAGGTCCACCACCGGGTGAAGAACAACCTGCAGACCGTCTCGGCCCTGCTGCGCATGCAGGCCCGCCGCGCCTCCAATGAGGAGACCCGCCACGCCCTGGCCGAGGCCGAGCGCCGCGTGACCACCATCGCCACCGTCCATGACGCTCTGAGCCACAATGTTGATGAGCGGGTGGATTTCGATGAGGTCTTCTCCTCCGTCCTGCGCATGGCGGCCATGGTGGCCACCCCCAACGGGGAGGTGCGCACCCGCCTGGAGGGCTCCTTCGGCGTGGTCGATGCCGATATCGCCCAGGCCCTGGCCACGGTCCTGGCCGAGCTGGTGACCAACGCCGTCGAGCACGGCATGGAGGGCATGGACGGACGCGAGGGCCAGGTGGTGGTGCGGGCCGAGCGCAACGGCGACGCCGTGGAGGTCCATGTGCTGGACAACGGCAAGGGCATCGTCCCGGGCAGTCTCAGGTCAGGGCTGGGAACCCGGATCGTCACCACCCTGGTGCGCGGCGAGCTGCGCGGCACCATCGACTGGCAGCCGGGCCCTCACGGGCAGGGCACCGATGTGGTCCTCCACGCCCACCTGGGCCAGGAGCGCTGAGCGGGGCCGCCCTCGAGGGCCCTGTGCGTCGTCGGGTGCCCCCGCGGTGCTGGGGGCGGGGGCTGCGGCGGGGCGGTCGGGTGGCGTCGGATCAGGAGGAGCGGCGGGCCCGGGCGGCCCTGCGCTTGAGGGAGCGGCGCTCGTCCTCGCTCATGCCGCCCCACACGCCTGCGTCCTGGCCGTTCTCCAGGGCCCACTTCAGGCAGGTGTCCACCACCTCGCAGCGCGAGCAGACCTCCTTGGCCTGTGCGATCTGGGCGATGGCCGGACCGGTGTTGCCGACGGGGAAGAAGAGCTCGGGGTCCACGGTGAGGCATGCTGCCTGACTGCGCCAGTCCATGAGGGCTCCCTTCAAGGTTCTCCATCGCGGTAGGGCACGCGCCTCATGCGCAGGGGCGGCCCGCCGCTTCCGCGAACTACCTTCACACGCGCGCGGGCGGCGGGCAAGAGTCCGGGGGTGAGACCTGCGCCGTGACCCTGTCGTCATGCTCACAGGGCTTTTTCAGAAGGGCGGTGCGGGCCAGTGCGGGCCGGCCCGTGCAGGGGCATCAGGGCAGCGGAGCGGGGTCGGGCGCCACGACCTGGATGGGCATGCAGGATCCGCGGTGGACCAGGGCCCCGCGCCCCGGCAGCGTCAGGGCCTGGGGGTCGATCACCGCGCGCAGCCCCATCCCGGCGACCTGGGCGGCCGGCCCCAGGCCGGGCCACAGCACCACCACGGCGCCCCGCTCGCGCAGCAGGGCCAGTGCACCCCGGTAGGTCGCCGCGGCCCGCTCCGTCGTGGCACTGGCCAGGACCGTGGCGCCCCGGTCCAGGGCGGCCTCCACGGCGGCCTGGACGCCGGGGTCACGGCGGTCCAGGTCGTCGACGACGAGCAGCGCGCCCTGCCCGGCCTCCTGCAGGGCCGCCTGCACTTCCTGCCCGCCGCGCGACGGGGCCGGGCCGGGCCCCGCGCTGGTCCCGTTCTCCGCCGGCACCCGGCCCCCGGGCGCCGGCGCGAGCCCTCGGCGTGGCCCGATCGCCTCGATTCGGCTCGCCCGAGTGCCGATCACCACCGCGCTGAGCGCCTCGGGCCGGCCGAGCTCCACCAGGGCGCGCCTGAGGGTCTCCAGGGCGGTGGAGCGCCCGGAGCCCGGCGGCCCCACCACCAGGACGCTCAGACCCGGCTCCAGGATGAGCGGCCCGGCCTCGTCACCGCCCACGGCCCAGGCCCCGGGCGGGGCGCCGCCAGCCCCCAGCCTGCGCGGCAGGGGCCTGAGGCGCATGGGCCCCGGCCCGCGCCCGCCGGCCTGCCCACCCCGCCCCTGCACCGTCGACCCGGGCGGAGGCACATGGGCGGGGTCGGGCCACGGCGGGGGCAGGACCACCTGGCAGGCGGTGGCCGATCCCGCCCGGAGGATGGCGCCGCGGCCCGCGCCGGCGCCGGTGACCGTGCCGTGGGGCAGCCCCGCCAGTGAGGCCTGCGCCGTCGTGCAGGCCCCCAGCACCAGGCGCAGCCCGATGGAGCCGGCCCAGCGGGTACTGGCGGCGGCCAGGGGCGCGCTGAGCACCAGGCGGGTGCCGGTGGCGCCGGCGGTGCGCAGCACGGACTCCAGCAGGGCGTGCCCCTGCCCAGGACCGAGGGCCTGGTCGACCGCCGGGAGGAGGGCTTCGACGTCGTCGAGGCACAGCAGGCTGCCGCACAGGGCCCCGCTGGCCGCCAGGGACCACAGCCGGGCCAGGCGCCGCGGATCCTCGGGCCCCACCACGGTGCCCACCGGATCGGTCCCCGGCGCGCCTGCCGGATCCTCCGCCCGGGCTCTTGGATCCGTGCCCTCATCGCCGGCCCCGGGCATCGCGGTGCGCAGCGGGCCCGCCGCCGGCCCGCACACGTGCACCCCCACCCCGATGCCGGCGGCCTGCGCCGCGATGGAGGCCAGGGCGGTGCTGCGCCCCGAGCCCGGGGCGCCCAGGACCAGCAGGGGAGCATCGAGGCTCCAGCGCCACAGCCCCAGGCGCTGCTCCTCGGGCAGGTCGGTCAGGGCCACCACGACCCCCTGGGCCGGGAGGAGACGGTCATGAGCCGCGCCCGGCCCAGCGGCCTGGGGGTCGAGGGACTCACCGCCCCGGTCATGGCTGTGCCCGCCGCACTGCCCGCCGCACCGCTCACCGCCTCCGGCGTCGGCCCCGGGAGCCACGGGCCCTGCGGATGAGCCCGGGTGCAGGGCCGTGCCCGGACCGCCTGAGGCCTCCACCATCGCCTGGGCCCGGTCGGCCTCCACCCGCTCCGGCAGCGGAGGCGCCCAGGGCCGCCACGGCTCCGGGCCGCCCGCCGCGGCCTCGGCGATCCGGTCCACCAGGGCGGCCAGCCGCTCCGGCGGGCCGCACCAGGGAGCCTGGAGCACGCCCGGGACCGGCCGGCCCCCGCCCCCCAGTGCCTCAGCCCACGGCGACCAGCGCTCCGCCTCCGACCCCGCCGGCCGCCCCGACAGCCCCTCCGCCGGCCGCCTGGACGCGCCGGGTGCCTGCGCGCCCTCGACCAGGACCCGCCCCGCATGCGGGGGCAGCCGGGCGGCGCCGTCGTGCCCCAGCACATCGCGCGAGTCGCCCGCATCCAGGACCCTCAGGCACACTCGCAGGGGCGTGTTGGCCCGCACCGCGGGGGAGACCGCCCCCTGGGGCCGCTGCGTGGACAGGATGAGGTGGATGCCCAGGCTGCGGCCCTGCGCGGCCACGCGCACCAGGGAGCCGAGAACCTCCGCGTGCTCCGCGGCCATCGCCGCGAACTCATCGACCGCCACCACCAGGCGCGGCACCACCACCTGCGCCGGCAGGCCCGCGATGTCCTTGACACCGTGACGGGCCAGGAGCCGCTCACGACGGCGCACCTCGGCCTCCAGCGAGCTCAGGGCGCGCCGGGTGCCGGCGGGATCGAGATCTGTCAGCACACCGGCGGTGTGGGGCAGGCGCTCCAGAGCACCGAAGGCGGCGCCGCCCTTGTAGTCCACCAGGACCAGGGTCAGCCGGCTGGGCGGAGTGCCCAGGGCCAGCTGGAGCAGCCAGGCCACCAGCAGCTCGGACTTGCCCGAGCCGGTGGTGCCCGCCAGCAGGGCGTGGGGGCCGTGCCTCACCAGATCCGCACGGACCGGGCCGTGGGCCCCCACCCCCAGGACGGCCTCCAACCGCGCCGCGCTGCCCGCTTCGGCTCCACTCGGACCTGCGGCGCCCTGCCCGCCCCTGCCGGGCCCGGCGCCGCTCGCCTGACCACCGGTCCGGGAGGGGCCGCTCGACGGCGAGTGCCCGGAGGCCGACCAGCGCTCGGCCAGCTCCCCGCTGTCGAGCGCCTCCAGCTCCTCGACCACCTGGCTCAGGAGCACCTCCCGGGGCACGCGCCCCGCCCCACCGGTCCCGCCCGCGGACTCGTCGGTGAGGCCCTGGAGGCGGCAGACGGCCCGCCACCACACCGGAGTGCAGGAGGGGGCCTCCACGGGTGCGCGCAGCACGCTCAGCGCCGTTGCCGGCACCCGGTCGCCATGGCATACCAGCAGGCTCGCCGAGCACTCCCGCGATGGCGGCCCCCAGAGGAGCTCCACCCCGCCCGGCCTCAGGCGGATGCGGGCACAGGCCCGCGCCAGGACCTGGGCGCACCACCAGGCCATCGTGTCGTGGGCCGCCGGGCCGCTGAGCGCCAGGCAGTCCCCATCGCGCAGCGAGAGGACCCGACGGCGCCCGGCCCCGTCGGTCCACGCCCGCAGCGCGTCCTGGGGCCCCTGGGAGCCCCTGCCCCGGGAGGCGCCGGAGCCGGAGGCCTCCTCCTCAGGGCCCCCGGTCATCCCCTCGACCCGCCGGCCGTCAGTCACGACCAGGCAGGGGGCGCGGGCGGCCAGGGCCAGGAGCATGGTGGGCGGGTCGGGCCTGCCCGAGCGCCAGCCCGGCCGGCCAAGCCCCTGGCGCCGGGCCCGCCGGGCCTCGCGCCCCTGCCCGCCGGCAGAGCCCCTGGCCTGGAGCAGGGGGATGAGGCGCATGAGGGCCATGAGCACCATGGGGGCCAGCATCACCAGGCCCATCGCGCCCCGGCTGCCCGTGCGCATGGCGACAATCCCCAGGACCACCATGACCGCCACGCACAGCAGGCTCGCCGTGAGCATCCAGGCGGCCGACTGCGGAGCGGGCGGCGCGGGGACCGCCAGATCCAGGGGCCGACGGCGCAGCTCCACCAGGGTCCCGCCCATCCGCAGTTGGGCGCCCTCACCCAGCCGTGCCTCCCCGCGCAGCCTCAGCCACAGCGGCCCCACCCGTCTGCGGGTGCCGTTGGCCGAGCCGGCGTCGCGCACCAGCAGCCACCGGTCGCGCTCGCGGGTGCGCAGGTGGCGGCGCGAGATGAGGGGATCGGTGAGCACCCCATCGCGCCCGATGCCTCGGGCGCCCCCTGCAGGCAGCACCAGGCCGGCGTCGGGCCCCTCCAGGACCGCCAGATGCCAGCGCGAGGCCAGGGCGGCGCCAGCGGCCTGCGCGGCCAGCTCCGCCTGGGCCGCCCGCTCGGACTGCTCGGCCTGCTCGGCTGCTCGGCCCGGCCCGGCCGCCTGCCGGTGGGCAGGGGCGGCCGAGGCGCCGGCAGCCCTGCCCCACAGGAGGCGCGGAAGTCGCAGGAGACGGCCTTCACCGGTGGCGCGCTCCCGGGGGCCTGGGAGGAGTGCGATGCTCATGGGCCGAGGGTGGCCCCGGCGCTCGCGGCTGTCCTCCTCAGGCGCCGGCCCTGTGGACAGCGCACCGCTGTGACGGGTTATCCACCGCTGCTGCCTCCGGACCTCGCGCATGATGGCGCGAACACCGGCCGCGGAGGTCGCGGAGGCCGTGGAGGACACGGAGGCGAGGCGGCGGTGGTCGGGCTGGGCGACGAGGCGCCGGGACGCCCGCGGTGCCGCCGGCCGGGCCGCCGGCCGGCTGTGCGCGGGCCGCGGATCGCCCGGCCACATGCGCCCCGCCCCACAGCTGCTTGAGCGGGACGCTGGGCCGGGTAGGGGATGATGTGCCCCATGCACACCGCCAGTCCTCATGAGACCGCCCCCGGGGCGCCCGCGGCTCCTTCGAGATCAGGGGGGGCTGGGGGGCTATCCGCCATCCCCGCCGACCGGCGCGCCCGGTGGAACGAGCTGGTCCTGAGCATCGAGGGCGCCCGCGACGCCTACTACAACGCCCTCGACGCCCAGAGCCCCATGTCCGACGCCGAGTACGACCGCCTCTACCGCGAGCTGGAGGAGCTGGAGTCCGTCTACCCGGCCCTGGCCGCGGCGGGCTCGCCCACCCAGAGCGTGGGCGGGCGGGCCACCACCGACTTCGCCCCCGCCCCGCATCATGAGCGCATGTACTCCCTCCAGGATGTCTTCTCCATCGAGGAGGTCCAGGAATGGGCGGCGCGCATGGTTGCCGAGACCGGCATCCCCGACGAGGATCTGGCCATGACCGCTGAGGTCAAGATCGACGGCCTGGCGGTGGCCCTGACCTATGAGGACGGCGTCCTCACGCGGGCAGCGACCCGTGGGGACGGCACCACGGGCGAGGATGTCACCGGCAATGTGCGCACCATCGCCGATGTTCCCCGCGTCCTGTCGGGGACCGGCCACCCCCGCCTGCTCGAGGTCCGCGGGGAGGTCTACTTCCCGGTCAAGGGGTTCGAGGCCTTCAACGAGGCCCGGCGCAGCCAGAACGTCGAGCGCGAGGCCAGTGGGGCCCCCCTCCTCCAGGTCTTCGCCAATCCCCGCAATGCCGCCGCCGGCTCCCTGCGCCAGAAGAACCCGGCCATCACGGCCTCCAGGCCCCTGTCGATGATCGCCCATGGGGTGGGGGCGGTCATCCTCCACGACGGCCAGGGGCCTGTCGCCCAGCAGCACGAGTGGTATGAGCGCCTCCAGGCCTGGGGCCTTCCGGTCTCCCCGTACAACGCCGTCGTGCGGGGCCGCGCCGGGCGCGAGGCCTACATCGAGCGCTACGCCGCACACCGCCACGACCTGCTCCACGAGATCGACGGCATCGTCTTCAAGATCGATGACCGTGCCGTGCAGCGGGCGCTGGGCGCCACCTCCCGCGTGCCCCGCTGGGCGGCGGCCTACAAGTACCCGCCCGAGGAGGTGCGCACCCGCCTGCTGGACATCGACGTCCAGGTGGGGCGCACCGGCCGCGTCACCCCCTTCGGCATCATGGAGCCCGTTCTGGTGGCGGGCTCCCGGGTGGCCCGGGCCACCCTCCACAACGCCACCGAGGTGGTCCGCAAGGGCGTGCTCATCGGGGACACCGTCATCGTGCGCAAGGCCGGTGATGTCATCCCCGAGATCCTGGGGCCGGTGCCCGAGTCGAGGGACGGCTCGGAGCGGGGCTTCGTCATGCCCGAGCACTGCCCCTCCTGCGGCACCCGCCTGGCCCCGGCCAAGGACGGCGACGTCGATGTGCGCTGCCCCAACACGCGCTCCTGCCCCGCGCAGGTGACCGAGCGCATCGCCCATATCGGCGCGCGCGGGGCTCTGGACATCGAGGGCCTGGGTGATGAGGCCGCCAGCGCCCTGACCCGGCCCGACGCCGGGCGCACGGAGGCCCTGGCCGCCCTGGCCGCGGGCCACAGCCTGGAGACCGAGCGCGGCAGCATCTCCATCCCGGCGCAGGAGCTGGAGGCGATGGCGGTCTCCGAGAGGGTCGATGCCGTCGCCGAGCGGATCCGGGCCGCGGGGATCCTCGAGCAGCCGCCGGTCCTCGACGGCGAGGCGGGCCTGTTCGACCTGGCCGAGGAGGATCTGCGCGAGGTCTTCGTATGGCGCGCGGTCACCCGGCGCGGGACCCCCACCGGCGACTGGCGTCTGAGCCGCTTCTTCTGGACCAAGCAGGTCTACGCCCCCGATGGCCGGGTCAAGAGGCCCACCGCGGCATCCCGGAGCACCACGGCGATGCTCGCCCAGCTCCGGGCGGCCAGGGACCGGCCCCTGTGGCGCATCCTCGTGGCCCTGTCCGTGCGCCATGTGGGGCCCACGGCGGCCCGCGCCCTGGCCGAGCGCTTCGGCTCCCTGGAGGCCCTGTGCCAGGCCGACGAGGACCAGCTCGCCCAGGTCGAGGGCGTGGGCCCCACCATCGCCGCCTCCTGGGTGGCCTGGCGCGAGGTGGACTGGCACCGCGAGATCCTCCAGCGCTGGAAGGCCGCGGGTGTGCGCATGGTCGACGACGGCCCCACCGCGGCCTTCCCGCCCGCCGGCGCCCCTGGTGACGGCGGTGGCGGCGCGGCTGCGGGGGCCGGCGCCCCCGGGGCGCAGCGCACCCTGGAGGGTCTGACGATCGTGGTCACCGGCTCCCTGGAGGGCTACACCCGCGATGAGGCCAAGGAGGCGATCATCTCCCGAGGGGGCAAGGCCGCCGGGAGCGTGTCGAAGAGGACGAGCTACGTCGTCGTGGGGGACAAGGCCGGTTCCAAGGAGGCCAAGGCCCGCCAGCTGGGCCTGCCGATCCTCGATGAGGAGGGCTTCACCGCCCTGCTGGAGGGCGGCCCCACGGCGGTTGATGCCGGCGCCGCCGGTGGGCAGTCGGACTGAGGCACTCCCGGGCCCACCCGCGCGACGGGGACGGATCAGGGGGCCGCCCGGGGACATCCCCGGGCGGCCCCCTGAGAGCGGGTCCGGCGCCTGCGCTCCTAGTGGCTGACCACGGTGGTGCCGATCTCGACCCAGTTGTAGATCCACTGGGCGTCGGAGGAGGGCATGTTGACGCAGCCGTGGGAGGCGGAGTAGCCGAAGTCCGAGCGCCAGGGAGCGCCGTGGAAGGCGTAGCCGGAGTAGAAGTAGGTCACCCACGGCACGTCCTCGGTGCGGTAGCGGGTGCCGTCGACATTGTCCCCCTCCATGGTCTGGGAGGGGTATTGCAGGTAGACCTGGTAGGTGCCGGTGACGGTGGGGGTCTCCTTGGCGCCGTCCACCATGGTCACCGGGCCGTAGACCACGGTGGCGCCCTCGTAGGCGGTCACCGTGTAGTTGGCCAGGTTGACATCGATCCACTTCTCACCGGGCGCCGCCTGGTAGACCAGCTTCTCCGCGCCGTCGGCGATGGTGCGCTCATCCCAGGTGGCCTTGACCACCGTGGCCTCGAAGGAGCCGGTATAGGCCCTGCCCTGGCCCAGGTTGGTGACGATGTCGGTGGCGACCGTCTCGGCATTGCTCACGGTGCGCCCGTCCTCGGCCTCCAGCGGGGTGGCCACCACGGTTCCCTTGGTGGTGACATTGCGCTTGCCGTTGATCGGCTCGACATTGGCCTCCTCGGCCTGGGCGCTCACCCACTGGCTGACCCTGCCCGAATCCACGGACAGGGTGGGGGCGGCATCCACCGAGGTGGTCAGCGTGATCCAGGAGGCCTTCTCCGCGGCGTCGGCCGTGTAGGTGGCCTCCTCCTGGTCCGAGGTGGCGGGCACGGTGATGGTCACGTCCTGGGACACCCAGGCGTTGGCCTGGTCGGCCACCTTCTGGGCATCGGCGTCGGAGACGGCGGGCTCGGAGACGCCGAAGGAGACCGCCACCGAGGTGGGGGACAGGGAGCCCGCCGCCTCCTTGGCCGCGGTGGCGATGGCGCCCGAGTCCAGGGAGGTGCCCGAGGAGGCGGGGGTGGTGGAGAAGGTCTGACCGTCCTCGCCCAGGACCACCGTGGCATTGATGGCCTTGGCCTGGTCGGAGGGGATGAGGGAGACGGCGTAGTCGGCGGCGGTCTGCTCGTTGGTGGAGACCACCACCGGCACGCTCTGCCCGCCCAGGAGCGCCTCGAAGCGGCTGACGACGCTCTCGCCACGGGCCATCACCGCATCGGCGGTGGCCTGCGCATCCACGGTGGCGCCCAGGTCGGCCAGGGAGGCCGTGGCCTGAACGTCGCCGGAGATGGACACGGTGGCGCCCTGCGCCCGGCTCTCGATGATCTCCACGATCTCCTGGCGGCTCCGACCGGCCACATCCGTGCCGGCCACGGTGGTGCCCGGCACGGCGTGGTCCGCGTAGTGGGAGGCGTAGGCGTAGCCGCCCGCACCCACGCCGGCCAGGAGCAGGAAGGAGGCCGCCGCCACCCAGACGGGCCACCGGCGACGGCGCGGCCCGGCGTCGTAGAGCGGCTCGTCCTCGTCCTTCTGCGGCTCGCCGTCCAGGAGCGCACCGCCGGCCACCGCCTCGGCTGCCGCGGCGTCCTGCGGGGCCAGGTCATCCGTGTCACCGGCACCCGCCTCATCGCCGACCTCCTGCAGGGGGCCGTCCAGGATGCGGGAGCGCGGCGCGGCGGGTGCCGCCTGGTCCTGCGGGGCCGGCTCCACGACGGCGGGGACCACCGTGGTGGCCTGCTCGCTCCGAGCGGGATGGCCAGCGGTGCCCGCAGCCTCCTCTGCGCCCTCTGTGTCCTCGGGTGCGCGGTTCGCCTGCGCACCCTCGGGCGCCGTGGAGTCCGCGCCTCCTGCGGAATCCACCGGGTCCAGGGGCGCCTCCTGCGGGGTGGCCGCCGACATGCTCGTGGCCCCGGGGGCGGGACGGAGGGGGGTGGCCGGGTCGGGGTCTGCAGCGTTCTCGTCCAGGGCGGTGTCCCAGTGGTCCCAGTCCGGGGCCTGCCCGGGCGCGGGGGACTCCTCCTGGGCCGAGGCGGGTTCGGTGCTGCGCAGGCCGGTGGACTGCCCGTAGGGCGTGCTCAGCACGGCCGTGCGCTGCGGGGCCCGGCTGCCCGGCTCTTCCGGCGCGGCGTCGGCGCCCGTGGGGCCGCCGGCCGGGAACTCATCGCTGCTCATGACTTCCGTCCTCTACCTCATCGTCGTCCTATGGGGCCGGGCCTCAGGCCCAACCGGCAAGGAGCCTGCTTCTATTCGCGTGGGCACGTGCGCGCATCCGCGTCCTGCTCTCCCCGAGCGGACCCGAGGTGAGGATCTCCACGGACCATGACAGCCGCCACGGCAGGCGATGTCAAGCATCTCGGCGCTCTGAGGGGCTGTGAGATGCACTCGGCGCATATCAGCGCGATGTCGGCGCAGATCGGTGGGGCGCCGGCGCGGATTCACCGATGCTCCCGTCCGGCCTGCGCCGCCATGATGCGCCGCGGGCGCTCGCGGCGACATGGGGAGTCGTCTCCAACCCACCGGGGCCGGTGATCTACACTCGCGCCCATGTCAGCCATCTCCAAGGACGAGGTCGCCCGCGTCGCGGCCCTGGCGCGCGTGGCGCTGAGCCCGCAGGAGGTGACGCGCCTGGCCGGGGAGCTGGACGCCGTCGCCTCCTCCTTCGCCCGCGTCTCCAGCGTGGTCACGCCCGATCTGCCCGCCACCTCGCATCCCGTTCCCCTGACCAATGTCCTGCGAGAGGACGTCGTCGGCCCCACCCTGGAGGTCGATGAGCTGCTCGCGGGCGCCCCGGCGGCCGAGGACTCCATGTTCCTCGTGCCCCAGATCCTGGGGGAGGACGAGGCCTGATGACTGATGCCATGCCCCATCCCGCGGACGCGGCGGGCCTGATCCGGGCCACTGCCGCGCAGCAGGCGGCCGCCCTGGCCTCCGGCGAGGTCTCCTCCCGGGAGCTGACCACCGCCCACCTGGAGCGCATCGAGGCGGTGGACGGCGCCGTGGGCGCCTTCCTCGACGTCGATGCCGACAAGGCCCTGGCCGCCGCCGATGCCGCCGATGCCGCCCGGCGCTCGGGCTCAGCGGTGGATGAGCTCACCGGTGTGCCCGTGGCCGTCAAGGACCTCATCTGCACCCGGGGCCAGGCCACCACGGCGGCCTCCCGCATCCTCGAGGGCTGGGTGCCCCCCTATGACGCCACCCTGGTGCGCAACCTCAGGGCCGCCGGTCTGCCGATCCTGGGCAAGACCAACCTCGATGAGTTCGCCATGGGCGGCTCCACCGAGCACTCCGCCTTCAAGCGCACCGCCAACCCCTGGGATCTCGATCGCATCCCCGGAGGCTCCTCGGGCGGCTCGGCCGCCGCCGTGGGCGCCTTCGAGGCCCCCGTGGCCGTGGGCACCGACACCGGCGGCTCCATCCGCCAGCCCGCGGCCGTCACCGGCACGGTGGGGGTCAAGCCCACCTACGGCACGGTCTCGCGCTACGGCGTCATCGCCATGGCCTCCTCCCTGGACACGCCCGGCCCCATGGCGCGCACGGTGCTCGACACCGCCCTGCTGCACGATGTCATCGCCTCCCACGACCCGCTGGACTCCACCTCGCTGCCCGATGCGCCTCGCGGCATGGCCGCGGTGGTGCGCGCCGCCCAGGAGGGGCGGGACCTGGCCGGGCTGCGCGTGGGGGTCATCTCCGAGCTCGACGGCGGCCAGGGCTACCACGACGGCGTCGTGGACTCCTTCCATGCGGCGGTCGAGCTGCTCCAGGGGGCCGGGGCCCGGGTGGATGCGGTCTCGCTGCCTCACCTGGAGTACGCCCTGGACGCCTACTACCTCATCATGCCCGCCGAGGCCTCCTCCAACCTGGCCCGCTACGACGGCATGCGCTACGGGCTGCGCGTGGAGCCGGCCTCGGGGCCGGTGACCGCCGAGACGGTCATGGCGGCCACCCGCGGGGCGGGCTTCGGCGATGAGGTCAAGCGCCGCATCATCCTGGGCACCCACGTGCTGTCGGCCGGCTTCTACGACGCCTACTACGCCAGTGCCCAGAAGGTGCGCACGCTCATCCAGCGCGACTTCGCCGCCGCCTGGGAGCGCTTCGACATCCTGGTCTCGCCCACGGCGCCGGTGACGGCCTACCGCTTCGGGGAGAAGGACGATCCCCTGGCGATGTACAAGCTGGACGTCACCACGATCCCGGCGAACCTGGCGGGCGTGCCCGCCATGAGCCTGCCTTCGGGCCTGAGCCGCGATGGCCTGCCCGTCGGATTCCAGATCCTGGCCCCCCAGCGGGCCGATGATCGCCTGTACCGCGTGGGCGCCGTCCTGGAGGCGGCCCTGGAGGAGCAGTGGGGGGCGCCGCTGCTCTCCCGCGCCGCAGAGCTGGAGGAGCAGCGATGAGTGAGAAGCTGATGGACTTCGAGGAGGCCGTGCGCCGCTACGACCCGGTGCTGGGACTGGAGGTGCACGTCGAGCTGGGCACCGCCACCAAGATGTTCGACGCCGCCCCCAATGTCTTCGGCGCCCGGCCCAACACGATGGTCACCCCCACCTCCGTGGGGCTGCCCGGCGCCCTGCCCCAGGTCAACGCCCAGGGGGTGGAGTACGCCATCCGCATCGGGCTGGCCCTGGGATGCCAGATCGCCTCCTCGTGCCGCTTCGCCCGGAAGAACTACTTCTACCCGGACCTGTCCAAGGACTTCCAGACCTCCCAGTCCGATGAGCCCATCGCCTACGACGGCGCCCTGGAGATCGAGCTGGAGGACGGCTCCCCCTTCACCATCCCCATCGAGCGGGCGCATATGGAGGAGGACGCGGGCAAGAACACCCACGTCGGCGGTCATGACGGGCGGATCGAGGGCGCCCAGTACTCCCTGGTGGACTACAACCGCGCCGGCGTCCCCCTGGTGGAGATCGTCACCCGCCCCATCGAGGGCGCCGGTGCGCGCGCCCCGCAGGTGGCCGCCGCCTACGTGCGCACCCTGCGCGACATCTTCCGGGCCCTGGGCGTGTCCGAGGCCCGCATGGAGCGGGGCAATGTGCGCGCCGATGTCAACGTCTCCCTGCGTGAGTCGCCCGACGCCCCGCTGGGCACGCGCACCGAGACCAAGAACGTCAACACCTTCCGCGGTATCGAGCAGGTGGTCCGCTACGAGATCTCCCGCCAGGCGGCCATCCTGGCCGACGGCGGGCAGGTCCTCCAGGAGACCCGCCACGGCCAGGCCGATGGCACCACCCGCCCCGGCCGGGTGAAGTCCGACGCCGATGACTACCGCTACTTCCCCGAGCCCGACCTGGTCCCGGTGGCGCCCTCGCGCCAGTGGGTCGAGCAGATCCGCGAGTCCCTGCCGGAGATGCCGGCGGCCAAGCGCCGTCGCCTGGCGGCGCAGTGGTCGCTGAGCGACACCGAGATGCGCGATGTGGTCAACGCCGGCGCCCTGGAGCTCATCGAGGCCACGGTGCAGGCGGGCACCACCGGCCAGGCCGCCCGCAAGTGGTGGATGGGGGAGCTGGCGCGCGCCGCCAAGGACCAGGAGATCGCGCTGGAGGACCTGCCGGTCACCCCGGCCCAGATCGCCGGGCTCCAGGCCCTGGTGGACAGTGGCCGGCTGACCGACTCCCTGGCACGCCAGGTCCTCGAGGGGGTCCTGGCGGG
This sequence comes from Actinomyces capricornis, assembly GCF_019974135.1. Lineage (NCBI taxonomy): Bacteria > Bacillati > Actinomycetota > Actinomycetes > Actinomycetales > Actinomycetaceae > Actinomyces > Actinomyces capricornis. Next base: position 2,307,259 of record NZ_AP025017.1, read on the forward strand.
GGAGGGCGATCCCGAGCAGGTCGCCACCGCCCGGGGCCTGGAGGTCGTCTCCGACGACGGCGCCCTGCTGGCGGCCGTCGATGAGGCGCTGGCCGCCAACCCGGATGTGGCCGACAAGATCCGCGGCGGCAAGGTCCAGGCCGCCGGTGCGATCGTGGGCGCCGTCATGAAGGCCACCAGGGGCCAGGCCGACGCCAGGCGCGTGCGCGAGCTCGTCATGGAGCGGGTCCAGGGCTGAGCGCCGGTCATCTTCGCAGGGGCGGGTGCCGAGAGGATCGGCGCCCGCCCCTGCGAGTGAAGTCTCATGGACATGTCTCGCATGCCGGGACCCGTGGGACGATCCGCCCCCGCCCCCGGCATGGCCTCGGGATAGGCTCGCAGCAGGTCCGCGATGTGCGTGATCCGCCCCAGAACCCTCGGAGGAAGTGACCCATGGTCCAGCCCAGTCCCAGCTACACCGTCGCCCTGCACCTGGAAGTGCCCGCCTCCCAGAGGGCAGTGGCGAGCCTGGTGGACACCGCCACCGCCACCGGCGCCGTGGTCACGGGTGTCGATGTCGCGGAGGCCGGAGGCGATACCCTCACCGTCGACCTGACTGCCGATACCCGGGACTCCAAGCACCGCGGCGAGCTGGTGGCCAGGCTCGAGGAGATCGAGGGCGTCGTGGTGCGCAATGTCGGCGACTCCACCTTCCTGGCTCACGTCGGGGGCAAGATCGAGGTGGTGGGCACCTACCCGATCCACAACCGCCGTGACCTGGCCCGGGTCTACACCCCGGGAGTGGCCCGCGTGTGCAAGGCCATCTACGACCACCCCGAGCGCGCCCGCATGCTGACCATCAAGAAGAACACCGTGGCGGTGGTCACCGATGGCACCGCCGTGCTGGGTATGGGGGATATCGGCCCCGCCGCCGCCATGCCCGTCATGGAGGGCAAGGCGGTGCTGTTCAAGCAGTTCGGCAACGTCGATGCCTGGCCGGTGGCCCTGGACACCAAGGATCCCGAGGAGATCATCGCCATCGTCAAGGCCATCGCCCCGGCCTATGGCGGCATCAACCTGGAGGACATCGCCGCCCCCAAGTGCTTCGACATCGAGGCGCGTCTGCGCGAGGAGCTCGACATCCCGGTCTTCCACGACGACCAGCACGGCACCGCCGTGGTAACCCTGGCCGCGCTCATCAACGCCCTGAAGATCGTGGGCAAGCGGATCGAGGATGTGCGCATCGTCCTGTCCGGCGTGGGGGCCGCCGGCAACGCCATCGCCAAGCTCCTCATGGCCCACGGGGCCACCGACATCGTCGGCTACGGCCGCGACGGCGCCCTGTCGGCCCAGGACACCGAGGGCATGAACGAGCACCGCAAGTGGCTGGCGGAGAACACCAACCCCCGCCGGGTCACCGGATCCCTCAAGGAGGGCCTGGAGGGGGCCGACGTGTTCATCGGGGTCTCCTCGGGCAACCTCCTGGCGCCCGAGGACCTCAAGGTCATGAACGACGATGCGATCGTCTTCGCCATGGCCAACCCGACCCCCGAGGTCGACCCGATCGGTGCCGCCGACTACGCCGCCGTGGTGGCCACGGGGCGCTCGGACTTCCCCAACCAGATCAACAACGTCCTGGCCTTCCCGGGCCTGTTCCGGGGACTGCTGGACACCGGTATCACCGAGATCACCACCGAGCTGCTGCGCACGGCGGCCACCGGCATCGCCTCGGTCATCGAGGACCACGAGCTCAGCCCCGTCTACATCATCCCCGGCGCCTTCGACACCCGCGTGGCCGACGCCGTGGCCTCGGCCGTCCGCCGCCTGGCCGAGTAGCGCCGGGGCGGCGCCGCCGGCCGATGATCGGCCGATAGCCGAGCGGGGCCGGGGCGACCAGGCAGTAAGTGCCCTGGCCGCCCCGGCCCCGCTCAGGCGCCGCTGAGGATCAGCGCAGCCAGGAGTCCCCGACGATGCGTGACCACCACCGGCCCAGGCCCCAGGTGTCGCCCGCCCGGGTCAGGGCGATGACGATCATGGCGGCGGCCAGGACCCAGTGGGTGTCGATGATCGGGTTGGTGGCCTGCCCGACGTTCAGGGGCGGGAACTCGGCCAGCCACAGGAAGAACATGAGGGCGGTGCCGCTGAGCGCGGCCACCTTCAGCCCCATGCCGAGCATGAGGGCGGTGCCGATGCCCAGCAGGGCGAGCATGAACAGCACATCGCCCGCAGCATTGGCGAACAGGGAGAAGAAGCCCGCCAGGGGACCATCGCCGGTGACGGCGATGATGAAGCCCTGGGCCGGCTGGCCGCCGCGGATCCAGGCCTGGTCGGGAGGGGTCATGAAGCTCAGGCCGAAAGTCTTGTCGAGGAAGGCCCACAGGAAGTAGAAGCCGATGAGGAGCCGCAGTGCGGCCAGCGCCCTGCGGGCGCCGGGGCGGGTGACGATGTGGTCGCTCATGACCACTGCTGAGGCCGGGGCGGACGATGTAGGAGTGGTGGACATGCCGTGCCTTTCGATGATCGAGGATCAGGTGGCCAGTGGGGCGCGTCCCGGGCTGATCGCCCGACGTGCCGGTACTCACAGGATGTTGATCGTTGAATAAGTGCGGGATGACCCTAGGGCATGGGGCGCACCGGTGTCACGCTTCGGTGACGCGCGCGTGTTCGTGCCGGTGGCCGGGCGAGGTGCCGCACCAGCAGCAACGGCGGAATCGGCCGGAACGGGGGCCGACGAGTGCGGGGTGAAGGGGTGTGGGACGAAGGGTCGTGAGGAGTCGGCGGGGCGATGAGGGCCGGTGGGGGAGTGTGGCGAGGGTCGTATCGCCGCGGCTTGACGCGGCGGCCGGCCGGCTGCTTATAGTTCCTCCTGCCGCTGCGGACCGCCCTGATGGGGGAGGTCTTCCGCGGTGATGAGAACTCAAGAGCGGCCTTCGATGCGACCAGGGTCACCGATTCTGGAGTTGACGACCGGGCCGAGTTTCCTCTAGAGTTTTCTCTGTTGCTCGCAAGAGCGAACGGCACTTGCGATGAGCGCCGTGAGCACCTGCTGGGTGTGTTGTTTGAGATCTCGATAGTGTGTCATGTTTTTTATGCCATGTTGGGCTTGATGATGGTTCTGTGTGCTGCATGTTTTGTGTGGTGTGTGGGGTTGTTGTTGGGTCTGTTTTGTTTTTGGTTTGCCTGCCTTGTTTTTTGTGGGGTGGGTTGGGCCATGGGGATAGTTTTCTCTGATTGTTTTGTTTGGAGAGTTTGATCCTGGCTCAGGACGAACGCTGGCGGCGTGCTTAACACATGCAAGTCGAACGGTGAAGCCCTTTTTTGGGTGGATGAGTGGCGAACGGGTGAGTAACACGTGAGTAACCTGCCCCCTTCTTCTGGATAACCTCATGAAAGTGGGGCTAATACGGGATATTCTGGTCTGTGCGCATGCATGGGTTGGGAAAGGTTTTTTTCTGGTGGGGGATGGGCTCGCGGCCTATCAGCTTGTTGGTGGGGTGATGGCCTACCAAGGCGGTGACGGGTAGCCGGCCTGAGAGGGTGGACGGCCACACTGGGACTGAGACACGGCCCAGACTCCTACGGGAGGCAGCAGTGGGGAATATTGCACAATGGGCGCAAGCCTGATGCAGCGACGCCGCGTGAGGGATGGAGGCCTTCGGGTTGTGAACCTCTTTCGCCAGTGAAGCAGGCTCATCTCTTTGTGGGTGGGTTGACGGTAGCTGGATAAGAAGCGCCGGCTAACTACGTGCCAGCAGCCGCGGTAATACGTAGGGCGCGAGCGTTGTCCGGAATTATTGGGCGTAAAGAGCTCGTAGGCGGCTGGTCGCGTCTGTCGTGAAATCCTCTGGCTTAACTGGGGGCTTGCGGTGGGTACGGGCCGGCTTGAGTGCGGTAGGGGAGACTGGAATTCCTGGTGTAGCGGTGGAATGCGCAGATATCAGGAGGAACACCGGTGGCGAAGGCGGGTCTCTGGGCCGTTACTGACGCTGAGGAGCGAAAGCGTGGGGAGCGAACAGGATTAGATACCCTGGTAGTCCACGCCGTAAACGTTGGGCACTAGGTGTGGGGGGCCTTTTCCGGGTTCTTCCGCGCCGTAGCTAACGCATTAAGTGCCCCGCCTGGGGAGTACGGCCGCAAGGCTAAAACTCAAAGGAATTGACGGGGGCCCGCACAAGCGGCGGAGCATGCGGATTAATTCGATGCAACGCGAAGAACCTTACCAAGGCTTGACATGAGGGCGATCGTCCCGGAGACGGGGCTTCCATTTTTTGGCGCTCTTACAGGTGGTGCATGGTTGTCGTCAGCTCGTGTCGTGAGATGTTGGGTTAAGTCCCGCAACGAGCGCAACCCTTGTCCTGTGTTGCCAGCACGTTGTGGTGGGGACTCGCGGGAGACTGCCGGGGTCAACTCGGAGGAAGGTGGGGATGACGTCAAATCATCATGCCCCTTATGTCTTGGGCTTCACGCATGCTACAATGGCCGGTACAGAGGGCTGCGATGCTGTGAGGCGGAGCGAATCCCTTAAAGCCGGTCTCAGTTCGGATCGGTGTCTGCAACTCGACACCGTGAAGTTGGAGTCGCTAGTAATCGCAGATCAGCAACGCTGCGGTGAATACGTTCTCGGGCCTTGTACACACCGCCCGTCACGTCATGAAAGCTGGCAACACCCGAAGCCCGTGGCCTTATGGGGAGCGGTCGAAGGTGGGGCTGGTGATTGGGACGAAGTCGTAACAAGGTAGCCGTACCGGAAGGTGCGGCTGGATCACCTCCTTTCTAGGGAGTTTCTTTCTTGGTGTGCTGGCCTGGTGGGGTCTGGTGCTGGGTTTGTTGCCGTAGCCCTGTGTGGGTGCGGGCCTGGTGCTGGGTCTGGGGCTGGTGGGCCTGGAGTGTTGGCGTGGTGTAGGGAACTGCTGCTGTCTGGTGCGCTCCTTGGCTCCTTCTTGTTTGGGGGGGTGGGGGTGTGGTGGGTGGTGGTGCGGCCTGGTCCTGGGGGTGCCCTTCCTTGTGGGGGGTGGTCGTGGGGTGGGGCTGGTGGCATGCTGTCGGGTTCTGGGGCAATCGTGCCCTGGGTGGCCTGGCTGCTGGCTGCATCCTGAGGGGGGTGTGGTTGGTGGTGTGGGTGGGTTGGTTGTGAACTGTATAGTGGGCGCGAGCATCTGATGAGGGCCCCGCGCGTGCATCTGGTGTTGCCTGGTGTGGTGTGGGGTTCTTGTTGGTAGTGCTGTATGTGTTTTTGGTGTTCTGTTTGTGTTTTGTTTGTGTTTTGTTTTTTTGAGCGTTCGGTGGATGCCTTGGCATCAGGGGCCGATGAAGGACGTGGTGGCCTGCGATAAGCCTCGGGGAGCCGGCTGGCGGGCTGTGATCCGAGGGTTTCCGAATGGGGGGACCCGGCACGAGTTATGTCGTGTCACCTGCGTCTGAATTGTATAGGGCGTGGGGGGTGACGCGGGGAAGTGAAACATCTCAGTACCCGTAGGAGAAGATATTCCGTGAGTAGTGGCGAGCGAAAGCGGATGATGGCTAAACCGTGTGCGTGTGATACTCGGCAGGGGTTGCGTGCGTGGTGTTGTGGGGCTCTGCTGTTGCTCTTCTGCCGGAGGGCGGTGCGTGCGTGTGCTGGTAGCCGAAGCGTCTGGGATGGCGTGGCGTAGTGGGTGAGACCCCCGTAGGTTGAACTGGTGCGTGTGTGTGCGGGTGGGGTGCCCGAGTAGCACGGGGCTCGTGGAATCCTGTGTGAATCTGCCAAGACCACTTGGCTGCCTGAATACCTCCTGATGACCGATAGTGGATAGTACCGTGAGGGAATGGTGAAAAGTACCCCGGGAGGGGAGTGAAATAGTACCTGAAACCGGGCGCTTGCAAGCCGTCAGAGCCTCGTGTCCTCATTTTTGGGGGTGTGGGGTGGTGGCGTGCCTTTTGAAGAATGAGCCTGCGAGTCAGTGGCGTGTCGCGAGGTTAACCCGTGGGGGGTAGCCGTAGCGAGAGCGAGTCCGAAATGGGCGAGTGTAGTGGCGCGTTCTGGACCCGAAGCGGGGTGATCTACCCATGGCCAGGTTGAAGCACGTGTAAGAGCGTGTGGAGGACCGAACCCACCTAGGTTGAAAACTGGGGGGATGAGCTGTGGGTAGGGGTGAAAGGCCAATCAAACTCCGTGATAGCTGGTTCTCCCCGAAATGCATTTAGGTGCAGCGTCGTGTGTTGCCCGGCGGAGGTAGAGCTACTGGGTGGCTGATGGGCCCCACAGGGTTACTGACGTCAGCCAAACTCCGAATGCCGTCGGGTATGAGCGCGGCAGTGAGACCGCGGGGGATAAGCTCCGTGGTCGAGAGGGAAACAGCCCAGATCGCCGGCTAAGGCCCCTAAGCGTGTGCTAAGTGGGAAAGGATGTGCGGTCGCGCAGACAACCAGGAGGTTGGCTTAGAAGCAGCCATCCTTGAAAGAGTGCGTAATAGCTCACTGGTCAAGTGGTCGTGCGCCGACAATGTAGCGGGGCTCAAGCACACCGCCGAAGCCGCGGATCCCCGGCGTGTTCCCCAGCGTCCCACCTGTTGTGGGGTGTTCAGGGGCCGGGGGTGGTAGGGGAGCGTCCTGCGTGGGGTGAAGCCCGGGAGTGATCGTGGGTGGACTGCGTGGGAGTGAGAATGCAGGCATGAGTAGCGATACTAGGGTGAGAAGCCCTAGCGCCGAATGACCAAGGGTTCCAGGGCCAGGCTAGTCCGCCCTGGGTGAGTCGGGACCTAAGGCGAGGCCGACAGGCGTAGTCGATGGATGACGGGTTGATATTCCCGTACCGGCGAAGCACCGCCCATGCTGACGCGCGGGTGCTGACCCACGCCCGGGTCTCCTGTGTGCCATGGCTGCTGCTGCCCTTCGGGGTGGTGGGGCTGTGGTGGGGGGCCGGGGTCTGGGGACCCTCCGTGCAGGTAGGCAAGCGTATTAACAGGGGTGACGCACAGTGGTAGCCTCCGCGGGCCTGATGGCTTGGCCCGTTCAAGCGCGCAGCCCGGTCCCCAGGCAAATCCGGGGGCCAGCCGCCAGTTGGTGGCAGGGGTGAGGCGTGATGGTGACCCCACCGGTGGTGGGGGATAGCAGGGTGATCCTGGGGTGCCGAGAAAAGCCTCGACGCGATGGTGCCAGCCGCCCGTACCCTAAACCGACACAGGTGGTCGGGCAGAGTATGCCTAGGCGCACGAGTGAATCATGGTTAAGGAACTCGGCAAAATGCCCCCGTAACTTCGGGAGAAGGGGGGCCCGAGCCCTGAAGCCCCGTTGCGGGCTAGGGGTGAGGGTCGCAGAGGCCAGGGAGAAGCGACTGTTTACTAAAAACACAGGTCCGTGCGAAGCCGTAAGGCGATGTATACGGACTGACGCCTGCCCGGTGCTGGAAGGTTAAGAGGAGCCCTCAACCACCCTTCGTGGTGGTGAAGGGGTGAATTTAAGCCCCAGTAAACGGCGGTGGTAACTATAACCATCCTAAGGTAGCGAAATTCCTTGTCGGGTAAGTTCCGACCTGCACGAATGGCGTAACGACTTCTCCGCTGTCTCAACCATGAGCTCGGCGAAATTGCACTACGAGTAAAGATGCTCGTTTCGCGCAGAAGGACGGAAAGACCCCGGGACCTTTACTACAGCTTGGTATTGGCGTGCCTCATAGCTTGTGCAGGATAGGTGGGAGACAATGAGACCGCCGCGTCAGCGGTGGTGGAGTCGGCCTTGAGATACCACTCTGGTTATGGTGCGCGCCTGAACCTGGGCCCGTGATCCGGGTCAGGGACAGTGCCTGGTGGGTAGTTTAACTGGGGCGGTTGCCTCCTAAAGAGTAACGGAGGCGCTCAAAGGTTCCCTCAGCCTGGTCGGCAACCAGGTGTTGAGTGCAAGTGCACAAGGGAGCTTGACTGCGAGACCGACGGGTCGAGCAGGTACGAAAGTAGGAACTAGTGATCCGGCGATCCCGTGTGGGTGGGTCGTCGCTCAACGGATAAAAGGTACCCCGGGGATAACAGGCTGATCCTGCCCAAGAGTCCATATCGACGGCATGGTTTGGCACCTCGATGTCGGCTCGTCGCATCCTGGGGCTGGAGCAGGTCCCAAGGGTTGGGCTGTTCGCCCATTAAAGCGGTACGCGAGCTGGGTTTAGAACGTCGTGAGACAGTTCGGTCCCTATCCTCTGCGCGCGCAGGAGACTTGAGGAGGCCTGTCCCTAGTACGAGAGGACCGGGACGGACGAACCTCTGGTGTGCCAGTTGTCCCGCCAGGGGCACGGCTGGTTGGCTACGTTCGGGACGGGTAACCGCTGAAAGCATCTAAGCGGGAAACCATCTCCAAGACCAGGTCTCCACACCCCCCAGTGGGGTGGAAGGCCCCCAGTAGACCACTGGGTGGATAGGCCAGAAGTGTACAACCAGTAATGGTACAAGCTGACTGGTACTAATCGGCCAACACAAAACACACACCCACCCAAGACTCATTGGGCGGGTGAGAGCACGCGAGCACCACACACCAAGCGCCCACTATACGGTCCACAACCAACCCACCACGGGTCCCAAGCGCATAACACCATAGAACACCACCCCCCAACAACAGCAGTAGTGGGGGGCGGCCACCAGCCACACACCCACGTGGCACCACAAGACGTCTCGGTGGTCACAGCGGCAGGGAAACGCCCGGACCCATCCCGAACCCGGAAGCTAAGCCAGCCAGCGCCGATGGTACTGCACCCGCCAGGGTGCGGGAGAGTAGGACACCACCGAGCACACACCACAACGGCCCCGCACACCCCCAAACAAACCCGGGGGCGTGCGGGGCCGCTTTTTCCTCCTATCGGCGACTACCGCGATATATCCCGCCCATCTCAACATGCGGCCGCCTCCGACCCACTATATGCATCACTGCCCCTCCCGCAGACGGGGAGGAGCACCATTGCGACGTGACTTTCCATCCGCATGAACCCGCCGATACTCCTGCCGGGGTCCGGCACCGCACTGCCGACGACGCCGGAACCACCGCGAGCACGCACGACGGCATCAATACCGCAGGTGAAGATGCGGCAGGCCGCATGACGGCCTCGGCTCCCGAGGCACACGAGGCCGAGCCCATAGCAAGGGATGGCGAGAGGGAGTCCCTCATGCTCCGCTCCGGCCTCGTCCTGCGCATGGGCCGCCTCATGCTCGCCGCCGGCGCAGGCTCCTACCGCGTGAAGTCCTCCATGGCCCGCACGGCGGCCGCCCTGGGCATTGACCGCCATGAGGCAACCGTGACCATGACGGAGATCGTCACCTCCTCCTATGTGGGGCAGCGCTTCCGCACTGAGACCGCCGAGGTGCGCCGGGGCGGAGTCAACGTCGCCAGGCTGGAGCGGCTGCGCCGCATCGTCCATGATCTGCGAGAGCGCGAGAGCGCCGAGGAGCTCAACGCCAAGCTCGACGAGGTCGAGGCCACGCACGGCCTGTACAGCGCCCCGGTCAACGCCCTCGCCTCAGGCCTGGCATGCGCCGGATTCTGCTTTCTCAACGCCGGCGGCTGGCCCGAGTGCCTGTGCGTGCTCATCGCAGCCGCAGTGGGCCAGTACCTGCGGCGCACCCTCCTGGTGCGCCATTACCAGCACTTTCTGACCTGGCTCCTCTGCGGCACCGCTTCATCCTCCCTCTACATGGGCCTCATCGCCCTGCTGCGCCTGAGCGGCCTGGCTCCGGGCAACCACCAGGGCGGCATCATCTCCGCCATCCTCTTCCTCATCCCCGGCTTCCCCATGGTCACCGCCATGCTCGACCTCGTGCGACAGGACTTCTCCTCAGCGCTCTCACGCTTCGCCTATGTGGTGATGGTGATGACCTCCGCCGGCGTGGCGGTATGGAGTGTCACCCACGCCTTCCATTGGCAGGTCGACGCCACCAGCACAGCCGCCCCCACCGGGGTGCTGCTCTACGTACTGCGGCTCCTGTGCTCCTTCGTGGCCGCCTACGGCTTCGCCGTCCTGTTCAACGCCCCTGCCCGTGCCTGCCTGCTGTCCGCCGTCATCGGCGCCCTGGCCAACACCGGCCGGCTCCTCCTCATCGACGAGCTCGGCATCCCCTGGCAGCTCGCCGTCGGCCTGACCGCCATGGTCATCGGCCTCATGGCCCAGCTCTTCGTGGCACGGTCCTCCCAGTCCCGTGTGGCCCTGTCGGTGCCCGCTGTCGTCATCATGATCCCGGGCGTGCCCTTCTACCGCGCCGTCTCCGCGCTCAACGAGCACGGCTCGGACCCGACCGTCGCGATCGATACCGCCATGGCCAATCTCGTGGAGGTCTTCTTCGTCATCACCGCCATCGGTGTGGGTCTGGCCCTGGCCCGTATCCTGACCGACCACAACTGGCGCCACGACGTATCCACCTCCGCCCTGCCCGAGCACCGGCGCCCCGAGGCCCCTACCGCAGCCGCCGAGGCGCACGCCAGTCGCTGACCGCCTGCCCACCCGACGTCACGGCGTCGGGTGGGCGCATCGCCGTCGCTACAGCCCGCCCAGGATCTGGGCCAGGAAGATCTTGACGATCATGGCCACCGGGTAGACCATCGCGTAGCCCAGGGCCACACGCGGATCGGAGCCAGTGCGCTCGTTGGCGAAGGCCAGAACCGCCGGCTGTGTCTGCGCACCCCCGATGAGGCCCGCCAGGCGGGTGCCGCCCATCTTGACGATCCACCGCATCGAGACATAGAGGCCCAGGCCCACGATCGTGGTGATGACGAAGCCCGTGACCAGGATCTTCCACCAGTCACCACCAGTGAAGGCCTCAGCGATCTGGCCGCCGGCGGTCACGCCCGCACGGGCCAGGAAGACCAGCAGACCGAACTCCGCGATCACCGCCGTCGCCGTGAAGGGCATGGCCGTCACGAAGCCCTTGATGCGGCCGATCCGGCCGAAGACGAGGCCGACGATCAGGGTGCCGGCCGCCGAGCCGATGGAGAAGGTGGCCCCCGTGGGAGTGAGGAACCGCCACTCGCCGATGATGATGCCCAGGGCCATGCCCAGGCCCAGGGCCACGGGGTTGATGGAGGACAGGCCCCGCGCGGAGTCCCCGAAGTAGGCCGAGATCTCCTTCATGCGGCCGGTGGGCGCCACGACGCGCACGCGGTCGCCCTGCTGGAGGACCAGCTCGGGGGAGCCCACCATGTCCACATCCCCGCGCCGCACCCGCGAGATCGTCGCCCCGAAGCGCCGGTCGATGTCCAGATCGGCGATGGTGCGCCCGGCCAGCTTGGGGTCGGAGACGGTGATGCGGCGGAAGTCCAGGTACTTGCGGTCCTCGATGAGGGAGTGGGAGGAGTCGTGGCCCACCGCTGAGATCACCTGCTTGACGGCCTCCTGGGTGCCCACGACGGTGACCAGGTCATCCTTGAACAGACGGTCGTCATTGGTCGGCCGCATGATCGGGCCGGTCTCACCGCGCCGCAGCCGGGAGAACTTCAGCTCCCCGGAGATCTTCTCGATGATGTCGGCGATGACGGGGCCGTCCTCGCGCTCGACCCGGATCGTGCGGTTGATCAGCGGGGAGGGCGTGTCCTTGTCGCTGCGGCGGTAGCGCAGCGCCAGCAGGCAGAAGAAGAGCATGCCGACCACGCCGTAGAGGTAGGCCACGGCGTAGCCCACCGTGGCCACGGCGGTCCCCTCGGGATTCCCCGCCGTGACAGCGGCATTGCCCGCCGCGGCCAGGGCCGGGGTGTTGGTGATCGCCCCCGCGAAGGTGCCGGCGATGAGGGCGCTGTCCATGCCCAGGGCGCGGCCCACCGCCACCCCGGCGCCCGCCCCGGCCAGCAGCAGCACCAGCAGCAGGCTCAGGGGCCCTGCAGCGGTGCGCAGGACGTGGAAGAAGTTCGGTCCGGACTGGATGCCGATGGCGAAGGTGAAGATCGCCAGGCCCAGAATGCCGATCTCGTGGGGCACCTCGATCTCCGCGCCGTGGGACGTGCCCAGGGCGGCCAGGCCGATCCCGGCGAAGAGGACAGCGGCGGCCCCCAGGCTCACCCCCTTGACCTTGACATGGCCCAGCAGCATGCCCAGGCCGATGAGCAGGAACAGGGTGAGAACGGAGTTCTCGGACAGATGTTCAAGGACCGTGGTCACCACAGGGGTGTGCCGCCTTTCGTCATGCCGCCGTCAACAGGGCGAGCGTGGAGCGAGGGTGGGAGGCCGGTGACGCTCGGTGCGCACTGCGCTGGCCTCCGCAGACGAGATCATTGTGTCATCTCGTCATGAGCATGCCTTGGACCAAGGGCCGGGGTCGGTCGGTGGCCGAAGGCCCGCGGCGAGGGGGCAGTGCGCGGCCGGCCCGGGTCTGCACAGGGTCTGCGCCGGGCCGGCCCCGGAGGGCACGCGTGGACGGGGTGTCGATCACCCTCCAGCACAGTGCATGGTCCCACGATGTGAGATCACAGGTTCCCTGATGTGACTCGGCCCATGAGCTGCCTTACGGTTCTTCTACCCGGCAGAGTGCTGGGAGCAGCACGAAGAACAGGAGGGCGAGCGATGACGCGCAAGGACGCTCCCTCAGGCCAGGACCGGCAGGTGATGACCGGAGCCCAGGCCCTTGTGCGGTCCTTGGAGGAGTTGGGGGTCACCGATATCTTCGGTATGCCCGGTGGAGCCATTCTTCCCTTCTACGATCCGCTTCTGGCCAGCGAGCGCATCCGCCACATCCTGGTGCGCCACGAGCAGGGCGCCGGGCACGCGGCCCAGGGCTACGCCATGGTCACGGGCAAGCCGGGCGTGTGCGTGGCCACCTCGGGTCCCGGTGCGACGAACCTGGTCACGCCCCTGTCCGATGCGCACATGGACTCCGTCCCCATGCTGGCCATCACCGGCCAGGTCAGCAGTCGGGCCATCGGCACCGATGCCTTCCAGGAGGCCGACATCCTGGGCGTGACGATGCCCTTCGTCAAGCACTCCTTCCTGGTCACCAGCGCCGATGACATCGTGCCGCGCGTGGCCGAGGCCTACCACCTGGCCGCCTCCGGGCGCCCGGGTCCTGTGCTCATCGACATCGCCAAGGACGCGCTGGAGGGGAGCACGCAGTTCTCCTGGCCGCCGGCGATGGACCTTCCCGGATACCACCTGCCGGGCAGGCCCAACCCGCGCCGCCTGGCCCAGGCCGCCGAGGCCATCGCCGCCGCCGAGCGCCCCGTGCTCTACCTGGGCGGCGGTCTCAACCGCGCCGGGGTGGGGGCCGCGGATCTCACCGAGCTCGTCGATCTCATCGGCGCGCCCTTCGTCACCACGCTGACCGCGCTGGACGTCATGCCCTCCGACCACCCGCTCAACCTGGGCATGCCGGGCATGCATGGAACGGTCACCGCCGTGGGGGCGCTCCAGCGCAGTGATCTCCTGGTGTGCCTGGGCGCCCGCTTCGACGACCGGGTCACCGGAAAGCCCTCGACCTTCGCCACCCGCGCCTCGGTCATCCACGTCGACGTCGATCCGGCGGAGATCTCCAAGATCCGCACCGCCGATGTGCCCATCGTCGGCGACCTGGCGGAGGTCGTGCCCGCCCTGACCCGGGCCTACCGCGAGGCGATCGCCGAGGCCGGGCCCGTCGACACCTCGGCCTGGCATGCCGAGATCGCGCGGGCACGTGCCACCTACCCCACCGAGTGGACGGATACCGACGACGGCCTGCTCCAGCCCCAGGAGGTCATCACCCACCTGAGCAAGGCCGCCAGCCCGGACACGATCTGGGTCACCGGAGTGGGCCAGCACCAGATGTGGGCCGCCCATTACATCGATTTCCACCAGCAGCACACCTGGCTGACCTCGGCGGGCGCGGGCACCATGGGCTATGGCGTGCCCGCGGCCATGGGCGCCAAGCAGGCCCACCCCGATCGGCCGGTGTGGCTCATCGACGGTGACGGCTGCTTCCAGATGACCAACCAGGAGCTGGCCACCTGCACCCTGAACAACATCCCCATCAAGGTGGCCATCATCAACAACTCCTCCCTGGGCATGGTGCGCCAGTGGCAGACCCTGTTCTACGGGGAGCGCTACTCCAGCACCGACCTGCACACCGGGGCGGACACGGTGCGCATCCCTGACTTCGTCACCATGGCCAAGGCCTACGGGGCCGCGGCCCTGCGCTGTGAGCGCCTGGAGGATGTCGATGAGGTCATCGCCCAGGCCAATGCCATCAACGACCGCCCCGTCGTCGTCGACTTCATCGTCTCGGCCGATGCCCAGGTGTGGCCGATGGTCGCCGCCGGGGTGTCCAATGACGAGATCCAGCACGCCCGGGGCATGAGCCCCCAGTGGGAAGAGGAGTGAGATAGGTGAGCCACACGCACACACTGTCCGTCCTGGTGGAGAACAAGCCGGGCGTGCTCACGCGCGTCTCGGCCCTGTTCACCCGCCGCGGCTTCAACATCCACTCCCTGGCGGTGGGCCCCACCGAGCGGGAGGACATCTCGCGGATCACGGTGATCGCCGACGCCGAGGGCCTGGCCATGGAGCAGGTGGTCAAGCAGCTCAACAAGCTGGTCAATGTGCTCAAGATCGTCGAGCTCGACCCGGCCACCTCCGTGGAGCGCGAGCTGTACCTCATCAAGGTGCGCGCCGACGACGCCAACCGCACCGCGGTGCTCCAGGTCGTCGACCTGTTCCGGGCCCATGTCATCGATGTCGCCCCCACCTCCGTGGTTATCGAGACCGTCGGCTCGGAGTCCAAGGTCAGGGCACTGCTGACCGCCCTCCAACCCTACGGCGTCAAGGAGATCGTCCAATCCGGTACGGTCGCGATCACCCGGGGCCCCCGAGCCATGACCGATCAACTCAAGGAGAAGTGAGAAGCAACTATGGCAGCTGAGAAGTTCTACAACGACGACGCCGACCTGTCCATCATCCAGTCCAAGAAGGTCGCCGTCATCGGCTACGGCTCGCAGGGCCACGCCCACGCCCTCAACCTGCGTGACTCCGGCGTCGAGGTGGCGGTGGGCCTGCGCGAGGGCTCCTCCTCCGTGGTCAAGGCCGAGGAGGCCGGCCTGCCCGTCAAGCCGATCGCCGAGGCTGTGGCCTGGGCCGACGTCGTCGTGGTGCTGGCGCCCGACCAGGTCCAGGCCGAGCTCTACACCTCCCAGATCGAGCCGCACATCACCGCCGGCTCGGCGCTGCTGTTCTCCCACGGCTTCAACATCCACTTCGGCTACATCAAGCCCGCCGAGGGCATCGACGTCATCATGGTGGCCCCCAAGGGCCCCGGGCACACCGTGCGCCGCGAGTTCGAGGCCGGCCGCGGGGTCCCGGCCCTGGTGTGCGTGGAGCAGGATGCCACGGGCGGCGCCTGGGAGCTGGCGCTGTCCTACGCCAAGGCGATCGGCGGCACGCGCGCCGGCGCCATCAAGACCAGCTTCCGCGAGGAGACCGAGACCGACCTCTTCGGCGAGCAGTCGGTGCTGTGCGGCGGCGTCTCCCAGCTCATCCAGTACGGCTTCGAGACCCTCACCGAGGCCGGCTACCAGCCGGAGATGGCCTACTTCGAGGTCCTCCACGAGCTCAAGCTCATCGTGGACCTCATGGTCGAGGGCGGTATCTCCAAGCAGCGCTGGTCGATCTCCGACACCGCCGAGTACGGCGACTACGTCTCGGGCCCCCGCGTCATCACCCCCGATGTCAAGGAGCACATGAAGGAGGTCCTGGCCGACATCCAGGACGGCACCTTCGCCAAGCGCTTCATGGACGACCAGGCCGCGGGCGCCCCGGAGTTCAAGGAGCTGCGCGCCAAGGGCGAGGCCCACCCCATCGAGTCGGTGGGCCGCGAGGTCCGCTCCATGTTCGCCTGGCGCGCCGAGCTGGACCAGGACTACACCGAGGGCTCCGTCTCGCGCTGAGCCTTGCCCCGACGGCGCCGTCCCCTCCTCAGTGCGGGCGGCTGTCGACGACGGTCGAATCCGGACGGACCCGTGCCCTGCCCCGAGCAGGCGCGGGTCCGCCCCGCGTCTCCCGGCCCCCGCAGTCCGGTGGGCGCGGCCGATACACTGAGTCCGCGGCTTGCAGCATGGCGCGGCGGGAAGGGGAGAGTGGATGCTCACGCGCTTCGAGGTCTCTGGATTCAAGAACCTCAGGGATGTCGCCGTGGACCTGGGGCCCTTCACCTGCATTGCGGGCCCCAATGGCGTGGGGAAGTCCAACCTCTTCGATGCGATCGCCTTCCTCGGTGCCCTGGCGGACCACTCCTTCAACGATGCGATCGCCTCGGTCCGCTCGGTGCCGGGCCAGCGCGGCACTCAGGAGTCCGTGCTCAGCGCGGCGGTCCTATCCGGGGAGGAGAATCTGCGCCTGGCCGCCGAGATGATCATCCCCGGCAGCCTCAGGGACGCCAGGGGGCGCAGGGTCACTCTTCGGGATACCTATCTGCGCTACGAGGTCGAGTTGGGTGTGGATACGGAGTACCGGGGCAATCGCTCGGCTCCGATCCGCCTCATCACCGAGTCCCTGGAGTCGGCGACCAGGCCTCCGGCCTGCCCTGCGCTGGCGGAGGCGGTGCAGGTCCCGCAGAGCAGGAGGACCTATATCGAGCCTGGCCCGCAGATCCCGCTGGCTTACGAGGCGGGGAGCGGGACGATGGTCTGGGATGTATACGATCGGGACCCGGAGGAGTATCTCGGCCCTCGTGATGATGGGGAGTTTCCGTCCATCCCTGATCATTCCTACTTTGTCGGGGAGCTCGACAGGACCGCCCTGTCCCAGGCCCGTGCCGGGACGGTTCCCGGGCAGGTGGCCGCGCAGCTGCGCTCATGGCGCTTCCTGGCCCTGGAGCCGAGCCTCATCCGCGCCGCCGACAGCATCGACGAGGCCGGGCGGCTGGCGGACTCGGGCGCCCATCTGCCCGCGGCCCTCAATGCCCGTGCCGAGGAGCGGGGCGCCCAGATCTATGACGGCCTTCGCCGCGCCCTGGGTGATCTGCTCGACCTGCGCCATCTCGAGGTCATCCGCAACGGCGATTTCCTGGAGCTGCGCGCCCAGGTGGGGGAGGGCCCCGAGCTGCCCGCACGTGCGCTCTCGGACGGCTCCCTCAGACTGCTGGTGCTCGGTGCCCTGGCCACCGGCATCGACGGCGCAGGGGCGGTCTTCATCGAGGAGCCGGAGAACGGGGTGCACCCTGCCCGCCTCCGCGCCCTGCTCGATCTGCTCCGCTCCATGGCGGGGCCCCGGCAGGAGGGACAGGAGGGGTACGGTCAGGTGGTCATCAACACCCACTCGCCCTATGTCGTCCAGGAGGTCCTGGAGGCCGCCCCGGGGGATGTCCTGTGCGCGGTCTCCTGGCGGCGGAGCTCGGGAGCAGGGGAGGTGACGACGTCGACCTCCTTCCACCCGCTCCCAGGCACCTGGCGCGCCGCGGGCCGGGAGGGGCCGGGGGATGAGCGGCGAATCCAGCCGGTCTCCCGCACCGAGCTGATCGACTTCCTGGAGAGCCCCGTCATGGCCGAGGGCGAGCAGTGAGCGGTTTCTGGAACTGCGCCTTCATCGGGGAGGGCACCTCCGATGACAGCCTGACCTCGCCCCTGGAGGGGCTCGTCATGTCCCTGGTCCCGGGTGATGACGTCCGCGTGGAGGCGGTGAGGCTTCCCCGCCGGCTACGGCATGCGCCGGTGGCCGAGAAGATCGCCGCGCTGGCGGAGGATGAGGGCTTCACACTGGTCTTCGTCCACCGTGATGCCGATCAGGCAGGGCTGCGCGCCAGGCAGGAGGAGATCCTCCGCCCTCACGGCCACCGCCACATCGTCCCTGTGGTGCCCGTCCGGGAGACTGAGGCCTGGGCCCTCGCCCAGCTCTGGGGTGATGAGGCATATCGGGTATGGCTGTCCGGGCACTGGAGCATCGGTCGCCTGCGGGCACTGGAGGAGGTCTCCGATCCCAAGGCCGTCCTGAGGGCCTGGGCGGAGCGGAGCGCCAGTGACCTGGAATGGGGCCGGTTCCGCTCCGAGACGATCAGGGCCATCAACCCGGAGGGCGGGGTTGCCGGGCTGGGGGCGTGGGTGCGGCTGCGTGAGCGCCTCATCGAGTCGATGGTCGCCGTGCGGCCCCACCTGAGGAGCGTGCTGAGCCCGTAGGCCTCGCAGAGGGCCCAGGAGCTGTGAGGAGCGTGACGAGGACGGCTGCAGATCGCGGGGTTGTCTGCATCATGCAGGGGATGGCAGCGGATTGCAGGTCTCCCCGAGATGCGATCCGCTGCTCAGACTGCCGTTCTGCAGCCAACCCCGGCATTCTGCGCCCCCGTCGTCGGGCCGTGCGCCCCGGGGCACCCACGATCCGAGACCCGAGGTCCGCATCGTGGCGATGGCCGTAGGCTGGTGCCATGACGACCATTGACCTGGCAGTGATCCCCGGCGACGGCATCGGCAAGGAGGTGGTGCCCGAGGCGCTCAAGGTCCTGGGCAAGGCCCTCAGCGGCACCGGGGTGGAGATCGCCACCACCCACTACGACCTGGGCGCCGAGTACTGGCAGCGCACGGGGCAGGCCCTCAGCGATGAGGACCTGGAGGCGATCAAGGGCCACGACGCGATCCTCCTGGGCGCCGTGGGTGACCCCTCCGTCCCCTCCGGGATCCTGGAGCGAGGCCTGCTGCTGCGGCTGCGTTTCGCCCTGGACCACTACGTCAACCTGCGCCCCTCCAAGCTCTACCCCGGTGTGCCCACCCCGCTGGCCGAGCCCGGGCAGATCGACTTCGTCGTTGTGCGCGAGGGGACCGAGGGGCTCTACTGCGGCAATGGGGGAGTGGTGCGCCAGGGCACCCCCCAGGAGATCGCCACCGAGGTCAGCGTCAACACCGCCTTCGGCGTCGAGCGGGTCGTGCGCTACGCCTTCGCCAAGGCCGCCTCCCGGCCCGCCAAGCACCTGACCCTGGTCCACAAGCACAATGTGCTGGTCCACGCCGGGGGCCTGTGGCGGCGCACCGTCGAGGCCGTCTCCGCCCAGTACCCCGAGGTCACCGTGGACTACGCCCATGTCGACGCCGCCACCATCTACCTGGTCGCCGACCCCGGGCGCTTCGACGTCATCGTCACCGACAACCTCTTCGGCGACATCCTCACCGATGAGGCCGGGGCCATCACCGGGGGCATCGGCCTGGCGGCCTCGGGCAACATCAACCCCGAGGGCGCCTTCCCCTCCATGTTCGAGCCCGTGCACGGCTCGGCCCCCGACATCGCGGGCCAGGGCATCGCCGACCCCACCGCGACCATCTCCGCGGCCGCCCTCATGCTCGACCACCTGGGCCACACCCGCCCCGCCCGGCGCATCGAGGCCGCTGTCGAGGCCGATATGGCCGGCAGGGCCGATGGGCGCAGCCGCAGCACCGCAGAGATCGGCGATGCCATCGCCCAGGCCCTGGAGGCCTGAGTGCTGCAGCGCGCCAGGGGATCCCGGCCCGGACCACGGCCCACCGCCGGCGGGGGCTGGCAGCGGCCTGAGCATCGCCGTCATCCGGGGTTGCGGCGCCGCCGCGGCGGTAGGGTGAGCCCATGACCGAGACAGCCACCCGTCCCGACCCCCAGCCCACGCCCCTGGCACGCGCCGCGGCCGTCCCGGTCCCCAGTGCCGACTCCCTGGCCGGCCGCTTCCCCCTGACCCGCAATGAGCGCGCCGCCAGTGCCTCCCTGAGGGCCCAGGCCCTGGAGGACCTGCACTTCGGCACCACCTTCACCGACCACATGGCCCATGCCCGCTGGACCCAGGACGAGGGCTGGGGCCAGCACGGCATCATCGCCTACCAGGACCTGACGCTCTCCCCGGCGGCGGCGGTCCTCCACTACGGCCAGGAGATCTTCGAGGGCATCAAGGCCTACCGGCACCAGGACGGCTCGGTGTGGACCTTCAGGCCCCGCTACAACGCCGCCAGGCTCAACGCCTCCGCCCGGCGCATGGCCCTGCCCGAGATGGAGGAGGAGGACATCATCGCCTCCCTGGTCGACCTGGTCCGGGCCGACCACGAATGGGTCCCCGGCGGAGCGGGCGAGTCCCTCTACCTGCGCCCCTTCGCCTTCGCCTCCGAGCCCTTCCTGGGCGTGCGCCCCGCCCGGCAGGTGGACTACTACGTCATCGCCTCACCGGCGGGCAACTACTTCCCCCACGGCCTGGAGCCCCTGAGCATCTGGGTGAGCAGGGAGTACCACCGCGCGGGCCCCGGGGGCACGGGTGCGGCCAAGACCGGTGGCAACTACGCCTCCTCCCTGCTGCCCCAGCAGGAGGCCTACGAGGCGGGCTGCGACCAGGTCTGCTTCCTGGACGCCGCCACCGAGCAGAACCTCGAGGAGCTCGGGGGGATGAACATCATGGTGGTGGACGCCGACGGCTCGGTGCGCACCCCCCGGCTCACCGGCTCCATCCTGGAGGGCTCCACGCGGGCCTCCATCATCACCTTGCTGCGCGATGAGGGACGCCGGGTCACCGAGGAGACCATCAGCCTCCAGGGCCTGCTGGAGGACATCGTCTCCGGACGAGTCTCAGAGGTCTTCGCCTGCGGGACCGCCGCCGTCGTCGTGCCCATCGGGCGCCTGGCAGGGCATGGCATGGAGGCGGAGATCGCCGGCACCGAGGTCACCCGCAGGATCCACGACCTGCTCACTGGGATCCAGTACGGGCGCCGTCCCGATCCCCACGGGTGGATGTACCGGCTCACCTGAGGCCTGCCCGACCCGGCCCGGCGTACCGCTCCTGGAGCGAGTCTGTGAATCGTGCGTGATTTTGGTGCAAGCGCATAAGAATGGCGCGGATCTATGGTGCCATTGGACCATGACCCCTGCGCCCACCGACCCCCAGGAGCCCACGGCCGACGACGCATCCGCCCCCGACCCGGCGGAGGGCCAGGACCCGGGGCCCTCGGGCTCGCGCAAGGCTCGACGTCGCACCCTGCGGGCGGTCCTGCTCAGTGCCGGCATGGTGGTGCTCGTGGTGGTCCTCGTCATCGCGGGCCTGGGCCTGTGGCTGCGCCATTCGCTGGGCTCGGGCCTGGAGACCATCGCCGACCCCTTCGCCGGCATCGCCACCAGGGCGCCGCACCAGCGGGTCGAGGGCGATCAGCAGCCCGCCACCAACATCCTCGTCCTGGGCTCGGACTCCAGGATCAGTGCGGGCGACCCCTCCCAGTGGGAGGCTGGGGCCCAGCGCACTGACGCCCTGATGATCATGCAGATCAGTGGGGACAGGAAGGACGTCAGTGTCGTGTCCATCCCCCGCGACACCTGGGTGGACATCCCCGGGCACGGCCAAGCCAAGATCAACGCCGCCTACGCCTACGGGGGCACCTCCCTGACGATCCAGACCGTCGAGGCCCTCACCGGTATCCGCATCCACCATGTGGCCATCGCCGACTTCGAGTCCTTCACCACCCTGACCGATGAGATCGGCGGGGTGACCATCGACCTCAAGGAGCCCCAGACCCTGGCGGGCACTGATTTCCAGGCCGGGCCCCAGCAGCTCAACGGTGCGCAGGCCCTGGCCTACGCCCGTGAGCGCGACTCCCTGCCCGGCGGCGACTTCGACCGTGTCAAGCGTCAGCAGGCCTGGATGCGCGCCATCGTCAAGCAGATCTTCAGCAATGGCACCCTATCCAGCCCCACCAGGCTCTACTCCTTCCTGCGCACGGCCACCCAGACCGTGGCCGTGGATGAGTCCTTCACCCTTGATGAGATGCAGTCCCTGGCCTGGCAGATGCGTGACCTGCGCAGTGGCGATATCCACTTCATGACCGCCCCGGTCGCGGGCACGTCCACCTCCCCGGACGGCCAATCCATCGTCGAGCTCGATTCGCAGGGGAGCCAGGCGCTGTTCACCGCCTTCGCCCAGGACACGGTGGGGGAGTACCTGGAGACGGCCCCGGAGTCCGTCGAGCTGCTGCCCACCACCGTCAACTGATCCTTCCCGGCCCCGCCGGCTCCGCCCCACCGCTCACCGGCCCGGCCTGGGACGCGATGCTGGCGCCGCGGCCGGCTCGGGGTCTCATTTCAGCCTCGATCCGCCCGCGGGACCACGGGTGGAGCGAGTGTGCCCTGCATGGCGTGGAAGACTGGTGGAAAGCGCCGTGCCTCCTCCCCTGGCACGCCATCCCAACGAGCCGAGGGCGGAACTGTGAAGCGCGTGATGACGTATGGGACCTTCGACCTGCTCCACTACGGGCATATCGAGCTGCTCCGGCGTGCACGGGCCCTGGGCGACCACCTGGTGGTGGGACTGTCCACCGACGAGTTCAACGCGGTCAAGGGCAAGCAGGCCCGCTACGGCTATGACGAGCGCGCGGCCATGATCTCTGCCGTGCGCTACGTGGACCTCGTGGTGCCCGAGATCACCTGGGAGCAGAAGCCTGACGACGTGGCGGCCTACGGGATCGACGTCGTCGTCATGGGGGAGGACTGGCAGGGCGCCTTCGACGACCAGCTCGAGGGCCTGTGCGAGCTCGTCTACCTGCCGCGCACCCCGGAGGTCTCCACCACCCGGATCAAGGACTACCTCCTGGGCGCCAAGCGCGACACCGATGGAGGCAGGCTCAACAGCGTGTGGCTCTAGGCGGCCGGGCAGTGGGCTGAGGAGGGCGCCGGGACGGGCAGCGGGGCGCCGGCTGACATGATGCGCTCCTGGGGCACCCCCTGGCGCACCAGCCTGCCCCGGGTCTCTGCCCTGGTGACCAGGTGGACGGCGCTCACCCGCTCCAGGAGCCTGCGATCAGCCTCCAGAGGGTAGGGCGAGCAGGGCGGCTCGTCGGCCTCGGCCTCCAGGTGCAGGACCGGGACGCCGTGGTTGAAGGCTGTCAGCGCCACCGCGCAGATCGACGTCGTGATGCCGCCGACGAGTACGGCGTCCGGGTGCTGGGAGGCCAGCAGGCGGCCGAAGCGGGTGAAGATCTCCGCGGTCAGGGTATTGCGGCCGTACTCGCCCGCGGTCAGGCCCAGGTCGTGCTCGGCCCTCACTGCCTCCGGGTGATCCTGAGGGCTGAGGGCCGCCTGTCCCGCAGCCCGGAGCACGGGATCGCCGGCGCGCGGCCGACCTGCCGGATGGCGGTGCTCGCCGGTGGACACCGTCGTCGTGCGCGAGCCCGGGTGGGCGCTCAGCGCCTCGATGAGGGGAGCCAGGGCGCCGGCCTGCGCGGTGGTGGCGTAGACGGCCATGACACTGATACTCACCGAGGGCCTCCGGCGGTGATCGGGCGGGATGCGTGCCGGGGCACCGGGGAGGTGCGCGGCGCGTGCTGTCCTGCTCCACTGTAGTTGTGGGAATCCCCTCCCCGCCGCGAGGAGGAGTCCAGGCCGGGCTCTGCAACCGGAGTGTGACCACCGGCCGGTGCTGTGACAGGCGTGCAATCCTGCGTGAGACCCAGGCAACGCGCCCGCCGCGGCGCCCAGCAGGGGGCAGATCACGTGTCGGCCTCGGGATCCTGGGCCGCAGGAGACGAGGCCGCCGGGTTTTCGGCCTACTTGCAGGGTGCCCAATAGTGGGTGAGGACGATCATAGCGCGGGGGCAGGCTCAGTGCGATAACACGGCCTTCGCGGCGCTGTCGAAGTCTCTAGACTAACTGCATGTGCGTTCAACTACTGTGCGCGCAATCGACGACAAGATGCCGAATGCTTGTACGATTCCCACAAGCGTCGGACCTGCCTATCCGAGGATCGACTTGATGAAACGCGTGATCACCTATGGGACCTTCGATCTGCTCCACTATGGGCATATCGAGTTGCTCCGCAGGGCCAAGGCCCTGGGTGACTACCTCGTCGTGGCGCTGTCCACCGATGAGTTCAATGCCGCCAAGGGCAAGACCGCCTATTTCGACTACGAGCAGCGCAAGGCGCTGCTGGAGGCCATCCGCTACGTCGACCAGGTCATCCCCGAGCGCACCTGGCAGCAGAAGACCACCGACGTCGTCGAGCACGAGATCGACGTGTTCGTCATGGGGGAGGACTGGATCCACACCTTCAATGACCAGCTCGAGGGGCTGTGCGAGGTCGTCTACCTGCCCCGCACCCCCGAGGTCGAGGACGGTTCCCGCCCCTCCCACGGCGATCCCGCCGCCCGCTGATCCCGCCTGCCGGCCGCAGGAGCGCGTCTATCGGCGGGGCATGAGGCGCCTGGCTCCCAGGGCCCCGATCGCCAGGATGACCACGGCGGCAGCGATGTTGAGGACGGGACCTGCCAGGTAGAAGACGGCCATGGCCAGACCCACCACTGCCAGCCCCATGAGCGGCTCCCGCGGACTGACCCTCATCCCGATCTCACCGCGAAGCCGGTAGAGCATGTAGGCGATGCCGGCGCTGTAGCCGAGCAGCGTCGAGGTGCACGCCCCGATGAGCCCCCACAGGTGGACCATGGGGAAGACGCACACCATATTGACCGCTCCAGCGATGCCGATGGCCCAGAGTGTGTCGGTATTCCGATCGATCGCATAGAAGATGTTGACCAGGAAGTTCGAGTAGCCGCTGAGGGTCGATACCGCCAGGGCGAAGGGGATGACTGCCAGTGCCGCGGCGTACTGGGGAGCGACGACCCAGGGGAAGGCCGCCTTGAGCACTGGGATGAGAAGCGCCAGCCCCAGCAGCAGGGCGGTGGCGTAGGCCCCGGCGGCGCGGGAGAAGAAGCGGCTGTGCTCCCGGGATCGCTCGAAGGCCAGGTCCTGCCAGGCGTAGGTCATCGCCGTGATCACCAGCATCATGACGGCGCCGAAGCGCATGGCGATGGCGAACAGGCCGTTGTGGGCCAGGTCCAGGACCGCCCCCACCACGGCGCGGTTCAGGGAGTTGATCGTCCAGTAGACCAGCGCATTGAGGCCCACGGGGATGGCCAGGACGAGCATGGCCCGGGCTGCGGGCCACACCCCCCAGCGCCAGGAGGATGAGAGCATCCGGCGCCCCACCCCGGCCCGCACCTCGACGTAGATGATCTCGCACAGGTAGGCCACGATGGTCGAGACGTACAGGGCGCGGAAGTCCCAGTCCAGGCCCACCAGGAGCAGGATGTTCATCCCCATCATCACCACCGAGGCCAGCACCCCGGAGAAGGCGTAGTCCCAGTTGCGGCGCAGGCCCCGGCAGGCGTGCTTGTAGACGTACTCGATGTTCTGCACGATGCCCAGGCAGGCGATGAGCCCCAGGTAGCGGATATCGAGCAGGAGCGCGGCGGCGATCCCGAGCAGGACGTAGACGATCGTGGAGCCCA
The DNA here is from genome assembly GCF_019974135.1 of Actinomyces capricornis. Lineage (NCBI taxonomy): Bacteria > Bacillati > Actinomycetota > Actinomycetes > Actinomycetales > Actinomycetaceae > Actinomyces > Actinomyces capricornis. The sequence continues at coordinate 2,332,396 of NZ_AP025017.1, forward strand.
GGAAGACCAGGGCGCCGGCCTGCAGGGCGCGGACCTGATCATGCTGGCTCTTGTACATCCGCCGCAGGATGACGACCCAGATGTTGAGGAACAGCGACTCGCACACCACCGTCAGGTAGGTCACGCTCAGGTCGTAGTAGCCGAAGTCCTGCGGTGGGACCACCGCCGTGTAGAGCGGCAGCATGACGAAGGCGATGAGCTTGGACAGCACCGTGCCCAGGACGAAGATCCCCGAGTTCTTCAGGAAGGTCCACAGCGATCCCATCAGGAGCCCGCCGTCTCATCGCAGCGGAGCAGGCGCTCGAAGCGGGCCAGTGCGGTGGCCGTATCGAAGGCGGAGCCGGCAATGGCGTTGGGCCCGCGGGCATGCGCGGAGCCCGCCAGCTCGGTGATGCGCTGGGCCCACGGCTGGGGGCCCCGGGCCAGGTCGAGGACCTCGACCTGGCCGCCGACGCGGGCGCTGGCGCTGACCGCCTGGGACATCAGCAGCGGCAGGCCCGCGGCCTGCGCCTCCAGGGCCGTGTAGGGCAGCCCCTCGAAGGTGGAGGGCAGGATCATGACATCGGCGCCCTGGAGCAGGTCGGCCACATCCGAGCGTGCCCCCAGGAAGCTGACCGAGCGGCTCAGCCCGGCCTGCTCCACGCGCTGGCGCAGGTCCTGGGCGTAGGGGCCCTGGCCGCACAGGAGCAGATGGGCATCGGTGCCCATCTGGCGCAGGTGGGACATGATGCCCAGGTCGAAGACGTGGTTCTTGGCCGGCCCCAGCCTGGCCACATGGATGATGGCGGTGGTCTGCGGGTCCAGGCCCAGCTCGGCGCGCACCCGCTGGCGCCGCACCGGGTCGAAGGTGAAGGGGCGGGGGTCGAAGATGTTGGGCACGAAGGTCCACGGCGAGGAGCCGAAGAACCACTGGGCCGCCTCCGCCGAGCAGGCGTAGCGGCGGTTGGCGCACCCGCCCACCAGAGGGCGCTGGAGATGGTGCAGGACGCCGGAGATCCGCCCCGACATGTTGGCCGAGGAGTGGGAGTGCAGGATCCGCACCGGCACCCCTGCCCGGCGCGCCGCCACCAGGGGCTCCAGGGAGTTGACCACCGTCTGGTGGAGCCATACCGCGTGGAAGCGGCCCTGGCGCACCACGCGGTTGACCGCCCGCAGATGCGCCAGCGGGTGGCCGCGCCTGTCGGGCACCCGCACGATCCGGGCCCCGCCGGCCCGCAGCTCCTCGGCGTGGGCGATGGTGTCGCGGTCGGTGAGGAAGGTGAAGTCGTACCTGTCCTTGAGCAGGCGGAAGGCGGAGAGGATGAAGGCCTCCTTGCCCCCCTCATTGGCGGTCATGCCCCCGACGAGGACGGCGGGGCGCTGGGCGGCATCCTGGGGGGAGGCTCCTACCACGGATTGTTCCTTCTTCATATGCGACGGGTCGGGACGGGGCGCCGGTGGGGTCCACGCGAGGGGCACGGCCGGGCTCAGGGGGCCGACGGCGGCCCGGGGGAGCGGCCCGGCAGGGCCGCGAGGGCACTCCTGCGCGGGGCGGGGTCACGGGGGCGGGTGAGGATCTGCACGCCGTAGGAGATGACCATGATGGCCGCGATGGCGGTGAAGGCCATGATCGTCGTCGGCTCGACCAGGACGCCGATGAAGTCCGAGGCGGGGCCGCGCGGGATCCAGATGAGGGAGGGCACGATGAGCATGCGCAGGCAGTTGGACCACGGCGTGGCCGAGCCCAGGCCGTCGACGTACCGCAGGACCGCGCCCACGACGGCGCTGACCGCCACGACCCCCAGCATGCCGTACTGGACGTAGCCCTCGGCCAGGAAGGAGGTTCCGGTGCTCACGCCGCTGACATAGGCGTTCTCCCCCAGGGCGATGCGCGACAGGGAGTGCGACAGGGAGCCGCCGATCTCGGCCCGCTCCAGGGAGTTGCCCTGGAGCTGGGGGTAGCCCAAGAGGCGCCCCACCAGGCCGTAGTGGGCGAAGTAGGCCAGGTAGAACTGCTCGGGGAGGCGGTGGCCGAAGACGACGACATTGTCGATGACCCTGACCGAGACGCCCTGGTTGTAGAAGAACTCCAGCAGTGAGGAGGACGAGCCGCGCCCGCGCACGTTCTCCATGGCGGTGAACAGGAAGGCCATGGCGGCGGTGCCCACTGCGATGACGGTGGCCCGGCGGCGGGTGACCCAGCCCTGGTCGGGGTCGAGTTTATTGCGCAGGATGACGTAGCACACCATGATGATGGCGAAGACGGTGAACTCCCGGCGCACCCCCATGAGCAGGTAGAGGCCCTTGATGGAGGTCAGCGCCACCGTGGGCAGGATCATCTGGCGCTGGGAGGGCATGGTGGCCAGGAAGACCAGGTAGGCCACGAAGGCGACCTCGGAGCTGTAGGTCCCCAGCAGGTGCACGATCCCGCTGTTCTGGGTGATGTACTCGGTGGTGTACAGGGACTGGTAGCCGGCGATCCCGGTGCGCGCGATGGTCGAGACCAGCCAGAAGGCGCTGAAGGGGAAGGTCAGGAGCACCACGAGCAGGGAGGCCAGCCTCAGGCGCACCGGCTCCCCGCCCCGGGGCCTGGCCCGTTGGAGGCGGGCGATCCGCACCCCGGCCCGGCCCAGCAGCCCCCGCAGGCGCGCGGCCGCGGCGGCCAGGGGGAAGGTCGCCATGCCCGCCAGGACGTACCCCACGGCCGAGAAGGTCAGTCCCACGTAGAGGATCTCAATGGTCCGGGGCAGCGCCGCGGGCTCGGCGTGCCCGGACTGGTAGTCGAAGATCCGCTCCAGGGTGGCCTGGCACAGCATCAGGATGAAGAAGGAGACGAGGTAGCCGCCGAAGAAGACCGGCCGGGACCTGGTCAGCACGCAGTACAGGAAGAGGTTGAGCCACACGGCCACGAGCAGGGCCCAGGGCCAGTCGCACTCGCTCCACAGCACCAGCACCAGGAGGGTGAGGTTGCTCAGGATCACCGGCAGCACCCGTTGCCGGTGCGGTGCGGTGCGCAGGCGCCGGTCCTCCCGCCTCCCGGTGAGGCGGGAGGACCGGCGTCCCCGGGCCGGGTGACCGGCAAGGGTGGAGGGCAGTGCGCTCATGAGACCTCGGCCAGGCACTCGCGGCCGGCCTGGCAGACGCGCTCGACGTCGTCGTCGGTCAGGGCCATGTGCAGGGGCAGGGTGACCTCGGTGGCGTAGAAGCCGACGGCGTTGGGCGTCGCCTCGGGGCACAGGCCGAGCCCGGCGTAGGCACTGAGCATCGGCAGGGGCTTGTAGTGGACATTGGTGGACACGCCCCGGCGGCGCATGGCCTCGATGAAGGCGTTGCGCTCCTCGACTCCAGCCACGGGCAGGGAGGCGATGGCCAGATGCCCGCTGGAGCGCACGCCGGGCGCCTCATGCGCCAGCACGGTGATGCCGATGTCCTCCAGCCCGCTGCGGTAGGCCTCCACCACGCTCAGGCGCCGCTGGATCATGGACTCGTAGCGGCCCAGCTGGGACAGGCCCAGGGCGGCCAGGACATCGGGCATATTGGCCTTGCCGCCCAGGATCTCGACGTCGTACTCCCAGGAGGCCCCGGTCATCTTGGCCAGGGCGTCCTTGGACTGCCCGTGCAGGGACAGCAGGCGGATGGATCGCTCCAGGGCCTGCGGGTCCGTGGGCAGGCCGGCGCGCCACTGCAGGGCCCCGCCCTCGGCGGTGGTGAGGTTCTTGACCGCGTGGAAGGAGAAGGCCGTCAGATCGGAGATGGTGCCCGCATGGTCCTGGGCCAGGCGGCCGCCCAGGGAGTGGGCGCCGTCGGCGATGAGGACGGGGCGGCCCAGCTCCCCCGCCAGGGCGCTGGAGGTGGCCTGCGTGGGCGGCAGTGCCTCCAGGGCGCGGGCCAGGGGGCGGGTGTCGAAGGGGATGCCGGCCAGGTCGACGGTGATGACGGCCTTGGTGCGCTCGGTGACGGCCCGGAGGATCCCCTCGGTCGAGGGCAGGCAGGAGCCGGGCTCGGTGTCCACCAGGACGATGCGGGCGCCCACGCGGCGTACCACCGAGGCGCTGGCGGTGTAGGTGTAGGCCGGGACGATGACCTCGTCGCCGGGGCCCACCCCGCTCAGGCGCAGGGCGATCTCCAGGCCGGCGGTGGCCGAGTTGAGCACGACCGTTCCCGCGGCCCCGGTGTAGCGGGTCAGGGCCTGCTCGAAGTCGCGCCCCACCGGCCCGGAGGTGATCCAGCCCGAGCGCAGCACCGCTACGACGGCCTCGATGTCCTCCTCGGTGATGACCGGAGGGGAGAAGGGGATCATGGCGTTGCTCATCTGGAGTCCTCGTCGTGGTGGTTGATGCCGGTCAGGGGCTGCCCGGGGGCGCTGGGCAGGCGCCACCCGCGGCAGTGATGCGAGTTACGGGGCGCGGCGGTATCGATCGGGTATCCACGATCTCCTGCGCCCCGAGCGCGCCGTAGTCTTAGCCCAGCGTCCATCGGGCCGATTCGCGAGCCCCGGACATATGTGGCAAGAAGGACACAGTCGACCATGAGCGAACAGGCACTCCCCACCACCGTCAGCGCGCGCAGCGCCGACAGCCCGGTCCGCACCGCCCCGCGGGGCGCGGCATGCGGGGCACTGCGGTGAGGGTCTTCCCGATGCGCTCCTCGGCCCGGGTGCGCCGCGAGGCCGACGCCGAGCTGCGACTCGACCCGCGTCCGGCCCCACCGCTGGTGCCCAGCAGGCCACTGCGCAGGGCGGAGCGTACCTTCACCGTACTGGCCATCGGCGTCGGCGATCCGGGCACCACCGCGCATCCCGCCATGGACGCCCTCATGGAGGCCGCTCAGACGCTGCGGATGCTCGGCATCGATGTGCGCATCCGCACCAGCGCGACCCTGTCCGAGGGCTCCTGGCAGTCGCAGCTGGGCTGGGCGCAGGCCCTGGTCATCGTCACCGATGGCCAGGAGGGCCCGGCCGGCCCCAGCGTCATGGACCTGGCGATGCGCGTGAGCCAGCACGTGATCGTCTGCGACCCCCAGGTCGCCCAGCGCACGGTCCTGCGGATGAAGGGCGAGCGCCGTATCGATGTGCTGGATCGGGTCGATGCCACGAGCATCGCCCTGTGCTGGCTGGAGACCGGCGTGGGGGACCAGCGCGAGCCCCGCGGCCAGTGAGACGGGGCGCCTGGGGGAGGCCAGAGGGCTCAGGGGGCGGCCGTCCACCTCAGGCCGCCTCGTTGAAGTCCCCGTAGCGCAGGCGGTCCAGCGCGGAGGAGGGGGCGTCGTTGAGGATGACGCCGCTGAGCTCGCCGTGGCCCTCCCCGCCGTCCTGGTCCGCCTGGGAGCCCAGCGCCTCGACGGCCTGGGCCAGCTGGTCGGCGGTCGTGTGCTTGAACAGGGCGACCATGACGATGCGCTCGACCAGTCGCGACAGGATGAGCCCCTCGGCCCCCGGGTGCAGGGCGGGTCCGGCAATGATGACGCAGCGGTCGCGCGACAGGATCGCCAGGGCCTCCTCCATCCGCGGTGAGGCCAGGAAGGCGGCCGGATCCGAGGCATGGCCCGCCCTCATCACCAGCAGTCCGGGCACCCCGGAGGGGGAGACGGCCTCGTTGAGGCGCTTGGAGCCCGAGAGGACCTCGGCCAGGCCGGCCTCCGAGGAGCCGCCCTCGCCGGTGCTTATCCGGGCGTCGACCAGGACGGTCTGCTGACCGGCCAGAGCAGTGGCCCGCGCCAGCTCCGAGGCGACCTTCCAGGTCCCGGCCTCACCGGTGGCCGAGGCCACCAGCACCGTGCGTGCGGGCACCCGGCCGCCCCCGGTGTAGAGGACCACCTCGCGGATGCGGCGCAGGACGGCGTCGTTGCGCTGGGCGCCACGAACGGTCAGGGCGCCCAGGGCGGTGGCGCCACTGGCCCGGGAGGCCTCCTCCAGGCTCTGGATGCGGGTGTCCATGACCGAGGCGCAGAAGGCGACGATCAGTCCGATGAGCAGCCCGCCCGCAGCCCCGATCCCCAGGTACTTCACCGCTGAGGGGCTGGTGGCGACCCCCGACAGGGCGGCGGAGGACAGCGGCACGACGGTGACGGGGGAGGTCTCGCCCTCCAGGCCCTTGATCCGGGTGGCGGCGTGGGCGATGACCGCGTCGGCGATGTCGATGGCCTCCTGCTCGGAGTTGGCGGTGGCGGTGACGTTGATGGTCACGGTGCCGGTGACGTTGTCCGCCGTGATGTTGGAGGCCAGCTCATTGGGGGTCATATCCAGCCCCAGGTCGTTGATGACGTCCTGGGCCAGCGTGGTGGAGGTGAAGACCGGGACGAAGGCGGTGGCCTTCTTCTCCGCCAGGGTCGCCGCGTTGGAGTAGGTCGTCGCCATGGTGTCGGCGCTGCCCACGGACACCGATACGTAGGCTCCGGCGTTGGCCGTGTAACTGGTCGGGGTCATGAAGAACAGCCCTGCGGCCACCAGCATCCCGATCGCGGGCCAGGCGATGATGGTCCCGATGCGCCGGCGCGCCAGTGCCAGAAGATCCCACAGTTCCATGGTCTGAATCAGCGTCCTGTCTGTGATGTCGGTTCAGTGCGGCCCTGGGCGGCTCACCGTGCCCCGCCCCGCTGGGAGATCGCCACATGCCGCTGGGCGTTCTGAGCCGCAGCGCCGACGTGCTCCTCGGCGTGCTTGTCGCTCGTGGTGCTCTTGAGGTGCTCGGAGGCCTCGGCGTGCTCGCTGCGCTCGGAGTGGACGGCACGTCCGTGCATGGCCCAGTCGTGGGCGGTCTCGATGCTCGCGGGCATGAGCGGATCGACCTGCACATGGCTGATGAGCGGGTGGAAGGGGCGCTGGCCGTCCTCGCCTGAGGCGATGAGGTCCTCCGAGATCTTCTCCCCGGGGCGCAGGCCCGTGAACTCGATGGGGATGTCGCGCCCGGACTGGGCGATGAGGCGCTGGGCGACGTCGAGGATGCGCACCGGCTCGCCCATGTCCAGCACCATGGTGTCGCCGGGGCGGCCGATGGCGCCGGCCTGGAGGACCAGCTGGCAGGCCTCGGGGATGGTCATGAAGTAGCGCTGGACCTTGGGGTCGGTGACGGTGACCGGGCCGCCGCTGTCGATCTGGTGCTTGAAGGTCCACAGCATGGAGCCGCGCGAGCCCAGGACGTTGCCGAAGCGCACCGAGACGAAGCGCAGGCCGCGCTCCATGGCCAGGCCGGTGGTCATCTGCTCGGCCAGGTGCTTGGTGCGCCCCAGCACCGAGGTGGGGTCGGCGGCCTTGTCGGTGGAGACGTTGACCAGCGTGGAGACGGCGAACTCCTCGGAGAGCTCCAGGACGTTCTTGGAGCCCTGGACGTTGGTCTTCCAGCCCTCATCGGGGTACTGCTCCAGCAGGGGCAGGTGCTTGAGGGCGGCGGCGTGGAAGACGACCTCGGGGCGGTGCTCCTGGAAGACCTCGCGCAGCGCGTCCTTGTCCCGGATGTCGCACAGGACCATGTCGCGGCTGTTGAGCAGTCCCTGGTTGTAGATGCCCAGCTGGATGGAGTGCAGCGCCGACTCGTCGCGGTCCAGCAGGACCAGGTCGCGCGGGCCCAGGCGGTGGAGCTGGCGGGCGATCTCCGAGCCGATGGAGCCCCCGGCGCCGGTGACCAGGACGGACTTGCCCGAGATGTACTCGCTGATGCGCGACAGGTCGGTGTGGATCTCGCGGCGCCCGAGCACGTCGGCCAGGTCGATGTCCTTGATGTCGGAGAACTGCAGGCGGCGGCGCGCGATCTCGCGGACCGGCACGATCGTCATCGTCTTGATGCCGTGGCGGGCGCAGTCCTCGGTGATCTGCTTGAGGCGGTCGTTGGGCATGTCCGCGATCGCGATGATGACAGTGCGCACCTCGTGCTTCTCGCAGCACTCGATGAGGCAGTCCACCGTGCCCAGGACCGGGACCCCGCTCAGGCGCAGGCGCTTCTTGGACTCGTCGTCGTCGACCAGGCCCACGGGCAGGAAGGGGGAGGCGGCGTCGTTCTTGGTCAGGCGGACGATCTGGTGGCCCACCTCACCGGCGCCGATGATGATGATGCGGTCCTTGTCATGGGCGCCGCGCTGGTAGTCGCGCGCCTTGCGGTAGGCGCGCGCGGCGCGGAAGACGAAGCGCAGCAGCAGCGCGATGACGAGGCTGAGGACGGGGATGAGGGTGGTGGCCAGTGCGGAGATGGTCTGGCCGGTGGAGGCCGACCAGGCGGCCACGGCCAGGAATCCGGCCAGTGCCGCGATCGCGTACTGGCAGGCCAGGACCGAGACCTCCTCGAAGGAGGCGGTGTGGAAGCGCCTGCGGTAGGTCAGCAGGACCAGGGTGCCCAGGATCAGGTTCGTCGCTATGGCAACGCCCAGGAAGACGGCGAAGCCCTGGGTGGGGGCGGGCGGCTCGTGGCTGCCCAGGGCCAGGACCATGACTCCGGCCAGGAGCCAGCCCAGGGTGTCGGTTGTGAGTGCAACCGCGGCCTTTCGATTACTCATCCTCATCTGCTGCATACTCGCTTTCGGCTCTCAGGTCGCCTGATGGCGCTCTGTGGTGCGCCCTGACACCACGGTGGCGCGCGACTGGGGAGCCGGTGGTCGATGCTCAATGCGGTTGCGCGCCGCTAGGGAGTTGGGCAATAACACCACCATAACTATGACACATCCTAAGAGGACCCTGGTGGACCACTTGATGGCGGGATTGACGTAGGAGTGCGCTGTGTGGATCATGTGTCGACCTCGGTGGATGCGGCGTGTGCTGGGCCGATGCGGGGCATGTGCGGGATGCCGCCCGTGGCGGGTGCCCGGGCTTTCCCGAATACGTGACCTTCCTCTAAACATGTCGCCCTGAGCGATAACCACCAAAACCCTGTGTATTTCCTTGTGGTGATCATACGGAGTCGTTCCCGAGGGGGTGCTGCGCGGCGGGTGGGCCGGATGTGCGAGCGCCCCCTCTCCGTCTAGGGGATGGCGCCGTTCCAGCTATTAGCGGTGTCGCGCTGGCGTCGGGAGGGTGCGATGCGGAAGTGGTGGGGTGGATGAATTATGCTGATGGTGAACAGTGCGGGAGAGCATGAAGATTCCCTGCCTGCTTTAAGGTGAGTGTCAGGATTTATTCAAGAATTGAGGTTTCCCCCGATTCTCGCCGCGTTTCATGTCTTATGATTGCAGTAATTGCTGCGAGGCTGGCGGCACGGTTTGTGATGTGGCATGAGCGCAGCGGAGGCGCATGAGCCGCCTGCGCTCAGTCCCGTCGCTGTCTCGTCACGAGGATTCACGCCTATTGGTCGCCATGTCAGTGCGCGTGAGGTCGTCAACATTTGATGCCGCTCACGCGCGCGTGGCGCGTCTGGTGCGCCGTCGCGTTATCGCGCGGATGAATTCCCGTGGCACGACATGCATGTCATTCGGATGACATGCGCCTAAGGTCCTAGGAGGGGTCTGAGGAGGGGGCTGCGGGGAAGAGCCCGCTGAGCTCGGAGGCGAAGTCCGTGTACAGCCTGGTGGCCTCGCAGCGCTCCTCCCAGGTGCGGCGCGCTCCACGGCGCAGCGCGGTGTACTCGGCCTCACTCATCGAGGCCACCTTCTCCACGGCCGCCAGGACCTGGGGGGCCGTGGGGTTGGGCGGCAGCAGGATGCCGTTGACCCCGGTGGACACGAGCTCACTGGTGCCGCCCACGTCGGTGGCGATGACGGGCATGCCCGTGGACATGGCCTCCATGATCGAGACGGGCACGCCCTCCGAGGAGCTGACGTTGACCAGGACGTGGCGCGCCTGGCGCACATAGTCCTGAACCAGATCGGTGTTGCTGACGAAGCCGTGCAGGCGCAGCTGGACCGGGCACGAGGGCGCGTCCAGCAGCTCGGCGGCCCGGGCCTCCAGGTCCTCGCGCAGGGGGCCCTCGCCGAAGTGCTCCCACTCGATGGGCAGGCTCGAGCCCGCCAGGGCCTCCAGGAGCAGGTCGAGGCGCTTGACCTCGGTGATCGTCGAGCAGCTGACGACGCGCAGGGGCCTGCGCTCGGGCCAGCTCGGGGTGGTGCCGTGGTCGGTGGTCCCCAGCCTGGCCACCACGGTCTTGTCCCGTGACTGGGGGAAGCGCGTGGCCAGGTAGTCGCGCCCGTGATCGGCGATGCAGTAGATCCGCTCCAGGTGGTCGATGGTGTGCTCGCGCAGGGGCAGGTACCCGGTGGGGGCCAGCTCCTCGTAGAGATCGGCGCGGTGGGCCCGGGCCACGGAGGTGGAGCGGGGGAAGTGGCGGCCCAGGAGCCAGGCCAGGTAGGGCTGGTAGTTGAAGCGGTAGGAGTAGAAGACCACCGAGTCCTGGGAATCGGCCCCCGCCTCCTTCAGGAGGCGCCGGCAGGCCCTGGCCTCATGGTGGGTGCGGCTGAGGAAGACGAAGAGGGTGACGATGCGCGAGCCGCGCAGCCGCCCGTCGCGTGCCAGACTGCGCAGCTCGCGGTACAGGTTGGCGTCCGTCAGGGCGCGCACCGAGGCCAGCAGGTAGAACAGGCGTGAGCGGAAGGCGATGGGGTGGGCCTTCATGGAGGGGTGGGGCAGGGGGCGCCGGGTCCGGCGCTGATCGGCTCGTACCGACAGGGACATGATGTTGACCTCATCGATGTCGCCGAGGTACTCCAGCTCGGTCTCCAGGAAGGTCTCCCAGGTGCCGTAGGGGAAGGCATTGGCGAGAAGGACCAGGCGCCTCATGCCCCGGGCACCTCGCTCATCTCCAGGCGGACGGCGCCGCCGAGCTCCTCGGCGCGCCGGCGGCACTCCTCCATGCCCTCACCGCGCACCACCACCTGGCCGATGCAGTCGTTGGAGGAGGAGAAGCCCTCCATCGTCTCGCCGACGGCCTTGAAGACCTGGAGGTCGGTGGCCCACTCGGGCAGCTCCTGGGGGGTGTGGACCGAGGTGATCGTGCCGTGCGCCTCGGGGTCGATGAGCATGAGGGCCAGGACCGCCCCGGGCCAGGGGGAGGCGGACTGCCAGGTCTGGCGGACCTCCAGGTCCAGGGCCTCGCGCGCCACTATCTCGTAGTAGTCCAGCCCGTAGAGGGTGCTCATGAGCTCGGGCAGGCCGTTGGCCCCGGCGCGCCCGGTCAGCTCGATGACATGAACGATGCCCCGGCTCTCCATGAGGTCGACATTGATGGCGCAGTCGCGCAGGCCCAGCGCATGGATCGCATCGGCGATGACCCGGCGTGCCTGCTCGTGCAGCGCTGGCTCGGCCTCCATGGGCACGTGGTGGCCCACGGGCACCGGGACCGCTCCGGTGGCCAGGTCGTCCCCGTGGACGGTGATGTGGAGGATCTCGCCGTCGTGGATGAGGGCCTGGGCGCCGAACTCGCGGCCCTCCAGGAAGCGCTCGATGATGACCCGCCCGCCGCGGCTCAGCTCCGCGGCACGGGTGTAGGCCTCCATCGCCTCCTGGGCGGTGTCGACCATGAACACCCCACTGGAGCCCTGCAGGTCGGTGGCCTTGACCACGGCTGGCAGGCCGGTGCGCTCCAGGGCGGCGGGCACCTCCTGGGCGGAGGCGACCGGGACGTAGACGGCGGTGGGGACGCCGGCCTGCTCCAGGCGCTCCTTCATCTCCAGCTTGTCGAAGCACAGGCGCGCGGTGGCCCGGCTCAGGCCCCGCAGCCCCAGGGCGTCGACGACGGCGCCCAGCGCCTCCAGCCCGGTGTCCAGGCAGCTGGTGGCCACGGCATCAACCCCGGCCTGCCGGGCGGCCTGCACGACGGCGTCGGCATCCAGGATGTTGACCTCGGCCACCTCATCGGCCTCCGCCAGCCCGGGCAGGTGCGGATCGGGGAGTGTGGCCACCACGGTGGTGGCGCCCAGGCGCTTGGCGGCGCGGATGAGGCCGACCTGGCCGCGGCCCGCGCCGATGATGAGGATGCGGCGCCCTGCGGCGGGCCCCTGCCGGTGCTGGGTGCTCATGGTTGTACCTCCACGGTGATGAGTTCTCTGGCGGCCTCGCCGATGCGCGCGGCCTCGTCGTGGTCCCGGCCCCGGGCGATGACCAGCCCGAGCCGGTCGGTGCTCGAGTGCAGGCCGGTGACGCGGTGCCCCGGCTCGACCAGGGGGATGACCTCCTGCACGCCCGGCAGGGCGCGGGCCTGCTCGATCCCGCTGAAGCCGGTGACCGTGCCGGTCCTGGTCCTGAAGAAGCGGATGGCGCCGGCCAGCGCCTGGGGCTGGGGCGGGCTGATCCGCTCCCCGCAGGCCTGGCGCAGGATCAGGCCGATGAAGTCCAGGCCGGTGGACAGCGGCACCAGGTGGGAGGAGACGAAGTCCCCGGCCGGGCGGGCGCCCAGCTCGACCAGGCGGGGCCCGGAGGAGGTGAGGATCATCTCGATATGGGCCGGGCTGTCGGTAATGCCCATGGCCCGCGTCGTGTCCGCGATGAGCCGGTGGACGGCCGCGGAGGTGTCCTCATTCAGGACCGCGGGCTGGGTGTGCCCGGTCTCCACGAAGTGCGGGGCCCCCGTGGTGGCCTTGTCCGTCAGGGCCACCACGTGGGCGACGCCGTCGATGCACAGCACCTCGCAGCTGATCTCGGGGCCCACGAGCAGCTCCTCGATGAGGATCCTCCCGCTGCGGGCCGAGGCCATGGCGTAGTCGAAGGCCTGGCGCAGGTCGGTGGCGGGATCGACCTGGACCACGCCCCGGCTGCCCGAGGAGTCCAGGGGCTTGAGGATGAAGGGCCGCTCGAAGCGCTCCTGGGCCGCCTGGAGCTCCTCGATGGTCGAGAGCGTCTCGAAGGCGGGGTGGGGCAGCCCGGCCTGCGCGAAGGCCTGGGCCATGAGCCCCTTGTCGGTGCAGATCAGCGCCGTGTGCTCACTGAGCCCGGGCAGCCCCAGTGCCTGGGTGGCGGCGGCGATGGAGCGCACGGGCATGTCCGTGCCCACCGTCGTCACGCCGTCGACCCCGCGCTCGCGGGCCAGGGCGGTGACCGCCTCGACGTCGTTGGTGCTGATGGGGTGGAACTCGTCGGCCAGGGCGACGCCGGGGGCCTGGGGATCCATGTCCACCACCACGGTGCGGATCCCCAGCTCGCGGGCGCGTCGGATCATGGGCACCTGGAGGGGCGAGGCCCCCAGGATGAGGGCGGTGGTGCTCATCGGCCGTCCTCGGTGTAGAGCTTCTCGCTGGTGAGCACGGTGCGGATGGTGCGGGCCAGGATCTTCAGGTCCAGGGCCAGGGTGAGGTGGTCCACGTAGTAGCAGTCGGCCTCGTAGCGCTCCTGGAGCGTGGTGGAGTTGCGGTAGAAGGCCTGGTTGTAGCCGGTGATGCCGGGCCTGACCGACAGGCGGCGGCGCTCCAGGGGGCTCATGCGCTCCAGGGGCTTGGTGGCCAGGTTGGGGCGCGGGCCGATGAGGCTCATGTCTCCGGTGAGGACATTGATGAGCTGGGGGACCTCGTCGATGGAGGTGCGGCGCAGGAAGCGCCCCACGCGCGTGACGCGGGAGTCGTTGCGGCTGGCCACGGTGGAGGAGTCGGCGTTGCGCAGGTCGCGCGCCCCCACGCTCATGGAGCGCAGCTTGACGATCTTGAAGGGCTTGCCGTGCCGGCCCCAGCGCTCCTGGCGGAAGAACACTGGGCCGCGGTCCTCCAGGGTGATGGCCAGGCCCGCGCCCAGGCTGAGGGCCCCCAGGACCGGCAGGGCGATCGTGGCGGCGGTCAGATCGACGGCGCGCTTGCCGTAGCGGGCGTAGAAGGAGGTGGGCTGCGTCCAGGTGTACTGGGTCTCTCCAGCGCCCTCAGCGTCCTGCCCGGCCCCGTCGGGGGTCGCGGTGGGTGCCGTGGCTGCTTCGTCCGCGACCGCCTGCGCGGCCTCATCCACCAGCCCGATCGGCCCGGTCAGCGGCTCGTTCGTGCGCACGTAGCCCGCCTTTCTCGTCTCTGCGCGCAGGGATGGCCCCGGCCCGGCCCGAGCCGCGGCACCGGGTGGGGCCTGGGGGCTGCGGGACTGCCGGACGGCGATCATGCGCTACTGTTCCGTGACAATTGTTATGGAGTGTACACGGAGGACCCTGAAAGAAGACGAAAGTGACTTTCAGGTTTTCTCCAGGAATTCGGCTGGTTCTTCTGAGGGTTCTTGTCAAGCGGAGCCGCGCCGGGTGCCCCGGCTGCCGGTGGCGGGGCCGGTCGGGTCAGACGCGACGGTCGTGGTCCGGGCCGAGGTAGATGTCGTCAAGGGTCGCGGTCAGCAGGGAGCGGGACCTGAGGATCTCGATGATCTGGCCGTAGAGCTGGGTCACGGTGGGGGCGTTGGCGTGACCCAGGACGATGTGCTGGGCCTGGAGCCACTTCTCGGCCTCGCCCAGCAGGACCTCGGGGGCCAGCAGTCCCGAGTCGCCCAGGGAGCCGTACCACATCACCGAGGTGGAGTAGCCGGCCTGGGCGCATGCGGCGTCGGTGGCCTCGTTCCTGTACCCGTAGGGCGGGCGCACGAAGGGCATGCCGGTCACCCCGTAGGTGGTGTTGAGGAAGGACTCGCACTGGGCGAGCTCCTCGATGATGCCGGCGGTGGACAGCGAGGTCAGCGCGGCATGGCTGTGAGTGTGGTTGGCCAGCTGGACCTGACCGGAGTCGACCATGGGGGTGAGCTTGTCCCGGGACTGGGTCCACGAGGGGTAGATGCTGTTGATGAAGAAGGTCAGGCGCACTCCGGAGTCCCTGGCGAAGTCCAGGTAGGCATCCACGACCTCGGGGGAGGCGCCGTCGTCGATGGTCAGGGCCAGGACGTCGCCCACGTTCTGGGGCAGGCCCGTGATGACGGCGCCGGGCGGGGTGGGTGCGGGCAGTTCGGGAGGGCCGTCCTGGAGGTGCAGGGGGCTGAGGGACGGGGTGGGGGAGGCCGATGGCGTGGCGGATGCGGTTGCGGGGCCGGTGGAGCCGGCGGGGTGATGGCCTGCGGTGGGTGTCGGCGCGCTGGCCGGGTCCGCCGGCCTGCCTGCGGTCCTCCTGGCGGAGCAGGCGGTCAGGGCGCCGGCGGTGCCTGCGGCGAGCAGGAGCATGAAGTCGCGTCGCTGCACGGGTCTCTCCGGTTCGTCTGCGGTGGGTGCTGCCCGAGCCTCCCACCTCCTGGGCGCCGCTGTCCTCCCCTATGGGGATGAGCGGATGAGCGGGCCAGGCGCCGGGGCGTGAGTCCCGACGCCCGCCCGACCTGCAGGCCGGGCTGGACCGATTGGCGGCTGGGTGGCATCGGGGTCCGGTAAAGTCAACGCATATGATTCGTATTCAGTGATATAAGTGATATAATCGCTGCCATCCGTCACGGGGGAGTGCAAGGACCGGCGCTCGGCCTGAACGGACTCGATAGGGCGCCCCCGCCGCTGTGGGCCCCGCGAAGGAGCGGATATGTCGACCAGCACGAGCAAGCGATCGCTGGGGCTCCTCTCGGCGCCGCCCGCGGCGCCCCGCGTCCCGGATGCGCAGGTGCGCCCCCTCTACCACAAGTACCGGTTCTCGGTGTTCATGGGCATCTTCATCGGGTATGCGGGCTTCTACCTCATTCGCAACAATGTCTCTCTCGTGTCGGCGGTCCTCAAGGAGCACGACCTCATGACCGCCACGGACATCGGTCTGGTGGCGAATGCTGTCCTGTTCTCCTATGGCTTGTCGAAGTTCTTCATGGCCATGCTCTCCGATCGGGCGAATGCCCGGTACTTCATGCCCCTGGGCCTGGCCCTGTCCGCCGTGGTCAATCTGCTCCTGGCCTTCGTGCCCCTCCTGAGCGCGTCCGTGGGCCTGTTCGCCGCGATGATGTTCCTCAACGGGTGGTTCCAGGGCATGGGCTGGCCCCCCTCCGGCCGAGTGCTCGTCCACTGGTTCTCCACCAATGAGCGCGGCTGGAAGACCTCCATCTGGAACTGCGCCCACAATGTCGGCGGCGCAGGCGTCGGCATCGCCGTGGCCTTCGCCCTCGATCAGTGGGCATCGGGGCCGGCCGACTGGAGGCCCGCCTTCTGGTTCCCGGCCCTCATCGCCCTGGTCGTGGCCGCTGTCGCCCTCCTGCTCGTGCGCGACCGCCCGGAGGCCGTGGGGCTTCCCCCGATCGAGGAGTACCGCAATGACCCCTCCAAGGTCGAGACCGAGAAGGCCTCGATGCCGTGGCACGAGGTCCTGGTCAAGCATGTGCTCGTCAACCGGGTGATCGTGCTCCTGGCCATCACCAACGTGTTCGCCTACACCCTGCGCTACGGAGTGCTCAACTGGATCCCGGTGTACCTGACCCAGGAGATCCATGGCGCCGATGTCAAGGACGGCCTGCTCGGCTTCGCCATCTACGAGCTCGCCGGCATCGTCGGCACCCTTCTGTGCGGCTGGGTGTCCGACAAGGTGTTCAAGGGCTGGCGCTCCGGCGCGGGACTGCTGTTCATCGGAGGCGTCGGAATCGCGCTGGCCTGCTACTGGCTGCTCCCGCCCACGGCGCCGCTCGGCCTGTTCTACCTGCTGATCGCCATCATAGGCGGCCTCATCTACGGTCCCGTCATGCTCATCGGCCTGCAGGCCATCGATCTCTCGCCGCGCAATGTCGCCGGTACCGCGGCAGGGTTCACCGGTCTGTTCGGGTACCTGCTCGGTGCCTCCCTCGCATCGACCTGCGTGGGCTACCTCATCGATCACTTCGGTTGGAGCGTGACCTACATGTGCCTGCTGGGCGTGGTCGTGCTCGCCATGGTGCTCATGTGGATCGTCGGGCGTGACGAGCGCGTGCTCATGGAGCAGCACGCCCGCCGCGAGTCCCCGGGGCCCCACGACGCAGCGGCAGGCCACTGAGCACGCCCGGGAGTAGGGCCAGCGCTCCCGAGCTGATGGCGTGGGGGCGGTGCGCATGCAGTGGCGGCATATGCAGAAGGGTCCCGGCCCTGGCGGGCCGGGACCGTGAGGCGGGGTGGCTGACGGGGTTTGAACCCGCGACCTCCTGGACCACAACCAGGCGCTCTGCCGACTGAGCTACAGCCACCATGTGCGAGTGCCTCGCAACAGGACGGTACTTTATCGGCACATCAGTGCCGGAACCAAACGGGTCCCCGTGCACTGCATCACGTCGCGTCGTCGCCCCGTGAGCGGCCCTGAGCCGGCGCCACCGAGCCTTTGCGCGAGCCTCTGCGCCACCATGCCCCCAGTGCCCCTGCGCACTTGACGGCGGATGCGCCCGCGGATGCCCGTGCCGGGCCTACGGTGCCGGGGTGGCCGGGGTGGCCACGGTGGGGGAGGCGGTGATCGCCGCCGCGGCCGCCTTGCACTCCTCGGAGGTGGGGCCCTCCCCGGCCGGGAAGAGGATGGAGCGGTAGTAGCGCAGCTCGTCGATGGACTCCAGGATGTCGGCCAGGGCCCGGTGCCCGCCGCGCTTGTCCGGGGAGTGGAAGAAGGTGCGCGGGTACCAGCGCTTGGCCAGCTCCTTGATCGAGGAGACGTCCACCACCCGGTAGTGCAGGTGGTTGATGAGCTCGGGCATGTCCCGGCTGAGGAAGGCCTTGTCGGTACCCACGGAGTTGCCGGCCAGCTGGGCGGTGCGGGGCTCGGGGACCAGGGAGGTCACGTGCTCCATGATCCGGTCCTGGGCCTGGGGCAGGCTCATCCCGCCCTCGAGCTCGGCGAGAAGCCCCGAGGCGGTGTGCATGGAGCGCACGAAGTCATCCATCTGCTCCAGGGCGGAGGCGGGAGGGGTGATGAGCAGATCGAGGCCCGCCCCCAAGGGTCTGAGCTCGTAGTCGGTGACGATGACCGCGACCTCGATGAGCGCATCCGCACTCAGGTCCAGTCCCGTCATCTCGCAGTCGATCCACACCAGGGGATCGGAGGTCGTCATCTGTCGGCTCACAGGAGGAGTCTAGTCCTCGCCCACCGCCCCGGGCGCACGGCCCTCATGGGGACAACCCGGGTACCACCTGGGGAGCGGGGAGGGATGACCCCCCGGGGTCCCAGTCGCGCCGGCCCGGGAGACGGTAGTGTCTCTAAGTGGTAACGGCTATCCGCCCTTGTCCTCTCGACCCCTGTGGAGTCCTCAATGACTGACTACTCAGCGCCGGAGCGCTCGGCACCGCGCCGGCTCGGCAGCTCCTACCTCCTCGAAGCGCTGATCGGCTCAGGGGCCCAGGGCGAGGTGTGGCGCGGACGCCGGGTGGACTCCCAGGAGCCGCTGGCCTTCAAGATCCTGCGCGCCGACCTGGTGGACAACCCCGACGTCATCGACCGGTTCATCAAGGAGCGCTCCACGCTCATGCGGGTGCGCAGCCCCTACGTGGTGGCCATCCGAGACGTCGTCATCGAGGGGCAGACCTTCGCCATCGCCATGGACTACGTCGAGGACGGGGACCTGCGCGACCTGCTGCGGGCCGAGGGCACCATGACCCCCGCCGGCCTGGCCGCCATGGGCCTGCGCATCAGCCAGGGCCTGGGCGCCGTCCACGACGCCGGCGTCGTGCACCGCGATATCAAGCCCGCCAACATCCTCCTCAGCGGCCTGCCCGCCCCCGGCGACGACGGCGCGGCGCCGGCAGGGCCCTCGGGAGGCACCGGCGTGGCCATCTCCGCCTCCGCCCAGACCGCGCTCACCCCCCAGTCCCTCCCGGCCCCCGACACCGTGGTGCCCCGGGTGGCCGACTTCGGCGTGGCCCGGATCTGCGACGCCTTCACCTCGGCCCACCTCACCGGCGCCATCGGCACGCCCCTGTACATGGCGCCGGAGATCCTCTCGGCCCAGGCCCCCACCCCGGCCGCGGACATCTACTCCCTGGGCATCATGCTCTACGAGATGGCCTGTGGCATCACGCCCTTCGTGGGGGAGCCCGCCCGACTCCTGGCCCAGCACGCCCGCTACGAACCGGGCCGGCCCGACGGCGTCCCCGACGCACTGTGGGAGCTCATCGCCTCCATGCTGGCCAAGCAGCCCTCCAGCCGTCCCCCCATCGCCTACATCATCCAGCGCCTGGAGGTGCTCCAGACCGCACTGGCCGGCCTGCCCGCGGCCCGCCGCCTGCCCGCGCCCCCGGTCTCCACCATCTCCACCGTCCCCTACGACTGGGACCAGGCCTCCGACGCCGCCACCCCCGGCGCCCCGGCGGGGGCCTCCCCGACGCCGGTGCACGGGGAGACCCTGGTGGGGCAGACCTCCTCGACGCTCCCGCAGGCGCCAGGAGTGCCGGGAGCGCCAGGAGCGTCGGGGGTCGAGGCGGCGAGCGTCACCCCCGCCGCCGCCACCCCCTACAGCGCCTACCAGCAGCCCCACCAGGGCGCCGCCTACCAGGGTGCGGCCTATCAGGGCGCGGCGGGCTACCCGGGCGCCCCCTACCAGGGGGCCGCCCCCTACCCGGCGGGCTCCGGCGCCCAGCCCACGGCCGCGGGCGTCCCCGGTGCCCCCTCCGGCCCCGGTGCCCCGGGCTCCACGGCCGCCAGCGCCCCGGGTGCCCCGGGCGTTGCCGCCTTCGCGGGGCACGGCGCTGCTGGAGCCGGGGGCTACACCCCGCCAGGCCTGGCCGTGGAGGGCCAGGACGGCGGCGGGGCGCCCACGAGGCGCAAGCGACGCCGTCGCCTGTGGATCCCCGCCGCCGCAGCCCTGGTGGTCATCGCCGTCGTGGCCGCCGGCGTCGTGTGGTGGCGCTCGTGGGGCACCGCCGAGGCCGACAACGGATGGGCCGTCTCCCTGCCCACCAGCGGTTCGGTGCGCGAGGACCAGCGCATCTCCAACCAGAGCGAGGCGCGCGTCTCGCCCACCGGGGCGATGTACGCCATGACCACCTCCGAGGGGCTGCAGCTCTACGACGCCACCGGCACTAGCAAGAAGCCGGTGTGGACCGGGGACTGCGATGAGCACACCTTCTGGAACGACGAGACCCTCCTGTGCCAGGAGCTCGGGGGGGACGACATCCTGGTGGGCAAGGACGGCAAGACCCGGTCGATCCCCGGGAAGATGGAGTCCTTCGACATGATCGGCGCCACCCCCGAGCTGGCCATCGTCGCCGACACCTCGGACGGCGGCGGCTCAGCCCCCCTCAGGGCCTTCGACTCCGCGGGCAAGGAGGTGTGGACGGTCTCGGGGAAGTACTCCACGGGCAGCGTCGCCAATGGCTTCGTCCTGGTCTACCAGGCCAGCGGCAACCAGATCCAGGTGCTCTCAGCCAAGAGCGGTGATGTCATCGCCTCCCGGGGCGACGTCTTCAGCGGGACCGGCAGCGACAAGGAGCGGCCCGGTGCCGACCTCTTCCCCACCCAGCGCCCCGGGGGCTTCGACATCTCCACGGGGAGCGAGGCCTTCGCCCTGGTGTCCAAGGACAGCGTCACCATCTACAAGGCCGACGGCACCCAGTTCTCGACGATCAAGGGCAACTTCTCCAATGTGCCGCCCCTGGCCACCTCCGAGCCCCTGGACGCCGAGGCGCTCGCCGAGGCCTACACCGCCATCGCGAAGAGCCCCGGCTCGAACCACGCCTTCGGCCAGGGCAAGAGCGTCGAGCTGACGGTCGACACCCACGGCTGCACGGCCAAGGCCAACGGCAAGGACCTGGCCCTGCCCGAGCTCTCCTCCGGGCAGGACTGCGCCATCACCCCCGTCGGCGTGCTGCGCAACAACGTCCTGCTCGTCCAGTTCGGTCTCTCGACCTTCTCCGGCTCCCAGGGCACCACCCTGCTGGCCATCTCCCTGGAGGACGGTGAGCCGGTCTGGCAGTACGAGGGGATGCTCTCCTACGTCCTCCAGCCCGCCAGCGGCGGCAGCGGTGGGCGCGCCATGCTGACCCAGGGCAGCGACGACCTCGTCATCATCTCGCTGGTGTCCTGAGGCCCTGGGAGGCGCTGAGGCCCGGCGGCGCCCGCAGGCGCCCGCCTCAGCGCCGGCCGCGGCGGACCAGGCCGATGAGGCACAGGCACAGGCACACCAGGCCGATCGCCGAGAGGATCCCGTAGTTCATCAGCCACTGGCCCACCTCGTGATCCCACAGGCCGTCCTTGCGGGTGGGGATGATGGTGTTCATCTCCGTGGTGGCCGCCGCCATGGCATAGCCCCAGCGGGCGGGCATGAACCAGCTCAACTGCTCGAAGACCGCGCGGCCATCGATGGGGATGATCCCGCCGGAGAGCACCAGCTGGGCCATGATCGAGACCACCAGGACCGGCATCACCTGCTCGGAGGAGGAGACGAAGGCCGAGACGGCCAGTCCGAGCAGTCCCGAGACGAAGGCCACGGCCCAGCAGCAGAAGGCCAGCTCCAGTCCAGGACTGCCCATCAGGACGGCGTCGGAGGGGGCCTTGTTGAGGGCCAGGGCGATCCCCACCATGACGGCGGTCTGGACGGTGACGATGAGGGCCAGGACGATCGCCTTGGCCATCATGTAGGACCCGGATCGCAGCCCCACGGCCTTCTCCCGTAGGAACACGTCCCGCTCGCCGACGAGCTCGCGGATGGTGGCGGCCATGCCGGAGAAGGCGGCGCCGGTGATGAGGATGACGAGCAGCTCGATGGCCTGGGTGGAGTAGATGATGACCGGGTTGTCGGGGGTGGGATCGGGGTAGTCGGGGATGGACAGGCCGTCGGAGCCCTCGATGGCCTTGGTCAGCAGCCCCATGATCACCGGCAGGATGAGCATGAAGGCCAGGTAGGAGGGGTCGGCGGCGATGATCCGCAGGTGCCTGCGCACCAGGGTGGAGATCTGCCGGACGGCCGACTGCTTGGCCGTGCGCCGCTGCTCGGGGGCGGGGGTGGACTGGGCGGGGCGGGCCCCGCCCCGACGGGTGGAGGGCACGGTGGCCTCCAGGTGGGCCCGCAGTTCGGTGGTGTGGTTGCGGATGAGGGCGTAGACATCGGCGTAGCCGTCGACGGCGGGGGGATCGGGCAGCGTGCCCTTGGGGGCGTTGAGCAGGAGCTGGCCGCGCGCGGCGATCTCGCCCAGGCGAGCGCGGAAGTAGGGCAGCACCTCGCGCGGGGATCCGTAGTAGACGGGCTTGCCCCCCGCCGCCAGGATGAGGACCTTGTCGGCCCGGTCGATGTGGTTCTCGTTGTGGGTGACCACCACGACGGTGCGGCCGGTGTCGCCGGGGCGGGTGCCATGGGCCAGGGATGCCAGCAGATCCATGACATCGCGGTCCAACTGGGGGTCAAGCCCCGAGGTGGGCTCGTCGAGGAAGAGCAGGCTGGGGCGCGTGAGCAGCTCGATGGCCGTCGAGACGCGCTTGCGCTGCCCGCCGGAGAGCTTCTTGACCCGCTTGTCCACGTGGGCGCTGAGATCCAGGTCCTCAAGGACCTCGGCGATCCGCTGCTTGCGCTCGGCCTTGGTCACGTCCTTGGCGAAGCGCAGCTCGGCGGCGTACTCCAGGGTCTGGCGCACTGTCAGGGCTGCGTGGACGACGTCGTTCTGGGGCACCACACCGATCTTGTTGCGCATGACCGGGTAGTGCTCGTAGACATCCAGCCCATCGAAGAGGACCTGGCCCTCCTGGGCCTTCTGCTCGCCGGTGAGCGCCTTGAGGAGGGTGGACTTCCCGGCACCCGAGGGGCCCACGACGGCCAGCAGCTCGTTGCCCGGCAGGGAGAAGGAGATCCCGTCCAGCAGGGTGAGCTGGCCTGAGTTGACCCGGAAGGTCAGGTCCTTGCCCACCAGCTCCCCGCTGACACCCCCGGAGACCTGGACCTCGCACAGGCCATCGGGGCTGATCGACACGAAGGTCGAGCCCATGCCGACCACGACCGGCTGAGTGACCTGCACGGTGGGCACGCGCTGGCCGGCCACGTAGATGCCGTTGGTCGAGCCCAGGTCGGTGACCACGATCCCCTGGGGCGTCAGGTCGACGCGGGCATGATGCTTGGAGACCAGCGGGTCGTCCAGGACCAGGGCGTTGTCCGGTGCGCGCCCGATGGTGCCCGAGGAGGTGATGCGGAAGGACTGCAGGACCTTGCGCGGGGAGGAGGCGGCCTCCCCCGAGGCGGGGGACGGCGGGGGAGTGGGGGCGATGACGGTCGCCGCTGGGGCTGCCGAGGACATGGCGCCGGCAGGTGCGGGCTGGGGCATGCCGGCCATGGGGCTCGACGGCGCCGAGGCGACGGCGCGCACCTGCTGGGCGGTCAGGGCCGCTCCCGAGGCGGCGACCGGGGCGGGCCGGGGGATGGGGGCCTGCTGGGGGACCGGGGGCGGCGTCGTCGGGCCGCTCGGGCCGGGGGGCTGCATGGCACCGCCCACCTGGGGGCCGGAGGCGGCCCTCGGCGCGGGGGCGGGAGGCGCATAGGGCTGCGGCCCCGGAGTGGCGGAGGGCGCCTGCTGGCCGGCGGGACCGGGGCCCTGGGGCGGGGCGGTGGCCACAGGCGTCAGGCCCAGGGCGGGCCCGGAGGCGTCACCCAGTTGGATGCGCGTGCCCTGGTTGATGAGGGCCTCGCGGGTGACCACGCCGTCGACCAGCATGCCGTTGCGGCCCTGGCAGGTGACCTGCCACCCGGCCGGGGTGGGGGTCAGGAGCAGGTGCGTGCGCGAGACCAGGGGGTGGATGATCTGCACCGCGCAGTCCGGGGAGCGCCCCACCGTCAAGGGGCCGGTGAAGGTCTGGGGCTCACAGGAGGCCTGAGCGGAGAGTTGGCGCACGACAAGCGCGGTGGGAACCACTGCGGCAGTCCTTCCGGGGTGGGGGCGGGGGCCAGTGGTCACCATACTGGTCCTGCGGATCGCTCAGGGGCCCAAGAGCGAGCGCAATGCCATACCCTGGGGAGGGCTGCCCAGCTCGCGCCGACGGTCCATGCCGACTCACCGCCGCGGCTCCCGGTTACCCCTGCCGTCCACTCGCGGTCGACTATCGAGCGCCGCGGCCCGCTGCGCGGCGCTGCCGGGGTCTGCTGTCTGATCCGCTGCTTGATCGCCGGCTGGGGCTGACGGCCCGCGATGCCGTAGGCTGGGGCGGCGCCGCGGCGCACGCCTCCGTAGCTCAATGGATAGAGCATCGGCCTTCTAATCCGCAGGTTCCCGGTTCGAGTCCGGGCGGGGGCACCAACGATTCTTCAGTGATCCCAACGACGATGCCAACGATTGCTGCCTCTCCGCCGATACGCCGGGGAGGCCTGGTTGAGGCCTGGCCGTGGTGGGGTGCATCCTGGAGGCGAGGATCGATCGAGAGCCAGCACATGACCGTGAGAGCGGAGTCCCGAGGTCCACCGGTTCCAAGACGCAGATATGGGGGCGCCCCATGTAGGGGCGCCCCCATACGGGAGAGCACTGCTGGTCAACTCGAGAGGGAGTCCAGGGAGGTCAGCAGCCTGGATGCAGCACCGGTGAAGTATGTGCTATGAGTCACCTTTACGGTGTCAAGGGAGTCGGCCCCGACGAGGACGATATTCATCTCGGGGTGGTCGTGGTACTCGATCTCTGCGGCGCGGTAGGCGGTGGTGGCCGCCTCGACGTCGTCGCCGAACGACTCGTGGGAGATGAGTTCGTCACGGCTGCGATCGTAGATGAGTAGGAACTGCTGGATGTGGTCAGTCCTTGCTGTCATGATAGCTCCTCGCGTCTGGAGGCGAGCATAGCCCGGACCTGTCGGAAGAGCTCGGTGAGTCTTGCCTCATCCTCGGGGCTGGGCCGGGGGCCTCCGTCGAGCCCAATGTACATCTTCGACAGGAGGAGTGCCCACTCCTGCGCGAGGGAGGCGCCGTCCTGCTTGTAGTTCTCTCCCAGCACTGGAGTGGGTGGTGTTTCTCGGACAGGGGGATATTTTCGTCTCCCTTTTGATCCGATAGGATGGAGCCATGTCAAGGGCGAAGTACTCTGAGGAGTTCAAGGCACAGGTGGTGCGCGAGGTGATCGACAAAGAACGGTCGATCGCATCGGTGGCCGCCTCCTACGACCTGATACCCCAGACCGTGGGCAACTGGGTCGCGAAGTACAAGAAGGAGCACAGCAGCGAAGAGGAAAGACAGGCAGCGGCTGAGGCTGCAGAGGTAGCCCGCCTGAAAAAGCAGGTCCGCGAACTGCAGCAGGAGAACGAGTTCCTGAAAAAAGCGGCGGCCTTCTTCGCGAAGGAACAGCAGTGAGTCAGAAGTACGAGCTCATCAATCGCGAAGAAGGCAACTACCCCATCTCATCGATGTGCCGCTGGGCGAGGGTATCACGCTCGGGATACTACTCCTGGAGAGGCCGCCCCCAGTCTCGCCGGGATATCAGAAGAAAAGATCTGGAGGCTTTAGTCAGGGCTGAATTCGAGGCCTCTGATGGCACCTACGGGTATCGGCGCATCACTGCCCGCCTAGGACGGCGCGGCGTGGTGGTGCACCGTGACACGGTGCGCTACCTCATGCGCCAGGCCGGCCTGATCGCCGCCAGGCCGCGCCGAAAGGTCCGCACCACCACCCCGGCCGCAGATGTGAACTCCAGGCCCGATCTGGTGGAACGCGACTACCGCCGCCAAGGCACCGGGAAGGAAATGGGTGGGGGACATCACCTATATCCGCACCTGGGAGGGATTCGTCTACCTGGCCACCATCCTGGACTGCGCCACAAAGAAAGTCGTTGGCTATGCGATGGCGGATCACATGAGAACCTCCCTGGTATGCGAGGCCATCGATATGGCCGTGCGCAACTGCCCTATTATCCGAGGTGAGACGATCTTCCACTCCGACCGGGGCTCTCAATACACCTCCGAGCAGTTCTCGGCACATCTGAACAGGTATGGCATCCGGGCCTCGGTAGGGCGGACCGGGGTGTGCTGGGATAACGCCTGGGCAGAGTCCTTCAATGCCACACTCAAGAACGAGAGGGCCCACCGCATGGTCTACCCCACACGCAAGAAAACCATGAACGATATTGCCTCATGGATCGAGCTGACCTACAATCACACCCGCCTGCACTCAGCCCTGGGATACCGCACACCCAACGAGGTCGAACGCCAACTCCTGGGACACCAGAAAGCAGCCTGACCCACATAACAACCACAGTCCGAAAAACACCCAGCACTCCAATCACGACCGGTGAGGGCGATGTTCATCTCGAGGTTGTCGTGGCGGTCGATCTCGGCGGTGCGGTAGGTGATGGTTACGTCGACGTCTTCTCTGAAAGTGAGACGTAGGCGCGCGACCCGCCTCGCCCTCGGGGTGATCCCATCGACCATGGCCGGCAGGCGCTTCGCGCGCCGCATGGCCTCGGCGCCGATGGGGTGAGTGGCCAGAGGCGCAGTCGGGGCGTCCGGTGGGGCCGGCGGGGCCGGCGGGGCCTGGCCAGGGGTCAAGGGGTGCCGGCGACCTGGCCCTCGGCCCGCCTGAGAACCTCGGATCCCTGCACGCCCAGGGCGCCGGCCAGGGCGTCGAGCTCCCCGACGGTGGGGGCGGGCCCCTCGGCGCGCAGGATGATGCCGACGCGGTTGAGGGACATGCCGGTGGTGCGCGAGAGCCGGCGCTGGGACAGGCCCACCTCCTCCTGGCGTCCAACGAGGATCGCGATCACTGCGAGGTCGAGGGGCTCCAAGGGCTTGGGCTTACGAGGCATAACGAAAGTGTACCAAAATAGGTGCACAGTGGAGTGTGCCTTGAAAAATGCACCGAAGTGGGTTCAGGATGGCGCCATGACAGTGACCCCATTTCGGTACGCCATGGATGAGGCGATCCTCTCCGAGGTCCGCGCAGCGATCCGCCAGTCCAGGGTGCCGCTCAAGGACCTGGCCCGCGACGCGGGCGTGAGCTCCAGTGCCGTCCACCGCACGGTGATCGGGAGCGCCGCCCTGTCGGTGGGCGAGCTCAGCGCCATCGCCGGCGCCCTGGGGACCACCGGGGCTGAGCTGATGGAGCGGGCCGAGCAGTCCCTGTCCGGGCCCTGCTCCCGCCATCCCCGGCACCGCGGAGCCGCCCCACGGCTACCAGGCCCGTCGCGGGGCGGTGCCCCATGAACGCGATCCTGGAGGTGGCGGCCGACAGCACGGTCTGGCGGGATCCGGCATGGAGGGACCCGGCCTGGCTGACCGCCATGGCCGGCATGCTCTCGGCCCTCATGGGGGCGCTGGCCGGTGGACTGACGGGGCGCCGCGGGCAGGGCCGGGCCCTGGGCGCCCTCACCGGGGCCGAGGCGCAGGCCCGCCCCGGGGAGCACCGGACGTCGTCGGCGAGCACTGCGGGCGGCGCCGCCCCGGGCCCCGGTCCGACCGGCCCCCACGAGATGAGGATGCGCGAGGACCTGGACCGGGTCCAGGAGGCCGTTGCGCGACTAGAGACCAGCATGTCCCGCCTTGACTCAAAGGTGGATGTGCTCATGGACATGGTGGTGGACTCAGAGCGCCACGCCCGCGAGCGCGATGCCGCGCTGAGGGCGGAGGCCATCTGCGACCGCGAAGCCATGATCACGCGGATCGACGCCCTGGAGGCAGGGCGGTCGGGCCAGGAGGGGCGCTGCGCCGACCAATGAGCCCGGTGCCCTGCCCTCAGGGCCGGATCCGCTCGGACGTACTGGAGGCCAGTCGTCCTTCCCCCCGGGTCCTGGACCCGAATCCCAACAATGGCTAAGGAGGCCAATGATGACCAAGAAGATCGAGACCGCTGCGGCGGAGGCCCGCGCCCCCTACGGGCGAGTGACGGGCCGATGGGTCGACCCCATGGGGCGGCCGGCCACGGGGGAGGTGACCTTCACCCCGTCCCCCTCCTATGTGGCCCTCGCCCAGGCCCACGGGCAGGCCGGTGTGGTCCAGCCGGTGACGGTCCCGCTGGACTCCCATGGCGCGGTGTCCGTGGATGTGGTGGCCCCCGGGCCCGGTGTCGTCCCTGCCGGGCAGTGGACGTACACGGTGGTGGTACGGGTCACGGGCCTGGGGTCCCGCACGATGCACGTGCTGGTTCCCCAGGGCGGCTCGGTGGACCTGGCCGATGTGGTCGGTGATGCCGAGTCCGGTGCCCGATGCCACTCCGATGCCCTGCAGGCCGGCTCCTCGCGGGAGGGTCGGCGTCTGGAGTCCCTGGAGGCGCGCGTTGAGGAGCTCGCCAAGGAGCGCCCTGCCGGGGACCTGAGCGGCTACCTGCGCACGGAGGTGGCCCAGGCCACCTATGCGACCCGGGCGGCCCTGGAGGAGGCCGTGCGCGCCGCTCGCTCCGTCGGGCCCGTCGGGCCTGCGGGCCCGCGTGGCCCGGAGGGTCGGGCGGGTCAGGCCGGCCCCCGCGGTGCGCAGGGCGAGCGGGGGCAGACCGGTCCTGCGGGTCCCGCCGGTCCGGCAGGGCCCCGCGGAGCGGTGGGACCGGCCGGTCCCGCAGGCCAGGCGGGTCCGCAGGGTCCGGCCGGTGCGCGCGGACCCGCGGGGGTCGGCGTCCTGGTCCTGGACCTCGAGGCTCCCGTCCCCGCCGACACCGCCGAGGGGACCCTCATCATCCGGAGGGCGGCATGAGCCTGTTCTCCTGGCCTGATTCCTGGTGGTCCAATGGCGGGGTGGCGGCCGACCGCTCCCGGGGGTCCTTCACCTGGACCGGGGCGACGGGCACCATCGGCGTCTACACCGCCCGGGCCACCGGCCGCATCGCCCCGTCCTACCTCGCCCGGGTGCGCTACACCGCCGCCGAGCCCACGCAGGTCGGCTTCCAGGCCGCCCGCTACGCCCGGCCCGGGGGAGTCCAGCCGCTGGGGATCGAGTCCCTGGCCACCGCGGTCCTGCCCGCCTCCGCGCAGGAGCGCACCCATGAGATCGAGCTGCGCGTGAGCACCTCGGGGCTGGGCTCGTGGCGGCCGATCATCCACCCCAGGACGGCGGGGATCGTCATCCTGGGGGTGGAGATCCTCCCGAAGGCCGGCGATGGGATGCGCGTGCTCCTGGCGGACGGCTCTCAGGGCGCCCTGCGCGTGATGGAGGGCGACCGGGAGGTACCGGTGGCCCGGATCGAGGAGTACCGGCGATGAGGACTCTTGAGACTGTCAGGGACCTGCTCAGTGCCACGGGGCTGTCGGGCTCGGTGTCGACCCGGGGCTACTACCGCAGTGCCGATGGGGCGGGGATGGAGTGGCGGATCGCCTCGGCGCCTCCCGCGGGCGCGCTGGGGCTGGTCTCGGTGCCGACGGCGGATGGGGGCGTGGCTGTGCCCACGGGCCTGCCGTCGGGCCCACCGCGCCCGGCCCAGCACTCCGGGGCGGTGAGCGACCTCCTGCGACGGGCCTACACCTTCCGCGATGAGGGCGGCACCGACCTGAGGTGGAACGCCCAGCGCCAGGGGCCGGGACTGTCGCGCACCCCGGTGCACTCCAGCCAGCCCAAGCCCTACCCGGTGACCTGCTCCCACTTCGTGGGCATGGTCCTGGCCGGCTGGGAGTACCGCACGACGACGTACGTCGCCGACAGCAATACCCGCACCGGCTGGTACGTGCCCCTGGGGGTGGAGCCGCGCAGGGCCGAGATCTGGCAGGCCCACCGCCTGGCGCGCCTGCTGTTCGTGCGCGGGGACCTGTGGTTCACCGACGGCACGGACATCGAGCGCGGGGACCTGCTCTTCTTCGCCGAGCAGGACCCGGAGAGGTCCTATGAGCGGGTCCGCACGGGGGTGGTCCAGCCCTACTTCGGCAACGTCTACCACGTGGCGATCAACCTGGGCGGCGGCCGGCTCCTGCAATCGGCCACCCCGACCAGCCCCACGGGGGTCTACGAGACCGAGATGTACCGCTCCCTGCGCGAGACCCTGTGCTGGGCGGCCCGCCCGGCATGGGTGCCCCCGCAGGGCACGGCGATGTCGGCCTGGATCGGTCAGCACGAGTGCCCCCTGGCCCCCGCCAGATGAGGGCCTGAGGACCGACCAGGACCGACCAGGAACGGCCCGGGCGCAGGGCAGGCGCACGGGCGGTCAGGCCCTACCGGGCCATGAGAGGAAAGGAGGCAATGATGAGCGCGGGCGCCCCACAGGAACACGCGAGAGCATGGGGCGCCCGCGCTCCTGCGCGGCGGCGCGCGCCGTCGGCAGGCGCCATCGAGCGGCGCCGTGGTTGCCCCGTGAGGTAATCGCCTTGGCTCAATCTGCGAATTTGGTGGGAACTGCTCTTAGGGTTGGGTCATGCCCGTACCTGCTTCCCCGCGCCGCGCTGAGGAAGACGTTCCCGTCTCCGCCCTGTCCCGTGCCCAGCTGCTCGATGTCCTCACCGACCTGCTCCACGACCTCGACCAGCTCGATCTGACGCTGCGCGCCGAGGGCGTGGAGGAGGACCGCGTCCTCCACGCCAGCCTCACCGGCCAGGTGCGCGACCAGGTCATCCCCCGCCTGCAGGACGCCGACATCCCCTCGATCGTCGTCGTCGGCGGCTCCACGGGGGCGGGCAAGTCCACCCTGGTCAACTCGATCCTCGACCAGGAGGTCACCGAGGCCGGGGTCCTGCGCCCCACCACCCGCACCCCGGTCCTGGTGGTCAATCCCGAGGACGAGGAGTCCCTGGCCGGCCACCCCCTCACGGAGGCCTGCCTCCAGGTCTCCTCCCCGGCGATCCCGGCGGGCCTGGCCCTCATCGACGCCTCCGACCTGGACTCGGTGCACGAGGCCAACCGGGCCCTGGCCGGCCGGCTCCTGGACGCCGCTGACCTGTGGCTGTTCGTCACCACCGCCGCCCGCTACGGCGACCAGACGCCCTGGGCCACGCTGGAGGAGGCGGCCGGGCGCGAGACCCCCATCGCCGTGGTGCTCAACCGGGTCCCCTCCACCATCCTGTCGGAGGTGCGCCGCGACCTGGCTGCGCGCCTGCAGACCCTGGGCCTGTCCGAGGCGCCCTTCTTCGTGGTCCCCGATGCGGGCCCCCACGAGGGCATGCTGCCCCGGGAGTCGGTGGCCGAGGTGCGCGACTGGCTCCAGCTCCTGGCCGGCAGGCACCGCGCCGCGGGCCTGGTGCGGCGGGCCGGCAAGGGCGTGTGGACGGCGCTGCGCACCGACCTGGCCCGCCTGGCCGAGGCCGCCGACGCCCAGAGGGCCGCGGCCCAGGAGCTGGAGGGCCTGGACACCTCCCTCAGGCAGGCGGCCGTTGCGAGGCTGCGCATGGACCTGGAGCGCGGATCGGCCGGGGAGGGGGCCACCGCCACCCGCTGGCTCACCCTGGCCTCGGCCGGTGGACCATTGTCGGCACTGGCTCAGGGCAACCGGCTGCGCCGGGGATTCCTGGGACGCACTGAGAAGGCCCGCGCCCAGGCCCTGGAGGTCCTGGCCCGGGACGCGCGCGAGGCCCTGGCCGCCCACCTCCAGGCCGCCATCGTCGGCCTGCTGCGCAGGAGCGAGCAGACCTGGGAGGAGGCCGGGGCCGGCGAGCGCGCCACGCGGCTCCTGGGGCAGGGTGATCCGCCGGCCACCACGATCGAGGCCTGGGCCGGCTACCTGGCGGCCAATGTCAAGGCGGCCCCCAAGGGCCTGAGCCCCCACAGTGCGGTGGACCTGCTCGTGGCCAGCGCCTGCGGGGTCGAGGGCGCCGTCAGTGCGGCACGGCGCCTGGGCCTGGAGGCCCAGGTGGTCGAGGCGCGCTCCTTGCTGATGGAGGCCGTGGAGGAGGCGCTGACCGCTACTGTTCCTCCTGGAGCGGCCGCCTCCCTCGCGCCCGCCTCCGGGTTCGCCGCGGCCCTGCGCCTGCGCGCCGGCGAGCTCAAGCCCTTCACCCGCCCCGGAGCCTCAGCATGACCCAGCCCGACACCACCAGCCCCGTCCCGTCCCCCGCCACCAGCCCCCGCATCCTGGATGCCGCCCATCTGGAGCAGCGGCTCAACGGCATCCGCCGGGCCCTGGAGGCCTGCCCCACCGAGGTCCCCGCCTCCCTGTCGATCCCCGCCCATGAGACCCTCGACGCCGTGGCCGAGCGCCTCGACCTGGGAGTGGACCACACCGTGGTGGCCCTGTTCGGGGGCACCGGCTCGGGCAAGTCCTCCCTGTTCAACGCCCTGACTGAGCTGGACTTCGCCGACGTCGGCGCCCGGCGCCCCACCACCTCCCGGGCGGCGGCCTGCACCTGGGGCGACGACGCCGGTGCCCTGCTGGACTTCCTAGGGGTCTCCACCGAGCGGCGCATCCGCCGGGACTCGCTCCTGGACGCCTCGGATCAGGACGGGCTCTCCGGGCTGGTCCTGCTGGACGTGCCCGACTACGACTCGGTGACCACCGAGCACTCCCTGCAGGTCGACCGCCTGGTGCCCCTGGCCGACATCCTCGTGTGGGTGGTCGACCCCCAGAAGTACGCCGATGCGGCCCTCCACGAGGGCTACCTGCGGGGCCTGGGCGCGCGCGAGGAGGACATGCTCGTCCTGGTCAACCAGATCGACACCCTGCCCGAGAGCGGGCACGAGGCCCTGCTGGCCGACGTGCACTCCCTCCTGGTCCAGGACGGGCTCAGCAGCGTCCAGGTCCTGCCGGTCTCGGCGGTGCGCGGGGACAACCTGGCGCAGGTGCGCACCCTGCTGCGCCAGCGGGTGGCCCGCGAGTCCAACGCCGCGCGCACCGCCTCGGCCGAGCTCGACGCCATCGCCCTGCGCCTGCGGCCCACGGCCGCCGAGCACAGCGTGGACCTCGACCCGGCCGCCGCCCAGGAGACCACCACCGCCCTGCTGCGCGCCTCGGGAGCCCAGGCCGTGGAGGACTCGGTGCGCTCCAGCCTCGCGCGGGTCCTGCCCCGCGCCCTGGCCCGCCCCGAGCCCCCCGCGCGCAGCGCCGTGGTGGCCGCGCACGCCCAGTGGGTCAACCGCACCTCCGAAGGGCTGCCGCGCCCCTGGGCCTCCAGCCTGGAGGAGGACGTCATGACCTCCGAGCGCCTGGCCGCCCAGACCGCCGAGGCCGTCAGCTCGGTGCCCCTGCCCCGTCACCGTGAGCCACTCATCGACCTGCTGTGGTGGGGAGGTGTCGGCCTGGTCCTGGCGGGCCTGGGCTGGCTCGTCGCCGTCCTGGCGGGTGTGGTGGGAGGCCTCATCGTGCCCCCGGTGCTCATCGCCCTAGGCGTGGTGGCCGCCGTGGTGGCCATGCTCCGACGCCGTGTGCGGGCCAACCGGGAGGCGGACCACTACGGCGAGCAGGTGCGCGGCCGCGTGGCCGCAGTGGTGGAGCGGGGGCTGTGCCTGCCTGCCTCCAAGGTCCTGGACAAGCACCGGCTCCTGCAGTCCGCGCTGAGCCGGTGACGGCACCGCGCCGCTGAGCCTCGTGGCCCGCCGACTACCCGGGTAGTCGGCGGGCCACGAGGCTCAGGCGCATGATTCCGGGGGCAGCCGGGCACCACAGGTGCCCCGAATGCAGGCCTTGTCCACA
This sequence comes from Actinomyces capricornis, assembly GCF_019974135.1. Taxonomy (NCBI): domain Bacteria; kingdom Bacillati; phylum Actinomycetota; class Actinomycetes; order Actinomycetales; family Actinomycetaceae; genus Actinomyces; species Actinomyces capricornis. The sequence goes on from NZ_AP025017.1 coordinate 2,365,553, forward strand.
GGGCCGGTGGCATCCCGTGCGCGCGACGGCGGTGGGCGCGCACGGTAGGGCGCAGGGGCCGGCACGGTGCCGGCCCACCCGACCAAGGAGCACCGCCATGACACGTCAGCTCGACCTCACCGTCCAGGGGGTTGTCGGCACCCACCCCCTCCTGTCCCGCGTGGGCAGCAGGAACCGCCCCTACTGCCGCTTCCGGGTGGCCGTCACCCCCACCTACCGCACCGACCAGGGCTGGCACAACGGTGAGACCATGTGGTTCACCGCCAAGGCCTGGGGGCAGCTCGCGGAGAACATCAGCCGCTCCATGCGCAAGGGCGACCCCGTCCTGCTCTCCGGGCGCCTGACCGAGGACACCTGGGACTCCGGCAGCGGGGAGCGCACCAGCAATGTCATCGTCCTGCAGTCCGCCGGCCACGACCTCACGCGCGGCGAGACCCGCTTCATGCGGATCAAGCCGGCGCCGGCCACTGAGGACGGCCGCACCGAGGCCACCGGTCAGGCCGCGGCCGCGCAGGCGGTCGGGCCGGACCACGACGCCGCCGGCTCGGCCCCAGCCGAGGCCGGCGCCGTGAGCGCCACCGGCACCGCGGCAAGCGCCGGCTCGGCGGGATCACCGGCCACGCCCGACGCGGCCCCCTGGGCCCCGGAGCCCGACTGGCGGGCCGACGCCCAGGGCGCAGAGCCGCACCGCGCCGAGACGGTCGGTGCTGAGGCCGGCAGCGCTACCGGCAGTGCTGAGGCCGACAGTGCCGAGCAGGCCGGTGCCGAGGTGGACCCGGACCCTCGCGGTCAGGGCCCTGGGAGTCCTGTGGCGCTGGTGACCGTCCCCCAGCCGGGCTACCACCGGTCGGCCGACTACGTGGTGGTCGACGAGCTGCCCGAGCCCGCCTTCTGAGCGGTCCGCGCTCGCGGGACCCAGTCTCAGCAGGGGTGAGGGGATCGGATGCGCCGTCCTGGCCCTACCGACGGCGTTGGCCTCAGCACTCGTGGCGGTCCCGGTGCCCGCGAAGGAGTCAGTGCTCGTGGAGGAGGTGGTCGAGGTCGGCCGGGTGGGGGACCCGGAGCACCTCGATGAGCATCCTCGTAGTGTGCTCGGCCGCGCTGGCGCCGTCGGGCAGGAGCCTGCTCATCGCCTCCCCGCTCTGCCAGCCGCCCTGCCAGCCCAGGTCCTCCAGCGCCCGGCACTGGCTGCGGCCCAGCAGCGCCCGGCCCCGGGCGTCCCAGGTGGGGGCCGCCAGCTGGACGCCGTCGCCGCGCCCCACCAGCACCACGCCCGGGGGCTCGGGGGAGACCCCGGCCGGCCCATGGCCGCGACGACGCAGCAGGCCACGGCCTCGGGGCAGATCCTCCGGGTCGGCCACCACGGCGGGCGCGGTCAGCAGCACCGTGGCGCCACTGGTGGCCCCCGGGGTGGAGCGGGGGCGACAGGCCTCCTCCAGGAAGTCTCCCAGGGAGGGGGTGAAGCGGGCCCAGGAGCCCAGGTCCACGCGGGAGGCGAAGGAATCGGCGCCATGGGGCTGGTGGGGAGCGATCGGCGGCTGACTCATGGCCCTCACAGTAGTCCCGGACCAGACGGCCGCCGGCCGCTCGCCGCACCCGGCCCTGGTCGGGGCACGGGAAGGTTGCAGTGCGCCGATCGGCGTACCCCACAGCCCCGCAGGGCGTGTCACAACCACGGAATCGGCGGCACGCCGCATACCGTGAGCAGGAGCCCGGGTGCCGCGCCCGGGAACTTCCCGGGACCTGCCCGGGAGCGCAGTCAGGGGAGCAGCCAGCCGATGATCCGCTTCGATCACGTCTCCAAGGTCTACAAGCGAGGGGCGCGTCCTGCGCTCGATGAGGTCGACATCACCGTCGAGCGCGACGAGTTCGTCTTCCTCGTGGGCGCCTCGGGATCGGGCAAGTCCACCTTCCTGCGCCTGGCGCTGCGCGAGGAGCGCCCCACCTCTGGCAAGGTCCACGTCCTGGGCCGCGACCTGTCCCAGGTCTCCTCCTGGAAGGTCCCCCAGCTGCGCCGCGAGATGGGCTTCGTCTTCCAGGACTTCCGGCTGCTGGAGAGCAAGAGCGTCCTGGAGAACGTCGCCCTGGCCTCCCAGGTCATCGGCAAGCCCCGCCACTACATTCTGTCCGCCGTGCCCGAGGCCCTGGACCTCGTGGGCCTGGCGGGCAAGGAGAAGCGCCTGCCCCACGAGCTCTCCGGCGGGGAGCAGCAGCGCGTGGCCATCGCCCGCGCCATGGTCAACCGGCCCAAGCTCCTCATGGCCGACGAGCCCACCGGGAACCTCGACCCCTCCACCTCGGTGGGGATTATGCGGCTGCTGGACCGCATCAACCGCCAGGGCACCACCGTGGTCATGGCCACCCACGACGATGAGATCGTCGACCAGATGCGCAAGCGCGTCATCGAGCTCAAGGCCGGCAAGGTCGTGCGCGACCAGGACCGCGGCGTCTACGGCTCGGACCGCTGAAGGAGAAAGCACATGCGACTTCGTTTCATCCTCTCCGAGACCCTCAAGGGCCTGACCCGCAACGTCGCCATGACGGTCTCGGTCATCCTGGTCGCCTTCGTCTCCCTGCTGTTCGTGGGCGCCTCGGGCCTGCTCCAGGCCCAGATCGCAGCAATGAAGGGGGAGTGGTACGACGAGGTCGAGGTCTCGGTCTACATGTGCCCGCAGGCCTCGGCCTACCCCACCTGCGCCGAGGGCGAGGCCACCCAGGAGCAGATCGACGCCGTGGAGCGCACGGTCAACCAGTCCCTGGCCTCCTTCGTGGAGTCCTACCACATCGAGTCCAAGGCGGAGGCCTACAAGAACTTCATGGCCTCCTACGGCAACTCCGCGGTGGGCCGCAACGCCACTGAGGAGATGATGCCGGTCTCCTTCCGCATCAAGCTCGTCGACCCCGAGAACTACCAGGTGGTGGCCGAGCAGTTCGGCGGCCACGCGGGCGTTGAGCGCGTGGTCGACCAGGGGTCGACCCTCGAGCCCCTCTTCCTGGTGATGAACCGGGCCTCCTGGATCACCGGGGGGCTGGCCGCCATCATGGGTGTGGCCGCGGTCCTGCTCATCTCCACCACTATCCGCCTGTCGGCCATGTCCCGCTCCCGGGAGACCGGCATCATGCGCCTGGTGGGCGCCTCCAACCTCTTCATCCAGCTGCCCTTCATCCTCGAGGGCGTCATCGCCGCCCTCATCGGCGCGCTGCTGGCGGTGGGGACCCTGTGGGCCGGGGTCCACTACGTGGTCCAGACCTGGCTGGCGGGCTCGATCAGCTTCACCAGCGCCTTCATCGACACCACCGCCGTGGCCTACCTGGCCCCCTGGCTCATCCTGGCGGCCATTGTCCTGGCGGCGCTGTCCTCCGCCTTCTCGCTGTCGAAGTACACAAAGGTCTGATTCGTCATGGTCCCTCGTCCTGCCCTCCGCTCGCCCCGGCGCCTGGCCGTCGTCGTCCTGGCCGCCATCAGCCTCGTCCTCATGCCCATGGGCCTGGCCGTGGCCGATGAGCGCTCCGACGCCGTGGAGGACCAGCAGGACGCCCAGCGCCGCCAGCAGGAGCTCGTCGCCTCCCTGGAGGGGGTCAGCGCCGAGCTCGGCCAGGCCTACATCGACCTGCAGAACGCCCAGAGCAACCTGACCACTGCTGAGGCGGATCTGTCCGCGGCGCAGACCACCCTGGCCGAGAAGGAGCGCGAGCAGGAGATCGCCTCCGAGCGGCTGGACACCGCCACGGAGAACCTCAGCACCATCCAGCAGGAGGCCGCCGCCTCCGAGAGCACCGCCAGCACCAATACCGAGTCGGTGGCCGAGATCGTCGTGGCCACCTACCAGGGAGACAACACGGTGAGCTCGTGGACCTATGTGCTGGCCTCCCAGGACGTCACCGAGCTCAACCAGCGGGCCTCGGCCATGGAGATCGGCTCGGGCGTCCAGGAGGCGGTCCTGGCCCAGGCCGAGGCCGAGCGGGCCAGGAACGCCAACCGTGAGGCCCGCCAGAACGCCGCCACCCAGCGCGTGTCCACCCTCAAGGACGAGGCCGATGCCGCCGAGAAGGCCGCCCAGCAGGCCAAGGACACCGCCCAGACCAAGCGCGACGAGGTGGCCCAGGCCGCCGCCACCGCCCAGTCGGCCACCACCACCCTGGAGGAGCGCAAGGCCGACCTGGAGGCCCAGCAGGCCCAGGCCGCCGCCGATGAGGAGGCCGCAGCGGCCACCATCGCCAAGATCGACGAGGCCAACCGCGGCACCTCCGCCCCAGCGCCCGCCGCCGCCTCCGACCTGGGCGGGGGCTCCATCGGCCACCCCATCGCCGGGCCCTTGACCGTCGCCTCGCCCTTCGGCTACCGCATCCACCCCATCACCGGGGAGAGCAGGCTGCACGCGGGGGTGGACCTGGTGGCCTCCACCGGCACCCCCCAGTACGCGGGCGTCAACGGCACCGTCACCAACTTCTCCAACTCCTCGTGCGGCAACGGGGTGTTCGTCAACGGCGGCATCATCGACGGCCAGTCCGTCATCCTGGCCTACTGCCACCTCTCGCAGCACTCCGTTCCCGACGGCGCCACGGTCTCGCGCGGCGACACCATCGGCCTGACGGGCATGACCGGCGGGGCCACCGGTCCCCATGTCCACTTCGAGGTCATCGTCAACGGCTCGGAGATCGACCCCATGTCCCTGTCCGGCTTCTGATCGGGGCTGTCAGGCTTCTGGGGGCGCCGGCGGCGGCGTAGACTCCTGTGCTCGGTGCGCAGCCGCGCCCGGGTGCACGCGCCCGATGACGAGAGCCTGGGGAAGGAGACGACGATGAGCCCCACCGCCGCGAGGTCCAAGCGGCCCGCCAAGCCCACGCCCGGGCAGAGGGCCAAGGCCGCCTCCGATGCGCGCAAGACGATCGCCCGCAATAAGAAGGCCACCCATGACTACGCCATCGAGGACCGCTACGAGGCGGGCATGGTCCTCACCGGCACCGAGGTCAAGGCCCTGCGCATGGGCCGGGCCTCCCTGACCGAGGCCTGGGTGGAGATCGACCGCCACGGGGAGGCCTGGCTTCAGGGCGCTCACATCCCCGAGTACCTCCAGGGGACCTGGAACAACCACACCCCCCGGCGCAAGCGCAAGCTCCTGCTGCACCGCAGCGAGCTCGAGCGCCTGGCCATGCGCGTCCAGGCCAAGGGCTACACCGTGGTGCCCCTGGAGCTGTACTTCATCCGGGGCCGGGTCAAGATCGAGATCGCCCTGGCCCGGGGCAAGCAGGACTGGGACAAGCGCCAGGCCCTGCGCGAGGCCCAGGACAAGCGCGAGGCCGCCCGCGCCATCGCCGCGGCCAACCGCCGGCAGGGCTGAGACCCGCGGGCGGGGCCGGCCCTGCTGACAGGGTGCCGGGCCCGCGATCATCAGCGAGGCCCCTGGCCAGTCCGGCCGGCTTCTGCTACTGTTTCTTGCTGCTACAGGCCTGTGGCCCCCGATCCGCCCCCATGGCGGTTCGGAAGGTGCGGGTGTGCAGCACGGAGGGGAACTCCATAGGGGATGATCGGTTTCGACGACGGTCGTGGGTTCAGGGGAAGCGGGTCGAGGATGCACAGTCATCTCGTCAACGCTCTGTGCGAACCAATAGGTGCCGATAACACTCGCACCGACTTCGCCCTCGCCGCCTGAGCGAGCCTCGAAGTCCGTCAGCCCGGGGAGCGCTTCCGCCCCGGTCCCTGGCGTCATCTAGGAAGCCACTGCTGAGGAGCCGTGTCGGTAGGCTCCTCGGGACTCCTTATCGACTGAGCCCGTCGGCGCCCTTGCTCGTGTGAGGCGCCGGGGCTGAGAAAATCACTAGCGAGCTGCACCCGGAGAAGTCCTGTTGCATGCCCGTCGGACGGGGGTTCGATTCCCCCCATCTCCACCATCGGCCCCCGGGCGCAGTGCGCGCGGGGGCCGCTTGCGCTCCGGCGCCCACCCGCCGCACCGCCCTCATCGCTGCTGCGGGCAAGGGGGGCCGCGCGGCGCCGTCGGCGGGCGTTTTCGGCTCCCAGCAGGGCATGATCGCGATAACGGTGTGTCTTGTGCGAATCCACGGCTACACTTCCCGCCGTGGGCGACAGCCAGTTGCCACCTCCCCGTCCGACCGGAACCGGTCGCGGTCCATACGGCAAAGGAGCCCCGAGATGCAGTCTCTCCACCCACTCGACTTCGTGGTCATCGTGGCCTACTTCCTGGCGATGATCGGGATCGGATTGTGGTCGATGCGCCGCACCAAGAGTCGCGAGGACTACCTGGTCGCAGGCCGCCGTCTCGGCTTCCCGGTGTTCTTCGGCTGCATCGCAGCACTGGCCGTGGGCGGCGCGGTGACCGTGGGCGGCACGGGCAAGGGCTACGAGGACGGTGTGGCCGGCATCCTGGTGGGCGGCTCCCTGGGCATGGGGCTCATCGCCCTGGGCATGCTCATCTCCTCCAAGCTCAACCGGCTGCGCGCCCTGAGCATCAACGAGGTGGTCGAGCGCAACTACGGCCCGTCGGCGCGCGTCTTCGGAGCCGTGCTGACCATCGTCTACACCATCTCCCTGACCGTCGTGCAGGTGGTCTCCATGGGGGCCATCGCCGCAGGCCTGTTCGGGATCCCGGAGACCGTGGCCATGGCGATCTCCGGACTCGTCGTCGTCTTCTACACCTTCCTGGGCGGCATGTGGTCGGTGACCATGACCGATATCGTCCAGTTCGTCATCAAGACGCTGGGCGTGATGATCCTGGCCCCGATGTTCGTCCTGGCCAGCCCGAGGATCGGGGGCCTGTCCGGCTTCCTGGACAAGGTGCCCGAGACCCACTGGGACCTGGGCGCCTACGGATGGTCCGGCACCCTGTACTGGATCCTCCTCTACGTCCCGGGCCTGGTCATCGGCCAGGACATCTGGCAGCGCGTCTTCACCGCCCGCAACGAGCGCATCGCGCGTACCGGGACCATCCTGGCCGGCGTCTACTCGATCCTCTACGCGCTGTGCGCCGTGCTGCTCGGCATGGCCGTCCTGGCCGCGGGCATCCAGGTCGACAACTCCGCCCTGGCCTTCGAGGCCGGCGTCAGCGCCTTCCTGCCCGCCGGCGTGGCGGGACTGCTCCTGGCCGCAGCCCTGGCCGCCTGCATGTCGGTGGCCTCCGGGACGATCCTGGCCTGCTCGACGGTGGTCTACAACGATCTGTACCTGCGCTTCGTGCGCGGTCAGAAGTCCTCCGAATCGGCCTCGCAGACGGGAGGCCCTGACGCCCATGGGCAGGCGACCACCAGCCGCGATGTGTGGATCAACCGTGCCATCGCCCTGTCCATCGGCCTGCTGACGGTGCTGCTGGCCGTCGTCATCTCCGACATCTTCAAGGCCCTGGACCTGGCCTACGGGTTCCTCTCGGGCTGCGTGTTCATCCCGGTCTTCTTCTCCTTCGTGCTGCGGCGCATCTCCCCGCGCGCCGGCCTGGTCTCCCTGGCCCTGAGCGCGCTGACCGTGGCCGGGACGATGGTCTACGGCGAGAGCGGCGGGGGAGCGGACTTCGCCATCGGCGGCAACTGGCCGATCACCTTCGGCATCATCGTCGGCCTGGTGTCCTACCTGACGGTGACCGCGCTGGACAAGAACCGGATCACGCCCAATATCGACATCGGCGAGGACGCGCCCGCCACGGCCTGAGCGGGGCGATCCATCGAGGGCCGCAGGAAGGAAGCGCACCATGACCTCAGCCACGACCCCCACCGGCAAGGAGCGGTTCGCAGCGGAGCCGGCCATGCGCTACGCCAGGCGCGAGCACGAGTTCCGCCCCTCCCCGGTGCGGGCGGTCTTCGAGCTCGCCCTCGATCCGCGATTCGTGTCCCTGGCCGGGGGCAATCCTGACACCGCCCTCCTGCCGCATGAGGAGATCGCCGAGATCTCCGCCCGCCTCCTGCGCGATCGGGGCGCCGAGATCCTCCAGTACGGTTCCGGTGCCGGCATCGCAGCCCTGCCAGAGGTCATCGGCGCTCTCATGGCCGCGCAGGGCGCCCAGGTCTCCCCCCGCGAGCTGCTCATCACCACCGGCTCCCAGATGGGGATCGACCTGGCCACCAAGCTGCTGTGCGACCCCGGGGACGTCGTCGTGGCCGAGGGGCCCACCTACGTGGGGGCCATGGGCGTCTTCGGCGCCTACGAGACCGAGCTGCGCCAGATCCCCGTCGACGACGACGGCCTGGTGCCCCAGGCCCTGGAGGAGGCCCTCGACGCCGCGCAGCGCGAGGGCCGGCGCGTGGGCTACCTCTACACGATCCCGCACCACCAGAACCCCTCGGGCACCACCCTGTCCCAGCCGCGGCGCGAGCAGGTGGTCGAGATCTGCGCGCGCCGCGGCGTGCCGATCGTCGAGGACGACCCCTACGCCTTCGTCGGCTTCCCCGGCACCGAGCCGCTCGCCTCCCTGTACTCCCTCAACCCGGCCGGCGTGGTGCACCTGGGCTCCTTCTCCAAGATCTTCTCCCCAGGCATGCGGGTGGGGTGGATGGCGGCCCCGCCCCAGGTGCGCGACCGCCTCCAGATCGCCGGGGAGTCGGTGGACATCCACCCCAGCGTGCTGGCCCAGGAGATCGTCGCGGCCTACGTGGGCACCCCCTCGTGGTCCGAGCACCTGGGCCGCCTGCGCCAGGCCTACGCCGAGCGCTGCCAGGGCCTCCTCGACTCATTGGCTCAGCACGTCCCCGATGGCGTGCGCTGGACGGTGCCCTCCGGTGGCTTCTTCACCTGGGTGACCCTCGAGGGGGTGGACCCGGGTGCCGACATCCTGGGTGCGGCCATCGAGCGCGAGCTCATCGTCGTGCCCGGACGGGCGTGCTTCGCGGGCGAGCCGCCCGGGGCCTGCCTGCGCCTGGCCTACTCCGGCTCCTCGCCGCAGGCGCTCCAGGAGGGGGCGCGGCGCCTGGCCCAGGTCATCGACGACCTGCGCCAGGCCCACCCGGCCTGAGGCCGCACCGAGGCTGGCGACGTCACGCCCGATCGCGTGCCCTCGCCGTCGGCGTCGAGCCGCATCCTCGGCGGCCTGCCGCCCACCGAGGGTCACCGGCGACGGTCTTCGCCACAGGTCCGGGCGCCCGCTGCTCCTCCCCGGCATGGTGGTGGCCAGGGGATGCGGGTGGCCGGGCTCGCCTCTGCCGGGAGAGGCGCAGCGCCCCGGGATAGGGATCAGGACCGCGGTGAGCCAGGGCTGATGGTGGTGGGCTGCGATTCGACGTCACTTGGCGACGAAGGCGTCGCTTGGCGGAATGGACGACACCTGCAAGGTACGTCCATTCCGCCAAGTGTCGCCCAAGTCGCGAAGTGACGTTCTTTGTGCGACGCGCGCCGGGCGACCCGCACCCGCCGGGGCCCTCCCCGCTGACAGCCTGCCGGGAAGGACCCCTAGTCCAGCTTCTCGAAGGTGCGGGCCCAGGCGCTGCGCACCGGGTTGGCGTCGGCCACCCGGGCCTCGAAGCGGGAGTCGGCGATATCGATGATCTCGCCCAGGGCGGTGCTGAACTCCCGGGCGGCGGAGGCCTCCACCCGCTGCCAGCCGCGGGCCATGAGCTCGCGGCGATCGGTCACATGCGTCAGGCACATCACCAGGGGCCGGCCGAAGCGCTCCTCATAGGCCCGGGCCAGGGCCTCCAGCTCGGCGCGCTCGGCGTCGTCGAAGGGGCCCAGGGCCAGGCCGGCGGTGTCCAGGCCCGCCTGCCTCTCGGGGCTGGGGGACAGAACCAGGTCGGTGATCGGCTCATAGGCGGCGATGAGCTCCTCCTGCTGCTGGGGCGGGGCGGTCAGGACCGCCTCCTCGAAGGCGTGGCGCAGATCCGCCGTGGTGGCGAAGGGACGGCGCTCCCAGGCGCGCTCGGCCGGCCAGTCCACCCCCACGTGCAGGTCGCGGAAGGTCTCGACGAAGGCCTCCCGGTCCATCTCGCCGACTTGGCGCAGCTCCACGGGGCGGCCGCCCACCACGGTCACGTCGTCGCTGCGCCCGCTGCCCAGGTGGAAGAACACGATATTGAGCACGATCGCGGTGATCGAGCCCAGGGTCACCCCCGAGCCGAAGAGGATGGCCAGCCAGGATGGCATGGCCGCAGCCAGATCCGGCTTGAAGGTCACCAGCAGCGCCAGGCCCATGGAGGTGGACACGATGACGGCGTTGCGGTTGTCGCGCATATCGACCTTGCCCAGGGTCTGGATGCCCACCACCGCCACGGAGGCGAACATGGTCAGGCTCGCGCCCCCGATGACCGGGGTGGGGATGGCCGCGACCACCGCACCGGCCTTGGGCAGCAGCCCCAGGATGATCATGATGACGCCGGCCGCGGTGACCACCCACCGCGACATCACCCGGGTCAGGCGCACCAGGCCCACGTTCTGGGCGAAGCAGGTGTAGGGGAAGGAGTTGAGCACCCCGCCCAGCAGGGTGGACAGGCCGTCGGCGCGCAGGGCGGCGGCGATATGCCTGGGGGTGATGCGCCTGCCCACCACCTCGCCGGTGGCGAAGACGTCCCCGGTGGTCTCCACGGCCGTGACCGCCATGACGATGACCATGGAGATGATGCCGGTGAGGGTGAACTCGGGGACGCCGAAGTAGAAGGGCGTGGTCAGGCCGATGGGCGCGGCGGAGCCGACCCCGGAGAAGTCGGTGTCCCCCAGCACGGCTGCCACGGCGGTGGCGCCCACCAGGCCCAGGAGCACCGCGATGGTGGACATGAAGCCCTTGAAGACCCGCTGGACCACCACGATGACGGCGATCGTGGCCAGGGCGTAGGCCAGGCCCCTGAGGGTCAGGGCCGCGGCGTCCTGGCCCGGGGCCGCCTGGGAGCCCCAGGAGACGATGTCATAGGCCGAGACGCTCATGAGGGTGGTGCCCATGATGGTCAGCAGGGTGCCGGTGACCACGGGCGGGAAGAAGCGCAGCATGCGGGCGAAGTAGGGGGCGGCAAGGAAGGTGAGGAGGCCGGCTGCGATGATGGAGCCGTACATGGCTGGCAGCCCCTCCACGCTGCCCCGCCCACCGGTGGCCGCCAGGCCGATGGCGATGAGCGGGGAGACCGCGGTGAAGGTGACGCCCTGGATCAGCGGCAGGCGCACGCCGATGTGCCGGCCCAGCCCGGCGGACTGGATGATCGTGGCGATGCCGCAGGTCAGCAGGTCGGCGTTGATGAGGTGGATGGTGGTGGCGGTGTCGAGGTGGAGGCCCTGGGCGATGACCAGGGGCACGACGACGGCGCCGGCGTAGAAGGCCAGGACGTGCTGGATGCTCAGCACGGCGAGCTGGCCCACCGGCGGGACGGCGTCGACAGGATCCTTGGGTCGCTGGCTCTGGGGGGTGCTCGGGGCTGGGGAGTGGTGTGACACGGCGGTCTCCCTCACGAGGGGGCAGGGCGCCTCAGCATACATACGGCACGGCCCGGCCCGCTGCGCGGTCCCAGCAGGTGCCGATGCCTGTGAGGGGATTGGGGCAGGCGGATCATTGCTCGATACTCCTGGCCGGGGGAAGGGCGTGGCGAGGGCGCTGGTCGGCGCGGGGCAGTGGCGGTGGCGGAGAAGTGCTGCTACTCTTCTCTCACAACATCAGACAACTGACGTCTGGTGGTGGATCACTGCGATACGACCGCTCGATGATGAGAAGGGGGAGGCAGTCATGTACGCGGAATCGCCATGGCGCGTCACGATGACCGCGCGTCGCCAGTCCGCCGTCCGTCAGGGCCGCGGACCCTCCCCGGTCCGCGCCTGAGCCCCGCCCTGACAGCGCCTGCCCGGCCCCTGGTATCGGATGAGCTCCGTCCAGGGCCGCCCGCACCTACTCCGCCGGCGGGGCCCACGGCCATCACCGGTTCCGGCCCCCGGAGCACCGCTGTGCCCCGCACTGCGCCCAGCCACGGCGGTTCAGGCATATCGCCCGGCCACTGCGGCTCCCGCCCCGGGCCCATCGCATTGCTGCCAGGGCCCTGACCCCGATCAACTCCCAGCGCGGCACCCCTGTGGTTGGCCGCGCCCCCACTGACCACTGGACGGATCATGAACTCATCGCACCACGACGTGCACGCCCTGGACGCCACGGCCTCCCGGGGGAGCATCACCTTCGACGTCAGGGCCCGCGCCTCAGGGCCCCTGCTGCGCCTCCTCGGGGCCGAGGGCAGGTCCCTGACCCTGCGCCTGGCCGATTCCAGGCTCCTGTACGAGGTGCGCCTGCCCGAGCAGCACAGCACCCTGGACGCCGAGGATGTACGGGGGCTCGACGACGGGCAGTGGCACTCCGTGGCACTGACCGCCGGACCGCGGGGCACCCGCCTCTACATCGACGGCTACCAGGCCTTCTGCGGGACCACCACCGCCTTCCTCGCCGACCTCGGGGCGCTGGAGGACCTGGCGCTGGGCGGGGCCGGCGCGCAGATCGAGTCCTTCACCGTCCACCCCGGCGTCCTCAGCTCCCGCGAGGTGCTCGCCCTGGCCCGCCCCGCCGTCCCCGAGGTGGAGTTCGCCGCCAGTGATCTGAGCGCCTACGACGTCGAGCGCCTGGCGGGCCTGCGACGCGGCTCGCTCAGCCTGCGCTTCCGCTCGCGCGGGCGGGGGCAGCACGGGGTCATCCTGGCGGCCAGCGGGCGCGGAGGCGCCCTGAGCCTGGCCGTGGGCCCCCACGGGCTGACCTACCGACTCAGCGCCCGGGACGGCGCCGCGAGCAGCGAGCGCGTCGTCGAGGCCACCGGGCAGTGGAGCCAGGGGCAGTGGCACGATGTGGCCCTGGTGGTGGGCCACGGCGCCGTCGATCTCTACGTCGACGGCTTCCGGGAGGCCCACAGCCCCGGGGAGTTCTTCCTGGGGGATGTCCAGGGCCTGGAGCGCATCGTCGTGGGGCAGGACCACCATGGCGTGAGGCTGGCCGGGGAGGTCGCCCGCGCCGGCATCCACACCCGCATCCTCAACGACGCCCAGGTCAAGCGCCTCAGCGGGGTCGAGCCGATCGAGACCGACGCGGTCTTCGACCGCGGCTACAGGGGCTCTGCCTCCTACCGCATCCCCAGCATCCTGGCCCTGGCCTCGGGCACCGTCCTGGCCGGAGCCGACCAGCGCGTCTCCAGCCCCAATGACGCCCCCAACGACATCAACTTCGTCGTGCGCCGCTCCCTGGACGGCGGGGTGACCTGGCAGGAGCCGACGACGGTCATCGACTGCCCCGGGACCGGCCAGGACGCCGCCAATGTCATCGACTCCTGCATGGTCCAGGATCCCGGCACCGGGCGCATCCACGTCCTCATCGACCACTTCCCCGGCGGGATCGGCCAGCCCCACTGCTGGGCGTCGGTGGGCTTCGATGAGCAGGGCAGGATGCTGCTGCGCGACTGGCAGGAGGGCCGCTACGCCCTGGAGCCCGACGGCGCCGTGGTGGGGATGGAGGGGGAGTCCACCCCCTGGCGGGTCGGCGCCGATGGCGGGATCACCCGCCAGGGGAGTCCGGCGGGCAACATCGCCCTGGCGCCGGGGGCCGATCCCGACCAGGAGTTGGGCATGATCCCCACCAGCTACCTGCTCCACCTCTACTCCGACGACGACGGGCTTACCTGGAGTGAGCCGCGCCACCTCAACCCGCAGGTCAAGGAGCCGTGGATGCGCTTCCTGGGCACGGGCCCCGGCAACGGCATCGTCCTGCGCCACGGGGAGCACCGCGGTAGGCTCGTCATCCCCGTCTACTTCAACAACGAGGCCAACTGGCTGGCCATGTGCGCCACCGTCCTGTACTCCGATGACCACGGGGAGACCTGGAGCCTGGGACGCACCTCCAACACCGGCCGGCCCACTCCGGATGGCGCGCTGGACCCCGCCGCCTTCACCGACGAGGCCTACTCGCTGCACGAGGCCACGGTCATCGAGCGGCACGACGGCAGCCTCATGCTGCTCATGCGCAATCAGGCCCCGGAGGGGCGGGTGGCCGTGGCCCTGTCCCAGGACGGGGGGAGTACCTGGGGGCAGGTGGCCTTCGATGAGGAGCTGCCCGAGATCTGGTGCCAGCCCAACGCCATCAGCCTGCCCTCACCGGCGGGCCAGGACCGGGTGGTCTTCGCCAACGCCTCGCTCATGCTGCCCTACCGCGGCTGCGGCGTGCTGCGGCTGAGCCTGGACGGCGGGCGGACCTGGCACCGCTCGCGCACCCTCAACCCCGGCCACCACGTCTACCAGTGCCTGTGCCCGCTGCCCGACGGCGCCCTGGGGGTGCTGTGGGAGAACGAGTACCAGGGCCTCTACCTCTCGCGCGTCCCGCTGAGCTGGTTCGGCCTGGACCTGGAGCCGGCAGAAGTGCCATCAGCCGATCCTCAGGAGGTGGAGCCCGCGTGACCGACCCGTGCCCTCGCCATCGCCCACCGAGCCCATTGATTGCCACCGTCCAGTTCAAAGGAGAACTCTCATGACCCCCACGATCCGCCACCTGTCCTCGCCCCTCCTCAGCCGCCGCGGCCTGCTCATCGCAGGCGGAGTCGGGCTCGCCGGAGCACTGGCCGCCTGCGGCGGCTCCGAGCGCGCCTCGCAGGAGGAGACCGGGCCACTGTCCGGGAATGTCACCATGTGGTCCTCCTTCACCCAGGGGCCGCGCGCCGAGTGGATGCAGAGGATGGCCGATGAGTTCCACGCCGCGAACCCGGATGTCACCATCACGATCGAGCAGTTCTCCTGGGGTGAGTTCAACACGAAGTGGACCACGGGCCTGACCTCGGGGCAGGTTCCCGACATCTCGACGGCCCTGCCCAACCAGGTCGTGGAGATGATCAATGCCGAGGCGCTGGTTCCCCTCGATGACGTCATCGACTCCATCGGCCGTGACCGCTTCCCCGAGCCCGCACTGGCCGAGGGCCAGCTCGAGGGGGCGTCCTACTCCGTGCCGATCTACTCCCACGCCCAGGTGATGTGGTACCGCAAGGACGTGCTGGATGCCAAGGGGATCGCGGTGCCCCAGACCTGGGAGGAGCTCGCCGCCGCTGCCAAGGCCATCGGCAGGTCGGACGACCTCTACGGCCTGTCCGTGCCCCTGGGCACAGGCGACTTCATGGGCGCCCGGTACCTCAACTTCTACGTGCGCTCGGCGGGGGAGACCCTGCTGAAGAAGGACGGCTCGGCCAACCTCACCTCCTCGGCGGCGCTGGCGGGCATCAAGTACTGGGTCGACCTGTACAAGGAGGTCTCCCCGGAGGGCTCCCTGGACTACGCGGTCCTGGATCAGGCGACACTCTTCTACCAGGGCAAGACCGCCTTCGACTTCAACTCCGGCTTCCACATCTCGGGAGTGGCCTCGAACCGGCCCGACCTGGTGGACTCCATCGCCGCGGCCCCGCTGCCCAGGCTCAAGGCCTCCGACACGGCGAACTACCCCGCAGAGGTCTCCAACGTCCCCCTGGTGGTCTGGGAGGCCTCCGAGGTCAGGCAGGAGGCCAAGGCCTTCCTGGAGTTCCTCTTCAGCAAGGAGGAGTACATCGACTTCCTCCACTCCGTGCCCGGCGGAATGCTGCCGGTTCTCAGCGATGTCACCACCGAGCCGGCCTACCTGGAGGACGAGACGATCACGAAGTACTCCGATTCGATCGCGGTGATCCAGGAGCAGGTCGGGGTCGGCAGCGCCATCGGGATGGAGAACGGCCCGGTGGCCCAGGCCGGTGTCCTGACCGGGCAGGCGCTCATCGAGAAGATGTTCCACTCGATCATCGCCGACGGCACCGACATCGAGGCGGCGGCCAAGGACTGCGAGAGCAAGCTCAACGACGCCTTCGAGGCGGCCGGAGCGAAGATCTCCTGAGCCGATCGGGTGGCGGGGCCCAGCGCCCCGCCACCCGGGGAGGACTGCCATCATGACCCGCATCAAACGCATCAACTGGTCTGGAATATGCTTCGTGGCGCCGTCGATCATCGTGGTCCTGGCGCTGCTCATCTACCCCGTGCTCTCAAGCGTGTGGTACTCCTTCACCGACAAGCACCTGCTGCGGCAGAGCTATGAGGTCATCGGTCTGGAGAACTACACCGAGCTCCTGGTCTCGAAGGACTACTGGAACGCCTTCGGGGTCTCGATCAAGTGGACGGCCGCCTCGATCGTGGGCCAGCTCCTGGTCGGCATGGCCCTGGCGCTGGCACTGGACCGGATCCCGCGGGGCTCCGGCGTGCTGCGGACCCTGCTCATCGTGCCGTGGGCCTTCCCGGCGATCATCACCGCCTTCGCCTGGAAGTGGATCCTCAACGATGTCTACGGATTCCTCCCCAATCTCCTCAGCTCCACAGGGCTGACGAGCAGCAACATCGCGCTGCTGGGGAAGCCGGAGACCACGTTCTGGGTGGTCCTGGCCATCAACATCTGGTTCGGCGCCCCGATGTTCATGGTCAACATCCTCTCCGCCCTCAAGACGATCCCGCAGGAGCAGTATGAGGCGGCCATGGTGGATGGCGCCTCCGGACTGCAGCGCTTCCGCTTCATCACACTGACCCATATTCGTGAGGTCATCGGCCTGCTGGTGATCCTGAGGACCATCTGGGTATTCAACAACTTCGATCTGCTCTTCCTCCTCACGGGGGGAGGGCCCGGGGAGCGCACCACCACCTTGCCGATCTTCGCCTACCAGGCCGGCTGGAGCCTGCGCCAGCTGGGTGTGGCCTCGACGGTGACCGTGCTGCTCCTGGTCTTCCTGCTCCTGCTTGCCATGGTGGCCTTCAGGGTGCTTCGTCACTGGGATCAGGAGAGGGGCTAGATCATGCGTCATGTAGGACAGAGCAGGTGGGGCCTGGTGGGCATCTACGCCTTCCTCATCATCGCGGCCGCGATCGCCGTCTTCCCCCTGCTGTGGGTGGTGCTCTCCTCGTTCAAGACCTCGCAGGAGCTGGCAAGCAGCCCCTTGCAGCTCTTCTCCCTGAATCCCACTCTGGAGCACTACCGCAAGGTCGTGGGCGAGATCGGCTTCCTGGGGAACCTGCGCAACTCCCTCATGCTGGCGGGGAGCTCCACGTTCATCACGGTGCTCATCTCCCTGCTGGGGGCCTACGGGGTCGTCAGGTTCTTCCCCAGGGTCGGCCGTCAACTGACGAAGATCCTCATCGGGACCTACATGTTCCCCCCGATCCTGCTGGCGATCCCCTACACGGTCACCATGGTGAGGCTGGGGCTGATGAACAGCTACATCGGACTGGTGATCGCCTACCTCTCCTTCTCGATCCCCTATGCGATATGGATGCTCATCGGCTTCTTCCAGACGGTTCCGGTGGGAATCGAGGAGGCGGCAGCGGTTGATGGGGCCAGCCGGTTCCGCGTGTTCTGGCAGATATCCGTGCCGATCATCCTGCCGGGAATCGTGGCCACTGCGGTGTACACCTTCATCAACACCTTCAACGAGTTCCTCTACGCCCTGTTGTTCATCACCGAGTCGGACAAGATGCCAGTGGCGGTGGGGCTCTACTCACTGCAGGGCTCCGAGGTCCTGGACTGGGGTGCGATGATGGCCGCCTCCGTCATCGTCATCGTCCCGTCGGTCATCTTCTTCATGGCCATTCAGCGATACATCGCTGCGGGCTTGTCGGAGGGGTCGGTGAAGTAGGCCCGCTACCGGCGAGACGAGCGGCGCCGCCCCCACGATGCCGGTGGGGCGGCGCCGTCGTCATGCGGCCGCCCGGGGCGCCAGTGCCCGCAGCCGTGCGCGATGGGCCCCGGCGCGCGGGGCCGCCGGCTCAGGACAGGGCGGCCAGCAGCGGGGCGTAGTGCTCGGTCGTGGCCTGCTGGTAGGCCTCGATGTCCCCGGCGCGCGCGGCGGCGAGCATGGTGCGGTGGGCGCGGGCGGTGGTGATGATGTCATCGGGGGTCGGGGCGCCCAGCAGTGGCACCGTCAGCGCGTGCACCGTCCAGAAGGCCTCGGTCAGGTACTGGAAGAGGTGGTTGGGCAGCGCATCGAGCAGCCGGGTGTGGAAGGCCTGATCGGGCTCGGTGAACAGGCTGCCCTTGAGCGCCAGGGCCTCCATCTCGTCGACGATCGCGTCCAGCTCGGGGTCCTCGCGGTCGGTCCAGGCCTCCACCACCCGGGGGGCCAGGGCCCGGTCCAGGGTGGCGCGCACCTCAACGACGTCGCGCAGGCCGCGGTAGCCCTCCCCGGAGTGCAGCAGGCCCCGGAAGACCAGGGACTCGACCATCGGGCGCATCGAGGCGTCGGAGACGAAGGTCCCATGGCCGTGGCGCACCTCGACGATGTCCAGGGCCACCAGGGTCCGCACCGCCTCGCGCACCGAGGAGCGGGAGACCTCCAGGTCCGTGCACAGCTGGGACTCGGTGGGCAGGGGGTCACCGGGTCTGAGGCCCTCAGTGAGGATGTACTCCTTGATCGCACTGATGGCCGTGGCGGCCTGGGTCCGCGGCCTGCGGGTCAGGGAGGCGTAGGCGCCCCGGGGCGCCTTCCTGCCGGTCTTCCTACCAGTCGTGGTGCGTGCTGCCTTGTCCACCTTCACTGCTCCATCGCTCTGCCTGATCGTCTGCCTGCTGCCCGGGGTGCCGGGCTGGTGTCGCCGGGACCGGTGGGACCGCCGCGATCATTGTCGCTGATCCGCGCCCGAAGCGCTGCGTATGGGTCAGCGCTTGGTAACGGTTGGTGGTCGCTTTGGTCGGACGGTCCGGCGTCTGCTACAGTCATCCTACCAACGTCAGACAACAGACGTCCGACTTTAGGAGAACTCAATGGCGATCTCATCCCCCCGCGCCACCCGGCGCGACTTCATCCGGCTCAGCTCCACGATGGGCCTGGCAGCAGGGCTGGCCGCTGCGCTCGCCGCCTGTGGTGGGGGCTCGTCCTCCTCCTCGACCGGCACTGCCAGCGCCACGGCGCAGGTGACTCCGGACCTGGCCAGGATCAACAAGGACGGTGAGATCAAGGCCGGCATCTCCTATGAGCCCAACAACGCGGGCTACGACCCGATGAAGGCCACCGCAGCACTGAACCTGTCGGCCGACTGGCACATCTTCGAGGGGCTCACCGAGCTCGACCTCATCACCCGCGAGCCCTACGCGGCCCTTGGCTCCGACCTTCCCACGATGGTCGATGACACCACCTACGAGGTCACCCTGCGCGAGGATGCCAAGTTCTCCGATGGCACCGCGGTGACCACCGACGACGTCGTCTTCTCCTTCGAGCGCGTCCTGGACCCGGCCAACTCCTCGACCTACGCCTCCTTCCTGCCCTTCCTGGACAAGGTCGAGGCTAAGGATGACAAGACCGTCACCCTCAAGCTCAAGTACGCCTTCTCCCTGGTTCCCGAGCGAGTCTCCGTGGTCAAGATCGTTCCCAAGGCGGTCGTCGAGGCCGACGCCGAGGGCTTCACCAATGCCCCGGTGGGCACCGGTCCCTACCTGCTGACGGACAACGGGACCTCCACGCAGACAGTCGTCTTCGAGCGCAATGATCACTACAACGGGCCCCGCCCCGCCCTGGCCAAGAAGATGACCTGGCAGATCATGCCTGACGGCACTGCCCGCTCCAACGCCCTGACCTCCGGCGTGGTCCAGGCCATCGACTCGGTGGCCGCTGCGGATCTGGCCGTCTACGAGTCCCCCATCCAGGTCTCCGCCGATCCGGGTTTTGCCCTGGTGTTCTCGATGTTCAACTTCAAGAGCAAGACGATGGCGGACGTCAAGGCGCGCCAGGCGGTCATGTACGCGCTGGACTACGACAAGATCTGCGAGACCGGAATGTCCGGCCTGGCCATTCCCGCCACCTGCTTCGTCCAGAAGGAGCACCCGGCCTACAAGGAGGTCTCCACGGTCTACAAGCGCGACCTGGAGAAGGCCAAGAAGCTGGCCTCGGAGGCGGGTCTGACCTCCCTGAAGCTCCTGGTCTCCGACCACGGCTTCTTCGCAGCGGCGCGGCCGATCATCAAGGAGAACCTCAAGGAGATCGGCATCGATGTCGCGTACGACGAGCAGCCGTCCAAGAAGGTCTATGAGATCGTCGATAATGACATGGACGGCTCGGCCTGGGATGTGCTGGTCGCACCCGGAGACCCCTCGGTCTTCGGCAATGACGCCGACCTGCTCATGCGCTGGTGGTACTCCGCCGACCTGTGGACCGACACCCGCATGCACTGGAAGGGCACTGAGGGGTACACCGCCTTCCAGGAGCTGCTCGACGCGGGCTCGCCGCTGGAGGGTGAGGAGCAGGTGGCCAAGTGGCAGGAGGCCTTCGAGGCCATCGCCAAGGAGATCCCGCTCTACCCGCTCTTCCATCGCAAGAACCCCATGGCCTGGAACTCCGAGACGCTCTCGGGCTATCAGCCCGTCAACTTCCCGGGCGTGGCATTCATCGACGTCGGGACCACCGTGTCCTGACCGCTGTCGGCTCCGCATGGAGCCGCACTGACCAGCTCGGCCCCGGGAGCCGGCCTACGGGTGGCCCGTGGCGCCGGGGCGGTGCACCACCGCCCCGGCGCCACGGGCTGTCTGGAGGGCGCGACGGCACGAGTGGAATCGATTTGCTGTCTGACATCAGATGTCTGATAATAGAACTGCGGCTCGGCACTGCAGCCGACCGACAAGATGCACCGCCCGGCCTGCCGCAGGAGCGCCGGGCAGTGGGCACCGAAGCAAAGGAGCATCCCAGTGTCCAACCTCCTCCGCCTGATCGGCCGGCGCCTGCTCGCGCTGCCCCTCATGGTGCTAGGCGTGACGCTGCTCGTATTCGTCGTCATGTCCCTGTCCTCCATCGACCCCGCGCGCGTGGCGCTCGGGGAGGCGGCCACGGCAGACGCCCTCGAGCAGTACCGCGAGATGCACCACCTCAACGACCCGCTCCTGCAGCGATACTGGACCTACCTCGTGGGATTGGCGCACGGGGACCTGGGCACCAGCCTCAGCGGAGACCCCATCGTCACCATGGTCTCCGCCGCCTTCCCGATCACCCTGCAGCTGACCTTCATCGGCGTCCTCCTGGCCGTCATCATGGCCACGATCATGGGCGTCCTGGCTGCCCTCTACCGGGACCGCTGGCCCGACCAGGTCATCCGCGTCATCTCCATCATCTGCCTGGCCACTCCCTCCTTCTGGCTCGCCCTCCTGCTCATCCAGTGGCTCGGTGACATCCCCGGGGGCTCGGGCATCTTCCCCGCCGTGGTCTCCGGCTGGGTCCCCTTCAGCGAGGATCCCTCCGCCTACATCCACCAGATCTTCCTGCCGGTCATCGCCATCGCGGTGCCCAACACCGGCTCCCTGACCCGCGTCGTGCGCACCGCCATGGTCGAGGAGCTCGACCGGGACTACGTGCGCACCGCCATCGGCGGTGGCATCCCCAAGCACGTCGTCGTGGGGCGCAACGTGCTGCGCAATGCCCTCATCACGCCGCTGACCGTCCTTGGCCTGCGACTGGGCTACTCCATGGGCGGCGCGGTGGTCATCGAGATGATCTTCGACATCCAGGGCATGGGCAAGCTCATCTTCCAGGGCGTGCGCAACGCCGATGTCAACATCGTCCAGGGCGTGTCCATCACCGTGGCCCTGGCCTTCATCATCATCAATATCGTCGTCGACCTGCTCTACGTGCTGGTCAACCCGAGGATCAGGAGCATCTGATGCTGCACCGACGCACCCTCGACAGGGCCTCCGCCCCCGGCCTGCGCTTCCAGGGCTGGAAGGCCCTCCCGATCGGAGCGCGCATCGCCGTGGCCGCGCTGGCCCTGCTGGCGCTCATGGCAGTCCTGGCGCCCCTCATCGCGCCTTACAGCCCCAGCGCCACGGGCCTGGCCTCCGAGACCCGGGTGGTGGAGAAGAACGGCGTGGAGCTGTCCATTGTCGACTCCGCCGTCCCGCCCTCGGGCTCCCACCTGTTCGGCACCGACGATTCGGGCCGCGATATCTTCTCCCGCGCCGTCTACGGGGCACGGGTCTCGCTGGTGGTGGGACTCAGCGCCACCGGCATCGCCCTGCTCCTGGCCTTCGTCCTGGGAGCAGTGGCCGCCACCAGTCGCAAGTGGATCGGCGAGGCGCTCATGCGCCTGCTCGACGTCGTCATGTCCTTCCCGGGCATCGCTCTGGCCGCCGTGCTGGTCCTGGCGATGTCAGGGCGCCTGCCCCTGGTCCTGGTCATCATCCTGGCCACCTCCGTCGTCTACACCCCCCAGCTCACCCGCGTGGTGCGGGCCAACATCCTGGCCCAGTTCGGTGAGGACTATGTGGCGGCCTCCAAGGTCATGGGGGCGCGGGTCCCGTGGATCCTCATCAGGCACGTGATGCGCAACTGCATCGCCCCGATCATGGTCTACGCCACGGTGCTGGTGGCCGACGCCATCGTCTTCGAGGCCTCCCTGTCCTTCATCGGTGCAGGCATCACCTCGGTGACCACGGCCACCTGGGGCAACATGCTCTCCGAGGGCAAGCTCCTGCTCCTGTCCGGGCACTGGTGGCCCACCTTCTTCCCCGGCCTGATGATCCTGGTGACCACCCTGTGCCTCAACATCCTGGCTGAGGGCCTGACCGACGCCATGGCCTCTCCCCGCATCAGGGTCAAGGCCGACGTGCAGGCCGACGAGGAGGCCATGGGCCAGTCCGGCGAGGGCCTGCGCGAGGTCCAGCAGGCCTGGGATGAGGCCGCCCAGGCCGTGCGGGACAACGCCACGGCGTCGTCGAGCACAACGACGCCGGACCAGCTCAGCTCCCTGACCGGGCTGGTGGCCCCCGCCGCCGAGGAGGTGCCCCTGTCCGAGCGCCTGGCCGCCCTGCGCGTGGCCGAGCGCAGGCGCACCGACCGCCTGGTCTACCACGACACCGGGGCCGAGCCCGTCCTGGAGGTCAAGAACCTGTCCATCGCCTTCCCCCAGCAGCACGGCGAGGTCGACATCGTCGACTCGGTGTCCTTCTCCGTGCGCCCCGGCGAGACCATGGGCCTGGTGGGTGAGTCGGGGTGCGGCAAGTCCATCACCTCCATGGCCGTCATGGGCCTGCTGCCTCCCAGCGCGCGCCTGAGCGGGGAGATCCTCTTCCAGGGCAGGAACCTGCTGGAGATGACCCCCGCCGAGCACAACGCCCTGCGCGGCCACGAGATGAGCATGATCTACCAGGACGCCCTGTCCTCCCTCAACCCCTCCATGCTCATCCACTCCCAGATGAAGCAGCTGACCAGGCGCGGCGGCACCCGCAGCGCCGAGGAGCTCCTGGAGCTTGTGGGCCTGGATCCCGCGCGCACCCTGCGCAGCTACCCTCACGAGCTGTCCGGGGGCCAGCGCCAGCGCGTCCTCATCGCCATGGCCCTGACCCGCGACCCCGCCCTGGTGCTGGCCGATGAGCCCACCACGGCCCTGGATGTCACCGTCCAGAAGCAGGTGGTCGATCTGCTCAACGACCTGCGCGAGAAGCTGGGCTTCGCCATGGTCTTCGTCTCCCACGACCTGGCCCTGGTGGCCAAGCTCGCCCACCGCATCACCGTCATGTACGCCGGCCAGGTGGTCGAGCAGGCCCCCACCGGCGAGCTGCTGTCCAACCCCGTCCACGAGTACACCCGGGGCCTGCTGGGCGCCGTGCTGTCCATCGAGTCCGGCTCCCAGCGCCTCCACCAGGTGCGCGGCGTGGTGCCCTCGCCCAGTGAGTTCGTCAAGGGCGACCGCTTCGCCCCGCGCTCCTCCTACCCCGAGGTCGGCCTGGAGACCCGCCCGGTGCTCAAGGAGGTGGCCGGTGCCCCCGAGCACCGCTACGCCATCACCCCCGAGCTCGAGGCCCTGCTTGCGAAGGAGAGTCACTGATGCCCTCGACCACCTCCACCTGGAGCCCCCAGGACCCCGTCGTCGAGCTGCGCGGAGTCCACGTCATCCACAAGTCGCGCACCGGGAAGCTCTTCAAGCCCGACACCGTCCACGCCGTCAATGACGTCAGCCTCTCGGTGCGGCGCGGTGAGACCCTGGGCCTGGTCGGCGAGTCCGGCTGCGGGAAGTCCACCACCGCCCGCGTCATGGTGGGCCTGCAGGAGGCCACCAGCGGGGAGATCATCTTCAAGGGCAGGCCGCTGGGCCGCTCAGCGGCCGCCCGCCGCGAGCTGGGGCGCAGCATCTCGGTGGTCTTCCAGGACCCCGCCACCGCCCTCAACCCGCGGATGGTGGTGCACGACACGCTCATCGACCCGCTCAACGTCCACGGCATCGGCTCCCCCCGGGAGCGGGAGGCCCGGGTGCGCGACCTGCTCCACCTGGTGGGCCTGCCCGACTCCGCCCTCAACGTGCTGCCGCGCCAGATCTCCGGGGGGCAGCGCCAGCGCGTGGCCATCGCCCGGGCCCTGGCCCTGGACCCCGACATCATCGTGGCCGACGAGCCCACCAGCGCCCTGGACGTCTCGGTGCGCGCCCAGGTCCTCAACCTCCTGCAGGACCTCAAGGCCACCCTGGGGCTGGGACTGGTCTTCATCAGCCACGACATCAACACGGTGCGCTACGTCTCGGACCGGATCGCCGTGATGTACCTCGGGCGGATCCTGGAGACGGCCAGCACCGAGGAGATCTTCACCCACCCCCGTCAGGAGTACACCCGGACCCTGCTGGCAGCGGTCCCCTCGCTCCTGGACGCCTGAGGCCGGAGCCCTCGGGCCGCCGCCTGCCTCCTGCGGCGCTCCGGCCCGAGGGCATACCGCCTCTACCACCCCCTCTCACCTCTCTCATCGAAAGACAGCACGACACATGGACACCCGATTCACCGGCGTCATCCCGCCGGTCATCACCCCCTTCACCGCCGAGGGCGACCTCGACCTGGACAGCCTGGAGGCAGTGGTCGAGCACCTCATCACCGGAGGCGTCCACGCCCTGTTCGCCCTGGGCTCCTCCGGCGAGGTCGCCTACCTCACCGACGCCCAGCGCGACGCCGTCATCGAGCGCACCGTGAGCGCGGCGGCCGGGCGCGTGCCGGTCCTGGCCGGGGCCATCGACACCACCTCCCAGCGCGTCATCGCCCAGGCCCGCCGCGCCGTCGACCTGGGCGCCCAGGCCGTCGTGGCCACCTGCCCCTTCTACGCCAAGAACGACACCCAGGAGATCGCCGAGCACTTCCGGGCCGTCGCCGGGGCGGTTGACGCCCCCCTGTTCGCCTACGACGTCCCGGTGCGCCTGGGCGGGGTCAAGCTGGAGCGCGACATGCTGGTCGAGCTGGGAGGCCAGGGCGTCCTGGCCGGGGTCAAGGA
Source organism: Actinomyces capricornis (assembly GCF_019974135.1). Taxonomy (NCBI): domain Bacteria; kingdom Bacillati; phylum Actinomycetota; class Actinomycetes; order Actinomycetales; family Actinomycetaceae; genus Actinomyces; species Actinomyces capricornis. Next base: position 2,390,699 of record NZ_AP025017.1, read on the forward strand.
CTCCTCGGGCGACGACGTCGGCTTCCGCCGCCTGGTGGCCGCCAACGAGGCCGCCGGGCACCCCCTGGCCCTGCTCACCGGCCACGAGTGCGTCGTCGACGGGATGCTCCTGCTGGGCGCAGACGGTGTCGTGCCCGGCTACGGCAATGTCGACCCCCACCGCTATGCCCTCCTGTGGCAGGCCTCCCAGGAGGGCGACTGGGCCCGGGCGCGCCAGATCCAGGACGAGATCTGCGCCGGCTTCGAGATCGTCTTCGTACCCCGGGGCCGCTCGGCCGACGCCACGGGCATCGGCGCCTTCAAGACCGTCATGGAGGCCCAGGGAACGATCGCCACCAACCAGATGGCCTTCCCCGTGCGCGCCCTGGAGGGGCGGGTCAAGGACGAGATCCTGGCCATCGCCACCGCTCAGGGACTCATCTGAGGGCTGCCGGGCTCCCGCCGCAGCCCCGCCCCCGACCGCCGAATGCGAGGACATGCCATGAACGCCGACGCCCCGGTCCCCAAGCCGCCCAGCAGGCAGGAGCGCCGCCTCGTCGTGGGCCTGGACCTGGGCGGGACGAAGATGGCCGCCAGCCTGGTCAGCGCGGCGGGGGAGCCGGTGGGCCGGACTCAGACCCGCCCCACCCCCGCCCATGAGGGCCCCCGGGCCATGCTGGAGGCCATCGCCTCCCTGGTGCGCGACACCGCCCGCGGCGCCCTTAGCAGCCCGGGCGCGGTAGTGGCGGGCGTGGGCATCGGCACCGCCGGCGTGGTCGACGTCGAGGCGGGCCGGATCGTGTCCTCCACCGACGCGATCACCGACTGGGCCGGGACCGAGGTCGCCGCCGGGGTGGCCGCCCTGGTGGAGCCCGAGCTCGGTGCCCTGCCCATCCACGTGGAGAACGACGTCGACGCCTACGCCGCCGGGGAGGCCTGGCTGGGCGCCGGCCAGGGCCTGCCCTGCGTCCTGGTGGCCGCCGTGGGCACCGGGGTGGGCGGGGCCCTGGTCCTCAACGGCGGCGCCCGCCGCGGCGCCCACCACGTGGCCGGCGAGATCGGGCACATCCCGGTGGCCGAGGCGGCGGGCGAGCGCTGCACCTGCGGGCGGCCCGGACACCTGGAGGCCGTGGCCGCCGGCCCCCAGATCCACCGCCGCTACCTGGCGCTGGGGGGCGATCGCCAGGCCCGGGACGCCCGGGAGGTGGAGGAGCGCGCCGGCGCCGGGGACGCCCTGGCCCGGCGCGTCTACCGGGACTCGGCCACCGCCCTGGGCCGGGCGCTGGCGGGGGCGGCCACCCTCATGGACCCCGATCTCATCATCATCTCGGGGGGCCTGGCCCGCTCCGGGGAGCTGTGGTGGGGGCCCCTGCGCCAGGCCTTCGCCGGCGAGATCATCGATCCCCTGGCCGACCTGCGGATCGTGCCCGCCGTCCTGGGCGCCAGTGCCCCCATCATCGGCGCCGCCCGCGGGGCCCTCAGGCTCGCCGGCATCGCGGAGGACGGGACGGGGGCCGCACCGGGCCCCGTCCGCACGGCGGGGCCCGAGGACATGCGGCCCTAGGCGCGCCTCCCAGCGCGGCAGGGGCGCGGTCCCGAGTCCCCGCCGGTCCCGCCCAGCCCACTACAGCCGAGCACAGCACTGCGCACAGCACGAAGGAACTGCAAGGAGAGACCGTGAGCTCCCAGATCACCCCCGAGACGACACCCGAGACGACCAGCCCCGCATCCCCCCAGCCAGGCGCGCAGGCCACGGCCTCAGCGCCACCGGACTCACGGCCCCGGCAGGACCGGGGCGCCGGCTCCGGCCACCCGGTCCTGGAGGCCATCCGCGGGGGGCTCATCGCCTCGGCCCAGGCCTACCCGGGCGAGCCGATGCGCGACCCGCGCACCATGGACCAGGTGGCCCAGGCCTGCGTGCGCGGGGGAGCGGTGGCCATCCGCGCCCAGGGCCTGGCCGACCTCGAACTCATCAACCAGCATGTGGAGGTCCCGGTCATCGGCCTGTGGAAGGACGGGCACGAGGGCGTCTTCATCACCCCCACCCTCAAGCACGCCGTGGCCGTGGCCGCCACCGGCTGCCAGATCGTGGCGCTGGACGGCACGCGCCGCGAGCGCCCCGACGGCCTGAGCCTGGCCCGCACCATCGAGGGCCTGCGCGAGGCCTTCCCGCAGATCCTCGTCATGGCCGACTGCGGCTGCCTGGAGGACGCCAGGTGCGCCCAGGACGCCGGGGCCGACCTGCTGGGCACCACCCTGGCCGGGTACACCGGGCAGCGCCCGGCCACCCAGGGCCCCGACCTGGAGCTCGTCGACCAGATCGCCGCGGCCTGCCAGCGCCCGCTCATCGTCGAGGGCCGCGTCCACACCCCGGATCAGGCGGCCGCGGCCATGGAGCGCGGGGCCTGGGCCGTCGTCGTGGGCACGGCGATCACCCATCCCACCACTATCACCTCCTGGTTCGTCGAGGCGGTGAGCGGGGCCCAGTCGGCGCACCGCAGCGCCGTCGGCGGCTGACACGACGGCTGACACGCCATCGAGGGCGCTGCCGCGCGGGCCGGGAGCCCGACCGGGTGGGGCAGGCCGGCAATCGCCGTCGTTCCGCGGTTCGCGTCGCATGTGACAGGTGTGACGGGAGTTGCCCGGATGTGTCAATTGTTACGCATCATGCGGCGCAACACCGGCTTCGTACCTGACAAATCCCAGGTTCTATGCGTAGCGTTGCAGGAAGTGGCACCACAAATGGGTGCCCAACCGCGATCGAGAGGGAAGACATGTCTGTCAACCGCACCGAGCTCATTGCCGCAATCGCCGAGAAGGCCGGCCTGACCAAGACCGACGCCGACGCCTTCCTGGGCGCCTTCCAGGACGTCCTGGTCGAGAACGTCTCCAAGGGCGAGGCCGTCAAGATCACCGGCCTGATGGGCATTGAGCGCGTTGAGCGAGCCGCGCGCACCGGCCGCAACCCCCGCACTGGTGAGGAGATCCAGATTCCCGCCGGCTACGGCGTCAAGGTCACCGTCGGCTCCTCCCTGAAGAAGGCCGTCGCCGGCTGATTGCGGGGCGCACGCACCCGTTGAAGACCTGCCCGGAGGGCGCCAGGCCATGAGGCCCGGCGCCCTCCGGGCGCGTGAAGGCCCTTCCCGGGGAGGAGGGCGACCCCTTCTCAGGGAGGAGCCGGGGCATCATCCGGTGAGCCTAGGCTCGGGGCATGAGCGACACGACCTCGGCGAGTACCGCGAGCCCGGCGCCGCCGGTCCCCGCCCTGCGCCTGGAGTCCCTGGTCAAGGCCTTCGACCGCAAGGTGGCGGTCAACCGCATGAGCCTGAGCGTCCCGGCCTCCAGCTTCTACGGCATCGTGGGCCCCAACGGTGCGGGCAAGACCACGGCCCTGTCCATGGCCACCGGGCTGCTGCGCCCCGACGCCGGCAGCGCCCTGGTCCACGGCATCGATATCTGGGCCGAGCCCATGAGGGCCAAGGCCCACCTCGGTGTGCTGCCCGACGGCCTGCGCACCTTCGACCGCCTCAACGGCCTGGAGCTGGTCACCTACTCGGGACTGCTGCGGGGCATGGAGCGCGAGATCGTCCTACAGCGGGCCACCGAGCTCATCAGGGTCCTGGGGCTGTGGGAGGCCGGGACCACCCTCGTGGCCGACTACTCCGCGGGCATGCGCAAGAAGGTGCACCTGGCCTGCGCCATGGTCCACTCGCCCTCGATCCTCGTCCTGGACGAGCCCTTCGAGGCCGTGGACCCCATCTCGGCCAGGACCATCCAGGCCATCTTGAAGGACTTCGCCGCCGCGGGCGGCACCGTGGTCATGTCCAGCCACGTCATGGCCACCGTCGAGCGGCTGTGCGACCACGTGGCCATCATCCACCAGGGAGGCGTCGTGGCCGCCGGCACCACCGATGAGGTGGCCGGCTCCCAGGGCCTGGAGGACCGCTTCGCCCAGATCGTGGGCGCACCGGTGCGCACGGAGGGACTGGCATGGCTGCGGCCCTCATCGCACTGAGATGGCGCCTGACCCTGAACGCCCTGCGCACGAACCCCTGGGCGATCGTGGGCACCGTCATCGGCCTGCTCCACGGCGTGGGGCTCCTGTGCGGGGCCGCGATCGGGGTCGTCGCGCTGGGGGGCCTGGCCTCCCCGGCGCAGACCGCAGCGGTCCTGGGCGGCCTGGGCGCACTCATCGTGGCGGGCTGGACAATGGTGCCCCTGCTCCTGACCGGCGTGGACTCCACCCTCGACCCGCGCGCCATCGCCGCCTGGACCGCGCCCTCACCCGCCCTGGCCCGGGGACTGCTGGCCGCAGCCGCCTGCGGCATCCCCGGAGTCCTCACCGCGGTGGTGCTCCTGCTTCCCACGATCGCCTGGCTGGCGGCCGGTGAGCCGGCAGCCGCCGGCCTGGCGGCACTGTGCGCGCCCGCCGGGCTGACCACCTGCGTGCTGCTCTCGCGCCTGGTCGTGGTCCGCGCGGGAACCTGGGCCTCGCGGCGCGGGCGCGAGACCACCGCCGTCATCGCCTCGCTCCTGGTCATGATCGCCGCCCTCCTGCCCTCCCTGGCCACTGAGGTCCTGGAGGCGCGCAGCCTCCAGGACCTGGCGGGGCTGCGCACGGCCGCCACCGCCCTGGGTCTGAGCCCCCTGGGGTGGTCCTTCGCCGCGCCGGGGCTCCTGGCCACCGGGCCGGCCTGGGCGGCGATCGCCGTGGCCCTGGGAGCCTGGCTTCTCCCGCTGGCGCTCCTGCGGCCCTGGTATCGCCTCGTGGCCCGGGTGATGACGACCACCGGTTCCACAGCCGGCGCCTCGCAGTCCTACGGCTCCCGTGCCCCAGCCCATGTTCCAGCGGCTGAGGGGACGGCCCCAGGGGCGGGCGAGGGCGCCCATAGGGCCGCGATCCCCGAGGCGCTGCCCTGGGCCGGCAGGCTCTCCCGCCTCCTGCCCGCCGCCAGTGCGGCCATCGCCGCCCGGGGCCTGCGCTACTGGCGCTCCGATCCGCGCTACCTGCTGCAGCTGATCTCGGTGATCATGGTTCCCATCCTCCTGGTGGCCATGCCCGCCTTTCGGGCCGTCCGGGTCTCCGTCAACGGCCAGGAGGTGCACACCAGTGCTGCGCTGGGCCAGGCCCCCATCGCCGTGCTGCTGATCGTCCCCGTCCTGGTGCTCATGATGGGGTGGTCCATCCACAACGACATCGGCTATGACTCCACCGCGGTGTGGAGCCATATGAGCGCAGGCGTGCCCGGCCGCCAGGACCTGGCGGGCAGGGCGGTGGCCGCCCTGGTCTGGCAGGTGCCCGTGGCCGCCATCGGCGTGGTGGGGGTGTGCCTGTGGGCGGGGCGCTGGGACGCCGCCCCGGCCCTCATCGGGGGCAGCGCGGCGCTGCACGGCTGCGCCCTGGCCTGGTCGCTGCTGACCAGTGTGCTCCTGCCCTACGAGGTCGTGCCTCCGGGGGCCTCCCCGCTGAGCTCGCGCACCTCGGGCATGGCCCTGGTGGCCGCCCTGGTGCAGATGCTCGGGCTCCTGGCCATCCTCCTGGCCGCAGCGCCCGTGGGCGCGCCGGCCGTCGCGGCCGTGGTCACCGGCCACGTCTCCTGGGGCTGGCTGCTCCTTCCCGTCGGCGCCGCCTGGGGCGCGGGGGCCCTGGCCCTGGCCATCGCCCGGGCGGGGCGCCTGCTCGATCGTCGCGGCCCCGAGCTCCTGGCCGCCATCCAGTCCTGGCCCGGCCACAGCCAGGCCGCCTGACCCGCGCCCACGGCCCCGCCGTCGTCGGCCCGCCGGCTCCGCGCGCCACCCCACGAGGGCGAAAGCCATCGGGCCGGGGCCCTGGGGAGTAGAGTTGTGCCGCCGCCCGAGCGGGTAGGCCCAGGTCATCCCCACGTGTCAGAGAGGACGCAGCAATGAAGGTCGTCATCCTGGAGACCGCCGAGGACATCGCCCAGCGCGCCGCCGACGAGATCGAGGCGCTGCTGGACTCCAAGCCCGATGCCGTCCTGGGGACCGCCACCGGCTCCAGCCCCCTGCCCCTCTACGACGAGCTCGCCCGCCGCTGCCAGGCCGGGCGGATCTCCCTGGCCCGGGTCGAGGGCTTCATGCTCGATGAGTACGTGGGGCTGCCCGCCGGCCACCCCGAGCGCTACGCCACCTTCATGGAGACCCACCTGCGCTCACGCGTGGATATGCGCCCCGGCTCCCTCCACGGCCCCGACGCCCTGGCCCAGGACCTGGAGGCCGCCTGCCGCGACTACGAGGAGCAGATGGCGGCCGCCGGCTACTGCGACCTGCAGATCCTGGGCATCGGCTCCGACGGGCACATCGGCTTCAACGAGCCCGGCGGCCCCCTGGACTCGCGCACCCACATCGACGTCCTGACCGAGCAGACCCGCCGCGACAACGCCCGCTTCTTCGGCGGCGACATCGAGGCCGTCCCCACCCACTGCATCACCCAGGGGCTGGCCACCATCATGGAGGCCCGCAAGCTCGTGCTCATCGCCACCGGCCAGGGCAAGGCCCCCGCCATCGCCCAACTCGTCGAGGGGCCGGTCAGCGCCCAGTGGCCCGCCACCGTCATGCAGAACCACGACGACGCCCTGGTCCTCATCGACCCCGAGGCCGCCAGCCTGCTGACCGCGCAGTGAGGCCGGCGATCCCGGCCGGGCCCGCCGCCGGGCCGGGGGAGAGGCTCCCCACAGGGGCCCGGGGCGGGGCCGGGCCCCTGCGCGCCGGCCCGGCGGCCTACACTGGGCCCATGAGTGAGACCCGTGCCAGCACCGACCCCGGGAGCCCCGGCTTCCCGTCCGACCCCGCTGCCGAGCCCTCTCAGAGCGTGGGCACCGCGGTCCTGGAGCGCGAGGAGCTCCAGTCCACCGACGACGGCGACGCCGACCGCTTCGCCCACTACGTGCGCAAGGACAAGATCGCCGCGGCCGCCGCCACCGGCCGGCCCGTCGTCGCCCTGTGCGGCAAGGTGTGGACCCCGGGGCGCGACCCGTCGAACTACCCGGTGTGCCCCACCTGCAAGTCCATCTACGAGCAGATGAACGACGGCGGCCAGGGCGGCAGGGGCCCGCGCTTCCCGCGCCTGCCCTTCGGACGAGGCGGTCAGTGAGCCCGGCCGTCGGCGGCCAGTCCCTCCACCACCCGACGCGCGCCTCGACGTCGGCCGCTGAGTCCCTCCCCCCTGCCTACCCCCGCCGTGCCGCCTGGGGGACGGCCGGCTCACTGCGCGCCTGGCAGGCCGCCGCACTGCGCCAGTACCTGGAGGCCATGCCCCAGGACTTCCTGGCCGTGGCCACCCCCGGGGCCGGCAAGACCACCTTCGCCCTGCGCGTGGCCACCGAGCTGCTCAGCGCCGGGGAGGTGCACAAGGTCACCGTCGTGTGCCCCACCGAGCACCTGAAGTACCAGTGGGCCGAGGCCGCCGCGCGCGTGGGCATCCACATCGACCCCTCCTATGCCAACTCCCAGGGCGCACTGGGATCGCGCTTCGACGGGGTGGCCCTGACCTACGCGCAGGTCGCCGCCAACCCCAACCTGCACCGGGCCCGCACCGACCGCTCCCGCACCCTGGTGATCCTCGATGAGATCCACCACGCCGGCGACGCCCTGAGCTGGGGCGACGCCATCCGGGAGGCCTTCACCCCGGCGCGGCGCCGGCTGGCCCTGACCGGCACCCCCTTCCGCTCCGACGTGGCCCCCATCCCCTTCGTGCGCTACCGGCCCGACGCCGCGGGCGTGCCGCGCTCCGAGCCCGACTACTCCTACGGCTACGCCGATGCCCTGCGCGACGGCGTCGTGCGCCCGGTGATGTTCATGTCCTACTCGGGCCAGATGCGCTGGCGCACCAAGGCCGGCGACGAGGTCGCCGCCCGCCTGGGAGAGCCCCTGACCAAGGACATGGAGTCCCAGGCCTGGCGCACCGCCCTGGACCCGGCCGGGGAGTGGATCCCCGCCGTCCTGGCCGCCGCCGACCAGCGCCTGAGCGAGGTGCGCCGCCAGGTCCCCGACGCCGGCGCCCTGGTCATCGCCTCCAACCAGGCCACCGCCCGCGCCTACGCCAAGCAGCTGCGCGCCATCACCGGGACCAGCCCCACCGTGGTGCTCTCCGATGACAATGGCGCCTCCAGCCGCATCGAGGCCTTCTCGGCCTCCACCGAGCGCTGGATGGTGGCGGTGCGAATGGTCTCCGAGGGTGTGGACGTCCCCCGACTGGCCGTGGGGGTCTACGCCACCTCCACCTCCACCCCCCTGTTCTTCGCCCAGGCGGTGGGGCGCTTCGTGCGCTCGCGGGCCCGCGGCGAGACCGCCTCGGTGTTCCTGCCCTCGGTCACCCCGCTGCTGGGGCTGGCCGGGGAGATGGAGGTGGCCCGCGACCACGTGCTGGCCAAGCCCGGGGCGGGGGCCGATGAGGACGCCCTGTTCAGCCCCGAGGACCGGCTCCTGGCCCAGGCCAATAAGGAGGAGGCGGCCTCGGCCGAGCTCCTGCCCGGCTTCGAGGCCATGGGCAGCCAGGCCGAGTTCGACCGCGTGCTCTTCGACGGCGGGGAGTTCGGCACCGGGGCCATGGTGGGCTCGGTGGAGGAGCAGGAGTACCTGGGGCTTCCCGGCCTGCTGGAGCCCGAGCAGGTCACGGCCCTGCTGCGCCAGCGCCAGGACAACCAGATCCGGGCCCAGAAGAAGGAGGCCGCGGCCGCCCAGCGCCGGCGCGCCAACGCGGGGATCGACGACGCCCGACGCAGGGCCGCGGCCCGCAAGGAGCTCTCCCAGCTGGTCTCGGCCTGGGCCCGGCGCTCGGGCCAGCCCCACGGCGTGGTCCACACCGAGCTGCGACGGGTGTGCGGCGGGCCGGAGGTGGCCGCGGCCTCCACCGAGGAGATCGAGAAGCGCATCCAGACCCTGCGCCGCTGGTTCGTGGGCAAGCGCTGAGCCCGGGCCCTGCGCAGATGCGCTCTCCAAGACGCGGATTGACCGGGGTGGAGGGGGCAATCCGCGTCGTGGAGGGGAGACGTGCGAAAGCGGGCCGCCGGCCGGGCTACCGCGGCCGGGGCCGGTGCCGGGCGGCTCAGCGCCGCGAGGCCTGCATGCCGTTGAGGTCCAGGTGGCGCGTGGGCAGGGCGGGATCGCCCTCGCTCAGGCGCCAGGCGTCGTAGGGCAGCTCGGCGCGCGAGACCCGGTGGCGCTCGGCGGCCGCCTCCAGGGCCCCGGGCCCGCGGTGCTCCTCGACAACCCGGCCCTGGTCGATGAGGGTGAGCTGCAGGGGACGGGCCTGGGCGGCGGCCAGGGCCTCCATCCCCTGGTCCTCGGTGGTGGAGGAGACCACGAGCTCCTCGACGGCGGTGCCCGAGGAGTCCAGGACCCGCCCGGCCCACTTGCGCCCGCCCACCGTGGACTTCCCGCCCGAGGAGAACTTGGCGACCTCCTCCATCGTGCCATCGGCCCCCCGGCGCTCCACGAGCTTGTAGACCAGGGCGGCGGTGGGGCGCCCCGAGCCGGTTACCAGCCGGGTGCCCACGCCGTAGGAGTCCACGGGGGCGGCGCCCAGGCCCGCGATGGCGTACTCGTCCAGGTCGCTGGTCACCGTGATCCTCGTGCTGGTGGCCCCCAGGGCGTCGAGCTGGGCGCGCACCTTGAAGGCCCCCGCCACCAGGTCGCCGGAGTCCAGGCGCACCGCGCCCAGCTCGCCCCCCGCGGCCCGGGCCGCGGTCACGGCCCGCTCCACACCCGTGGCCACGTCATAGGTGTCCACCAGGATGGTCGTGCCGGGGCCCTGGGAGGCGATCTGCGCGGCGAAGGCATCCTCCTCCGAGTCGTGCACCAGCGTGAAGGAGTGCGCGGAGGTGCCGAAGGTGGGGATGCCGTAGGCCAGCCCCGCCTCCAGGTTGGAGGTCCCGATGAACCCGCCGACGACGGCGGCCCGGGCCGCGGCCACCGCCGCCTGCTCGTGGGTGCGCCGCGCGCCGAAGTCGATGCAGGGGCGCCCGTGCGCGGCAATGGTCATCCGTGAGGCCGCCGAGGCCACGGCGCAGTCGTAGTTGTAGATCGACAGGGCCAGGGTCTCGATGATGCAGGCCTCGGCGAAGGTGCCCTCCACGCTGAGCAGCGGGGAGCCCGCGAAATAGCACTCGCCCTCGCCGTAGCCCCGCACCGTGCCCGAGAAGCGGTAGTCGCGAAGGTAGTCCAGGGTCTCATCGTCCACCACCCCGGTGCGGTGCAGGAAGTCGATCTGCTCGGGGGTGAAGGTGAAGGCCTCGATGGCCTCCAGCAGCCGCCCGGTGCCGGCGACCACGCCGAAGCGCCGTGAGGCCGGTAGGCGCCGGCCGAAGAGCTCGAAGACGCTGTCGCGATGCGCGGCCCCCGAGCGCAGGGCGCTTTGCAGCATGGTCAGCTCGTACATGTCCGTCAGCAGCGAGGTGCTCGGTGAAGGGCGCAAGGTGTTCACGAGGCCCAAACTACATCCCTGCCGCTGGAGCCCCGTGGGCGCAGCCGGCCCCGATCCCGGCGACTCGGTGCGGGCCAGGCGATAGGCTGGATCCATGAGCGCCGCGCTGCCCGTCGTCGAACCGGAGGCCCTCGAGGATGCCCGCGCCCGCCGCCGGCCCCTGTGGTCCACCGTGGTCCACGACGATCCGGTCAACACGATGAGTTATGTGACCTGGGTGTTCCACTCCTACTTCCGCTTCCCCCTGCCCACGGCGCGGGCCCGCATGATGGAGGTCCACACCGCGGGGCGCGCCGTGGTCTCCCGCGGGGCCCGCGAGCGCATGGAGGTCGATGTCACCGCCATGCACGGCTACGGCCTGCGCGCCACCATCGAGCCTCTGGCCGGCGGCGAGGACTCCGGCCCGGGCCAGGACGACGGCGGCCTGTGATGCGCGCCTTCACCCCCACGCCCCAGGGGCCGGCCTGTGCCATGGAGGACTGGGAGCGCGAGCTGCTGGCCGGCCTGGCGATGCAGGTCGCCGCGGTGCTCGAGGCCGGTGCCCCGCTGGGAGGCGGGCAGGGGCATGCGGGCCCGGGGCGCCCGGGGGAGTCGGGCCGGGATCGGGAGATCCTGGAGGCCCTGGACTTCCCGGCCCCCGCCTGGCCCGGGGCCGGGGACGCCGTCGGGCGCTCGCCCATGGGCGGGGCGGTGGACGGGGTGGATGGGACCGCGGACGCGATGACGGCCAGCGATCCCCTGGAGCAGGCGCCCGAGGAGCTCAGACCCCTCCTACGGGTCCTGCTGCCCGAGGCCTCGCAGGATCCGGCCACCGCCCGGGAGGTGGGCTCCCTGACCCGTGAGCCCCTGCGCCAGGACAAGCACGGGCGCCTGGAGGCGATGGCCGCCGAGCTGGCCCGGCCCTCCGGCCCCGCGGGGGCGGTGCTGGTGCGCCGGGGCCAGGAGGGCGCGTGGCTGGGGGCCATCAATGACATCCGCCTCGTCCTGGCCCAGCGGCTGAGCATCGAGACCGCCCAGGACGCCGAGCGGGTGCACCGGGTGGCACTGGAGGAGGCCGGCGGTCCTGCGAGCGAGGCGGGTGGGGGCGCGGGGCCGGGCGGCATGGATGATCCTGCTCACGCCCAGTGGCTCAGAGCCACCGCCCTCATCTACGACCTGGTGACCTGGTGGCAGGAATCACTGGTGGCCGCGGTGCTCGGGGACTGGGGGCCCGCATAGTCTCGCCACGTGAATGACGCTCCGATCGGGATGTTCGACTCCGGTGTCGGCGGCCTGACGGTCGCCCGCGCAGTGCTGGATCAGCTGCCCGGGGAGCAGGTGCTCTACATCGGGGACACCGCCCACGGCCCCTACGGCCCGCGGGACATCGACGAGGTGCGGACACTGGCCCTGCGCGTCATGGACGAACTGGTCGACTCCGGGGTCAAGCTCCTGGTCATCGCCTGCAACACGGCCTCGGCGGCGGTGCTGCACACGGCGCGCAACCGCTACACCAAGGGCAAGGGCGTGCCCGTCATCGAGGTCATCCACCCGGCCGCGCGGGCGGCCGCCCATGTCACCCACAACGGCCGGGTCGGGCTCATCGCCACCCAGGGGACCGTGGACTCGGGCGTCTACGAGGACGCGCTGGGCGTGGTGCCGGGGATCAGCCTGACCAGCCAGGCCTGCCCGCGCTTCGTGGAGCTGGCCGAGAAGGGGATCACCACCGGGCCCGAGGTCCTCGACGTGGCCCGGGAGTACCTGGAGCCCATCCAGGCTGCCGAGGTCGACACCCTCATCCTGGGATGCACCCACTACCCCCTGCTGGTGGGGCCCATCTCCTATGTCATGGGCCAGGACGTGACCCTGGTGACCTCCTCCGATGAGACCGCCAAGGACGTCTACCGGGCGCTGGCCAAGCGCGACCTGCTGCGCAGCCCTGAGGCGGGGGAGCCCGTCCACCAGTTCCGGTCCACCGGTGATCCGGCGGCCTTCGCGGGCCTGGCCCGCAGGTTCCTGGGGCCGGAGGTCAGCCATGTGGTCCGGGCCGATGCGGTGCCCGGGCCGGCGGGCGCGGGGGGTGCGGCATGAGGCTGACGATCATCGGCTGCACCGGCTCGATGTCGGGCCCGCAGTCCTCGGCCTCCTCCTACCTGGTGCAGGCGGTGGGCGCCGGGCCCGACGGCGTCCAGCGCATCCACTCCATCGTGCTGGACCTGGGGCCGGGCTCCATGGGGCAGCTGCTGCGCCGCCTCGACCCTGCCGAGTTGGATGCCATCGCCATCTCCCACTGCCACGCCGACCACATGGTGGACCTGGTGGGGATGCACGTCTACCGCCGCTGGCGCCCCACCGGCGCCCTGGGGCCGGTGGCCTGCCTGGGGCCCTCCGAGCTGCTCGATCGTCTGCGCGGCGTGGACGGGGCGGGCCCGCAGGAGGACTACCGCACCGAGTTCGACTTCATCACGGCCGTTCCGGGCCAGACGCTGCGCATCGGCCCGATGACGATCACGCCCTTCACCGCCCTGCACCCGGTGGAGGCCTACGGCTACCGCATCGAGGGCCCCAGCGAGGGGCGCCCGGGCAGGCGGGTCTCCCTGGCCTTCACCGGGGACACCGACCTGTGCCCGGGCATGAGCGCCATGGCCAAGGGCGTGGACCTGCTCCTGGCGGAGGCGGCCTTCGTCGAGGGCCGCGACACGGTCCCCGGCATGCACCTCACGGGGCGCCGGGCGGGCCAGCTGGCCTCCCAGGCCCGGGTCCGGCGCCTGGTGCTCACCCACATCCAGCCCTGGACCGATCCGGCGGTGCCGGTGGCCGAGGCCCGCTCGGTCTATGCCGGGCCCTGCGAGGCGGCCACCGCCGGGGCCACCTGGGAGCTGTGAGCACGGTGGATGGGGGCGAGGGCGCCCGGGTTGTGGATGCGGCGCCGTCCTGCGCTCCTGGCGGGCCACCCGCCCGCCGCATCACCTTCACCCCCGCCCTGCCCGACGGCGCCGATTGCCCCTGGACGCGCGAGCGGCGCACCCGCTGGTGGCTGGTCCTGCCCTCCGACGTCGTCGCCGTCGCCCTGGTGGCGCTCTTCGGCGCGGCCGCGACCAGGACGCTGGACGCCCTGGCCACCCCGCTGTGGCAGGCGATGGTCGCGGTGGTGGTGGGCTGGCTGGTGGCCTGGCTGCTCAGGCGCTGCCGGCCCGACCACCTGGAGGCGGTGGCGCCCGACGGGCTCATCGTCATCGCTGCTGCCTGGTGCGCCTGGAGCGGGCTGCACCTGGCCGTGGGCGGGGCGGGCCGGGCCGGCTCCTGGATGGTGATGACCGGGGCCTTCCTGCTGGCCTTCCTGGGCGGGTGGCGCTGGCTCTACGGCTATGTGCGCGCCCACGACTGCCTGGTGCCCGCCCCACTGGCGCGCCGCATGGCCGCCCAGGAGGAGGCGGAACGGGCCGGCGGGGCGGGCTGAGCGCCGTCGCTCCGGCGGTCAGGGATCCTGGGACAGGACCTCGGCCAGGGCAGGGGCCAGGGCGGTGAGGGCCTTGCCGCGGTGGGAGATGGCGTTCTTCTCCGCGGGATCCATCTGCGCCGTGGTGCGCCCGCGTCCCGGTGGGGCGTCCTCGCTGGTGGGCACGAAGATCGGGTCGTAGCCGAAGCCGCCCTGGCCGCGGGGCGCGTGCAGGAGCCGGCCCTCCATGGAGCGCTCGATGGTCACCACCCGCTCCGGCTCCCGGCGGCTGTCCGCATGCCCGGCTGAGGGCGGGGGTACCACCAGGACGGCGGCGCAGGTGAAGCGGGCGGTGCGGTGGGGGTCGGCGACGTCGGCGATCTGGTCCAGCAGCAGCTGGAGGTTGGCGGCGTCGTCGCCGTGGCGCCCGCTCCAGCGGGCCGAGAAGATGCCGGGCGCCCCACCCAGGACGTCCACGCACAGGCCGGAGTCGTCGGCGACGGCGGGCAGGCCGGTGGCCAGGGCCAGGGCACTGGCCTTGATGAGGGCGTTGGCGGCGAAGCTCAGGCCGTCCTCGATGGGCTCCGGCGCGTTCAGGCAGGCGGCGGAGATGATGGCCTGCTCGGGCAGGCCCGGGACGAGGGGCGTCAGGATGGCGCGCAGCTCTGCCAGTTTGCCGGGATTGCGGGTGGCCAGGACCAGGCGGGCGTCCCGGGGCGCCTCGGCGGCGGGAGTCGTGCCCGGGGGCCGGTTCTCTGGCGGGGCGCTCATCTCAGGACTCCCGGGCGGAGGGGGCCTCCTGGCCGGGGGAGGCGGCGGTCTCAGCGCCCTCGGCGGGCACGGCGGTCTCGGAGGAGATGGTCAGGGGGCCGCTCCCGGTGGCCTCCAGGGCCCGGCGCTGCAGGGCGGCGAGCTGGGCGTTGCCCGTGGCCGCCAGGTCCAGCAGGGCGTTGAGCTCGTCGCGGTCGAAGGGGGCGTGCTCGGCGGTGCCCTGGACCTCGATGAAGCGGCCCTGCCCGGTTTGGACCACGTTCATGTCGGTGTGGGCGCGCACGTCCTCCTCATAGGGCAGGTCCAGGCAGGGCACGGAGTCGATGATGCCCACCGAGATGGCCGACAGGGAGTCGGACAGGACCGGTCTGCCGGCCCGGGGCTTGATCAGGCCCTTGCCGGTTCCCCAGGCCACGGCGTCGGCCAGGGCCACGTAGGCGCCGGTGATGGCGGCGGTGCGGGTGCCGCCGTCGGCCTGGAGGACGTCGCAGTCCAGGGCGATGGTGTTCTCGCCCAGGGCGGCCACGTCGATGATGCCGCGCAGGCTGCGTCCGATGAGGCGGGAGATCTCGTGGGTGCGCCCGCCGACCTTGCCGCGCACGGACTCGCGGCCCGAGCGCTCCGAGCCGGCCCGCGGCAGCATGGCGTACTCGGCGGTCACCCACCCCTGGCCGCTGCCCTTGCGCCAGCGCGGCACGCCCTCGGTGAAGGAGGCGGCGCACAGCACGCGGGTGCGCCCGAAGCTGATGAGGACCGAGCCCTCGGCGTGGTCGAGCCAGTTGCGGGTGATGGTCACGGGGCGCAGCTCATCGGTGGCGCGGCCATCGCGCCGGGTGAAGGCGCGGCTGCTCGGCGAGGTCGAGGTATCGGTGTCAGTCACGCTGCGCAGCCTACCCGCTGGGTCGGATGCGCATGTGGGACTGCGGCGGGCCCGGCGGGCGGGATGGGGGCAGGGGCCACGGCCGGCGTTGGCAGGGTGCGGTGAGCCTGGTGGGGCAGGCGGGTGAGGCGGCAGGCGCCCGGTCTCAATACAGTCACATTCCCACGGGTGCAGGCGTGGGGCGGGAGTAGGCCTCCTATCGTTGTGGCTGCTACCCCTATCCCGCCCCTTCCCTAAGGAGCCCCCCATGCCCAGGGCCTTTTTCCTGCCCATGGTCCCTTCCCTTCGACACCTCCGCGCCGCCTGCCGGCCGGATACCTGGCTGCAGGCCCTCGCCCTTGCCTCCGTCGTCATCCTGAGCCTCATCCTCAGCGGATGCGGCAGCACGGAGGCGGCGGGCCGGGCCTCGCAGGCGCCCTCGGCCTCGCAGGAGGCCACCGTCACCGTTCCCGAGGTGGTGGGGATGAAGGGCGATGCCGCTGTGGAGGCCCTGGAGGCGGCAGGGCTGACCCGCAGCCCCACCTTCAAGGACGCCGACGGCCAGGAGTCGGTGTGGAAGAAGAGCAACTGGTCCGTGGTCACCCAGGACCCGGCCGCGGGCACGGCGGTGCCGGCCGACCAGGAGGTCACCCTCATGGTCAACCATGACTCCGCCGACGCCGCGGCGACGCAGTCGGCTGAGGCTGAGGCCTCACGCCAGGCCGCGGAGAAGGAGGCGGCGGATAAGGCCGCGGCAGAGCAGGCGGCCGCCGAGGAGGCCTCACGCCAGGCCGCCGAGCAGGCCGCAGCGGAGAAGGAGGCCGCGGATCGGGCTGCGGCTGAGCAGGCCGCCCAGGAGGCCGAGCAGCAGAACGCCCAGGAGGCTCCTGCCCCGGTGGCTCCTGCGGCGCCGGCGGCTGAGTTCTACGGGAGCTGCAAGGAGGCGCGTGCCGCTGGCGCGGCGCCCTTGTACGCCGGGGATCCGGGCTACCGCTTGGACCTGGACCGCGATGGCGACGGTATCGCCTGTGAGGTGAAGTAGTCCCGGCCCTGTGCCGGCGGCTGCCGGCGTCGGGTTCTCCCGGAATGCGAGGGAGCGGGCCCTGGTCCTGTTCCGCTCCGCAGCCCTCCTCCTGCCGGGGCCTGCTGAGGGCCCTGTGCTCCTCGGCTGTGCCTGATGAGGTTAGGCTGGGCGTACTTGGATTGACCCTGAAGCAGGCGGCGGGAGCTCCGCCGCGTAAGGAGGCACGGACATGACCTACGTCAATATCACCGCCCTGACCTTCCCCGAGGGGGCCGAGGCCGAGATCGAGCAGCGCTTCGCGGCGCGCAAGCGGGCCGTGGACGCCGCCAAGGGCTTCCAGAGCTTCGAGCTCATGCGCCCGGTGGTGGGGGAGGAGCGCTACTTCGTGGTCACCCGGTGGGACACGCGCGAGGACTACCAGGCCTGGATCTCGGCCCGCCCCTCCGGCGGGCATGAGGAGGACAAGCGCCGGGGCATGAGCATCGAGGTGCTCGGCTTCGAGGTGGTCCAGCACGAGGAGTGAGCAGGGGGCGGGGCCCTCGGTGATGGGCCCGGTCCGCACGTGCGCCCTTCAAGACGCAGAATACCCCTGCCCCGAGGTGCGGATCCGCGTCGAGAAAGGCAGAACTGCGTGCTGGGCGGCGCCGGCCGGTGCCGGGCGCGGACGGCCTGGCGGAGTCGTACGCGAGAAGGGACTCGAACCCTCACGCCCGAAGGCACCAGGACCTAAACCTGGGGCGTCTACCAGTTCCGCCACTCGCGCTCGGGGGCTCACACTACCGCCTCAGCGCCCTCCCGCCCACACGCCTGCCAGCACGAGCCCGTGCCGGGCCGCGGCAGCCGCATGCCCCACCGAGCCACTGGGCCGGTGGGGCATGCGGCCTGAGGCGCGCTCAGCCGAGGCAGCCGGCCGACTCAGTCGACGCCGAGCTCGGTGCGCAGGCGCGCCACGTGCCCGGTGGCTTTGACGTTGTACTTGGCCAGGGCGACCCTGCCGTCGGGGTCCACCACGACGGTGGAGCGGATGACGCCGGTGTAGACCTTGCCGTAGTTCTTCTTCTCGCCCCACGCGCCCCAGGCCTCCATGACGCTGTGGTCGGCGTCGGACAGCAGGGGGAAGCTCAGGCGGTTGCGCTCGGTGAACTTGGCCAGGGCCGCCACCGGATCGGGGGACAGCCCCACCACCGAGTAGCCGGCCGACTGCAGTGCGGCCAGCGAGTCGCGGAAGTCGCAGGCCTCCTTGGTGCAGCCGGGGGTCGAGGCCTTGGGGTAGAAGTAGACGATGACGCCCCTGTCGGCCTGGGCCAGCAGCTCGCTGAGTGTCACGGTGATGCCCTGAGCATCGGGCAGGGAGAAGTCCGGGGCAGTGTCCCCGACGGTGAGCCGGCTCATGGATCCTCCTTCGTGGCGGTCGCCGCTAGGAGCATCCTCGCACTAGGAGCCCTGAAATGTCAGGAGTCCGCCGTCAGATTTTAGTGATGTCGCGGACGCCGGCCCTGTGAATTTCAGGCCGCCAGGGCCAGCAGGTGCTCGGCGGCGGCCAGCCGCTCCAGGGCCCGCTCCAGGCGGGAGGGGGAGACCTCAGTGCCCAGGGAGTCCAGCTCGGCGTGGGCTGCGAGCAGCTCCCGCTCGGCCTGGTCGCGCGCCACCGGGCCATGGGAGGCCGGGCGGCTCAGGGGGCCATTGTCCGTTGCTGTCAGTGCGGTATTCATCAATCGTCCTTCGTCTCGTCTCGGCCCTTGGCGGGCCCGGCCCGCCAAGGGCCGTGGTGCCGGGCGGAGCGCAGGGATCTCCTGCGACCCGGCGGATGGCTGTGCCGGTATGCGCTATCGCGTGCGGGGCGCCTGGGGGCCGCGCACTCTGCCTGACCGGAGGGGTCACGAGGACCGGATGCCAGCAGCGCTCGTCACTGCTGAGACCGATCACCGATGTGGTGCGGTGGGGATCGTGGGCGGCGGTACCGAGAACTCGTGTCTCTCGGCCTTGTGCCTCAGACCTCGTGTCTCAGGCGGCCCGCCTCATCATGCCGGGGCGGCCTGCTTGCGCTGGGTGCCGCCTCTCGGGCTCATCCTCGTGGTACACCGCCAGGGACTCGAACCCTGAACCCGCTGATTAAGAGTCAGCTGCTCTACCAATTGAGCTAACGGTGCTCAGTCCCGGTCGGGACTGCGCCTCCCTGATGCCTGAGGCGTCGGGGAGTCGTACACCGCCAGGGACTCGAACCCTGAACCCGCTGATTAAGAGTCAGCTGCTCTACCAATTGAGCTAACGGTGCGTGCCACGAGGCCCTATCGCCGCGGTGACCGGAGGAGACTCTAACGCCCGAGAGGCGGCCGCGTCCAGTCGCCCGCCCCGAAAACCCCCGAATGTGCGGGACATCTCAGGGTCGTCCCAGGTCGTCGCAAGGAGTCCGCAAGGAGTCGCAGGCCGTTCAGGCCGGCCGCACCTGACCGGATGGCGCTGGCCGAACGGTGCCGCCGACTGGCATCACACGCCGTCGTCACACATGCGGGCGGGGAGCGCGGTACCGTGAGGACCGTGACTGACCCTATCGTGACCCTGGCGACATGCGCCGACTTCCCCGAGCTGGACGAGGACAACCGCGCCCTGCCCGATGCCCTGCGCGAGCGGGGGATCGAGCCGCGGATCGCCGTGTGGAACGACGCCGATGCGGACTGGTCCCAGGCGGGCATGGTGGTGCTGCGCTCCGTGCGCGACTACGCCCGCAAGGGCAGGTACCAGGAGTTCCTGGCCTGGTCGCGCTCCGTGCGGAGGCTGCTCAACCCGCATGAGGTCCTGGTGTGGAACTCCGACAAGCACTACCTCAACCGCCTGGCAGGGCTCGGCGTCCCCACGATCCCCACCACCTGGCTGGAGCCGGAGGCCAACTACTCCAAGCACCAGGTCCACACGCGCTTCCCCGCCCACGGGGACTTCGTGGTCAAGCCCGCCATCTCCTCGGGGGGCCGAGGCACCGGCCGATACACCGCCACCGACGCGCGCTCGCGCTCCGAGGCCATCAACGACGCCGTCCACCACCTGGGCCGGGGGCGCTCGGTCATGGTCCAGCGCTACCTGGAGGAGGTCGACCGCAAGGGCGAGGTCTCCCTGGTCTACCTCAACGGCGTGCTGTCCCACGCGGTGGAGAAGGCCCCGATGCTCCACCCCTCCTTCCGCTCCACCGACCAGGTCCACGAGGAGATCGTCACCGCCCGCGAGCCCAGCCAGCAGGAGTGGCTGTGGGGTGAGCAGGTGCGCAAGGCCATCCACCAGCTCATCAAGGAGACCGCCGGGCGGGACATCCAGCTGCTGTTCAACCGGGTGGACGTCGTCGGCGACGGTCAGGGCGGCTTCTACCTCATGGAGGTCTCGCTCATCGATGCGGGTCTCTACCTGGGATCGACCCCGGGGGCCCTGGACAACTTCGCCGACGCCATCGCCCAGCGCGTCTTCTGGTGAGCCGGCGGCCCACGCCCCGGCCCTCGGCCCGCACTGCGATGAGGCCCCGGTCCCGGCGGATCCCGGCGGGCTGAAGCGTGCCGACCCGGATGTGGTAGATAAGGGGCATGCGCACCCTGCTCAACATCATCTGGGTCATCTTCGGCGGCCTGTGGCTCAGCCTGGCCTACGTCTTCTTCGGCGTCATCGCCTGCATATTCATCATCACCATCCCCGCGGGCGTGGCCTGCTTCCGGATCGCCGGCTATGTGCTGTGGCCCTTCGGCCGTGACGTGGTGGCCACTCCCGGCGCGGGAGTGATGAGCGGCATCGCCAACATCGTCTGGTTCCTCGTTGCCGGCCTGTGGCTGGCCATCGGCCACCTGACCACCGCCGCCGCCCAGGCCGTCACCATCATCGGGATCCCCCTGGCCATCGCCAATATCAAGCTCATCCCGGTCACCTGCTTCCCCTACGGCAAGCAGATTGTGGAGCGCCCCGGGATCCTGTGAGCGAGTCACCCGCCCCGGTGCCGCCGGCAGAGGCAGGCAGGGGCCGCCCGGCAGGTGCCGCGCTGGGGGAGCAGCGCACGATTGAGCGTCACTTGGCGGATTCGACGTCACTTGGCGGAAAGCGCGACACCTACAGGTGTCGCGCTTTCCGCCAAGTGACGCGCCTGTCGCGAAGCGACGCCCAACCTGCCCGCCCTGCGGGGCACGTGGTGGCCTGAGAGGGAGGGGCGCCTTGGCGGCGGAGTGCGGCCCTCCTCGCCGGGTCCGCGATGGCGTCCAGCGGCCGTCAGGCGGGGCCCGGTGCCCGGCGGTCCTGCCGGGCACCCCTCACAGGCGGATCCGCCACGCCCGCAGCCAGTAGCCGCCGTAGCACAGCACCAGGAAGGCGGTGGTGATCCCCAGGGCGGGCCGCTGCACCGGATCGAAGACGATGAGCAGGCATATGGCCCGGTTCCTAGGCCCCTGCGGTGCTGCGGGGAGCAGCGTCCTGGGGCACGGCGTCGACGAGGCTGATACCGCCGCCGCTCCCGCCGGTGCGCTCAGCAGCGCCAGGGCGTGGGGGAGGAGCCCTGGCTGTGACGCTAGTGGTGCGGTCCGCCGGCCCGTCAGGCCTTCTCACTGGGTGAGCGCCCGCCTGAGGCACCTGGCGGGTCGGCCACTGTAGAGGCATGGACATCAGCCCCTCGCGCCCGGCCTCCCGCCTGACCGCCGCCCTGGCGCGCGGCCCGGTGATCCTCGACGGCGCCATGGGCACCGAGCTCGACGCGCGAGGCGTGGACACCTCCCACGAGCTGTGGTCGGCCCTGGCGCTCATCGACCGGCCGGCGGCCATCAGCGCCGTCCACACCGACTACCTGACTGCCGGTGCTCAGGTGATCACCACCAACTCCTACCAGGCCAGCCTGCCGGCCTTCATGCGCGCGGGCCTTGATGAGGGTAGGGCCCGCGCCGCCCTGGCGGCCTCCGCCCGCCTGGCGCTGGAGGCCCGGGCCGCCCATGCCGCTGCGGGCGGGCGGCAGGCGGTCGTGGCCGGCTCGGTGGGCCCCTACGGCGCCTCCCTGGCCGACGGCAGCGAGTACACCGGCGACTACCGCCTCGACGACGCCGGCTGGGACGCCTTCCATGCCCCGCGACTGGAGATCCTCCTGGACCAGGGCGTCGATGTCATCGCCGTGGAGACGATGCCGAGACTCGATGAGGCCCAGGCCATCGTCGAGCTGCTGGAGCGCCTCTCACCGGCGGCGCGGGCCTGGGTCTCCTTCCAGGTCGATGGTGGGGGCGAGCGCCTGGCTGACGGCACCCCCCTGCTGCGGGCCGCCTCCTGGGCCCAGGAGGCGGCGGGTGTCATCGCCGTCGGGGTCAACTGCGTGGCGCCCGAGGCGGTGCTCCCCGCCCTGGAGGCCATGAGAGCGGTGACGACCAAGCCACTGGTGGCCTACCCGAACTCCGGGGACCTCTACCACCCCTCCACCAAGACCTGGACGGTGGTGCCCGCCGAGCGCCGATTCACCGCCCACGCCCGCTCCTGGGCCAGAGCGGGGGCGCGCCTCATCGGCGGATGTTGCCGCACCACGCCCGCCGACACGGCCGTCCTGGCCACGGCGCTGACCCCCGCCCCTCCCTCGGGCTAGGTGTCCTACCTCCGGGGCCTGGGGATCTCCGGGGACTGAGGATGCCGGGGCTCAGGAACGACGTCGTTTCGCGGAACGGGCGTCACTTCGCGGAATGGACGTACCTTGTAGGGATCGTCCATTCCGCCAAGTGACGCATTCGTCGCGAAGTGACGCCCAATCGGACCCGCCCCGCCATCGCCCTGATCCGCTGCCAGGCCTAGCACACCACCAGCCCTCGCAGGCGACCCCGATGGCACTGCACCTCCCCCGGCACAGGCTCAGCCCAGCCGATCCGGCACTCCAGGCGCCCCCGCCCCAGCAGGTGAGGCGGGCCCTGGCGATCGCCCGCACCCCGCCGGAGGCCCCACTCGCCGCCTGCCGACCGCCTCCCGAGGACGGACGGCTAGGCCTGCGGGCCGACGCTCAGCAGCCGCAGGACGGCGCGGTCCTCCCGGTCCGAGGCCTCCAGGTCCACCAGGGCCACCAGCCTCCAGTCATGGTCGCCGTCGGGATCCTCGATGATCTGGGTGGCCAGCCACACGCTCCTGCCCTGGGCGGCCAGGGCCTCGCGCAGGCGCTCCGAGACCCCCGCGGCCGCCAGGGCCTGCTCATCGGGCTCCTCATCCAGCGGCGCCAGGGAGACGGATCGGGCCGCGGTGTCCGTGCCGATCCAGTCGTACTCCTCCCAGTACTCGCCCAGCACCCGATCCCAGCGCTCCTGCCCCCAGCCGGAGGAGGCGTCCAGCGCTGCCAGGGCCTCGACGTCGTCGCGGGCCATGAGCTCCACGCGGCGGAACAGCTCCCGGCGCACCGCCACCCGGAAGGCGTGCCGGTTGCGGGTCAGGGCCACCCGGCCCTCCTCATCGGCGCCGAAGGCCCGCTCCACGCCCAGGGAGTCATCCGCATCCGGGCGGTCGCCCTCCAGCAGGGCCGCCCCCTCCTGGGCGCGGCCGGACTGCGCCGCCCCCAGGGCCTCCCACTCATCGAGCAGGGAGGAGTCCACCGCCCGCACCAGGCCCCCCAGCCAGTCGATGAGCTCGACCACCTCAGGACTGCGGTGCTCCTCGGGCACCACCTGGCGCAGCGCTCGGTAGGCATCGGTGAGGTAGCGCAGGATCACCCCCTCGCTGCGCCCCAGCTCGTAGCGCGAGACCAGGTCGGAGAAGGTCATGGCGCTCTCCACCATCTCGCGCACCACCGACTTCGGGCTCAGCTCGTAGTCGGCCACCCACGGGTTGGACTGCCGGTACATCTCCAGGGCCGGGGCGAGCAGCTCGGCCAGCGGCCGGGGCCAGGTGACCTCCTCCAGGGCCGCCATGCGCTCCTCATAATCCATGCCCTCGGCCTTCATCACGGCGACCGCCTCACCGCGCGCCGCCCTCTGCTGGGCATAGAGCACCGGGCGCGGATCATCCAAGGTGGCCTCCACCACGCTGACCACATCGACGGTGTGCTCGGGGGAGTCCACGCCCAGCAGGTCCATGGCCGCCAGGGCAAAGGGCGCCAGCGGCTGGTTGAGGGCGAAGTCGTCGGGCAGGTCCACGGCCAGGCGCAGGCGGGGGCGGCCGTCGGCCGCCGCGACGGCGGAGGAGACGTGCTCGACCACTCCCGCCGTGCGCAGGGAGCGGTAGATCTCCAGGGCCCGGCGCACCTGGGTGCGCCGCTCGGGCGCGGACAGGTGGGCGCGATCCAGCAGGCCGGCCATATGGGCCACCGGGTCGCCGGGGCGCTCCATGAGGTTGAGCACCATGGTGGTGGTCACCTGGAACTGGCTGGTCAGGGTCTCGGGGGCGGCGTCGCGCAGGCGCTCGAAGGTCTTGTCCGTCCAGTTGACCCGCCCCTCGGGGGCCTTCTTGCGCACGATCCTGCGGCGCTTGCGCTCATCATCCCCGGCCTTGGCCAGCGCCTTGGCGTTCTCAATGACGTGCTCGGGGGCCTGGACCTCCACATACCCCCGGGTATCGAAGCCGGCGCGCCCGGCCCGGCCCGCGATCTGGTGGAACTCCCGGGCCGTGAGGTGGCGCTCCTTGGCGCCGTCGAACTTCACCAGGGAGGTGAGCACCACCGAGCGGATGGGCACATTGATCCCCACCCCCAGGGTGTCGGTCCCGCAGATGACCGCCAGCACCCCCTGGCGCGCCAGGCGCTCGACCAGCCTGCGGTAGCGCGGCAGCATCCCGGCATGGTGCACCCCGATGCCCGAGCGCAGCAGCCGCGACAAGGTGGCGCCGAAGCCCCCGCCGAAGCGGAAGCCCCCCAGGGCGGCGGCGATCTCCTCCTTGCGGGACTTGGGCACCAGGTCCACGCTCAGCAGCGCCGTGGCCCGCTCAATGGCCTCCTTCTGGGAGAAGTGGACGACGTAGACCGGGGCCCGCTCCTGACCCACCAGGCGCTGGAGCAGTTCGCCGATCGGCTCCACGCTGTAGTCCAGCTCCAGGGGCACCGGCCGCACGGCGTCGTCGACGACGGCGACCCGCCGCCCCGTGCGCGACTCCAGATCCCCCACGAGGAAGGAAACATCCCCCAGGGTGGCCGACATGAGCACCATCTGGGCCTGGGGCAGCTCCAGGAGCGGCACCTGCCAGGCCCAGCCGCGCTGGGGGTCGGCGTAGTAGTGGAACTCGTCCATGACCACGCAGTCGACATCCATCGCCCCGCCCTCGCGCAGCGACTGGTTGGCCAGGATCTCCGCCGTGCAGCAGATGACGGGGGCGCCCGCATTGATCGAGGTGTCCCCGGTGACCATCCCGACATTGCCCGCCCCGAACAGCCCCACCAGCTCGAAGAACTTCTCGCTGACCAGCGCCTTGAGCGGCGCGGTGTAGTAGGAGCGCCCCCCACGGGCCAGCGAGGCGGTATGGGCCGCCAGGGCGATCATCGACTTGCCCGAGCCCGTGGGGGTCGCGGCGATGACGTGGCGACCCTCCAGGATCTGGGACAGGGCCTCATCCTGATGCGGGTAGAGGGGGCGGCCGGAATCCTGCGCCCACTGGGAGAAGGCCAGGTAGACATCCTCAGGCTCAGGGATCCGATCAGGGTCATCAGCCGGGATGAGGGCGTCGAGCATCGCGTTGAGAGCCGGGGCGGTCGCCGGGGAGGTCATGGGCCCATCGTCTCACGGGGCCACGATCCGACCCGCTGCTGCACGCCCGCACCAACTCATGAGAGCATGCGGGGCGTTCCACGTATCCCACCGTGAAAGACCGCCATGGACGCCCTCGCCCAGCATCTCCAGACCATCTCCGACTGGATCACCCTGCACATCACCATGTGGCTGCTCGTGGGCACCGGGATCGTCCTGACCATCGCCACCCGCGGCGTCCAGCTGCGACACCTGCCCGCCATGGTCCGTCAGGTCGCGAGCTCGCGCGGCGGCGCCGGCGGCGGCATCTCCTCCTTCCAGGCCTTCACCATCTCCCTGGCCGCCCGCGTGGGCATCGGCAACGTCTTCGGCGTGGCCGCCGCCCTCATCCTGGGAGGCCCCGGCGCCATCTTCTGGATGTGGATGGTGGCACTGGTGGGCATGGCCACCGCCTTCTTCGAGGCCACCCTGGCCCAACTGTTCAAGGTCCGCCACGCCGACGGCTCCTTCCGGGGCGGGCCCGCCTACTACATGGCCCGCGGCATGCGCTCGCGGCCCCTGGGGGTGGCCTTCGCGGCCCTGACGATCTTCACCTGCGGCTTCTCCATCATCATGGTCCAGGCCAACGCCGTGGCCGGGGTCATCGGTCCGGCCTCGCCCCTGGGCCTTTCCCAGGGGGCGGCCGCCGCGGTCCTGGTGGGGCTCTCGGCGCTGGTCATCCTGGGAGGGGTGCGGCGGGTGGCGCGCGTCACCGAATGGATGAGCCCGATCATGGCCCTCATCTACATGCTGCTGGCCCTGATCATCGTCTGCCTGCACATCACCGAGCTCGGCACGATCCTGTGGACGATCGTCACCTCGGCCTTCGGGCCCCGGCCCTTCGCCGGGGGAGTGACCGGGGGGATCCTGGCGGCCCTCATCAACGGCACCAAGCGCGGCCTGTTCTCCAATGAGGCCGGGCAGGGAACCGCGCCCTTCGCCGCGGCCACCGCCACGGTGGCCCACCCGGTCCAGCAGGGGCTCATCCAGTCCCTGGGGGTCTTCGTGGACACCATCGTGGTGTGCACCGCCACCGCCTTCATCATCCTGGTCTCGGGGGTCTACAGCCCGGCCGCCACCACTGCCGGCACCCTGACCCCCGACGCCGCGGCCACCCTGACCTCCGAGGCCGTCGCGGCGGTGTTGGGCGGGTGGACGGCGGTGCCCATGGCGGTGCTCATCTTCGTGCTGGCCTACTCCTCGATCATCGCCGCCGCCACCTACTCGGAGGTCTCGATGAGCTTCATCTCCTCGGCCCCCCACTGGCGCTGGCTGCCCCGCCTGGTCTCGGTGGCCTCCACCGGCCTGGGGGCGCTGGCCACCCTGACGGTGGTGTGGAACACCGTGGACATCACCATGGCGCTCATGACCGTGACCAACCTGGTGGCCCTGCTGGCCCTGGCCCGGTGGGGCGTGGGCGCCCTGCGGGACTGGGAGGCCCAGCAGGCGGCGGGGATCGCCGAGCCGGTCTTCGTGTCCACCGACAACCCGCACCTGCCCGCAGAGCTGCCCGGAGACGTCTGGGCCGCTGCGGGGCCGCCCGCTCAGGAGCCGACGACGATGGAGGCCCGCCCATGACTCCCACCAGCATCCAGGACTGGCTCCTGCGCATCGACGACTGGTTCTACACCTACCTGCTGGCGGCCGTCCTGGTGGCCGTGGGCGTCTACATGACGGTGCGCTCGGGTGCCGTGCAGCTGAGGCACCTGGGCACCATGCTCCAGTCCATCGCGGGCTCACGCGGAGGGGCCCACGGGGGCATCTCCTCCTTCCAGGCCTTCGCCGTGGGGCTGGCCGCCCGCGTGGGCATCGGCAACATCGCCGGGGTGGCACTGGCGGTGGTGGCCGGCGGCCCCGGCGCCCTGTTCTGGATGTGGGTGGTGGCCCTGGTGGGTATGGCCACCAGCTTCGTGGAGTCCACCCTGGCCCAGATCTTCAAGGAGCGCGGGCGAGACTTCACCTTCCGGGGAGGACCCGCCTACTACATCAAGAACGGGCTGGGCTCGCGTGCCTGGGGCAGGGTCTTCGCCGTCATGTGCATCATCTCGGTGGGCGTGACCGTGGTGATGGTCCAGACCAACGCCCTGGCCGGCGTCATCACCGCCACGGTCAGCGACGTCAAGCCGTGGATGGTGGGGGTCTTCCTCGTGATGCTCACCGGGCCGGTGGTCCTGGGAGGGCTGAAGTCGGTGGCCCGCGTCACCGAGTGGCTGGCGCCGATCATGGCCCTCATCTACATCATGGCCACCGCCGTGGTCATCGTGCTCAACATCGGTGAGCTCGACGACGTGCTCGGCTCGGTCTTCCGGGGCGCCTTCGGCGCCGACCAGGCCCTGTTCGGCGTTGCCGGCGGCGTCCTGGCGGCTGTCCTCAACGGTGTGCGCCGCGGCCTGTTCTCCAACGAGGCGGGCCTGGGCACCGTGCCCAACGCCGCGGGCACCGCCACGGTGGCCCACCCGGTGCGCCAGGGCCTCATCCAGTCCTTCGGCGTCTTCATCGACACGATCCTGGTGTGCACCGCCACCGGCATGCTCATCCTGCTGGCCACCGACACCTACCAGCCCGGGAACCCCTCCCTGGAGGGCGCGGTCCTGACCCAGCAGGCGGTGGTGGAGCACCTGGGGGCCTGGACCACCTGGCCGATGGTGGTGCTCATCTTCGTCCTGGTCTTCTCCACGGTGCTGGGCTGCTACTCCTACGCCCAGGTCAACGTCAACTTCCTGGGCGGGGAGCACCGCGCCGAGCAGCTCTTCGGCCTGGTGCTCACCGGTGCGGCCTTCGCCGGATGCGTGCTGAGCCTGCCGATCGTGTGGGCCCTGACCGATATCGCCCTGGGCCTGCTGGGCCTGCTCAACCTCGTGGTCATCGTGCGCCTGATGCCCTGGGCGGTCGGGGCGCTGCGGGACTTCGAGGCCCAGCGCGCCCGCGGGGTCGAGCCGGTCTTCGTCGGCCACGCCAACCCCCTGCTGCCCGGCGACGTCGTCCCCGGCATCTGGGAGGCGGATGGACGGCAGCCCGGTGCGCGGCAGCCGGCGGACCGGGGCGGCGCTGACCGCGGCTGAGGCCCCGGCACCCCGCGCCCACGACCACTGACCGCTACCCCTGCAGGAGCAGCCATGCCGTCTATCAACGAGATCCTCACCACCGCCTCGGACCTGCTGTTCTCCTGGGTGCTCGTGGTCCTCCTCGTCGCCGGGGGCCTGTTCCTCACGGTGCGCACCCGCGCCGTCCAGGTGCGCCACGCGGCCGGCATCCTCAGTGCCGTGCGCGGCTCTCGCTCGGGCGCGTACGGGGGCATCACCTCCTTCCAGGCCTTCGCCGTCGGGCTGGCCAGCCGGGTGGGGACGGGCAATATCGTGGGGGTGGCCCTGGCCCTCATCATGGGCGGCCCCGGTGCGGTGCTGTGGATGTGGGTGGTGGCCGTCCTGGGCACGGCCACGGCCTTCAGCGAGTCCACCCTCGCCCAGATCTTCAAGGTCCGGCGCCCCGACGGCACCTACCGGGGAGGGCCGGCCCACTACATCGCCCGGGGCATGGGACTGCCGGCCCTGGGGGTGGTCTTCGCTGTGGTCTTCATGATCGCCAACGGTCTGGCCATGCCCATGCTCCAGGCCAATGCCATCGTCTCCTCCCTGGCCTCGGCCACGCCGATCACCCCGCAGGTGGGTGCGCTCATCATCGTGGCCCTGACCGCGCCGGTGCTCCTGGGCGGCCTGCGCTCCATCGCGCGCACGGCCGAGCTCCTGGCGCCGGTGATGGCACTGGCCTACCTGGTCCTGGTCGTGGTCATCCTCCTGACCCACCCGGTCCAGGCCTGGCAGGCACTGGAGTCGATCTGGGGCAGCGCCCTGGGCCTGCGCCAGGGCCTGGCCGGAGTGGCCGGGGGCGCCTTCGCCGCGCTGCTCAACGGTGTGCGCCGCGGCCTGTTCTCCAATGAGGCCGGCCTGGGAGGGGCCGCCTGCGCCGCCGGCTCGGCCACGGTGGCCCACCCCGTCCAGCAGGGCTTCATCCAGGCCTTCGGGGTACTGGTCGACACCCTGCTCATCTGCACCGCCACCGCCCTGGCCATCCTCGTGGCCGGCCCCGAGGTCTACGCCCCGGGAGTCACCACCGCCGAGGCGGCGAACACCCTGACCCAGGACGCCATCGCCCACCTGGTGGGCCAGTGGAGCCGCGGGCCCATGGTGATCCTCATCGTCGTCCTGGCCTACACCACGATCATCGGGGCCTTCTCCTATGCCCAGATCTGCCTGGACTACCTCACCGACCGCCCCGGGGCCGCCCGGCTGCTCCAGGTCTCGGCGGTGGCCTGCGCCGCCGTCGGCAGCCTCCAGGCGCTGACGACGGTGTGGGCCCTGGCCGACGTCATGCTGGGCCTGGGGGCGATCCTCAACCTGGTGGCCATCCTGGTGCTCAGCAGGTGGGTGGTCGGGGCCCTGCGGGACTGGGAGGCCCAGACGCGGCATCTGCGAGCGGGGGAGGACGGCAGTGCTCAGGGCGCGGGCGTCCGGGGCGCCGGTGACTGGGCGGGCACTGGCGGCCCCGCCTTCCACGCCGACTCCCCCCACCTGCCCGCCGAGCTGAGCACCGCGGCCTGGCCGCGGCGGCCCCGGCCCTGAGGGCGGGGCCGGCAGGCTGCGATACGCGACGGCGCGACGACCAACCGCCGGCGCACCCGCGACCTCCGGCGTCACCTTATCGAAACACGGCGGCCCGTAGCCTGCTCGGGTTCTCGCGCTCGTGGTGTGATCCCTGAGCATGTGCTGCTCCCCGTGCCCCTCGCAGGCACGATGCTCCTGCCCCTCGCAGAGGAGGACGGAGGCATGGAGGATCGCGACGTGCGCCTGCTTGTCCGACCCGGAGGCACGATGCCCATGATCCCCTTGAGCGCCCCTCAGACCCGTACCGGCGTCCTCGATCAGCTGACCGATGCGGTCGACTCGGTTCTCGCCCCTGCGACCGAAGCGCTGGGCAATGTCAGCGACAAGCTCTACGGGGGGCTGCTGATCTGGCTGCTGGTGGGCATCGGCCTCTACTTCACGGTCCGCACGGATGGGGTCCAGCTGCGCCACTTCCCCAATATGGTCAGGACCATCCTGGTCTCCCGCTCCGCCGCCCATGAGGGGATCTCCCCCTTCCAGGCCTTCGCCGTGGGCATCGCCAGCCGGGTAGGCACGGGCAACATCATCGGGGTCGCGATCGCCATCACCATGGGCGGGCCCAGTGCCGTGTTCTGGATGTGGATGGTGGCCCTGGTGGGCATGGCCACCGGCTTCGTAGAGTCCACGCTGGCCCAGATGTACAAGATCCCCAACCCCGATGGCAGCTTCCGCGGTGGGCCGGCCTACTACATCCAGCGGGGACTGGGCTCCAAGGCGTGGGCGAGCATCTTCGCCGTCGTCATCACCTTCGTCTTCGGCTTCGCCTATGAGGCCACCCAGGCCAACGCCATCTCCACGACGCTGAAGTCCACCTTCAACATCTCCCCCTGGATCACCGCCGTCCTCCTGGTCCTGATCACCGGGCCCATCATCTTCAACGGGATCCGGCTGGTGGCGCGGGTCGCCGAGTGGCTGGCGCCGATCATGGCCATGGCCTATGTCATCCTGGCAGCGGTGGTGCTGCTGCTCAACCTGGATGCCATTCCCGGAATCATGATGTCTTTCGTCAAGGACGCCTTCAGCGGGGATGTGGCCTTCTACGGGATCTCCGGGGGCCTGTACGCCGCGGCCATCAACGGGGTCAAGCGCGGCCTGTTCTCCAATGAGGCCGGTCAGGGCTCGGTGCCCAACGTGGCGGCGACGGCGACCACCTCCCACCCCGTGCACCAGGGCTTCATCCAGTCCCTGGGGGTGTTCGTCGACACGATCATCGTGTGCACCGCCACCGCGCTCATCGTCCTGCTCTCCGGCGTCTACGACCCGGCACGCGCCGCCCTGGACCCCGACGCGGCCCGGGTCGCGGCCGGTTCCCTGACCTCGACCTCGGTGGCCGAGGTCCTGGGGCCCTGGTCGGCCAACCTCATGGCGGCGATCATCTTCGTCTTCGCCTACTCCTCGCTGCTGGGCAACTTCACCTATGCCGAGATCAATATCGACTTCCTGCGCGGGGGAGCGGCGAGCCGGGCCTGGCACACCGGCCTGCGGGTGATGATCCTGGTGGCGGCCTTCGTCGGTTCCGTGGCCGAGCTGACCTTCGTGTGGAACCTGTCGGATGTGGCCATGGGGCTCATGGCGATCATCAACATCGTGGCCATCGCCCTACTGGGCAAGTGGGCCTTCGGGGCCCTGCGCGACTGGGAGGCCCAGCACCGGGCCGTGCGCGAGGGCCGCCAGAGCGAGATCCGCTTCATCGCCACCGACAACCCCTACCTGCCCGGAGCCCTGCCCGGCGATATCTGGGCCGCCGACGGCGCCGCCCACCGCGGGGCCTCCGCGGCGGGCACCGCCGGGGCGGGCTCCACCGAGGACGCCGGGGGAGAGACCGCCCGGGCCTGAGCCCGCCGCCCGGCCCGGCTCCGAGCGCGGCAGGGCTCGCTGGGCTCCGACGGCGGGCCGCATGGCGGCGGGCGTCTGCTCGGAGGGCCGAGCAGACGCCGGGCTCAACAGCTAGAGCTGACCGCCATGATCGCGGATGACGGTGCGGACCTTCTCGGTCTGGGCCGCGTTGTGCGCCATGCGCGCATCGACCTCGGCCTTGTGCTCCTCCACGAAGGCGGCCTGCTGGTCCCAGGTCGTCTCATAGAGCAAGGACGTCCAGCCCGAGGACTCGCGGCACTGGGCGTCGGCGGTGGCGACCTCGATCTCCTCGGCGCTGGGGGGCCCGACGGGATCCCCGTAGAACGCGGTCGTCAGTGATTCCGGCATGTCCTGTGAGAAGTACATGGGTGTCCAGGGCTGCTCCGGCAGATCGGCGATCCCCTGAGGCTCCATGCAGGAGTGCCACTGGGCAGCGGCATCCTGGAGCTCGGGGCCCGAGGTATCGACCGTGAAGCCGCTGAGCCGAGCGTCCCAGTCGGCGTCGGACTCGCCACTGGAGAGCTCGGCATCCAGCTGGATCTGGCTGGTGGTCGTGCAGTCGTTCCACTGCGCGTGGAAGGCCTCGGGCTTATTGTCGTAGATGCTGGGGTCACCACTGCCCGAGTCCTGCCGGAACTGCTTCCGGTACCCGTGCTCCTGAGCGATGGGGACGGTGAACAGGTGCTCCTTGCCCGCGCTCTGGGCTCCGGGGGGAGGCGAGGACGGGGTGAGCACCTCGTAGTCCTCGAAGCCGGCATCGGACATGCACTGGTCGACCAGAAGGTCCAGGGCATAGCTCTTCAGATACGCCAGGGAGGCGTCCTCGATGGCATCGAAGGGAAGCGACCACGTCGCCGGATCCTTGCTCACCCCCAGGACTGTCTCGGCTGTCGTGCTCGCCGAGGCAGCGGCCGAGGGCTGGGTGGACGTGCTGGCCGGTGCGGGGGAGGCGCCCGAGGCCGTTGCTCCGCTCTGAGTGGAGGGAGCCGTCTGGCTGCAGGCGCAGGTCAGGGCAGCGGCCACGGCGATCGCGACGATCCCGCACCTCCGTGGTCCATGGTGCTGATCGGGTGCTGTCATGGCGGGTCCTTCCAGGAGGTGGGGATGCTGCTGGCGCTGAGCACGCAACTAT
Organism: Actinomyces capricornis; assembly: GCF_019974135.1. Taxonomy (NCBI): domain Bacteria; kingdom Bacillati; phylum Actinomycetota; class Actinomycetes; order Actinomycetales; family Actinomycetaceae; genus Actinomyces; species Actinomyces capricornis. The sequence continues at coordinate 2,423,525 of NZ_AP025017.1, forward strand.
GGTCTGGCCTCCACAACAGGAGAGTGCGGATGCGGCCTGAGCGCCCCAGGATGAGGGCGGGGCAGATGGGGAGCCGGCCCCATGGCCCGACCGCAGGCGCGCCTCGCGATGGGCCGCCCTCTGGGGCGGTGGAGCCACGCGGCAGCGGTCAGGGCGCGCCGGCCCCGGGGACCCGGCACTCCGACCACATGGCCTGCGGCGTCGAGGTCGCCAGGAGGTACCAGGCAGTGGAGGCCACCGAGCCGGCCGAGGTGACCTCCTCGACCGGGTCATCCCTCAGCGTGTAGGGCCAGGAGCCGTCCGCCGCCTGGGCGGGGGAGGCGCCCTCGGCGCTGATGCGCGCCTCGTCCCACAGGCCCGCGGTGACCTGGGCGTGCGTCACCCCGAAAGTGCCCTCGAACCAGATGTTGCGGTCCAGACCCGGCTCGATGCGCGCGGTATAGCCCCGAACGGGTCCCTCCTCGTGGAGGAACCGCCGGGTGTGCCCCAGGGCCACCCGGGCCTTCTCATGCTCGCCGATGGCGTGGAGGAACACCGACCCCCAACTGGCAGAGTCGAGAGGATCGGCGGTGTCGGGGCCGCTGGCATTCCAGCCCCGGTTGAAGCGCTGCTCCCCAGCGTTCCAGAGCCTGTCCATGATCGCCCGCGCCAGGGCATCGGCCTGGTCGCGATACCCCTTCTCGCCCAGGACTCGGGAGGCGAGCTCGAAGACGTGCCACAGATCGGTGTTGTGCTCCGTGGAGTGCCAGGTGATCTGGTCAGGGGCCCTGCCTCCCCTGTACAGCCCCGCCTCGGCTCCCGTGGTGCTCCTCTGGGTCGCAACCCAGCCGAGCCCTCTGCGGACCATCCCACTGACACCGTTGATATCGCCGTAACGCTCCTGGTAGCGCAGCAGTGCATACAGGATGAAGGCCTGGCGCCCGGTGAAGTACGTCCGGGTCACCTCCAGGGGAGCGCCGGTCTCAGGATTCAGCAGTTGACTGGCATCCCGGGGGAAAGCCCCGGCATCCTGCCCCGAGGTGGTCTGGAGGGAGCGCAGCCCGTTGACCAGCCGATCGGCCATGCCGCGATCATCAGCGCCCACCGCCACGATGAGTGCCAGTGCCTGATCGTAGGTATCACTGGTGTACCTGCGGTCGCCGTAGCCGACCTGCCCGGGGGCGTGGCTGTTGGACCGGATGAGATCAGCCGTCGCTGCCTCGTGGTGCTCGGCGAGGATCGTGCCGTCTCGGGCATCGACCAGGCGGGCCAGTTTCAGGCCCTCGTGGCGGGTCGACAGGGTGAAGGACGGCCCACTCGGAGCGGGCATCCCCACCAGTGCCCTGCCCGACTCGGTGAGCGAGTACAGCTCGATCCGAAGGTTCTCCCGGTGCTCCGGCCAGCTGCCGCCGATCTGCTCACCGGTCGCGGCATCATGCAGTTGGAACTGCCACTCGCCCGCCCGGCCGGGGTCGACGGGCGAGAGGTCGAGCTCCCACCTGCCATCGGGCTGGACGACCGCCGGGATCACCGCGGCCTGCTCATAGGCCCGGTCGGTGTGCAGGTAGGCCTTGACGACTCCCTTGACACCCGCCGGAGCAGTGCCCGAGACCTGTCCCCGGTAGTCGCTGGGGATCGAGGAGCGACCATCGAGGCTCAGCTCGGTGCTCACGACGGGGTACTGCTCGGGATCGTCGAGGGTGAAGGAGCCCGAGACCTCACCGCTGTCCCGGTAGCCGTGGCCACCAGAGAGCCTGATGTCGGCCCCGCCGCCGAGGTCCTGCGGCGGATCCATCATCGACCTCAGCCACTGCATGGCCTTGCGTGCCCGCTGGGGGTCTTGGGGCGCACCGGTATCGGACGAGGTCGTGGTGAAGCGCTGGGTGACCGGATCGCACAGGGGTGGATCGCCTGCGGCGGCTGACAGCGGCGTCATCGGTGCCAGGAGGAGGGCGGCGAGGGCCAGAAGCACGGCGATGGGGGAGGTTCGGTGTCGTCTTATCGTGGGAATCATGGACAGCATTGACATCATGGACTCCTTCGATAGGGAGGCCCTTCATTGTCCCCCAACCGCGAGCCGGAGTGAACCGGCTGCGCCCCGTTCTGCCCCCGGATCAGGGGCTCTCAGCTCCGGGGGTGCTGCCTTCACCCATCTGCTCGGGGCGCGCGGTGCCGCAGCCCCACGCATCGGCTCCGATCTCCTAGCCTTGCCCCATGAAGATCGCGCGCTTCTCCACCGGCGATGAGCCCCGCTACGGCATCGTCGAGCTCTCCGGGGCCAGCTCCACCCACCCCTCCGCCGTCCAGGCCGCGAGCCCCGGCTCCATGCCGCCGGCCACCGGCACCGCCGTCGCCGCCGCCGTCGCGGAGCCGCCCCTGCCCGGCCCGGCCGGCCCGCCGCAGGGCCACATCCTCGTGCTCAAGGGCGACCCGCTCTTCACCCCGCCCCAAGCCACCGGCGAGGTCGTCGACCTGGCCGAGGCCCGCCTGCTCTCCCCGGTCATCCCCCGCTCCAAGGTGGTGGGCTTCGCCGGCACCTACCCCGACCCCGCAGGCGGGGACCGCCGCGAGGGGGCACCGGATGAGCCCGTGGTCTTCCTCAAGCCCAACACCGCCGTCATCGGCCCCGACGCCCCCATCGTCCTGCCCCGCTGGAGCACCGAGGTCCACTACGAGGCCGAGCTCGCCGTGGTCATCAAGTCCCTGGCCAAGGACGTCACTCCCGAGCGGGTCGACGACGTCGTCCTGGGCTACACCGTCGCCAACGACGTCTCGGCCCGCGACCGCCAGCGCGCCGAGCCCCAATGGGTGCGGGGCAAGGCCTTCGACACCTCCTGCCCTCTGGGCCCCTGGCTGGAGATCCCCGAGCCCGGTGGCGCCGTCGCCTTCAACCCCGACGATGCCGTCGTGCGCGCCTACCTCGACGGCCACCTGGTCCAGGAGGCCAGCACCCGGGAGATGACCCGCCCCGTGGCCGAGCTCGTGGCCTACGCCTCCACCATCTTCACCCTGCTGCCCGGGGACGTCATCCTCACCGGCACCCCCGCAGGCGTGGGCGAGCTGCGTCCCGGTCAGCGCATCGAGGTCGGCGTCGAGGGCATCGGGGCCTTCTCCAACCCCGTCGTGCGCCGCTGAGCCCGGGACGGGCCGGAGTCGGCCGCTGCCCGTCTACTGCCGACCGGCGCCCCGGGAGCGGGCGGCCTGCACGATCCGCCGCACCGTCTCGGCCTCGATGGTTCGGCCCGTGGCCAGGTTGAGGCGGCAGAAGCCCGACCAGTCCCGCCCGAAGGCCGCGCCCTCGTTCATCGCCACCCCGTGGCGCAGGAAGTACTCGCCCGGCTCCTCAAGCCCCAGGCCCCGGAAGTCCAGCCAGGCCAGGTAGGTGCCCTCGGGCACGGTCACCTCCAGGCCCTCGACGCCGGCCAGAGCCTCGCGCACCAGGTCGCGGTTGGCGCGCAGGTAGGAGCGCACCTCCTCCAGCCAGCCCTGGCCCTCGCGCAGCGCGGCCACGGCGGCCATCGCCCCCAGCGCCGCCGCCTGCTCCGACAGGGCGGCGCTGAGGGGCTCGGCCTCCCAGGCCCGGCGCGCCCCGCCCGAGGCGATGAGCTGGGCGCACTTGAGCCCGGGGATGTTCCAGCCCTTGGAGACCGCCGTGGCCGTGAAGGTCAGGTCCGCATCGGCCGTCGGGCGCGAGGCGTAGGGGATATGCGCCAGCCCCGGCTCCAGCACCAGGGGGCCGTGGATCTCATCGGCGAAGACCGGCACCCCGTAGCGCTGCGAGAGCGCCGCCACGGCGTCGAGCTCGCCGGCCGAGAGCACCCGGCCCACCGGGTTCCACGGGTTGCACAGCACCAGCAGTCCCGCGCCGGCCGCCATCGCCGCCTCGATGGCCTCCAGGTCCAGCTCCCAGCGCGGCGAGCCGCCCCCGCGGCCCACCCGGGCCGGGACCTGGAGGCACTCGCGCCCATAGCGCCCCGGGATCGACAGGAAGGGCATATAGGCCGGGGTGGGCACGATGATCGCCGAGCCGGCGCGGGTGTGGTGGGCGATGACGGCGCCCAGGGCGGATAGGACGTCGGGCAGGAGGCTGACCTCCTCGACCCCCACCTGCCAGCCGAAGGCCCGCCCCTGGTAGTGGGCGGTCTCCTCACGGGCCTGCCGGGCCAGGCCGGAGGGCATGTAGCCCAGGGTGCCCTCGGCCACGGCGCGCTGGAGCACCTCGGCGACGGCGGGCGCCGTCCCCAGGTCCATCTCCGCCACCCACGCCCCGATGACATCGCCGGGGTAGTGGCTCCACTTCAGCGAGCCGCGCTCGCGCATGATCTGCGGGGTCAGGGCGTCGAAGGCGCGCGTGAGGCCGGTGGGGGGCAGGGGCGCCGTCGCACCGCGTGCGCCGGGGGCGGATGAGGTTGCCGAATCAGGGCCGGCGGAGAGATCTGGCATACGGGGAGTCTATGAGTGCGGGGCCGCCGGCACCATGAGCACCGCCGCCCCGCACCGCGAGTCCCGCGGTATCCGCGCTGCCCTAGCCCCGGCCGCTGGGCGAGGCGCCCTGGCGATCGGCACCCGCTGAGGGCCCGGCCGCGGGATCGTCCATATCCAGTGGCCAGGCGCCCATCAAGGCGGTGTCCTCCAGCAGGCGGTCCAGCTCGGCCTGGGAGTAGGCGCCCACGGGGCAGGCGTACATCACCCGCATATCCGTGGGCGTCTCACTGGCGGTGAAGGCGCGCACCCACTGGGTCCCCCGGTAGTCCTGCCCGTCGGCCGTGTATGTCCAGTCCTTGCGGATCGTCTCCACCGGCTCCCCTCCCAGGGTCTTGATGGTGGTGGCGTCATCCTCGGAGGTGAAGGAGATGCTCGTGGCCCCGGAGTGCTTCTCGAAGGAGGACTCGATCCGAGCCGAGATGTCCTCCGTATCCGCGCGATCCCCGGCCGTGGGGCCCTCGAGGAGGTTCTGGCCGACCGTGAAGAGGCACCCCGCATCATTGGTGAACTGGTTGACGCCGTCCTGGTCCCTGATGGTCTGACGCCACCCGGGGGCATCGACCGGGAAGGTCCAGGAGGCCGGGCCGCCGGCCGAGGGGTCCGTCGAGGATCCCGAGGATGGGGCCGACGACGGGGATGTCGGCGACGAGGCCGCCGTGGCCTCCTGGGCCTGGGTGGGGCTCGGCGTGGCCACGGCGACCTCGCGGTCCTGGCAGGCGGCCAGCACCGGCAGGGCCAGTGCCAGGCTCAGGCCCAGGGCGGCGCGCAGTCCCCGTGACGCCGTCGGGCGGGCCGGGGCGCAGGGCGCGGGGGCGGTGCGGTGGGGGCGGGGCAGGGATAGGGGCAGGGACAGCATGGGGGCCTCCGGTCATTGGCAGGGCGCCATGGGTAGCGCCACAGGTGGGTTGAGGATGGGATGACCGTAGTGCCATCACGTGCATACCGCTCGGGATGGCGATGGGCACTCCTCCCCGGCCCGCCGCTAGGCTAAGCGCATCATGAACGACCTCGCCCCTGCCGCCGCAGCCCCCCAGACCATTCCCGCCCCCGGCACCAGCCCCATCCGGGTCCGCTTCTGCCCCTCGCCGACCGGGACCCCCCATGTGGGGCTGGTGCGCACCTGCCTGTTCAACTGGGCCTGGGCGCGCCACACCGGTGGCACCTTCGTCTTCCGCATCGAGGACACCGATGCCGCCCGCGACTCCGAGGAGTCCCTCCAGGCCATCATCGACTCCCTGACCTGGCTGGGCCTGGACTGGGACGAGGGCGTGGGCCGCGGGGGCCCGCACGAGCCCTACCGCCAGTCCCAGCGCATGGACCTCTACCGGCAGGTGGCCGCCGAGCTGGTCGAGGCCGGCTACCTGTACGAGTCCTTCTCCACGCCCGAGGAGATCGAGGCCCGCCACCGCGCCGCCGGCCGCGACCCCAAGCTCGGCTACGACGGCTACGACCGCGACCTGACCCAGGAGCAGAAGGAGGCCTACCTGGCCCAGGGCCGCCGGCCCGTGCTGCGCATGCGCATGCCCGATGAGGACATCACCTTCGATGACCTCGTGCGCGGCCCCATCACCTTCAAGGCCGGCTCGGTGCCCGACTACGTCGTCGTGCGTGCTGGCGGGGAGCCCCTCTACACCCTGGTCAACCCCGTCGACGACGCCGCCATGGGCATCACCCACGTCCTGCGCGGCGAGGACCTGCTGTCCTCCACCCCGCGCCAGATCGCCCTGTACCGCGCCCTGGTGGACATCGGCCGGGCGCAGGCCATCCCCGCCTTCGGGCACCTGCCCTACGTCATGGGGGAGGGCAACAAGAAGCTGTCCAAGCGCGACCCCGAGTCCAACCTGCTCATCCACCGCTACCGCGGCATGATCCCCGAGGGCCTGCTCAACTACCTGGCCCTGCTGGGGTGGTCGCTCAGCGCCGACCGCGACGTCTTCTCCGGGGAGGAGATGATCGCCGCCTTCGACGTCCACGAGGTCAACCCCAACCCGGCGCGCTTCGACGCCAAGAAGTGCGAGGCCATCAACGCCGAGCAGGTCCGCCTCCTGGACCCCCAGGACTTCCGCGACCGCCTCGTGCCCTACCTGGCCGACGCCTTCCCCGACCCCAGCGGCCAGGCCGAGGCCGCACCCCTGGTCTCGGCCCCCGCCTACGCCGGCCTGACCGCCCGCGAGCAGGAGATCCTCCAGGCCGCCGCCCCCCTCATCCAGACCCGCATCCAACTGCTGCGCGAGGCCCGCGACATGCTCGGCTTCCTCTTCGTCGACGACGCCGACCTCGTCCTGGACGAGCGCGCGGTGAGCAGGCTCAAGGACTCCGCGGCCGACGTCCTGGATGCGGGCATCGCCGCTCTGGAGGCCCTGGGCCCCCAGCAGTGGATCACCGCCGACCTGGAGGAGGCGCTGCGCCGGGCCATCGTCGAGGGCGAGGGCATGCCCGGGGGGCAGGGCATCAAGCCGCGCCTGGCCTTCGGGCCCCTGCGCGTGGCCGTCACCGGCAGGCAGGTCTCCCCGCCCCTGTTCGAGTCCATGGAGATCCTGGGCGCCTCCTCCAGCCTGGCCCGCCTGCGGGCCCTGCGCGAGCACCTGGGCTGAGTACGGGCCAAGGCCGGCCGGGGCAGCCTGGCCGGCCTTGGCCCGGGCGGCCCCGGCTCGGTCTGTGCCGCCGGCCTACATCTCCTTGGCGTCGATGCCCTCCAGGCGCAGCCCGCTGAGCACGGTGTGCCACTGGTCCACCGTGATGTTGTGACCGGCCCGGCACATGAGCATGACCTCGAACTGGAAGCCCGAGTCGCCCACGGTGCGGGCGAAGCGGTAGCCCTCCACCGGCTCGGAGGAGCCGTCGTCGAAGTTCATCGTGGCGGTGAAGGCCAGCTCGTAGCCCGGCATGGTGCCGTCGTCATCGCGCACGTAGTCGGCTCCGACCACGCCCTGGGCGCTGTAATCGGTGAAGACGTTCTGCTTGCGGTCGATGAGCACCGAGGACAGCAGGGCGTCGTCGCCCCGCAGGCTCCACACCCGCTGGCTGGCCTCGCGGCTGACATAGCCCATGCACACGCCGTTGTTGGTGCGGTAGCCCTCGAGGTTGCCCGAGGAGCCGACGGCGTCGAGGTTGACCACGCGGTCGTCCTGGTACCAGATCGAGGTGTCCTCGTTGTAGAACTTGATGGTGGGGTTGGGCCAGGTCGGTGACGGCGTGGGGCTGGGGCTCGGGCTGGCGGCCTGGGTCTCCTTGGGAGCCTTGGGGTCCTTCGTCTTGACCCCGGTGCCCTTGTGCGCCGGGGCACTCGACGCCGGGGCGGGGGAGCCCTTGTCGGTGCGCTTGGCCACGGCATGGCTTCCCGGGGAGGGGGTGGAGGAGCCCGAGGCGCCCGAGGAGCCGCCCAGGGCGCCGCAGGCGCTCAGGGCCAGGGCGGTGCTCAGGCACATGGCGGCCGCCATCAGGCGCAGGGCGCCGGGGCGGCGGTGGCGGGACGAGGCGGGGGAAGGCGTCGATGGCTTCGATGGGGTCATGGTCACGCGGACCTCCGGGAGGGATCGGGTTGAGACGGGTGTCATCAAGGATTCTATGGCGCGGCGCGGGTGGAGGCCATCCGCCCGCATCCGGGCCGCCCGGGGCTGTGTCAGCACTCACGCCCTGAGGATTTGGCGGGGCGGGGAGCCGCGTGTAGATTATCTCCCGCTGCTTCCGGAGGTCGTCCTCCGGATCGCATACCAGTGGGGTATGGTGTAATTGGCAACACGACTGATTCTGGTTCAGTTATTCTAGGTTCGAGTCCTGGTACCCCAGCGGAGAACAACTCCATCACATCTGGCCCCCATCGTTTAGCGGCCTAGGACACCGCCCTCTCACGGCGGCGGCGCCGGTTCGAATCCGGCTGGGGGTACGCAGGAGCAGGCAGGCCGTCAGGCAGCCGGCTCATGTCAGGCCCCCATCGTTTAGTGGCCTAGGACACCGCCCTCTCACGGCGGCGGCGCCGGTTCGAATCCGGCTGGGGGTACGGATGGGAGGCAGACCCGCCAGGGCTGCTCTCCCCATCGGCGGAGCGATCGCTCCCACATACTGCCCCCATCGTTTAGCGGCCTAGGACACCGCCCTCTCACGGCGGCGGCGCCGGTTCGAATCCGGCTGGGGGTACGGCCTCGGGGCCCGAGTCATCACGGCTCGGGCCCCGATTCGTCATCCCGGTGCGCCAAGGGCGGCACCCGGTGCTGCGCGGGCGCGGCGGCCCGGCCCCCACCACTGGTTAGACTGCCCGGGTGACGTACTTTCCCGCACTCAAGGCACCCGGGCCCCTCGCCGAGGGCACCATGCGCATCACGCCCCTGGGAGGGCTCGGCGAGGTCGGGCGCAACATGACCGTCTTCGAGCTGGACTCCCAGCTCCTCATCGTCGACTGCGGCGTCCTGTTCCCCGAGGAGCACCAGCCCGGCGTCGACCTCATCCTGCCCGATTTCTCCTCCATCGAGGACCGCATCGATGACGTCGTCGCCCTGGTCCTGACCCACGGGCACGAGGACCACATCGGCGCGGTCCCCTACCTGCTGCGCCTGCGCGAGGACATTCCCCTGGTGGGAAGCGGCCTGACCCTGGCCTTCGTGGAGGCCAAGCTCAAGGAGCACCGCCTCACCCCCGTCCTGCGCCAGGTCACCGAGCACGAGAGGGTCGACTACGGGCCCTTCGACCTGGAGTTCGTGGCGGTCAACCACTCGATCCCCGACGCCATGGCCGTCATGATCCGCACCAGCGCCGGCAACGTCCTGGCCACCGGCGACTTCAAGATGGACTCCCTGCCCATCGACGGGCGCATCACCGACCTGCGCTCCTTCGCCCGCTTCGGAGAGGAGGGCGTGGACCTGTTCTGCGTGGACTCCACCAACGCCGAGGTCCCCGGCATGATCGGGCATGAGAGCAAGATCGGCCCGGTCCTGGACCAGGTCTTCGCCGAGTCCGACGGTCAGATCGTCGTCGCCTCCTTCGCCAGCCACGTCCACCGCGTCCAGCAGGTGCTCGACGCCGCCGCCCTCCACGGCCGCCGCGTGGCCCTGGTGGGGCGCTCCATGGTGCGCAACATGGGCATCGCCGCCGAGCGCGGCCACCTCAAGGTGCCCGACGGCGTCCTCATCGACCCCCGTGACGTCACCTCCCTGCCGCCCCAGGAACGCGTCCTCATGGTCACCGGCAGTCAGGGCGAGCCCATGGCCGCCCTCAGCCGCATGGCCCACTCCGAGCACCGCACGGTCACCATCGAGCCGGGCGACACCGTCATCTTCGCCTCCTCCCTCATCCCGGGCAACGAGAACTCCGTCTTCCGGGTCATCAACCAGCTCATGCGACTGGGGGCGCGCGTGGTCCACCAGGGCAACGCCACCGTGCACGTCTCGGGGCATGCCTCCTCCGAGGAGCTCCTCCACGTCTACAACATCGTCCAGCCCCGCAATGTCATGCCCATCCACGGCGAGATCCGCCACCTGGTGGCCAACGGGGCGCTGGCGGTCAAGACCGGGATCGACCCCGATCGCGTCGTGCTGTGCGAGGACGGGGTGGCCGTGGACCTCAAGGACGGGGTGGCCCGCATCGCCGGGCAGATCCCCTGCGGCTACATCTACGTCGACGGCGCCTCGGTGGGGGAGATCGACGAGAGCGAGCTCAAGGACCGGCGCATCCTGGCCGAGGAGGGCTTCGTCTCGGTCTACGCGGTGGTGGAGACCAAGACCGGCACCATCCTGGCCGGCCCCCACATCCAGGCCCGGGGCATGGCCGAGGACGACTCGGTCTTCGACGAGATCCTCCCCGAGGTCACCGAGGCGCTGGCCGCCGCCCTGGCCTCGGGCAACGCCGACTCCCACTCCCTGGCCCAGGTGATGCGCCGCACCCTGGGGCGCTACGTGGGCCGCAGGCTCAAGCGCCGCCCCATGATCGTGCCCGTCGTCATCGAGGCCTGAGGGGCGGGCGCGCGATGACGCTCTACAGGCCCCCCTGCTTCATCTCCACCGGCTCGGTCCTCATCGACCTGCCGCTGCATGTGGGGCGGGTGCCCGCGCCGGGGGGCGCCATCACCGGGGTCTCCTCGGGCCCCGTCGTCGGCGGGGGCTACACGGTGGTCTCGGCGGTGGCCCGTCAGGGCCTGCCCGCCGCGCTGGCCGCCACGCTGGGCACCGGGCCCAACTCGGCCCGCGTGCGCGAGGCCATGCGCCAGGACGGCGTCGAGCTGCTCGTCGAGGAGCTCGTGGGTGACATCGGCACCTGCACCACCCTCATCGAGCCCACCGGCCGGCGCACCTTCATCACCACCGAGGGCGTGGAGGCCGAGCCCCAGCGCGAGGACCTGGAGCGCATCGACCTCATGGCGGGGGACTGGGTCTACGCCACCGGCTACGACCTGGCCCACCCCACCAGCTGCCCGGTCCTGGTCGAGTGGCTGCTGTCCATGCCCTCCGGCGTCGGGCTGGCCATCGATTTGGGCCCGGTCCAGCCCGACATCCCCGATGCCATCCTCGCACCCCTGCTGCACCGCAGCTCCCTGCTGACCGGCAACGACCTGGAGATGACCCGGCTCATCGCCCGCATCGGCGGCTCCCAGGCACTGCGCGAGGCCTGCCCCCAGGCCCTGCTGGTGCGCCGCACCGGCATCCACGGCTGCGTCCTGGGGCCCGTGGGCGCCGAGACCGTCGAGGTGCCGGGCTTCGCCCGCGGGGTCGTGGACACCACGGGCGCGGGGGACACCCACACCGGCGTCCTGGTCGTCGGGCTCATGGACGGCCTGGACCCGGTGGCCGCCGCCCGCCGCGCCAACGCCGCCGCCTCGGAGGCCGTGGCCCGCATCGGCCCTGCCCGCGCCCCCAGCCGTGCCGAGATCGACGCGCTCCTGGCGAGCCAGTCCTGAGTCGGGCCCGCGCCCACGGTCCACGACGTGACCTGTTCCTGGCCCGCCCCGGCGGCGTGGCAGGCCCCGGGCGGGGCAGAATCCGATAGTTTCAGGGCATCATGGCCAATCGTCGTCACACCCGCAGTCAGTCCCCCTCCGCGGGGCCATCCCGGGGCCGGGCGCAGGGCGCCTCCGGGTCTCGGGGTGCGCCCACCGCCACCCAGAACCTGCCCGGCTCCCGCTACCGCCGCACCGCCTGGGCCTTCGCCCTCATCGGCCTGGCCGGAATGCTGGGCCTGCGCGAGTGGTTCGGGGTCTCCGGCGCCGCCGGGGGCTTCCTGCACCACATCGCCGCCGGCCCGGTGGGGGTCCTGGGCATCGTGGTGCCCCTGCTCCTGGGGGCGCTGGGCGTGGCCATGCTGCGCGTGCACAGCCTGGGGGCGGTGCACGCGCGCGTCGCCGTGGGCTGCCTGGGCATCCTGACGGCCGTGACCGGCATGATCCAGGTCGGCTCGGGCAACCCCCGCCTCACCGACGGCATCGAGGGCCTGGAGGACGCCGGGGGCCTGCTGGGCTGGCTCGTGGGCTACCCCCTGGCCTCCCTGTTCTCCGCCGTGGGGGCCTTCATCCTCTTCCTGCTCCTCCTGGCCTTCTCCGCCCTGGTCCTGTCCGGGCTGACCATCGCCGAGCTGCGCGAGCGGGTCTCCCAGCGGCGCGCCGAGATGACGGGGGAGGGCGGTCAGGACTCCCTGGCCCAGCGCGCCCTGGGGCGCATGCGCCGCAGCCGCGGGGCCGAGCCCGAGGCCCAGCACACCACCGTGCTGGACTCCTACGACGGGGACGAGGCCTTCCGCTCCGCCCTGGAGACCGAGGACAAGCCCGCCCGGCCCCGGGGCAGTGGGCGGCGCAAGCGCTCGGCCCAGCGCGACCGGCTCCCGCTGGATCCCGCACTCGACCTGGCCGACGACGAGACCACCTCCCTGCTGCCCGACGCCGATGCCTCGCAGTGGGCGGAGGACCCCCTGCCCGATCTGGGGCAGGAGGCGGCCGGCCCCGCCGTCGGCGCCGCGCCGCGCTCGCGCCAGCCGCGGCGCACCGGGCCCCGCAGCGCCCGCACCCCCGAGGCCCCCGCGCCCGCCGGGGCTCCCGGGCCCATCGAGCCGGCCGGCATCAGCGACTTCGACGCCATCACGGCCGAGACCCCGCAGGTCGACCAGGACGCTCCGGAGGAGACGGACTTCGCCGATCAGATCGCCCTGAGCGACATGTCCCTGCCCGACGGCTCGACCTACACCCTGCCCGAGGACGAGCTGCTGGGCCCCGGGCCCGCGCACTCCACGCGCACGCCCGCCAATGACGCCGTCGTCGAGGCCCTCCAGAACGTCTTCGCCGAGTTCAACGTCGATGCCACCGTCACCGGCTACACCCGCGGGCCCCAGGTGACCCGCTACGAGGTGGCGCGCGGCCGCGGCGTCAACGTCTCGCGCATCACCGGATTGGAGAAGAACATCGCCTACGCGGTGGCCTCCGATGAGATCCGCCTGCTGACCCCCATCCCCGGCAAGAGCGCCATCGGCATCGAGATCCCCAACTCCGACCGCGAGATGGTCAAGCTCGGGGACGTCCTGCGCTCCCAGGCGGCCAAGAAGCAGGCCCACCCCCTGGTGGTGGGCCTGGGCAAGAACGTCGAGGGCGACTACGTGGTCACCAACCTGGCCAAGACCCCCCACCTGCTGGTGGCCGGCCAGACCGGGTCGGGAAAGTCCTCCTTCGTCAACTCCATGATCACCTCCATCATGATGCGCGCCACCCCCGAGGAGGTGCGCATGGTACTGGTGGACCCCAAGCGCGTGGAGCTGACCATCTACGAGGGCATCCCCCATCTCATCACCCCCATCATCACCTCCCCGAAGAAGGCCGCCGAGGCCCTGGAGTGGGTGGTGCGGGAGATGGATGCCCGCTACGACGACCTGGCCTCCTTCGGCTACAAGCACATCGACGACTTCAACAAGGCGGTGCGCGCCGGGGAGGTCCAGCCACTTCCCGGCTCCCAGCGGGAGATCAGCACCTACCCCTACCTGCTGGTGGTCGTCGACGAGCTCGCCGACCTCATGATGACCGCGCCCAAGGATGTCGAGGCCTCCATCCAGCGCATCACCCAGCTGGCGCGCGCCGCCGGCATCCACCTGGTCCTGGCCACTCAGCGGCCCGTGGCCCAGGTGGTCACCGGGCTCATCAAGTCCAATGTGCCCTCGCGCCTGGCCTTCGCCACCGCCTCCCAGCTGGACTCGCGCGTCATCCTGGACCAGAACGGGGCCGAGACCCTCACCGGGCAGGGCGACGCCCTCTACCTGGGGCCGGGCGCCTCGACGCCGGTGCGCATCCAGGGATCGTGGGTGACCGAGACCGAGATCCGCTCCGTGGTCGAGCACGTCAAGGCCCAGCTGACCCCCGAGTACCGCGAGGACGTGGTGGTCCCGGAGGTCAAGAAGCAGATCGATGAGGAGATCGGCGACGACATGGACCTGCTGCTGCAGGCCGCCGAGCTCATCATCTCCAGCCAGTTCGGCTCGACCTCGATGCTCCAGCGCAAGCTGCGGGTGGGCTTCGCCAAGGCGGGCCGGCTCATGGACCTCCTGGAGTCCCGGGAGGTGGTGGGTCCCTCGGAGGGCTCCAAGGCCCGTGACGTGCTCGTCCAGCCCGAGCAGCTGGAGGAGACCCTGGCCTGGATCAAGGGCGAGGGCGCCGCGCCCTCGGGTGCTCAGGACCCGGCTGAGGACGAGGCCGCGATGGTCGAGGGGCTCGCAGGGCAGGAGGGCCCGGCCGCCGCCGGGGCCGACGGCGCCGCGGGAGTGCCGCGCACCGTGTCCCTGCCCTCCAACAGGTACGACACCGACCCCCTGGCCCAGGACCCCGGCCTGCCGGAGTCCGAGCCCTGGGAGGATGAATCGGCCGAGGAGGACTCCCAGGACGCCTGGTCCCTCACCGGCCGCGGCCCCTCCTGGTGAAGGGACCGGCCCCGCATCTCAACGCCGTGGGGGCGGCTCCCGGCGGGCGCCCCGGGCCTCAGCCGGAGGACGGCGTGGGGGACGCGGATGCCTCAGCGACCCTGGAGCGGATCTGCTCCTCGGTGAGGGCCACGGGCACCGGGCCCGACGGGATCGCCGGGGCATGGGCCATCGTGGCCGGGTCCATGAACCCCATGAGGGCCGTCCATCGGCGCTCGATCTCCTCCTCGCTGATCTGCAGCCCCTCGGGCCGCTCGCCCTCATGGAGGGAGGCCAGGTCGCGCACCATATGGCCGGCCGCGGTATCCATGGTGAAGGGCCGCCAGTTCAGGCCATCGACCGTCACCGACCCATCGGCATGAGCCGTGACATCGATCCACACGAAGAGCCCGACATCGCTGAGCAGCCCCGCGGCCTCCTCATCCTGGTTGGAGATGTAGTTGCCCGCGGAGTAGGACACCCACATGCCCCGGCCCTCCACACCGCCCTCCAGCTTGGCCGCAGGCTGGGGGACATGCGGGTGGGCGCCGAAGACCACATCGATCTGCGCAGTGTTGGCCAGCGCCTGGGCGTAGTGGACCTGGTCGGGATGCGGGGTCGAGTCGTACTCCGGCCCCACCTGGGCGTGGGCGATGACCAGGTCCGCCCCCGCCGCTCGCGCCTTGATCGCCGCCTGCTTGACCACCTCGGCGTCGTTGATCCCCACCGAGGAGCCCGTGGGATCCTCATAGCCGTTGAGATCATGGGTGGTGGCGATCTGCGCGATCGTGATCGTCCTGCCCTCGCGCTCGATGTCGTAGAGCTGGAAGAGGGTCTCGGCGTCCTCAGCGGAGCGGAAGGTGCCCGCATGCCCCATGCCGTTGGCCTCCAGGGCATCCAGCGTCGCCTCCACACCCTCCTGGCCCCGATCCACGCTGTGGTTCGACGCCGTCGCGCAGCCGTCCCAGCCACCGCCGGCCAAGGAGGCGACCACCTGCTCGGGCATCCCGAAGGAGGGGTAGCCCGAGTACACGCCGTCGGGCGCCACGGGGACCTCCAGCCCGCACAGCGCCAGATCCACGCCCTCGACCCAGGGGGTCTGGGCGGCCACGAGGGAGGAGATATCCCCCGAGCCCTGGGGCGTGGACTCCAGCACCGGCATATGCATGAGCACATCCCCGGCATAGCCGATCGAGAAGGACACCTCCGGCAGCGCCGGCGTCGTGGCTCCCTGGGCCCGGGCCGAGTCCCGGGCGACTCCCGGCCCGCCGGGGCGGATCTCGTGCAGGTGATCGGTGACGACCCAGGCCGCCAGCGCGATCACCGCCATGACCGCGATGGCCACCGCCGCCCGGCGCCAGCGCCTGCGGTGCGGTACCTCGGTCGCCGAGGACAGGCGCCGGCCCCGACTCGACTGGCCCGCGAGCACCGGCGCAGCGGTGAGCGCTGCGCCGTCGGCTGTGTCATCGGCCTTGCGAGGATCGTCGGAACTGGACTGGCCAGAAGATGTGGAGGAGGACACACACTCAGACTAGGGCTGTGACCTGAGTGACCGGTGAAGGCAGGCCCCCGCCAGCGGCGTCCCAGCGGCGTCCCGGCTCGTCCGGCTCCTACGCCCCAAGTGGGACGGGAACGACTACCATCGTGACTGATGAATGCCACCACCGTCCCTGGCGGGCCCAAGGAGACGCAGCATGCGCCAGTGCTGAACATCGCCAACGCGCTGACCGTGCTGCGACTCGTCCTCGTGCCCGTCTTCGTGTGGCTCATGCTCCAGCCGGGCGCCCTCATGCGCCTGGCGGCCGTCGTGGTCTTCGCCGGCGCCGCTCTGACCGACCGGCTCGACGGGCAGCTGGCGCGCTCACGCAACCTGGTGACCGACTTCGGCAAGATCACCGACCCGATCGCCGATAAGGCCCTGACCCTCTCCGCCTTCCTCCTGCTCAGTGTCAATGGGCTCCTGTGGTGGTGGGTGACGATCCTCATCATCGTCCGCGAGCTGGGGATCACGGTGCTGCGCTTCTTCATGCTGCGCCGCGCCGTCATGGCGGCCTCGCGCGGGGGCAAGCTCAAGACCGTCCTGCAGATGGCGGGCCTGGTGGGCCTGCTCACCCCCTGGGGCCTCATCCTGCCCGCAGGCCTGGCGCAGCTGCTCGTGTGGGGCGCCTACCTCATCATCGCCGCCGCCCTGGTGGTCACCGTGGTCACGGGTCTGGACTATGTCCGCCAGGCGCTGCGCTTAGCGCGCGGCAACGGCGGCTGAGCGGCCCGAACGGCCCTGCCCCGCCACCGAGGATCGCCGTGAACCGACCGCAGGCCATCCCCTCGCCACTGCGCGCACCGGCCGAGCGCGTCCTGGGCCTGGCCCGCCGCCGGGGCACGACCCTGGCCGTGGCCGAGTCCCTCACCGGCGGGATGGTGGCCTCCAGCCTGGTGGAGGTGCCCGGCTCCTCGGCCGTCCTCGTGGGCGCCGTCGTCGCCTACGCCACCCGCATCAAAGCCGAGGTTCTCGGCGTTGACGCCGCTCACCTGGAGCGCACCGGACCCGTCGATGCGCTCGTGGCCGAGCAGATGGCTGCCGGGGCCGCCCGCCTCATGGGTGCTGAGGCGGCCGTGTCCACCACCGGCGTCGCGGGCCCCGGCCCCGCCGACGGGCACCGGGCGGGCACCGTCCATATCGCCGCCTGCGCCCCCTGGGCGCGGGAGCACCGCGAGCTCGTCCTGCCCGGCGGGCGCGACGAGGTCCGCACGGCCGCCGCGGCGGCCGCACTGAGCCTGTTGGCTGAGATTCTTGACACATCGGACTGAGCCGCCGGTGCCCGGTCGGCCGGTGTGGGATCGGCATGAGACGGCTGCAGGCGGGCGAGGAGGCGGGCTGGGTCGGAGGCTCAACCAGGACTGGGCGCGAACCTAGGAGGCTTCAAGGTTCCTTTCAGGATTGTCGTTGAGGATCGCTTCAGCGCCGTTGGGGGCGATCTCCAATGGCGGGAATGAATCCACGACGTGAATGGTTGTGCCAGACGATGAACAACGCGACTCACCCCCGCACCACCCGTCCGATTAACAGGATGCCAGTGCGTCAGGCACCTGCCGCAGGGTATGGTGCCACCGTGGACACCACCAAGCACGAGAATGTTCTCCTGCGTCGAGAGATCGGCGAAGTCCTGCGCAGCGTCCGCCAGCACCAGGGGCGCACGCTCCGAGAGGTCTCCTCCCAGGCGCGCGTCTCCCTCGGGTACCTCTCCGAGGTCGAGCGCGGGCAGAAGGAGGCCTCCTCCGAGCTGCTCGCCTCCATCTGCCAGGCCCTCGATGCGCCGCTGTCGATGGTCCTGCGCGAGGTCTCGGACCGGATCGCCCTCAACGAGGGCGTGGCTATCCCGGACACGGTCCCCGACGAGCTCATCCGTCAGCAGGGCATCGCCCTGCGCTGAGGCCTGGCGGACCGCCGCCACGTCATCATGCATCCCCGGCCGTCCCCGACGCGCCGGGGATGCTGTCATTGCAGGTACGTTGGGGTGGCGTGCCCGCTGCGCCCCGGCACGGGCGGTGCCGGCGGCGCGGACGGCATGACGGACGGCATCAAGGGCACTCACGGCGTGAGGGGGAGGCGGGCGCGGTGAAGCACTCGGAGTTCTGGCAGGCCGTGGACGAGGTCTTCGGCCCGGCCTACGGCAGGTCCCTGGTGCAGGACCTCGTCCTGGGGGTGCTGGGATCCACTGGGGCCCAGGCCCTGGAGGCGGGTGTCGAGCCCCGGCGGGTGTGGAGCGCCCTGTGCGAGGAGACCGAGCGCTCCGAGGCCGAGCGCTGGGTCATCCGCCGCGACGGCGAGCGCCGTGCCAGGGGCTAGCGCGGCTGGGGCGGGCCGATGGGCCGGTGGCGTCACCTTCTGCTCCTCCGCGGGGCGTGACCGGGCTCATCTGACGCGCCGGGCGGCGATGATGCTGTGATCGAACAGGTGTTCGGGTACTGTTCCTCCCGGACGACGGCGCTGCACCCCTCCTCCACAGGGTGGTCCAGGTGCACGCGAATGTGTCAGTGGTCGGGCCTACCGTCGTCCCAGAGCCCCGGAGAGGGGGTCTGCTCCACGACCAGCCATGCCCACCGCGGCTGAGAGCCGCCCGAACCGAAGGTAGAGCAATGCCCGCAGCATCCCAGACCCAGGACCGGTCCCAGGCCCTGGCCACCGCCCTCGCACAGATCGACAAGAGCTTCGGCAAGGGCTCTGTCATGCGGCTGGGGGACGACACCCGCCCGCCGGTCGCCGTCATCCCCACCGGCTCGGTCGCCCTGGACGTGGCCCTGGGCATCGGCGGGCTGCCGCGCGGGCGCATCATCGAGGTCTACGGGCCGGAGTCCTCCGGCAAGACCACCGTGGCGCTCCATGCCGTGGCCAGCGCCCAGCGGGCCGGGGGCAACGCCGCCTTCATCGACGCCGAGCACGCCCTGGACCCGGTCTACGCCAAGGCCCTGGGGGTGGATATCGACAACCTCCTGGTCTCCCAGCCCGACACCGGGGAGCAGGCCCTGGAGATCACCGATATGCTCATCCGCTCCGGCGGCCTGGACATCATCGTCATCGACTCCGTGGCGGCCCTGGTGCCCAAGGCCGAGATCGAGGGGGAGATGGGGGACTCCCACGTGGGCCTCCAGGCGCGGCTGATGAGCCAGGCGCTGCGCAAGATCACCGGAGCGCTGTCCTCCACCGGCACCACGGCGATCTTCATCAACCAGCTGCGCGAGAAGATCGGCGTCTTCTTCGGCAACCCGGAGACGACCACGGGCGGCAAGGCCCTGAAGTTCTACTCCTCGGTCCGCCTGGATGTGCGGCGCACCGCCACCCTCAAGGACGGCGACCAGCCCGTGGGCAACCGCACCCGGGTCAAGATCGTCAAGAACAAGATGGCCCCGCCCTTCAAGCAGGCCGAGTTCGACATCCTCTACGGCCAGGGCATCTCCCGCGAGGGCAGCCTGCTGGACCTGGGGGTGGACAACGGCGTGGTGCGCAAGTCCGGTGCCTGGTTCACCTACGGGGAGGACCAGCTGGGCCAGGGCAAGGAGAACGCCCGCGCCTTCCTCAAGGACAACCCGCAGCTGGCCGGCGAGATCGAGGAGAAGATCCTGGCCGCCCTGGGCATCGGCGAGCCCGGCCGCAGGGCCAAGGAGGAGGCCGAGGCGGCCGCTGCGGAGGCCGCCGTGGCCGCAGCGGCCACCCCGAGTACCGACGCCGCGGCTGCGGGCGCCGTCAAGACGGCCCGTGCCCGGGGGCGCAAGACCTCCAAGGCCTCGAAGGACTCCGCGGGCAAGGCGGCCAAGGATGCCGCCGCGGAGGCCGACTCGATCTTCGGTGAGGACGCCGGTGGGTTCTGATGCCCTGGCTCGTCCCTGACGCCCATGCCCGGGCGGTCGAGGAGGCGCGGGAGATCGTCCTGCGCCGCCTCGACCGCTCCGCGGCCCCCCGAGCCGCCCTGGCCCAGCTCCTGGAGCGCAAGGAGGTGGACCCCGCCATCGCCGCGGAGGTCCTCGACCGCCTGGAGGCCGCCGGCCTCATCGACGACGCCGCCTACGCCGCCCGGCTGGCCCGCACCCGCTTCGCCGAGAAGGGCGCCGCGCGGCGCGCCATCGCCGAGGAGCTGCGCCGCAAGGGCCTGGGGGAGGGGGCCATCGCCTCGGCTCTGGGGCAGATCGGGACCCAGGATGAGTCTGCAGCCGCCCTGGCCCTGGCCCGCAAGAGGCTCGCCTCCATGGGCGGCCTGCCTCTTCAGGTCCGGCGTCGGCGCCTCCTGGCCATGCTGGGCCGCAAGGGCTACGGGCAGGAGGCCTCCGTGTGCGCCGTCGAGCAGGCCCTGGCCGGGCAGGACTGAGCCGCCTGAGGGGACAAGCGGCCCCAGCGGCCTGAGCCGGGCCGGCCTCGAGGAGGGTGGCGATCCTCACCGGGAGGCGACCGCCTGTGGCCCGCACCGGCACGCAGCGACAAGCCGTGCGGTGACCGCCGACTCGCGCCAGGCATGCTGCATCGCCAAGAACCGCACCGAGACCGTCATGCGCCCCTAGGCTTGAGGACATGAGCGACTCCGCCCCCGACCGCAGCCAGGCACTCAACCGCGGCGACCTCCTCCAGGACCTCGCCTCCCGGGCCGGCATCGCCGCCGAGCATGTCGTCCCCTACGGGCGCGAGGTCGCCAAGATCGACCTGGGAGCCCTGCCGGGCGCCGGTGAGGACCAGGCGGGGGCGAACTACGTCGTGATCACCGCCATCACCCCCACCCCCTTCGGCGAGGGCAAGACCACCACGGCCATCGGGCTGGCCCAGGGCCTGGTCAGCATCGGCGAGCAGGCCGTGCTCACCCTGCGCCAGGGCGCCATGGGCCCCACCTTCGGCATCAAGGGCGGGGCCGGTGGGGCCGGTCGGGCCCAGCTCCTGCCCGTGGACCGGGTGGGGCTCCACCTGACTGGGGACTTCCACGCCGTCACTGCCGCCCACAACCTCCTGTCGGCCATCATCGACAACCACCTCCACCACGGCAACGCCCTGGACATCGAGGAGCGCTCCGTCACCTGGCCGCGCGTCCTGGACGTCAACGACCGCGCCCTGCGGCACATCGTCACCGGCCTGGGCGCCAAGGCCGACGGCGTCACCCGCCAGGCCTCCTTCGACATCACCCCCGCCAGCGAGGTGATGGTCATCCTCTCCCTGGCCACGGACCTGGCCGACCTGCGCCAGCGCCTGGGGCGCATCGTGGTGGGCCGCACCCGCCAGGGAGGCTGGGTCACCGCCGAGGACCTGGGAGCGGCCGGCGCCATGTGCGCGCTGCTGCGCCAGGCCCTGGAGCCCAACCTCGTGCGCACCGGGGAGGGCGTCCCCGTCCTGCTCCACACCGGGCCCTTCGGCAATATCGCCACCGGCTGCTCCTCGGTCATCGCCGACCGCCTGGCCGCCCGCGGGATGCGCCAGGGCGGCTACGTGCTCACCGAGGCGGGCTTCGGGGCCGACATGGGCCTGGAGCGCTTCGTCGACCTCAAGTGCGCCGTCTCGCAGATGCACCCCCGCGCCGCCGTCCTGGTGGTCAGCGTCCGGGCCCTCAAGGCCCACAGCGGCCGCTACCGCCTGGTCTCGGGCAAGGACCTGCCCGAGGGGATGCTCGCCGAGAGCCCCCAGGAGGTGCGCGAGGGGGCGGACAACCTGCTCAAGCACCTCCAGATCGTGCGCGGCCTGGGCCTGAGCCCCGTGGTGGCCATCAATGTCTTCCCCACCGACCACCCCAGCGAGATCGCCGAGATCGAGGCCATCGCCCGCCAGGCCGGGGCGCGTGCGGCCGCCTGCCACCCGGTGGCCCAGGGCGGGGCCGGCTGCCAGGATCTGGCCCGCGCCGTCGTCGAGGCCTGCCAGGAGGCCTCCGGCGCCCCTGCGGCGCTCCAGCCCCTGTACCGGCCGCAGGACGATCTGCGTACCAAGATCGGGTCCATCGCCGCCATGTACGGGGCCGACGGCGTGGACTACACCCCGGCCGCCACCCGCCTCCTGGAGGACTACGAGGCCGCGGGCTACGGGGACCTGCCGGTGCTCGTGGCCAAGACGCCCCTGTCCCTGTCGGCCGAGCCCGGCCTCAAGGGTGCGCCCACCGGCTGGCGCCTGCCCGTGCGCGAGGTGCGCCTGGCCGCCGGGGCCGGCTACGTCTACGCCATCTGCGGGAGCCTGTCGACCATGCCCGGCCTGCCCAGTCGTCCCGCGGCCGAGCGCATCGACGTCGATATCGAGACCGGCGAGATCCTGGGCCTGCGCTGAGGCCTGCCGCAGAGCCGGAGGTCAAGCCGGTGAAACCGGATCTCACCGCGGTGCATGCGCCTGATCCGCCAGTCCGTCACCGGTGACCGTCTCCCAGGCGAGCGCCTCGCCCGAGGATCTCCCCTCCGGGAGGCGGATCCGTCCTGCTACGAGTGGCGGATCCGCGTCCCGGAAGGGGGTCATCGCGAAGATGCGGGCCTAATCGTGGGTGGAGGTCTCGAAGAGCAGATTGACCTGCTCGTTGTACTGCGTGAGTGTTGAGGCCGGCACCCGGTCCGCCCACAGCGCCTCGACGGCGGGCGTCATGATCGCCGTGACATCCGCGCCGAAGTAGGTCAGGGGGAAGAAGAAGGTCGTCCCGTCCTCCACATGCTGGGTGAAGGGCTCGGTGGGCAGTCCCGTCTCGGCGAAGACCTCGATGGCCTTGGCCGAGGAGGAGGAGATCGCCGGGAAGACGATCCCGTGGGAGGCCACGATGTCCTGGGCCTTGGCCGTGCCCAGGAAGGCCACCCACTTCGAGGCCGCCTCGATCTTCGTGGACTGCTTGACGATGGAGTCGCCCAGCCCATTGAACAAGGACTGGCTCGTGCCGTTGGGCCCCTTGGGGTTGGCCGCAACACCAACATTGATCTCCAGGCCCGCGAAGGTGTTGAACATCCACGAGCCGTTGATGGCCATGGCCACGGCCCCCGAGCCGAGCTGGACGTCGGTGCTCGTGGCGTCGGAGAAGGCGCCATTGGGGCACAGGAAGCCCTTGTCCACCAGGCCGAAGTACCAGTCCAGGGTGCGCTGGAAGTCGGGGTCGTCGTAGCGGTAGCGGGTGCCCCAGGTCTCCTGATCCGTGTAGTGCCACTCGCCCATCGAGCCAGTGAAGGGGCTCCACTGGGTCTGGCCGTCCCCGGCGCCCGCGCTCTGGATGCCCAGCCCGTAGGTGGCCACGTGCTTGGCATCGAAGCCCGGCTCATCGCCGCGCACGCCGTTGCGGTCCACGCTCAGGCGCGCCAGGATCCGCTCGAAGGTGCCGCCGTCCTGGGGGTTCCACTCCCAGGTGGCCAGGTCCTGCTCGCTCAGCCCCGCCTGGGCCACCATGTCCTTGTTGTAGAACACCGCCTCGGTGTCCCAGTCCTTGGGGCAGCCGTACTGGTGCCCGTCCTCGCCCTTCCACAGGTCGATCAGGCCCGGCTGGAAGGCGGAGGCATCCACACCGGACCAGGCGGCCTGCTCATCGAGGGGCACCAGGACCTCCAGGTCCACGAACTGGGCGAACTTGGCGATGTGGTTGGTGAAGACATCCGGCCCGGTCCCGGCCACGAAGCCGGCGGTCAGCTTGGTCCAGTAGTCGTCCCAGCCGATCTGGGTGATGCGCACGGTGATGCCGCTCTCCTCCAGGAAGGCGTCCGCGCAGGCCTGGTAGGCGGGGAGCTGGCTGGCATCCCACAGCCAGTAGTCGATGGTGTCGGCCCGGCCCTCGGAGGAGCGCGGTGCGCAGGCGCCCAGGGTCAGCGCCGTCGCCGAGGCCGCCAGGGCGCCCAGGGCGCCCCGCCGGGTCATCAGCGGGCCGCGCAGGCCGGCGGAGCCCGACGGCGCAGGGGCGGGGCGGGAGCGGTTGAACAGTGCGGGGGTCATGGGGCTGCTCCTCACTTGATCCCGGTGAAGCCGATGGAGTTGACGATGCGCCTGGCAGCGGCCATGAAAAGCAGCAGCATGGGCAGCGCGGCCACCAGTGTGGCGGCCATGAGGCCCGACCAGTCGGGGCCGGTCTGGGGCGCCTGGGACTTGAAGACCGCCAGGGCCACCGTCAGCACCCGCGAGGAGTCGGTGTAGGAGACCAGCAGGGGCCAGAAGTAGTCGTTCCAGGCGGTGATGTAGGTCAGGATCGCCAGGGTGGTGATCGGGGCCTTGGCCATGGGCAGGATGAGCTGGAAGAAGACCCGGACCTTCGAGGCGCCGTCGAGCAGCGCCGCCTCCTCCAGCTCGCGGGGGATGTTCATGAAGAACTGGCGCAGGAAGAAGACCGCGAAGGGCGTCATGAACATGGTGGGCAGGGCCACCCCCAGCATGGAGTCCACCAGGCCCAGCTCCTTGACCAGCACGAAGTTGGGCAGCAGGGTGAAGATCGAGGGCACCATGAGGGCCGCCAGGAAGACGCCGAAGACGGCATCGCGCCCCGGCCAGCGCAGGCGCGCGAAGGAGTAGGCGGCCATCGCCGAGAAGAAGACCTGGCCGACCGTCACCAGCGTGGAGACCACGACGGAGTTGCGCAGGTAGATCCAGAAGTTCAAGGAGGCCCCCGAGCCGCCGTCGGCGATCGCCTCCTCGGGGCTCTGCATGCCGAAGACCCGCTGGAAGCCGCGCAGGTTCGCATCGACCGGCAGCAGGGAGGTGGGGTCGGAGGCCAGGCCCGCATTGGACGACAGCGCCGTGCGCAGCACCCAGTAGAAGGGCAGGACGGTGACCACGATGATGAGGACCATCGCCGCCCAGGCGGCGATGCGGCCCGCGTTGAGCCTGCGGCCCTCGGGCGCGGCGGAGGAGGGGGCGGGAGTGGTGGGGGCGGTGCTCGCCGTGGAGGTCATGGCGGTCTCCTTTCAGTCCAGGTCCGTCTGACCGGCGCGGGTCAGGCGGTACTGCAGCGCGGTGATGAGGGCCAGGACCACCAGCAGGCCCACCGCCATGGCCGAGGCGTAGCCGAACTGGAAGCGCCCGAAGGCCATGTCGTAGATGTA
This sequence comes from Actinomyces capricornis, assembly GCF_019974135.1. Classification (NCBI taxonomy): domain Bacteria; kingdom Bacillati; phylum Actinomycetota; class Actinomycetes; order Actinomycetales; family Actinomycetaceae; genus Actinomyces; species Actinomyces capricornis. Next base: position 2,448,353 of record NZ_AP025017.1, read on the forward strand.
GAACTGCAGGACCCGGGTGGCGTTGACCGGCCCGCCCTGGGTGGTCACCGAGACCGTGTCGAAGACCTGGAAGGAGCCGATCATCGTCATGATGAGCACCAGGGCCAGGATCGGGCGCAGTAGCGGCACCGTGATGCGCCAGAACATCGTCCACTCGCTGGCCCCATCGACCTTGCCCGCCTCGTAGACGGTGCCCGGGATCGCCTGGAGCCCGGCGAAGATCAGCAGGGCCGTGTAGCCCACGTGCCGCCACACGTTGATCAGGGCGATGGTGGGGATGGCCAGGGAGGAGGAGAAGAAGTTGACGCTCTCACCGGTGAGGGCCTCGATGAGCTCGTTGGTGATGCCCAGGGTGTTGTCCAGGATCCACAGCCACAGCATCGCCACCACCACATTGGAGACCAGGTAGGGGGTCAGCACGATCGAGCGCACCAGCGTGGACTGGGTCAGGCGCTGCATGAGCACCGCGATGGCCAGGGCCAGGATCGTCTGGACCCCGATGTTGATGACCACGTACTGCACGGTCACCTTCACCGCGTTCCAGAAGATCGCGTCCCGGAGCATGCGCTCATAGTTGGCGGTCCCGGTGAAGACCTCGGGGGTCAGCAGGTTGTACTCGGTGACGGACAGGTACAGGCCGCGCAGCAGCGGCCAGATGTAGAAGGCGACCAGGCCGATCGCCGCGGGCAGGATGAAGGCCAGGCCCAGCGCCGTATCGGTGCGGGGCCGCCGACCGGCGCTGGGCGCCGTCAAGGATGAGGACGTTGACATCGGATCTCCAAATCGACAGTGATCAGGCGGAGGCGGGATGAGGAGGCGGGCATCTCGGACGCGGGTGGGCAGGACGGCACGGCTCAGTTCACGGCGCTCAGGTGCAGCAGAATGAGGTGATCGGGGTGCAGGACGGGCAGGGCCAGCCCGGTGCTCGACAGGTAGGAGCCCGGCAGGACCACCCCCTCGCCCTCCATCCACGGTGCCCGCAGCGTCAGCTCGGGGTAGGCGGGGGCCGCCAGGCGCACCCGGTAGCGGCGGCTCGGATCCAGCCCCGGCAGAGGCCGTGGGGTGGAGGGCCATGCGGGCAGTTGGCCCAGGCAGGCGATCTGGAACAGGGCCTGGGAGCCGTCGGGGGCCACGACCCCCTCGATCCGCAGCACCTCATCCTCGGCCAGGTCCGCGTGGACGCCCAGCCCTGCGTGGAGCAGCGGGCGCAGCTCCTTGTGCAGGGCGATGATGGCGGCCAGGCGTTCGCGGGAGGCGGCGTCGGCCTGGGTCAGGTCCCACTCCACGCCCATGTGCCCCCAGATCGCCGTGCCGGCGCGGAAGTCCAGGTCCAGCTCGCGCAGCGTGGTGTGGGCGCGCCCGGCCCCCACATGGGTGCCGACCAGCTCGGGGGGCAGCAGCAGGCAGGTGCCGCGCTGGATGTCCTGGCGGTCGTGGGCGTCGATGCAGTCCGAGGCCCATACGCGCTGGGTGTGCTCCAGGATGCCCAGGTCGATGCGCCCCCCGCCGCCGGCGCAGGACTCGATCTCCAGCTCCGGGAAGCGCTCATGCAGGGCATCCAGGAGCCGGTAGAGCGCCAGGGTCTGGTCGTGGACGGCGCCCGCACCCTGACGCCCGCAGGTCGGCTCGGCGGTGGCGTGGCCGGTGGCCAGCAGGGGGGAGTTGTGGTCCCACTTGATGTAGTCGATGCCCAGCCGCTCGACCAGGGAGGAGATCGACTCATAGAGGTAGTCCCAGGCGCCGGGGGCGCACAGGTCCAGAACCCGCTGGTTGCGGTGCTCGGGGGCGCCGCCCGAGGCGTCGGACAGCACCCAGTCGGGGTGGGTGCGCGCCAGGTCGGAGTCGAGGTTGATCATCTCCGGCTCGAACCACAGGCCGAACTCCATGCCCAGGGAGTGCACGTGCTCCACCAGGGGCTCCAGGCCCTGGGGCCAGGCCTCGGGGGAGACCTGCCAGTCGCCCAGGCCGGAGGTGTCATCGCGCCGGGAGCCGAACCAGCCGTCGTCGAGCACATAGCGCTCGATGCCCACCTGGGCGGCGGCCTCGGCCAGGGCCTTGAGCTTGTCCAGGTCGTGGTCGAAGTAGACCGCCTCCCAGGTGTTGAGCAGCACCGGGCGCGGGCGGGAGGGGTAGGAGGGCAGGGACCGCAGCCAGGCGTGGCTGCGGTGGGCCAGGGCGTCGAGCCCCTCGCCCCAGGAGAAGACCGTCCACGGCGTGGTGTAGGTCTGGCCGGGGCCCAGGCGGACCTCTCCGGGCAGGAGCAGCTCGCCGGCGCCCAGGAGCTTGCGTCCCGCGGCGGTGTGGAGGGCCAGGTACCGGCCATTGCCCGACCAGGCCAGGTGGACGCCGTGGACGCGCCCGCTGCGCCACCCGAATCCGGTGGTGCCCGCGGCCATCCAGGTGGCCGCGTCGTGCCCGGGCCGGCCCTCCCAGGACTCGCGCAGCCTGGTGCCCAGGGTCAGCTCCGTGCGCTGGAGGGTGCGCTCCAGGCAGTGGTGGCCGCTCATGTCCACCACCTCCTGGGCCTCCTGGGGCAGGGGCATGACCGGTGTGATCTCGCCGATGAGAAGATCCGCGTCCGCGCCGGTGCCCGCTCCGTCCGGGCCATCCTGGGGGCGGTCGTCGCGCACCCAGGCGCGCAGGCGCACCAGGCCGCTGGGCTCTAGCCGCAGCTCGGTGCCCAGGGTCAGGAGGTTGCCGGTGTCCCGCCCGCTGGAGCGCAGGACGGCAGTGGTGCCCGCCGGGCCGTCCTCGGTGGTGCTCTCGTGCTCGACGACGTCGAGGTGGGGGGAGAAGGCCGAGGAGTCGGCGCGCGAGAGCAGGACCGCCGGCCGGGCGCTCCACCCCAGGTGGGCCAGGGGGAGGACCGGCAGGTCGTTGGTCAGCCAGTGGGCGTTGCGGCCGGCCGAGGTGGCGCTGGCCCGCTGGAGGTCGGCGAGGTCCTCCTCGCGAACGGGTCCCAGGTCCGGGCCCCAGTGGCGCACCACGGGGAGGCGGTCGGGCAGCAGGTCGAGCACCAGGGAGGTGCCTGCATGGCGCAGATGGATGGTCATCGTTGTCCTTCCAGGGGACGGCCGGGGCGGACCGTCATTTCTTGTCAAGTGAAAATAACTGATGGGCCTCTGCTGCGCAAGGCCCGTATTATTCGGGGGATCGCAGGGCGCGGCTACGCGGCCGCGCCGCGCTCCCCATGGGCGGCGGTCGCCGGCGCGGGGGAGTGGGATCGCCAGTGCGCAAGGAGGGAGGGGCGGTGCCCGCAGACTCGTCGGAGGACTGGCAGGAGGCGGCACCGGCTCCGGCCGGGGCGCGGGGGTCCTGGGGCGAGCCCGGGCGCGCCCGAGGCCTGGGCGCCCAGGCCCTGCTGGCCCTGGTGGCCCACGGTCCGATGAGCCGGACCGACCTGGGCGAGCGCCTGGGCCTGTCGCCGCCGACGACGACCCGCACGGTGCGCCCCCTGCTTGAGGCGGGTCTGGTCGAGGAGCATCCCGCCCAGGGGCGCAACGGGCCCGGGCGGCCCACCAGACTGCTGGCCCTGGCCCCCGCATGCGCCACCTTCCTGGGTGTCAAGCTCACCGCCGACCGGCTCTACGCGGTCCTGACCGATCCCCTGGGGGCGGTCCTGGCCCAGGACAGCCTGCCCCTGGGGGCCGCCGACGCCACCAGTGTCGTGGGGCTCATCGCCTCGGCCCTGGTCCGTCTGGCCTCCTCGCGCCCCCGGCCCCCCGAGGCCATCGGCATCTCCCTGGGCGGCTCGGTGGTGGCCCACCGCATCGTCGCGCGCGCCGCCTTCCTGGGGTGGCGGGAGGTCCCCCTGGCCGCCAGGGTCGAGGCCGCCACGGGCATCCCCTGCACCGTGGCCAATGATGTGCGCGCCTTCGCCCACGCCGAGGCCTGGTTCGGGGCGGGGCGGGGCAAGGACCCCTTCGCCCTGCTCACCCTGGGGGCGGGCATCGGCTGCGGCATCGTCGTGGGCGGCCAGGTGGTCTCCGGGGCCCGGGGGGCGGCGGGCTCGGTCGGGCACCTGCCGGTGGCCGCCGAGGGGCCGCGCTGCGAGTTGGGGCATGCCGGATGCGCCCGGGCGCTGGCCTCCACCCCCGGGATCGCGGCGGCCCTGGCCTCGGTTCTGGGCCGGGAGGTGGGCCTGGAGCAGGCCCTGGGCCCCGAGCTGGGGCAGGACCCGCAGGTGCGCGGCGTCCTGGAGCGGGCCGCTCGCGCCGCAGGAGTCCTGGTGGGCACCCTCATCGCCTTCATCGAGCCCGAGCTGACCGTGGTCTCGGGGGAGGCCGTCGGCGTGATCGAGGCCCACCGCGCGGCCTTCGATGAGGAGATCTCGCGGCTGAGGCACTGGCAGGCCCACCCGGCCCCGGTGAGGCTGCGCCCCTTCGAGTTCGATGAGTGGGCCCGGGGCGCCGCAGCCCTGGCGGTGGAGAGCTGGGCGGAGTCGGTGGGCGGGCGCTGAGCCCCGGGGCGGTGCGCCCGGCCGGGGAGACGGCGGCTGCTGGGCGCACTTGGGCACTGCCGGGCGGCGCTGCGACCGCAGTGTGACGCGAACCATGACTGGGGACCTAGGGCCCGGCTGTGGCAATCACTAAGGCTGCCCTTAGATTGTGCGCATGAGTCGTCGTACCGCCCTCGCGCTGTCGGCCGCCGGACTGCTGGCCGCCGGCGCCGCCCTCGCCCTGGCCAACCGCCCCGCCCGCCCCCGTGTTCAGGACCTGCCCACCGGCGACGGCGGCCACCGCCCCCCGCGCGTCGTCATCGCCGGTGGCGGCTACGTGGGCTTCTGCACCGCCCGCGCCCTGCGGGCGCGCCTGGGCACCGAGCATCTCGAGATCGCCGTCATCGACCCGCGCCCCTACATGACCTACCAGCCCTTCCTGCCCGAGGTCGCCGCCGGCTCCATCCAGCCCCGCCACATCATCGCCGCCCACCGCCGCTCCCTGGACGGGTGCACGATCCTCACCGGATCGGTCACGGCCATCGACCACGCCAGCCGGACCATCACCATCACCCCGCCCGTGCCCGAGTCCACCCATGAGGCCCCCGAGCCCTACAGCATCGGCTACGACCACCTGGTGGTGGCCCTGGGCGCCGAGGCCCGCACCCTGCCCATCCCGGGGCTGGCCGAGCAGGCCCTGGGCTTCAAGCAGGTCGAGGAGGCCCTGGCCCTGCGCAACCGCGTGCTCTCGCGCATCGAGGACGCCGCCTCGACCTGGGATGAGGAGCGTCGTCGGCGCCTGCTCACCTTCGTCTTCGTCGGCGGGGGCTTCGCGGGCGTGGAGGCCATCGCCGAGCTGGAGGACATGGCCCGGGCCTTCGTGCGCTCCATCGACTCGGTGGAGCAGGAGGATGTCCGCTTCATCCTGGTGGAGGGCTCGCGCCGCATCCTGCCCGAGCTGACCGAGGAGCTCTCCGGCTACGGCCTGGAGCAGCTGCGCGAGCGCGACATCGACGTGCGCCTCAACACCTTCCTCAACTCCTGCGAGAACGGCCACGTGGTGCTGTCCGACGGCAGCGAGTTCGAGGCCGACACCATCGTGTGGACCGCCGGGGTCAAGGCCGCCCCGGTCCTGGCCGACTCCGACCTGCCCATCGAGGCCCGTGGTCGCGTGACCACCCTGCCCACCCTCCAGATCGCGCGCGACGGCGTCGTCGTTCCCGGTGCCTGGGCGGCCGGCGACTGCGCGGCCGTCCCGGACATCACCAGCGATCAGGAGGGCGCCACCTGCGCCCCCACCGCCCAGCATGCGGTGCGCCAGGCCAGGCTCCTGGCCGACAATCTCGCGGCCACCCTGGCGGCCCCCCAGGGCGAGGAGCCCGAGCTGACCGCCTACGCCCACGAGAACCTGGGGACGGTGGCCTCCCTGGGCATCGGCAAGGGCGTGGCCCGGATCATGGGCCGCAACCTGCGCGGATTCACCGCCTGGACTGCTCACCGCGGCTATCACGTCTATGCCATGCCCACGGTCAACCGCAAGGTGCGGATCATGATGGACTGGTTGGCCGCCGTCGTCTTCCGCCGCGACCTGGCGTCCTTCGGGTCGGTGGCCCGGCCGGGGGCGGCCTTCGCCCAGGCCGCGCAGAACGATGCCAGGATCGCCGAGCGCCGCAAGGGCGCCTGAACGGCCGGGGGGCCTGCGCAGGGCACGGGGGTGTCCGCGGATTGCGGGAGATGTCTGCACAATGACGGTCTCCCAGGGCTCCGAACCACTGACAACCCCGGCGAATCGCAGGCAGCCCCGGCGATCTGCGCGGGCGCGCCGCCTCAGTCGGACAGCACCTCGGCGTCGAAGCGCTCGGCGTAGTCCTCGGCGCTGAGCAGCTCGCCCTCGCCGCTGACCTCGACGGTGAACAGCCAGCCGGCCCCGTAGGGGTCGGTGTTGATGACGGAGGGGTCCTCCTCCAGGGCCCCATTGACCGCCACGACGGTCCCGCTCACCGGGGAGTAGAGGTCGGAGACCGCCTTGGTGGACTCCAGCTCGCCGCAGACCTGCCCGGCGCTGACCTGGCCGCCCACCTCGGGCAGCTCGGCGAAGACCACCTCGCCCAGGGCATCGGCGGCCACGGCGCTGATCCCCACGCGGGCCGGGGAGGAGGAGTCGACCCACTCGTGCTCCTCGGAGTAGCGCAGTTCGGGTCGAACGGTCTGACGTGCCATGGCGGATGTCCTTCCAGTGGGTTGAGTCGAGGTGACGGGGTGCAGTCGGTCGGAGTGTCAGGGGCGTGAGGAGTGCTGCGCGGCAGGGTCGGGCCACAGCCGGGGCCCGCCCGCGGCGGGCGCGGGTCAGCGCGGGCGCTTGTAGAAGGGCGCGGCGACGACGCTCATGGGCATGAGGCGCCCGCGCACATCCACGCTCAGCTCCGTGCCCACCGGCCAGGCGGGCTCCTGCGGGGAGTGCGGCGCCAGGCGGGCCAGGGCGATGGGATGGCCCAGGGTGGGGGAGAGCAGGCCCGAGGTGACCGTGCCCAACTGCCTGCCGGCCTCATCCAGAACCGGGCAGCCCGCCCGGGCGGCGCGCCGGCCCTGACCGGCCAGGGCCACGAGCACCTCGGTGCCCTCCTGCCCCTCCCGCTCCTTGCGCTCCTCCAGGGCCGCGCGGCCCACGAAGTCGGGCCGGTCCAGGGCCACCACGGCGCCCAGGCAGGCGTCGTAGGGCGTGATCGTGCGGGTCAGCTCATGGCCGTACAGGGGCATGCCCGCCTCCAGGCGCAGGGAGTCGCGCGAGGCCAGCCCGCAGGGCGTGAGCACCGGCAGCGGCACCTCCTGCCCATCCTCGACAGGCCCCAGCGCCAGCCCCTGGGCGCTGGCGGTGATGACGCGCCACAGGTCCTCGGCGTCCTCCGCCCCGCAGAACAGCTCGAAGCCGTCCTCCCCGGTGTACCCGGTGCGGGCCAGCAGGACGGAGTGCCCGGCGGCCGTCGCACGTACGGCCGCGTAGTAGCGCAGACGAGCCAGGATCCCCGGCCCGCACAGCACATCGGCCCCGCAGTCCTCATCCTGGGACTGTCCGGGCTCGGGCCTCAGGGCGGCCGGGATCCCGGCCCCCGACTCCACCACGCCCCGCAGGATCTCCTCGGCGCGCGGGCCCTGAACCGCCAGGAGCGCCGTGCTCAGGGAGATGTCGCAGACCGTGGCCTCGAAGCCGGCGCAGCGCGCCACCAGCTCGGCTGCCACCTGCTCCCGGTTGGAGGCATTGGGCACCACGAGGAACTCCTCATCGCCCACGTGGTAGACGATGAGGTCATCGATGATACCGCCCTCTTCAGTGACCATCATCGAGTAGCGGGCCCGCCCCACCGCCACCGCGGAGATCCGGCCCACCAGGGCGTGGTCCAGGGCCTGGCCGGCACCGGGGCCCTCGACCTTGACCTCGCCCATGTGGGACAGGTCGAACAGGCCCGCACTGGTGCGCACCGCCCGGTGCTCGGTTAGGTCGGAGCCGTAGCGCAGGGGCATCTCCCAGCCGCCGAAGTCGGTGAAGACCGCCTCCAGCTCGCAGTGGATGGCATGCAGGGGCGTGCGGCGGGGCTCGGGGGCCATCGGGACTGAATCGCTCATCTCATCTCTCCTCAGGTGTGGGCGCCGTCGTCGGTGCGGGCCCCGTCATCGAAGGCCTCGGGCGGCGGGCAGGTGCAGGCCAGGTTGCGGTCCCCATAGGCGTTGTCGATGCGGGCCACCGGGGCGAAGTACTTGTCGCGCTCCATGCCCGCCAGGGGGAAGGCCGCCTGGCTGCGGGGGTAGGGGCGCTCCCACTCATCGGCGGCCACCTGGGCCAGGGTGTGGGGGCTGCGGCGCAGCACCGAGTCCTCCAGGGCCACCCGGCCCGAGCCCACCTGGTCGATCTCGGCCCGGATGGCCCTCATGGCGGCGATGAAGCGGTCGATCTCCGCCTTGGGCTCGGACTCGGTGGGCTCGACCATGAGCGTGCCCGCCACCGGGAAGGCCAGGGTGGGGGCGTGGAAGCCGTAGTCGATGAGCCGCTTGGCCACATCCTCGGCGCTCACCCCCGTGGCGGCGGTCAGCTCGCGCAGGTCCAGGATGCACTCGTGGGCCACCCAGCCCCCGGGACCGGTGTACAGGGTGGGGAAGCAGTCCTCCAGCTCGCGGGAGATGTAGTTGGCGTGCGCGATCGCGCTCAGGGAGGCCCGGCGCAGGTCGGCGTCGTCCATGAGGGCCAGGTAGGACCAGGCCAGCGGCATCACCCCGGCCGATCCGAAGCGGGCCCCGGCCGCGGGCGCCCCCTGGAACCCGGCATCGGGGTCGCCCGGCTCGGCCGGCGCGCTGCCCCGGGGCCCGGCGGGCAGGAAGGGTGCCAGGTGCTCCTTGACCGCCACCGGACCCACCCCGGGACCGCCGCCTCCGTGGGGGATGGCGAAGGTCTTGTGCAGGTTGAGGTGGGAGACGTCCCCGCCCAGGTCGCCGGGGCGCAGGAGCCCGCACATGGCGTTGAGGTTCGCCCCGTCGATGTAGACCTGCCCCCCGGCGTCGTGGACCATCTGGGCCACCTGGGAGACCTGGGGCTCGAAGACCCCGTGCGTGGAGGGGTAGGTGAGCATGATGGCCGCCACCCGCCCCTCGTTGGCCTCCAGCGTGGCGCGCAGGTCGTCGACGTCGATGGAGCCGTCGGCGGCCGTGGCCACCACGACGACGCGCATCCCGGCCCCCGCCGCGGAGGCCGCGTTGGTGCCGTGGGCCGAGGCCGGCACCAGGCAGGTGTCGCGCTGGCCCTGTCCGATGGACTCCAGGTAGCCGGCGATGGCCAGCAGGCCGGTGAGCTCGCCCTGCGCCCCGGAGGCCGGCTGGAGGCTGATCCGGTCGTAGCCCACCAGGCCCACCAGGCGCTCGGAGAGCTGGGCCAGCAGGAGCCTCCACCCCCGGGTCTGGTCGGCCGGGGCGCAGGGGTGGATGCCCGCCAGCGCCGGCTCCAGCCACAGTGCGGACTCCACGGCCGCATTGAGCTTGAGGGTGCATGAGCCCAGGGGGATCATCGTGCGGTCCAGGGCCAGGTCGCGGTCGGCCAGGCGCCGCAGGTAGCGCACCAGGGCCGCCTCGGAGCGGTAGAGGTGGAAGGAGGGGTGGGTCAGGTAGTCCCCCGAGCGCCTCAGGCCCGCGGGCAGGGGCAGGGCCTCGGCCGCCCCATCCTCATCGGAAGCGGCACCCGCCGCGCGGCCCTGAGCCTGCCCCGCCTCCGCGCGATCCCGGCCGGTGAGCAGGGCGATGAGCTCCTCGACGTGCCGCCCGGTGGTGGTCTCGTTGGTGGACAGGCCCAGGTGGTCGGCGTCCAGCAGCCGCAGGTTGTACCCGCCCGCCGCGGCCCGCTCCAGGACCTGGGCGGCCCTGCCCGGCAGGCGGATGCTCAGGGTGTCGAAGAAGTCCTCGTGCTCCAGCTCCAGACCGGCGCGGCGCAGGCCCAGGGCGATCTGGGCGGCCCGGGCGTGGATCCGCTCGGCGATGGCCCGCAGGCCCTCGGGGCCGTGGTGGACGGCGTACATGGCCGCCACCACCGCCAGCAGGGCCTGGGCGGTGCAGATATTGGAGGTGGCCCTCTCCCGGCGGATGTGCTGCTCGCGGGTCTGCAGGGCCAGGCGGTAGGCGGGGGCGCCCTCGGCGTCGCGCGAGACCCCGACGATGCGCCCGGGCAGCTGGCGCTGGAGGCGCTGGCTGACGGCCATGTACCCGGGGTGGGGGCCGCCGAAGAGCAGGGGCACCCCCAGGCGCTGGGCCGAGCCGACGGCGATATCGGCGCCGATCTGCCCGGGTGCGCTCAGCAGGGTCAGGGCCAGGGGGTCGGCGTCGATGGCCACCAGTCCGCCGCGGTCGTGGACGGCCTCCACGGCGGTGGCCAGGTCCTGGATGGAGCCCCGTGTCGTGGTGTGGGCCAGGACGGCCCCCAGCAGGGGCGGGGCGTCCAGGCGGTCCAGCAGGCCGGCCTCGACGATCTGCTCGACGTCTGTCACTGCACAGTCCAGCCCCAGGGCGCGGCAGCGGGCCTGGGCCACCTGGAGGCACTGGGGGTGCAGGCCGGCGTCCAGCACCACGGTGCCCTCCGTGCGCCGCGAGGCCCGGGCCATGAGCATGGCCGCCTCGGCCACGGCCGTGGCCTCATCGAGCAGGGAGGTGCAGGCCACAGGCAGGGCGGTCAGGTCGCTGATGGTGGTCTGGAAGAGCAGCTGGGCCTCCAGGCGGCCCTGGGAGATCTCCGCCTGGTAGGGCGTGTAGGCGGTGGTCCAGGCAGGGTTGCCCAGGATGTCGCGGGCGATGACGGCGGGGGTGCGCGTGGGGTGGTACCCCTGGCCGATCATCTCGGTGTGGGGGTCGTTGAGGGCGGCCAGCCCGCGCAGGGCCTCCACGGCCTCGGCCTCACTCAGGCCACCACTGCCCACGTCGGCCGGGTGGGTATGCGCGGGGCGCTCCAGTGCCGCCAGGCCCGCGGGCAGGACCGCCGCGGCCAGTTGCTCCAGGCCCTCCTCCTCAGCGCCGCCCGCATCGGCGGGCTCAGGGGGGTCCTGGATGCCGAGGCGGTGGAGGACCGCCGCCATGTCCGGGCCCGCGGTGCCCAGGTGGCGGGAGACGAAGGGGGCCAGGTCGGTGGCATGTCGGGTGGCACATCGGTGGGCCATGAGAACCTCCGGGGGTCATGAGACGCCTGTCATCATAAACGCAGATCCGCCGGCCCGGGGGCCGGACGGGGCGGGGCGGTCCCGACGGCGAGTGCGCCTCGTCAGGCCCCTGAGCTCATCGCCTGCGGGCTGGCGCCCGCGCACCGGCTCGTGCATCCGGTCACGAGTGGGGCGGCTCGCTGGGCGTGTCCCGCCCACGGCCCTAGAATCACGCGCGATGACGATCACTCCCTCCACAGCCTCGCCGGCCTCACAGGCCCCCGGCGCCGCCAGTGCCCCTCTCATCGACGCGCGTGCCGCTGCCGGCCAGGGCGGGCCCGCTCGCACCTACCACGTGCGCACCCTGGGCTGCCAGATGAACGTCCACGACTCCGAGCGGATGGCGGGCCTGCTGGAGGCCGCCGGCTACCGGCGCGTCGAGGAGGTGCCCGAGGCCGCCGCCCGGGCCACCCGCGCCGGTGACGGCGGAGCCGACGTCGTCATCCTCAACACCTGCTCGGTGCGCGAGAACGCTGCCAACCGCCTGTTCGGCAACTTGGGCCAGCTCGCCGCGGTCAAGCGCGAGCGCCCCGGCATGCAGATCGCGGTGGCCGGCTGCCTGGCCCAGCAGATGGGGCAGGGGATCGTCGAGCGCGCCCCCTGGGTGGATGTGGTCTTCGGCACCCACAACCTCGATGTGCTCCCGGCCCTGCTGGAGCGGGCCCGCCACAACTCCGAGGCCGCTGTCGAGCTGGAGGAGTCCCTCAAGGTCTTCCCCTCCACGCTGCCCACGCGCCGCGAGTCCGCCTACGCCGCCTGGGTGTCGGTGGCCGTGGGCTGCAACAACACCTGCACCTTCTGCATCGTCCCCTCCTTGAGGGGCCGCCAGCGCGACCGGCGCCCCGGTGAGGTCCTGGCCGAGATCGAGGCCGTGGCCGCCCAGGGGGCCATCGAGGTCACCCTCCTGGGGCAGAACGTCAACTCCTACGGCGTGGGCTTCGGGGATCGCGGCGCCTTCGCCAAGCTCCTGCGGGCCGCCGGCGCCGTGGAGGGCATCGAGCGGGTGCGCTTCACCAGCCCCCACCCGGCGGCTTTCACCGACGACGTCATCGAGGCCATGGCCACCACTCCCGCGGTCATGCCCAGCCTCCACATGCCCCTGCAGTCCGGCTCCGACGCCGTGCTGCGCGCCATGCGCCGCTCCTACCGCTCCGAGCGCTTCCTGGGGATCTTGGAGCGGGTGCGCGCCCGCATCCCCCAGGCCGCCATCACTACCGACATCATCGTGGGCTTCCCCGGGGAGACCGAGGATGACTTCGAGGACACCCTGCGGGTGGTCGAGCAGGCGCGCTTCGCCTCGGCCTTCACCTTCGAGTACTCCCCGCGCCCCGGCACCCCTGCGGCCGACCGCCAGGACCAGGTCCCGCTGGAGGTCGTCAAGGACCGTTACCGCCGCCTGGACGAGCTCGTGCGCCGTATCACCCACGAGGAGAACGTGGCTCAGGAGGGGCGCGTCGTCGAGGTGCTCGTGGCCGAGGGGGAGGGGCGCCGCGACGCCGCGACCTGCCGGATCTCGGGGCGCGCCGAGGACAACCGCCTGGTGCACCTGGCCCTGCCCGAGGGCATGGACCCCCAGGACTATGAGGGGGGCGCCCCGCGGCCGGGCGACATGGTCAGCGTGCGCGTCACTCACGGCGCCCCCCACAACCTCATCGCCGACTCGGCCCACTGCGGGCCGGCCGGTGCGAGCAGCCCCGCCGGCGGAGCGCCCGGAGATCACCTGTGGCTCGACGACGGCCCGGCCCTGTTCGAGGTGCGTCGCACCCGGGCGGGCGAGGCATGGCAGCGCCGCCGGGCCGAGGCATGCTCCACCCCCGAGCCCGAGACCGCGCCGGTGAGCCTGGGCCTGCCCACCATCCGCGTGGGCGCCCCGGGCGCGGGCGAGCGCCCCTGAGCGGCCCGTCGGGCTGGAGCCGCGCGCCGGATCGCCTCGCCGGCCCACCGCTGGTGAGCACGGCCACTGTCGCGTGCTGCGAGGCACGCGCATCGGGGCTGCTCAGGTACTGGAGCGGTCACATGAGGGGCGTTGGAGCGCCTACCATCGTGGCTACGTGTCCCGGGCTGCGGCTGTCCGTGGGCGCGCTGCCTCAGGCCGCCGCAGGCCATCCGCCAGGAAGGAGTGCCGGTGAACGCTGCTGCACGGTCCGGCTCAGCAAGTCTTGCCGAGTCCGTTGACGCCTATCTGCGTCGTCGTCGGCGTTGGCGAGACATCCTCACCAATGAGACCTATGCCGCCGTCGCGCTGTGCCTGGCCACACTCGCGGCCCTGGTGTGGGCCAATCTCGGTGAGAGCTACCACGCCTTCTGGGCCACGCGCCTGTCCCTGAGCGTCGGCCCCCTGGGCGTGGACCTCACCGCCCACGAGTGGGTCAATGAGGGGCTGATGACCGTCTTCTTCTTCCTCGTGGGCCTGGACGTGCGCCGGGATCTGACCCTGGGGGAGCTGCGGCTGCCGGGCCGCGCCCTGCTGCCCGCCGCCGCCGCGGTGGGCGGCCTGGTGGTGCCGGCCTTCCTCTACCTCATCATCGCCATGGGTACCCCCGGGCTGGGCGCCTGGGGGTCGGTGATCTCCACCGACACCGCCTTCGCCCTGGGCATGCTGGCCGTCATCGGCCCCAAACGGGCCCCGCGCCTGCGCCTGTTCCTGCTGGCCTTCGCCGTCATCGACGACATCGGCGCCCTGGTGGTCATCGCCCTGTTCTATACCGCCTCCCTCAACCTCATCGCCCTGGGGGTGGCGGTCCTGGGACTGGTGGGCGTATGGGCCCTGGCCCGCTGGGGCGCCTGGCGCGCACCCCTCTACCTCCTGCTGGCCGGGGTCATCTGGTACGCCTTCTACCGCTCAGGGGTGCACGCCACCCTGGCGGGCGTCCTCATCGCCCTGCTCCTGCCCGTCTACTCCGTGCGCAGCCAGGACGTCAACGGCGCCGGCGAGCTCGCCCGGCTCTACCGGCAGTCCCCGGCCCCGGGCACCGCTGCGCTGCTGCGCGAGGCGCTGGCCTACTCCATGCCCATGAACCAGCGCCTGTCCTTCCTGCTGCTGCCCTATGTCAACTACGTGGTCGTCCCGCTCTTCGCCCTGGCCAATGCTGGGGTCCAGCTGGGCTCGCAGTCCCTGGACGCCGCCTTCGCCTCGCGCGTGACCTGGGCGGTCATCATCGGCCTGGTGGTGGGCAAGCTCGTGGGGGTCACCCTCGGCGCGGCCGTCGTCCTGCACATGGTGCCCTCCTCGCGCCTGCCCGGTCTGGACCTGCCCCGCATCATGGGCATCGGCGCCCTGTCGGGGATGGGTTTCACCATCTCCCTCCTGGTGGCCGGGATCGCCCTGGAGGACGAGGCGGTGAGCGACCAGGCGCGCATCGGCGTGCTGTGCGCCTCGGTGAGCGCCCTGGTCCTGGCCACGCTCATCTTCCGGATCTCGGACTACCTCAGCCCCCTGCCCCCGCCGCCGGGCCAGCGGCTGCGCCGCGGCGTCGACGAGGGCGTGGACCTGACCACGGGCGACCCCCGTGCCCCCCACACGCTCATCAACTACGCGGACATGAGCGATGAGGGGCGCTGGCGCCTCATGGAGGCACTCCACGGGATCGCCCACCTGCGCGACGCCGGCCAGGTGCGCCTGGTCCTGCGCCACAAGCTCTCCGGTCCCGAGAGCCTGCTGGCCGCGCTGGCCCTGGAGGCCGCCAGGCACCAGGACAAGTCCCGGCTGTGGCCCTTCCACGACGCCCTGGCCCGGCTGTGCGGGCAGGTCACCCCGGGCACCATCTCCCAGGCGGCCCAGGACGTCGGCCTGGACGCCGACGCCCTGTGGGAGCGCATTGACTCGGGGATCGATGAGCCCAAGGTGCTCAAGGACGCCCTGGAGGTCGAGGGGCTCACCGAGGACGGCAGCCCCGTGGTCTACATCGACGGGGAGCGCTTCGAGCACCTGCTCAACCGCTGGACCTTCTCCGAGGCGCTCAACGGGATGTGGGAGAAGGAGCCCGGCTGAGGAGGCACTGGGATCGAGGCTGGGAGGTCACGGGAGACGAGAAGCGCCGCGGCCCCCGGCGATGGCACGGGGACCGCGGCACGGTCGGGACTGGCGGCCTCCAGGGGGCCGGATCAGGGCTGCTCCAGGGCGGCGGCGCCGAAGGAGACGGAGAAGTCCTCGCACCACAGGTCCACGGTCGGCCACACCGAGGGGTCGAAGCCCTCGGGCAGGTCGTAGACCTGGTTGCCGCGGTTGCCCTTGATGGGGGCGACATCGAGGTGCTCGTGCTCGCCCGCGGTGAACCATCCGTCCCTGCCCTCGACCACTGGGCCGGCGCTGAGCCACACGCGCACATCGGGGCCGTTGGAGGTCTCCAGGTTCTCCAGGACCAGCTGGTGGGAGCCGTCGGGGTGGCGCACGATGCTGGCCGTGCCGCTGGTCTCGTGCTCGTGGGAGATGAACGTCCCGCTGGAGACCACCACGGCGGCCCCAGAGTCCCCCTGGGCGGTGGGGTCGGCGGCGGCATCGGTGCCGCCCGCCTCCGCGCCCCCCGCCTCCGGGGCGGCGGGCGCTGCGGCGACCACGGGCACCTCGTCGTCGACCTTGACGTCGACCAGCAGCAGCCACGGCTTGAACACCGCCAGGCCGGCGGCCAGGACGAGGAGGCCCGCAGCGCCCAGGATCAGCAGGGGGCGGCGGCGTTGACGCGCAAACTTCATGATGTCACCTATGATTCTTGGGATTCGCCGCACATATTCTTATGAGCGGGCTGTCCATTCCAACCAGGCTCCCGTCCCGGCTATTCCCGTCGCCCCCACGGCGGCGTACCGACGCCGAGGCCCGCCCCCGAGTGCTGGCGGGTGCGGTCGGGTGCTCCCGGCCGCAGGCGGGAGGGTATTGCGCTCATGGTGGAGCCGCCGGGATGTGCCGTCGGGCCGATGCCCCCACCGCTTACCCTGGGCGCCATGTCCAGATCCGATGCCCCTGTGCCCGCGGCGCCCACGCCGGTCGACGCTGAGCGCGTGCGGGCCTGCGTCCAGGATCTGGGGCTGAGGTACTTCGTCGACGACGAGGGGGACGTGGGCATCCCCTGGAGGCTGGTGACCGTCCACGTCGTCTTCCAGGACACGCGCGCCGTCCAGCTGCGCGGCGTGTGGCACCGTATCGCCGAGACCGAGTCCCTCGGGCCACTGCGCGACCTGGTGGAGGACTGGAACATTACGCGCATCGGCCCCAAGGCCTACCTGACCATCTCCGACAACGGCGTCGTGCGCCTCCACGGAGAGGTCACCTACCCCCTGGGCGCGGGCATGACCGACCAGCAGCTCTCCGAGTTCATCTTCACCGGGTGCCGGCTCATCATCGCCCTCATGAGGGAGGCCGAGGACCAGTTCCCCGATCCGCTGCGCGGTAGCCTGGAGCCCTGATGGCACGACGCAAGCACCGCCTCACCGACTTCATCCTCAGGCTGCTGGGCAAGGGCTGGGACCAGCGCGCCCTGCCCCCGCAGGACCCCACCTCCTGCCCGCCGGCGGATACTGCGGGGCCCCAGGAGGACCGGCGGGGCCGAGGGGCCTCAGGACCCGCGGGGCCCGGCTCCGACCCCCGACGACGCAGCGCCCCGCAGGCCCCGGCCCAGCCCACCGGGCCCGGTGCCGGCTCCGCCTCAGCGCCGGCCTCCCTCCCGCCGGAGCCGCAGGCGGCTGGGAGCGGCGGTGCAGGCCCCGCGGGCGCTAAGACGGCTGGCCAGGACAGCGCCGGTCCGGGTGTCTCGGGCGCAGGCGAGACGGGTACGGGCACCACTGGTGCGGGTGGGGCCGGTATCGACCCGGCCGAGGGCGTGGAGCCCCCGGCCTCCGCCAGGGGCACCGGCATCCCGGGTGCGCAGGGGGCCGGGCGGCTCCTCGGCGGGCCCGAGGCGATCGACGCCCTCGACCTCGACCGTGTCGAGCACACCATCACCGGCCCGATGGGCTACGCCGTGCGCCGCCACGACGAGGACGGGCACGCCTGCCTGCTGGGCACCTGGGACGACTTCCCCTTCGTCATCGAGATCCCCCAGGGCCACGACGGCTGGCTCCTGGTCTCCGGCGACTGGCAGGACCCGGCGCCGGTCTCCCAGCGCGACGAGATCGCCGCCAGCGCCAATGACTGGAACCGCGACAAGTTCTTCCCCACCGTCGGCATCCTGGACAGCCCCGTGGGGCCCCGGGTGCGGGCCACCTACATGATGGATATGAGCTCGGGCATCACCGACGCCCAGCTGCGCCTCCACCTCAACACCGCCCTGTCGGCCTGCACCCAGGCCCTCAGCGCTGTCGGCCCCCTGCTGCCGGAGATCTGAGTGGGCCTGCGCATCGCCGTGGTGGGGCCCACCGCCACCGGCAAGTCCGACCTGGCCCTGGACCTGGCCGAGCACCTGGCCGCCGCCGGCCACGGGGCCGAGATCGTCAACGCCGACGCCTCCCAGCTCTACCGGGGCATGGACATCGGCACCGCCAAGGTGCCCCTCGACCAGCGCCGGGGCGTGCCCCACCATCAGATCGACGTGCTGGAGGTCCACCAGGAGGCCAATGTCGCCTCCTACCAGCGTCACGCCCGGGCGGATCTGGCGGCCATCGAGGCCCGCGGCCACGTGCCGATCATCGTGGGAGGCTCCGGGCTCTACGTGCGGGCCCTGACCGACGACATCGACTTCCCCGGCACCGACCCCCGGGTGCGCCGTGCGCTGGAGGAGCGCGCCCGCGTCCAGGGGCTGGAGGCGCTGCGCCAGGAGCTGGCCCGCCGCGATCCCCTGGCGGCCCGGCGCATCGAGGCCGGCGATGCCCGTCGGATCGTGCGCGCCCTGGAGGTCATCGAGATCACCGGTCGGCCCTTCTCTGCCGGCCTGCCCGACTACCGGGACGCCGCCCCCACCCTCCACCTGGCCCTGCGCCCCGAGCGCCAGGGGCTCAATGCCCGCATCGATGCCCGCGCCCGGGCCATGTTCGATGCCGGGCTCCTCCAGGAGGTCGAGCAGCTGGTGGGCCGGGGGCTGCGCGAGGGCAGTACCGCGCCCAGGGCCATCGGCTACAGCCAGGCCCTGGAGGTCCTCGACGGCGATCTCGGGTACGAGGAGGCCATCGCCCGCACCGTCCAGGCCACGCGCACCCTGGCCTCGCGCCAGATCAAGTGGTTCCGCCGCGACCCGCGCGTGCACTGGATCGACACCGGTACCGTGCCCACCCGCGGCGCTGCCCCCGGCGGCGCGGCCGGCCGCGAGGCCTTGGGCGGCGCCGGTGCCCCGCCGCCGCGGGAGGCCGCCGGGCGGGCCCTGGGGGCGGCCCTGGGCCTGCTCGAGGCGCGCCTGGCCGACTGAGGCGCACCGGCCCGGCCCAGGTGCCCCCTCCCAGGGGCGGGTCCTGAGGCTGTGGACACGGCGCCCGCCCACCGCAGGGCCCCGGTGAGAGGGGCGAGAGCGGAGCAGTGGGGTCCGGGAAGGCCCTGGGAATCCCCGCACGCAGCAGCCCATGGCCGGCCGTCCCTTAGGCTGGGGCCCATGCCGGACACCTCAGGCCCCCACCAGGGCGGCGCCACAGGCCTTCAGGGGCGCGAGCTCCTCAAGGGCCACGCCACCCTCAACGACTTCCTCCTGCTCATCGACCCCGACTGCCAGGTGGCGCTCAGCGCCGGCGATATCGCCGCGCTGAGCGACCGGCGCGCAGGCGTGGGCGCCGACGGCCTCGTGCGCGTCGTGCGCACCGCAGCCCTTCCCGGGGCCCAGGACTTCGCGGCCGCGGTCCCGGAGGCGAGGTGGTTCATGGACTACTACAACGCCGACGGCTCCGTGGCCGAGATGTGCGGCAATGCCGCCCGCCTCTTCGCCCACGTCCTGGACGCCGAGGGCGTTGCCCCCACCGCCGACGGGCAGAGCCTGACCATCGGCACGCGCGGAGGCGCCCGCACCATCACCCGCCTGGGCGACCTGTGGACGGTGGACATGGGGCCCGCCCGCCTGGCGCACCCCCGGCGGGCCCAGGAGGAGGGGTGGGACACCGCCGTCGAGGTCCCCGGGCTCGACGGGCCCCGGGCGGCACTGAGCGTGCGCATGCCCAACCCGCACACCGTCGTCGCCCTGGCCGATGAGGAGGAGCTGGAGGCCGCCGAGTTCGCGGGCCTGCGCGACTCCGGTGCGCCGGTGCGCTACGACCCCGAGCCCGAGGCCGGCACCAACCTGGAGCTCGTCGTCCCCCTGGGCGAGGAGACCGACCCGCACACGGGGCGCAGCGTCGGCGTGGCGCGCCTGCGCATCCTGGAGCGGGGCGTGGGGGAGACCAGCTCCTGCGGAACGGGATGCTGCGCCGCCGCCGTGGCCCTGAGCCTGTGGAGCGGGCAGGACGCCGATCACGCCACCCAGGACTACCGGCTGCTCGTGCCGGGCGGGGAGCTGGGCGTGCACGTGGGGACCGATCCGCTCGCCCCCGGCGCCTCCATCCTGCTCACCGGGCCGGCGCAGCTGACCGCCCGCGTGCGCCTGCCCTGAGCCCCGAGACCTCGCCCCCTGACCCGTCTGCCGGGACCCGAGCATCCCGGCACGAGCCAAGAAAAGACACCGTGACCCACCCAACCATCCACAGGACAGCGCCGTCCTCCCGGCCCGCTGCGGGCGCCCTGAGCGCCGTGACCACCGGCCTCATGCTCTTCGCCCTGTTCTTCGGGGCCGGCAACCTCATCTTCCCCCCAGTCCTGGGGGCCTCGGCGGGCAGCGGGCTGCCCGCCGTGATGGCAGGCTTCCTGACCACCGGCGTGATCATGCCCCTGGTGGCCATCATGGCCGTATCCACCTCCGGGGAGGGCATCCTGGGACTGGCCCGCCGGGTGGGCCCGCGCTTCGGGGTGCTCATGCCCCTGGCCGTCTACCTGTCGATCGGGCCGCTCTACGCCGTGCCCCGGGTGGCCACCGTCGCCTACGAGCTGGCCACCCGCCCCGTCCTGGAGCTGATGGGCCTCAGGCCCGGGGGCTGGGTCCTGGCCCTCCACATCGTGGTGTTCTTCAGCCTGGCCCTCCTCATCGCCATGCGCCCCGGGCGGATGGCCGACTCCATCGGCCGCTGGCTGACACCCGCGCTCCTGGCCCTGCTGGCCGTCCTGTGCGGGGCGGTCCTGCTGACCGCCACCGGGGTCCCGCGCCCCGCCGAGGGCCCCTACGCCCGGGCCCCGCTGGGCACCGGCCTGACCCAGGGCTACCTGACCATGGATGTACTGGCGGCCACCGTCTTCGGCATCGTCGTCATCACCTCCCTGCGGCAGCGGGGCATCGCGCAGCCCCGCCAGATCCTGCGCGCCACCTGCCTGGCCGGCATCATCGCCGCCACCCTCCTGGCCTGCGTCTACATCGGCCTGGCCCTCGTGGGCGCCCGCACCCCCGGGCCCGCCGACGACGGCGCCGCGCTCCTGCGTGCGGCAGCCGCCCAGTCCCTGGGCGCCCTCGGTGTCATCATCTTCGCCGCCATCGTCATCCTGGCCTGCCTGACCACGGTGGTGGGGCTCCTGGCCGCCTGGGCGGGCTACGCCTACGCCGCCTGGCCGGCGGTGCCCTTCAACCGCCAGCTCCTGGGAGGCACCGCCCTGTCGATGCTCCTGGCCAATCTGGGGCTCGGTGCGATCCTGACCATCGTCTCACCCCTGACCCTCCTGCTCTACCCGATGACGATCAGCCTGGTGGTGGTCACGCTCCTGGACGCCCTGGCCCCTGGGCACCTGCGGGCGGCCTACACCTGGCCGGTGGCCGTGGCCGGAGTGCTGGGTGCCGTCTCGGCCCTGGAGGAGGTCGGCTGGTCGGCCCCCGGGCAGGCCCTGGCGCGCACCGGGGTGTGGAGCGCCTCGACCGGATGGATCCTGCCGGCCCTCATCGCCCTGGGGATCGGCCTGGCCATCGACCTGCGCCGCGGGCGCTGGTCCGCCCCCGGGGATCCCGCACCGGCCCCCGACAGGGCACAGGCGGCGTCGTCGGCCCAGACCGGTCCGACCGAGCATCCCGCCCCGCCCCGCAGCGGGGCATGAGCCGGATACCGGCGTGGATGGAGGTCCCGCACTGTACGACTGAGGGCCTGGAGGAATAGCCTCCCCCGGTGCCTGCTCCGCCCGAACCCGACCCCGCCGCTCCAGCCACCCCCGCAAGCAGTTCAGCCGGCCGCCCCACGATGAGTCCCGGGCAGCGCCGCCTCCTGGCCATCCTGCTCATCCCGGCCTTCGTCTCGCTGCTGGCGGTCTCCAGCATCAACGTCGTCCTGCCCGCCATCGGCAGCGACCTGGGGACCGGCAGCGGCGGACTGCAGCTGCTGGTCTCCGGCTACGCCCTGGTCTTCGGCGTGCTCCTGGTGCCCGCGGGACGGGCCGGCGACGTGCTGGGGCGGGGCCGGATCTTCATCGTCGGACTGCTGGTCTTCGGGCTGGGCTCACTGGCCTCCGGACTGGCCCCCAACACCGTCGGCCTCAACCTGGCGCGCCTGCTCACCGGTGTTGGTGCCGGCCTGTTCAACCCGCAGGTCACCGGCATGATCCAGCAGTACTTCGCCGGTGAGTTGCGCGGGCGGGCCTATGGGCTTCTGGGAGGCATCATCGGGATCTCGGTGGCGCTCGGCCCGATCCTGGCCGGGGGACTCATCGGCTGGCTCGGCCCGGAGTGGGGCTGGCGCTCCTCCTTCCTCATCAACGTCCCCTTCGCCCTGGCGGGCGCCGGGGCCGCCTGGCGCGCCCTTCCCTCCAGCGCCTGGGGCCGGAGGCAGCGGGGCGAGCCCGCCAGCGCCGGCCCCGCCGACGCCCCCGACACCGCCGCAGACGACGGCGGGCGGGGGAGTACGGCGGGCCGGCCCGTGCAGCGCCCGGTCCGAGGCCGCCTGCCCGACCTCGACCCCGTGGGCATGCTCCTGCTCACCCTGGGCACCGTCCTCATCATGCTTCCCTTCACCGCCGCCGGCCACGGCGGGTGGATCTGGTCGCTCCTCCTCGTCGGCCTCCTGGTCATCCTGGCGTGGGCGGCCTGGGAGCGGCGCTACGCCGGGCGCGGCAGATCGCCGATGGTCAATCTCGAGCTGTTCCGCATCCCCTCCTTCGCCTTCGGCAGCCTGACCATCGCGATCTACTTCATGGGGTACACCGCGGTGTGGCTGATCGTCGTCCAGTACGTGCAGACCGGCCTGGGCCTGAGCGCCCTGGCCAGCGGGCTCATCTCCGTGCCCTCGGCGCTGGCCAGTGGGATCTCCTCCGCGGCCGCCGGCCGGAGGACCGCCCGGGTGGGCCGGGCGATGGTCCTGTGGGGCATGATCCTGGGGATCATCGGGATGACCGCCTCGATCGGGGTGGTCCACCTCCAGGCCAGTGCCGGGTGGAGCCCCTGGTGGATGGCGGTGAGCCTGGGCATCCTGGGCATCGGCCAGGGAATGGTCGTCACTCCCAACCAGACACTGTCCCTGGCGGATGTGCCCGTGGAGCATGCGGGGGCCGCCGGAGGGGTCATGCAGACGGGGCAGAGGATCGGCACCTCCATCGGCATCGCGATGATCACCGGCCTGGCCTTCGCCGTCGCCGCCCGCCGGGGCTGGGGGACGGCCACCCAGGTGGGCCTGGCGCTGGAGGTCCTTATCATCGCCCTGGCCGCCGTGGTGGCAGCGGTCGACCTGCGGGTCTCCCGGGCGCGGTGAGCCGGCGGGGGGCGTGGGGTCGCGCCCCACCCCGGGTCTTCGGGATGCTGATCTCCGGTGGCGCCTTTTCGGCAGCGATCTGGCCGTCTCGATCGAGGAGGGCGCCGCCGGGCTCGTCTCCCCGGGTGCACGGGGTGGTATGGGCATTGATGGGGATGAGTATCCATGGTCGCCGTCGTGAGTTCTCATGCGCTCCCCAGCAGGGTCGAATAGCGATAGCATTCCACGTATGAGCCCTTCCCTCCGTGCGCTGCGTTCTCGTCTCCTGCCTGCGCTGCTGGTGATGCTGCTGCCCGCATTTGTGGTGGTCTGCGCTCCGCCGGCTGCCGCCGCCTACGGCGACTCCCACCTGAAGTACACCTTGACCTTTCGTGAGGACGGCAAGGTGGATGTCGACGTTATCCTGGTGGAGGAGGGGGGATCGAGCAGTGAATTGGATGACTTCTGCGATATCTCCAATTTCTCGGATACTGATGGTGATATCACGGTCGCCACGACTGAAATCCACGGTGATCCTGCCTGCCGGATCACGGTTAAGGGAATGAGAATGTCCTCGGCTGATGACTTCTTGGGAACCGACGTCTCGGTGAGGCACAAGGAGAAGACGTATGAGGTCGTCTTCGACAGTGGCACCTTCGACTCCATGGACAAGGCCGAGGTCGCGGTCGTCTTCCCCGGTGACGTGGAGTCGGCCTCGAAGAGCGGGAAGATCGACGGCGATACCGTGCGCTGGGACAACGCCCAGCGCGAGGGCGAGATGCGCGCCGAGGGCGCCGACTCACCGGGAGTCGCGTCATGGGTGTGGGCGGTGCTCCTCCTGGTCGTTCTGGGTGGGACGGCGGGAGTCGTCACGGCGGTGGTGATGTCACGGCGCAAGAAGCAGAGCCAGGCGATGGCCGTTCCTGCGCAGATGGGGGTCGCCACCCCGGTCGGGCAGTACCTGCCACAGGCAGCGGGGCAGTCCTTCCCGGGCTATGCCGCCGGACCCTCCTCTCAGGTCCCCGGCCAGCAGCCATCGGCCTACGCCCCCGTCCCTGAGTTCCAGTACGCCCCGGGCCAACCGGTCCCGGGCCAGTACATGGCCGACCCTGCTGCATCGACGCAGCCGCTCCAGGGCCACTACGCCCCGGGTCAGTCGGTCCCTGGTCAGTACGCCTCGGGCCAGTCGGTCCCTGGTCAGTACGCCCCGGGCCAGCCGGTCCCTGGTCAGTACGCCCCGGAGCCGCCCCAGGATCCGAACCAGGATTGGCGGCGCTTTCAGGCGCCGCAGCCCTAAGTGCCACGGACGCGCACGACGCCAACCGCCGGCATCAGCCTGTGCGGTACATGAGCGAGGACCATGCCACCGGGTCATGCCGGGCCGACCACAGGGATCACGGACGGGGGCGCAGAGGCGGACCGCACTCATAGAGCGCACCGGCACCGCTCCCACGCCCAGCCGCCTGTGTGCCAGGCGAGCGCCGGAGGCTCAGCCCCGGCGCACCCGCAGCACCCGGAATCCCTTGGAGGAGGCCTCGCGCGACGCCGCCCACCCCTGGTCGGTCAGCCACCGCGCCAGGGAGTCCGCGCCCAGGTTCTTGCCCACCACCAGCCAGGCCTCGCCGCCTGGCGACAGCAGGGCCAGCCAGGTGCACAGCAGCTCGTGCAGGGCCTCCTTGCCGATGCGCACCGGCGGATTGGACCAGATGAGATCCACCCTTCGGCCAGAGGCCCGCAGCTCGCCAAGCAGGTGATCGGCCCGGCAGGCCCTGATACTGCCCAGGCCCGCGTGGGCCGCATTGCGCGCGGTGAGCTCCACTGCGCGCTCGTTGATGTCGGTGGCCAGCACCTCGGCCCCGGGGGAGGCCTGCGCCAGAGCCAGTGCGATGGGGCCCCAGCCGCAGCCCAGGTCCAGCAGCGTCCCCTCCTGCGGGGGGCGTGGCACGTGGTCCAGCAGCACCTGGGTGCCCTTGTCCAGGCGATCGGTGCTGAAGACCCCCGAGGCGGTGACCACCTCGTAGTGGTGGCCGTCAATGAGGAAGCGGTGAGTGCGCTCCTGCGCGGGAGCCTGGGGGGAGGGGCTGAAGTAGTGCTGCTCGCTCACGCCCGCCAGGCTACCGCCACCACCCGCCCCGCCCCGCTGCACATCTTCAACCGGGCCCCCGACGCGATCATGCGGAAAACCCGGGGCCCTGGGCCCGATCCGTGGCTGAAGATGTGCAGCGGGCGGGGGCCGGCGGCTCAGGCCGCCCGCCGGGCCAGCAGCGGGGTGGCCGCCAGCAGGACCACCAGGACGATGACGATCCCCACCAGTCGGTCCTGCTCCACCCCCAGATCGGTGGGGGCCACGAAGGCGGCGGCCAGCGTGCCCAGGGTGGCGGCGCCCGCCGCCGAGGCGATGGTCACCGAGGTCGCGGCGCGCGCCTCGGAGATGCCGTCCCCGGGCCGGTCCTCCTGGGCCGGGGGCGGGCTCACGCAGCGGATGATCGTGTCCTGGTGGCTCAGGCCCATGCCCGCCCCCGCCAGGGTGAAGCCCACGTGCATGCACCACCAGGGCGCCTGCCCGTGGAAGGCCGCTGCCATGATCAGCCCGCCGACGACGAAGCACACCGCCCCCAGGCAGATCCGGCGCATGTAGCGGCCGGGGGCCCGGGCGGGCCTGGAGCCGTTCCACAGCGCCACGGCGGACCAGGCCACGCCCGCGGCCGTGAGCGCCCAGCCGATCATGCCCGCATCCAGGCCCAGGACATCGTGGGCCGCGGGGGCCACGAGGTAGTCCAGGGCCAGGTAGGCGGTGCTGACCCAGGCCAGGGTGGCGATCCCGGCCCGCCGCCCCGGGACCAGGCGCAGCGTGCCGGGCGGGAAGACCCGCGCGCAGGCCCACAGTGCCGCCGCCACCCCCATGGCGCAGCCCGGCCAGAACCAGGGGCCGGCCGCGGGCAGGGCGCCGATGATCCCCACCCCGCCCGCCAGGGCCAGTGCCGCCGGCCAGGGGGCCCCGGCTCCCTCATCCTGGCCCACCCGCAGGCCGCGGATCTCACGGGACATCACCAGACGCGCCCCGATGAGCAGGGGGATGTAGGCCACCAGCGCCCAGCGCCAGCTGTAGAGCTCGGAGATGGTGGCGGCGTAGGCGGGGCCCAGGAGTGAGGAGATCACCCAGGTCGCCGACCCCACGGCCAGGAACAGTCGCCGCCAGGCATCGGGCAGGCCCGCCACGAGCACGCCCATCGACACAGTGGCCAGCGCCCCGGCCGCCAGGCCCCGCAGCACCTCCCCTGCCACGTATACCTCGATGCCCGGGGCCAGCGCGCCCAGGACGGCACCCACGACCAGGAGGGCCGTCAGCGCCGTCATGAGCCGATCCGCCCGCCAGCGGGCGAGCATCGCCCCGCCCAGAGGCATGGTCAGGAAGGTGGGCACCTGCGCGGCCGCCGTCACCAGACCATAGTGGCTGCGGGCGTGCAGGTCGGTGGCCAGCAGGGGCAGGACGGTCTGGTTGATATAGATCTGCATCCCGGCCAGCAGCTCGACCACGAGCATCGCCATCACCAGATGGCCCTGACGGGTGACCAGGGTGTTGCGCAGGGAGAGTGCGGGGGACGGCTCGTCAGCAGCAGGGGCATGGCTCACAATGCTCAGGCTACCGAGCCGCTCGCCGGGCGATGCCCGTGCCGGGGTTGGGCCTGCGGGCAGGGGCGGGCGCCTCCCGCCGTCGGGTCGCACTGGCCTCGCACGGGACCGGGCGCTATAGTCCTGCCTCATGTGGATTCTTCGTATGCGCTGAGCCGCCTGTGACGCCACAGGCACTCGCCCCCCAGTCCCCTGCAGGCCCGATGGCCCCTGGGCTGCTTCCACCCACCCGGGAGCGGGCCGACGCGTATGCCGACGAGAAGGAATCCTTGTGACCCACCACCCCACCCCTGACTCCACTGACTCCGCCTGCTCCGCGGACCCCGCGGGCCCGGCCGATTCTGCTGACGCTGCAGTCTCTGCGGGCGCGCCCCCCACGACGACGGCCGAGGACATCGTCGCCCGCGTCCTGTCGCGCACGGGCACCGCCCTGGCCTCCACCGCCGCCTCCACCGGCTCCCTGGCCGGCCCGCAGGAGGGCGGGGACCTCGACGACGGCGCCATCGAGCGCGAGGCCCGCGCCGGCCTGCGGCGGGTGGCAGGGCTGTCCACCGAGCTCGAGGACGTCTCCGAGGTCGAGTACCGCCAGGTCCGCCTGGAGCGGGTCGTCCTGGTCGGCCTGGACCTGTCCACCCGGCGCGCCGCCCCGGCGACGGGCCTGGGCTCCGCCACCGCCCGGGCCGAGCAGGACTCCCAGGACGCCGAGACCTCCCTGCGCGAGCTGGCCGCCCTGGCCGAGACCGCCGGCTCGGAGGTCCTCGACGCCCTCATCCAGCGGCGCGACCACCCCGACCCGGCCACCTACCTGGGCAGCGGCAAGGCCCGTGAGCTGGCGGACATGGTGGCGGCCAACGGCGCCGACACGGTCATCGTCGACGGCGAGCTCGCCCCCTCCCAGCGCCGCGCCCTGGAGGATGCCGTGGGCGTCAAGGTCGTCGACCGCACCGCCCTCATCCTGGACATCTTCGCCCAGCACGCCAAGTCCCGGGAGGGCAAGGCCCAGGTCGAGCTGGCCCAGCTGGAGTACCTCCTGCCGCGCCTGCGCGGCTGGGGCGAGTCGATGTCCCGGCAGGCCGGCGGGCGCGTGGCCGGGGGGCAGGGGATCGGCTCGCGCGGCCCCGGCGAGACCAAGATCGAGCTGGACCGCCGCCGCATCCGTGAGCGCATGGCCAAGCTGCGCAGGCAGATCAAGGCCATGGAGCCCTCCCGGCAGGCCAAGCGCGGGTCCCGCCGCCGCGGGCGGATCCCCTCGGTGGCCATCGCCGGCTACACCAACGCCGGCAAGTCCTCGCTGATGAACCGGCTCACCGACGCCGGGATCATGGTCCAGGACGCCCTGTTCGCCACCCTGGATCCCACGGTGCGCCGGGCCGAGACCGCCGATGGGCGCGTCTACACCCTGACCGACACCGTCGGGTTCGTGCGCAACCTGCCCCACGAGCTCATCGAGGCCTTCCGCTCCACCCTGGAGGAGGTGGCCGGCGCGGACCTGCTGCTGCACGTCGTCGACGCCGCCCACCCCGACCCGGTCAGCCAGATCGCCGCCGTGCGCACGGTGCTCTCGGAGATCCCGGGCGCCCTGGAGGTCCCCGAGCTCATCGTGCTCAACAAGGCCGACCTGGCCGACGCCGTCACCCTGGCGGCCCTGCGCACGCGCCTGCCGGGGGCCATGGTGGTCTCGGCGCGCACCGGGGAGGGGATCGAGGCCCTGCGCGAGCGCATCGACCAGATGCTCCCGCGCCCCGAGGTGACGGTGGACCTGGTGGTGCCCTACTCTCGCGGCGACCTGGTCTCCCGGGTGCATGCCGAGGGCGAGATCGAGACCATCGACTACGCCCCTGACGGCACCCGGATCGTGGCCCGGGTCAGCGCCGCCCTGGCGGCAGAGCTCGAGTCGGCCGCCCGCCCATCGGCCCAGTCCTGAGTGCCGGTGGCGAGTACGGCGCCCCCGCCCGGGGAGCATGAGCAGCAGGTGCGCGAGGCCCTGGAGGCCGCCGTCGAGCGCCTGGGCGGCAGCCCCCGCCAGGGGCAGGCGACTATGGCCGCCCGGGTGAGCCGAAGCATCGAGGACGGCGCCCATCTGCTGGTCCAGGCGGGCACCGGGACGGGCAAGTCCCTGGGCTACCTGGTTCCCGCCATGGTCCACGCGGTGTCCACCGGCCAGCGGGTGGTCGTGTCCACCGCGACCCTCGCCCTTCAGCGGCAGATCCTGGTCAAGGACGCCCCACTGGCCGCCGAGGCGGTGGAGCATGTCAGCGGCACCCGACCGGTGACGGCCCTGCTCAAGGGGTGGCAGAACTACCTGTGCCTCCACCGGCTCCAGGGCGGCTACCCCGAGGACGACGGCGCCCTGTTCGACGCCGGGCAGGCGGTGGCCCGGCCCGCGGTCGGCGAGGGCGGCGAGGCCAGCGTGGGGGAGCAGGTGGTGCGGCTGCGCGAATGGGCCGCCCGCACCGGCACCGGTGACCGCGATGATCTGGTGCCCGGGGTCTCTGACCGGGCCTGGGCGCAGGTCTCGGTGGCCAGGAACGAGTGCCTGGGGGCCTCCTGCCCCCTGAGGCGCGACTGCTTCGCCGAGGCGGCCCGGGCCCAGGCCGCCCAGGCTGATGTGGTGGTCACCAATCACTCGATGCTGGGGGTGGTGGCGGCGGGCAACCCGGGGCTGCTGCCCGAGCATGAGGTGCTGGTGGTCGATGAGGCCCACGAGCTGGCTGATCGGGTGCGCTCCCAGGGCACGGTGCTGCTCTCCGCGGCGGCGGTGGCCCGCACTGCGGCCACCGCGCGCAAGCACGCCTCCGTGCTGGTCTCAGAGCTGGAGGCCGCCGGCCAGCAGCTCCAGCTGGTGCTGGCCCAGATGCCGGAGGGCCGCCTGGAGGGAGGTCTGCCGGCGGCCCTGGGAGATGCCCTCGTGGTGCTGGAGGCCGCCGCCCGCCAGGTGGCCGTGGATGTGCGCGAGCGGGCCCGCGCCGCCGGCCAGCGCGGTGGTGCCGAAGCGGCAGGCGGTGCGGGTGGCCTGGCCCTGGCCCGCACCGCGGTGGGGGATCTGCTGGATGCCGTGGAGAGGATGGTCTCGGACTCGGTGGCGCGCGGCCGCGATGTGGCCTGGGTGGAGCGGCCCCGCATGGGCAATGATCCGGCCCGGCTGCTCATCGCGCCCATCGATGTGGCGGGGCCGGTGGCCGATGCGCTCCTGGCGGACAGGGCCGTGGTCCTGACCTCGGCGAGCCTGGCCCTGGGCGGCAGCTTCGACCCGGTGGCCCGGTCCCTGGGACTGGTGCTGGCGGGTCATGCCTGGGAGGGCATCGATGTGGGCTCCCCCTTCGACTACCCGCGCCAGGGCATCCTCTATGTGGCCGCCCACCTGCCCCGGCCCGGCGCGGGGATCTCCGAGGCGGCTCTGGATGAGATGCTGGCCTTGGTCGAGGCCTCGCAGGGCGGCATGCTGGGGCTGTTCTCCTCCCGGCAGGCGGCCCAGGAGGCGGCGCAGGTGCTGCGCGGCAGTACCGATCTACCGGTCCATGCCCAGGGGGAGGACAGCCTGCCGGCACTGGTGGAGGCCTTCGCGGCCGACGAGCGGGCGTGTTTGGTGGGCACCCTCAGCCTGTGGCAGGGGGTGGATGTGCCCGGGCGTACCTGCCGCCTGGTGGTCATGGACCGCATTCCCTTCCCGCGCCCCAACGACCCGGTGGCCCAGGCGCGCACCGAGGCCGTGGCGGCCGCGGGAGGCAATGGGTTCATGAGCGTCTCGGCCACCCATGCCGCCCTGCTCCTGGCCCAGGGGGCCGGGCGCCTCATCCGCCGGGCAGACGATCGCGGTGTGGTCGCGGTGCTGGACTCCCGACTGCGCACCGCCCGCTACTCGGGATTCCTCACCCGTTCCATTCCCGCCTTGTGGCCGACGACGGATCCTGAGGTGGTCCGCGGCGCGCTGGAGCGCCTGGCCGCTCGGGACTGAGCATCGGCCCCGGCCGCCCTCCGGTCTTGCGCCGCCTTGGTCTCAGTCGCCCCGGCGTCAGTGCACCGGGATGGTGAGTGTCTCGCCGGCGTGGATGGTGGGGCTGTCCAGGCCGTTGAGCTCCACGATCGTGGCCACCGTCTGGGGCACATCCGAGGAGCCGGTGGCCGAGGCCACCTCCCACAGGGACTGCCCGGGCTGGACCACCGTCGTGGTGGTGCGCGTGGGCTGCGTGCTGGCCAGGCCGGAGACCACCAGGCCGGAGGAGATCAGCATGATGACCATCAGGCAGGCGCCCAGGGCGGCGATGAAGCGGCGCACCGGCAGGGGCAGGGCCTGGGAGGAGGCGGAGCGGCGCGGAGCCCGCTGCTCGGTGGCTGGCAGCGCCCGAGCGCTGCCGGCGCCGAGGGCGGCCTCCTGCGCGGAGCGGATCCTGGCCGAGCGCACCGCTGGGTGGTTGGGGGCCAGGAGCGCCGTCCTGCCTGATGCCCTGGTCGATGCCGCCCTGCCGGCCGGGGTCGTGCTGCCGGCCGCCGTGCGGGAGCCCTGCCGCCGGGCCGGGGTGGAGGTCCTGCGCGGCGGGTCGGGAAGCGCCGCGATCCCGGTCGTGATCCCGGCCGCGATCCTGGCACCGCGCCGCTCGGAGTGGGCCTGCGTGGCCCCCGGGCGGCTAGACGGGTGGACGGCGGGGTCGCGCAGGGCCAGGGGCTCGCCGGGGCGCCGGGGTGCCGGGGCGCGGAGGGACGGAGCCGTTGCCGGGGGTGTCAGCGGCACTGCTGCACTGGTGGGACCGGCGGTCTCGGGGGAGGCGCCGGCCGGGGAGGGCGGGAGGGGGAGCGGGATCCCATCGGGGCGGGAGGCGCCCGCCCCGATGCCCATGCCGGTGACGGCGTCGATCGCGGCGCTGGTGACCAGGCGCAGGTGGCGTGCGGGTCGGCTGCCGAGCTGCGGGCGCGGCGCCGGGTGGGGCTGCGCCGCTGGGGCGGCCGGATCCTGCACCCCGGTGCTCGG
This sequence comes from Actinomyces capricornis, assembly GCF_019974135.1. Taxonomy (NCBI): domain Bacteria; kingdom Bacillati; phylum Actinomycetota; class Actinomycetes; order Actinomycetales; family Actinomycetaceae; genus Actinomyces; species Actinomyces capricornis. The sequence continues at coordinate 2,479,746 of NZ_AP025017.1, forward strand.
GACGAGTCGCAGCGTGGGCCTGCGGGAGGATGCCTGCCTGGGGTTTCCGGCACTGGGCCGGGGCGGGGCGATGGTGGCGCTCATGTCTTCCTCCTGAACACGTGTTCGACGAACAACTGTTCGATAGACTACTGCCTGGAGGCGGGAGCGTCCAGCACCTCTTCGAACAGGTGTTTGAACTGTGCCCGTCCTGCCTCTAGGCTTGACGTGTCAAGACCACCACGGGGCACCGACACGAAAACCGACACGAGGACGCGCCCTGGAGCGCCGTCGCCGCGCTCAGGGGCGCTATGACGGGTAATGACAGGGGAAGGCAGGGAGATGAGCACCACAGTGGACCGGGAGGCGGGCGGGCGGGCGGCCGCGCCCACCGTCGCCGAGATCCTGGGCGACCTGGACGAGCGGGCGCTGGCCGTCTACGAGGCGGTGCGCGAGGCTGTCTCGGTGCGCGGGTACCCGCCCTCGCTGCGGGAGATCGGTGCGCGAGTGGGCCTGACCAGCCCCTCCTCGGTCAAGCACCAGCTCGACAAGCTCGAGCGCCTGGGCCTGGTGCGCCGCGACCCCAAGCGCCCGCGGGCCATGGAGATCGTCTCCCCGCCCCCGGTGCCCCCGGGCCCGAGCGCGCAGGAGGAGGACCCCTCCTTGGCCCCACCGCAGGGCGCTGGCGATCCTGGGGCTCAGGGCCGGTGGTCGGGAGGACTGCAGGCCCTGCCCGGAGTCGAGGAGGGGGAGGCGGTGGCGGTGCCACTGGTCGGGCGCATCGCCGCGGGCAGCCCGATCCTGGCCGAGCAGGAGGTCGCCGACGTCATGGCGCTGCCGCGGCGCCTGACCGGCGGGGGAGAGCTGTTCATGCTCGAGGTCCACGGCGACTCCATGATCGAGGCCGCCATCTGCGACGGGGACTGGGTGGTGGTGCGCGCCCAGGCGGACGCCGCCAATGGCGAGATCGTCGCCGCGCTCATCGAGGACGTCGACGGCGCGAGCGCCACGGTCAAGGTGCTCTCCCGGCGCGACGGCCACCAGTGGCTCCTGCCGCGCAACCCCGACTATGCCCCCATCGACGGCGACCGCGCGACGATCATGGGCAAGGTCGTCACCGTTCTGCGCTCCCTGTAGCGAGTGCCTACCGGAGGGGCCCGGGCACGTCAGATGCCCGGGCCCCTCCGATCAGCCCTCGGGGGCCGGCGATGGGCTCAGTAGCCCAGGCCGCGGGCCACCTCGCGCAGGTGGTCGGCCGAGGCCTTGAGGGCGGTGTGCTCCCCATCGGTCAGGGGCAGCTCCAGGCGGCGCCCGGCGCCCTCACGGCCCACGATGGTGGGAACGGCCATGCACACATCGGAGATGCCGTGCCAGTCCTCCAGCAGCGGGGAGATGGTCAGCACGCGCTGCTCGTCGTTGAGGACGGCGCTGATGATCCGCTGGACCGCCAGGCCCACGGCGTAGTTCGTGGCGCCCTTGCCCTCGATGATGCGGTAGGCCGAGCGCACGACGTCGTGGGCGATGCGCTCGCGCTTGGCCTCATCGAAGACCCCGCCGTCCAGGGTGGCGCCCCACTGGGTGATCGGCACGCCGCCGATCTCGGTGGAGGACCACAGCGGCACCTCGGAGTCGCCGTGCTCACCGGCGATATAGCCGTGGATGTTCTGGGTGGCGGTCCCGGTCTCCAGGGAGACCAGGTAGCGCATGCGGGCCGTGTCCAGTACGGTGCCCGAGCCGAAGACCTGGTTCTCGGGCAGCCCGGTGATCTTCTTGGCGCAGTAGGTGACCACATCCACCGGGTTGGCCACGAGCAGGAAGATCGCGTTGGGGGCGACCTCGACGAGCTTGGGCAGGATCTTCTCCATGATGCCCACGGTCGCCCCGGCCAGCTCCAGGCGGGACTGGCCCGGCTTCTGCTTGGCGCCGGCGGTGATGGCGATGACGTCGGCGTCCCGGCAGATCTCGGGGTCGTCGGAGCCGGAGACCGCGCCGGCGGAGGTGAACTGGATGCCCTGGGCGATGTCCAGGGCCTCGGCCTCCACCTTCTCCTTGGCGATGTCCTGCAGCACGATCTCGCGGGCCACGCCCTTGGTGACGCAGGCGTAGGCGAGTGTGGAGCCAACGGCTCCTGCGCCGATGATGGCGACCTTGGAGGGGCGACCGGAGCGGGAAGTCGGGTAGGAGCCTTCAGCAGTGTTGGTGATGCGGTCGGACACGTTCTTCTCCTCGATGGGATCGACTGGCGGACCGTACTGTCGCCCGCCCGAGGCCAGCCTACGTGCTGGTGCCACCGGCCAACAGCCTCTGCCCCCTGCCGATGCGCCATGGCACCCGCGCATTGTCCCGCCCCCGCCTGCTCAGCGCCTCCGCCTAGGCCCTTCGGTCCTGGGGCGCCGGCCCAGGGCTGCCGCCGGGCCTGGTGGGGGCCGCAGGCGGCGGCGCACCGCAGTCCCTGGTGATCAATCACCGGCCACCCATGACTGCCTCTTGCTATTGGAGGAGGTGGGCGTTTAATCTCCCAGTGACCGCGAGGCGATGAAAATCGGAGGATGTCCGCGTGCACTGCCCCTTCTGCCACTATGACGGCTCGCGCGTCGTTGACTCCCGTACCGCCGAGGACGGCGCCTCCATCCGCCGTCGACGCCAGTGCCAGCAGTGCGGGCGGCGCTTCACCACCCTGGAGACCACCAGCCTGTCGGTGCGCAAGCGCTCGGGTGCCGTCGAGCCCTTCAGTCGGGACAAGGTGATGGTGGGGGTGCGCCGCGCCTGCCAGGGCCGGCCCGTCTCCGACGACGATCTGGCGCTTCTGGCCCACAAGGTCGAGGAGTCCATCCGGGCAGGGGGCCAGGCTCTCGTGGACTCCCACGAGGTGGGCCTGGCGATCCTGGGGCCGCTGCGCGAGCTCGACCAGATCGCCTACCTGCGCTTCGCCTCGGTCTACTCCTCCTTCGACTGCCTGGAGGACTTCGAGACGGCCATCGCCGAGCTGCGGACCGGCGGCGCGGGCTCGCCCGCCTGAGCCCGCGCGGGGTCGGCCCACGGCGGTCAGGGCGGCCGGTGGCGCCGCCGGTGCGTGGCACACTGGCGGCATGCGCATCCTCATCGTCTCCGACTGCTATGCGCCGCGCCTGGGCGGGATCGAGACCCAGGTCCGCGACCTGGCCCGCAACCTCCTGGACGCGGGCCACGAGCCCGCCGTCGTCACCGCCACCCCCGATGGGCCGGCCCGGGGCCGCAGCGTGGAGAACCCCGACGGCTTCCCGGTCTTCCGCACCACGGTGCCCCTGCCCGCCGAGCTGCCGGTCCATCCACGGGGGCGCCGGGAGATCGGGGCGGTCATGGAGCGCTGGCGCCCCGACGTCGTCCACGTCCAGGTCGGGATCGTCTCGCCCTTCGCCTGGTCGGGCATTGCCGCCGCACGCTCGCGGGGCCTGCCCCTGGCCATCACCTTCCACTGCGTCCTGGGCTCCTGGGCCCGCGCCGGGGCGGCGCTGGGGCCGCTCAGCCCGGTGAGGCGCTGGCAGCGCCATGCGGACCTGACCGCCGTGTCCTCCATGCTCGCCCGCGAGGTGGAGCACGCCGGGGCCGGTGGGGGCGTGGGCCTCCTGCCCAATGGCATCACGCTGGAGCACTGGCACCTGGAGCGCCCGGCCGGGCAGGAGGGACCGCGGCCGCTGCGGGTGGTGGCCTCGCTGCGCCTCATCGAGCGCAAGCGCCCCCTTGAGGTGGTGCGGGTCTTCGCCGCGGCGGTGGAGCGCAGCGGCGCGGATGCGGTCCTGGAGATGTACGGTGATGGGCCCATGCGCGAGCGTGTGGCCCGCGAGGTGGCCGCCAGTCCGGTGGCCGACCGCATCGGGCTGGCGGGCCGGGTGGAGCGCAGCGAGCTGGCGCAGGCCTTCACCCGGGCCGATATCTACCTGCAGGCCAATCCGATGGAGTCCTTCGGTATCAGCGTGCTGGAGGCCCGCGCGGCGGGCCTGGCGGTGGTCGCGCCGCGCCTGTCGGGCGTCAGCGATTTCATCACCGACGGCGTCGATGGCCTGCTGGCCGACGACGACGCCGGCCTGACCCGGGCTCTGGTCCGGCTGCTGACCGAGCCCGAGCTGCTGGCGCGCATCAAGGAGCACAATGACACGGTCCCGCCCGGGCCCCAGTGGGGCCATGTGGTGGGCCGGGCGGTGGAGGCCTACCGCCGGGCCATCGCCCACCGCCGCTGAGGCGGAACCGGGTCGGGGGACCAGGGCCGGGCCTTCGGGGTCGGGGCCTCCCGGGGGCAGGATGAGGGGAGAAGGGATGAGCGGAGCCGTGGTGGATCTCGGCGGCGGGTCGACCCGCGTGACCAGGGTCGGTGGCCGGGTCCTGCGCTCGCGGCGGCAGGGAAGTGCCAATGTTGAGCGCCTGCTCATCGAGCTGGAGGGCAGGGGCTTCGCCTATACGCCCCGCTTCCTCGGTCTTTCCGACGACGGGCGGCAGATTCTCGGGTTCATCGAGGGGGAGGCGGGAGGCTACCCACTGCCTGAGCGGTTGCGCAGCGATGAGGCGCTTGTCTCGGTGGCCGGGGTGCTGCGCGAATGGCATGAGGTGACGCGCGACCTCGCGACCCAGGTGATCGATGGTTGGATGCTGGAGGCGGTCGAGCCCTACGAGGTCATCTGCCACGGCGATATCGCCCCGTACAACTGCGTCTTCGACGGCAGCCGCGTGGTGGGCCTCATCGACCTCGACACCGCGCACCCGGGCCCCCGCATCCGCGATGTGGCCTATGCGGTCTACCGCTTCGCCCCGCTGACGGCGCCGGGCAATGAGATCGGGTTCGGCTCACTGGCCGAGCAGGCTCGGCGGGCCAGGCTGTTCTGCGATCACTACGGCGAGGTGGATCGCGCGCGGGTGATCGAGGTCCTGTGCCAGCGGCTGGCCGATCTGGTCGGCTACATGCGGGCCGAGGCGGCCAGGGGGGATGCCGCCTTCCAATCGCACCTGGACCAGGGGCACGACGCGGTCTACCTGCGCGACATCGCCTACCTTCGCGACCATGCCTCGGCCCTCACCGAGGCGCTGACTGCGCCGGCCCTCACCTGACCCGGTGGAGGCGATGACCGGCCGCGGTGGCGGGCCTAGAACGCAGGGTCGTCTGCAGAATGCAGGTGCTGTCTGCAGGATGGAGGGCTCCCAGGGGTGCATCGTGCAGACAACACCTGCGAAGTGCAGACAACCCCGCCATGTGCGGGCCGTTGAGCGCGGACAGGCCGACGACCTGCCGCTGCGGTGGTGGCCGGCCGGGCCGGCTCCCCGGCCGTCAAGACCCCGTTCGGCCATCCCCGTGCGCGCTCAGTCCTCGTTGCGCAGCACCTCGGTCAGGCGCCGGGCCGCGGCCATGACCACGGGGCCGTGGGTGCGCCCGGGCTGGCGGCCCATGCGCTCGATGGGACCGGAGATGGAGATGGCGGCGACCACCTTGCCCCCGGCGCCGCGCACCGGGGCGGAGACCGAGGCGACGCCGGGCTCGCGCTCGCCGACGGACTGGGCCCACCCGCGGCGCCGCACCGCCGAGAGCATGGTGGCGTTGAAGCGCGAGCCCATCAGGCCCCGGTGGAGGCGGTCGGGCTCCTCCCAGGCCAGGAGCACCTGGGCCGCCGAGCCGCCCTGCATGGACATCGTGGCCCCCACCGGGATGGAGTCGCGCAGCCCGATGGGCCGCTCGGCGTTGGCCACGCAGATGCGCACATCGCCCTGGCGCCGGTAGAGCTGGGCGGACTCGTGGGTCTTGTCCCGCAGTGCCGCCAGGATGGGGGCCGCCACGGCCAGGAGGTGGTCCTCGCCCGCGGCGGCGGCCAGCTCGTTGAGCCGGGGCCCCAGGGTGAAGCGCCCCTGCCCATCGCGGGTGACCAGGCGGTGGAACTCCAGGGCCACGGCGATGCGGTGGGCGGTGGGGCGCGCCAGGTGCGTGGTGGCCACGAGCTGGGCCAGGGTGGCGGGGCCCGATTCCAGGGCGTTGAGCACGAGGCAGGCCTTGTCGATGACGCCGACGCCGCTGCTCTCGCTCTCGATCGAACTGTCCATACTCTGATATTCCCATCCCAGGAGGTGAGACTTCAAGTAGTCTCCATCCGACTAGAAGTGGCGCGGTGTCAGCATCCTGGCCACCATATTAATGGTGGCCGGTGCGCAGCGCCCGCTCAGCCTCAGAATTCAGTGGCCTGTGCATGGAAGGAAGTGCGTTGCGATGGGAATGACCCTCGCGGAGAAGGTCTGGCGCGATCACATCGTGTCCCAGGGCAGTGACGGTGCCCCCGATCTGCTCTACATCGACCTGCACCTCGTCCACGAGGTCACCAGCCCCCAGGCCTTCGAGGGCCTGCGCCTGGCCGGCCGCCGGCTGCGCCGGCCCGACCTGACCCTGGCCACCGAGGACCACAACACCCCCACCCTGGACATAGACCTGCCCATCGCCGATGTCACCAGCCGCGCCCAGATCGAGACCCTGCGCGCCAACTGCCGGGAGTTCGGGGTGCGCATCCACTCCCTGGGCGACGCCGACCAGGGCATCGTCCACGCCGTGGGCCCACAGCTGGGGCTGACCCAGCCGGGCACCACCGTGGTGTGCGGCGACTCCCACACCTCCACCCACGGCGCCTTCGGCGCCCTGGCCTTCGGCATTGGCACCTCCCAGGTCGAGCACGTCCTGGCCACCCAGACCCTGCCCATCGCACCGTTCAAGACCATGAGCGTGACCATCGAGGGCGACCTGCCCCCGGGCAGCGGCGCCAAGGACATCATCCTGGCCATCATCGCCAAGATCGGCACCAACGGAGCCCAGGGCCATGTCATCGAGTACCGGGGCGAGGCCATCGAGGCGCTGTCGATGGAGGCCCGCATGACCATCTGCAACATGAGCATCGAGGGCGGTGCCCGGGCCGGCATGATCGCCCCCGACCAGGTCACCTTCGACTACCTCAAGGATCGCCCCCACGCCCCCCAGGGCGAGGACTGGGAGGCGGCCGTGGAGTACTGGTCCTCCCTGCGCACCGACGACGACGCCGTGTTCGACACCGAGGTGGTCCTCCAGGGCGCCGACATCGAGCCCTTCGTCACCTGGGGCACCAACCCCGGCCAGGGGCTGCCCATCTCCGCCGCCGTGCCCGACCCCGAGCGGATCGCCGACGCCACCGAGCGCCTGGCGGCCGAGCGGGCCCTGGAGTACATGGACCTGGCCCCGGGCACCCCGCTGCGCGAGATCGCCGTCAACACCGTCTTCCTGGGCTCGTGCACCAATGGGCGTATCGAGGATCTTCGGGCCGCCGCCGAGGTCATCCGTGGGCGGAGCAAAGCCGAGGGGCTGCGCATGCTGGTGGTGCCGGCCTCGGCGCGCGTGCGCCTGCAGGCCGAGGCCGAGGGCCTGGACCGGGTCTTCAAGGACTTCGGGGCCGAGTGGCGCAACGCCGGATGCTCCATGTGCCTGGGCATGAACCCCGACCAGCTCTCCCCGGGGGAGCGGGCGGCCTCCACCTCCAACCGCAACTTCGAGGGACGCCAGGGCAAGGGTGGGCGCACCCACCTGGTCTCCCCGGTGGTGGCCGCCGCCACCGCCGTGCGCGGGACCCTGTCCACCCCCGCGGACCTGCCCCCGCTCGATGAGGACGGCGCCGGGGCGGGCGCCGCGACGCCGTCGGCCCTGGCCGTGGCCTGAGGACGCGAAGGAGTCACCGAATCATGGAGAAGTTCATCCGTCACACCGGCATCGGCGCCCCCCTGCGCCGCAGTGCCGTGGACACCGATCAGATCATCCCTGCGGTCTACCTCAAGCGCATCACCCGCACCGGCTTCGACGACGCCCTGTTCGCCGGCTGGCGGGCGGGGGAGCCCGACTTCATCCTCAACCAGGAGGCCTACAAGCGCGCCTCCGTGCTGGTGGCGGGCCCGGACTTCGGCACCGGCTCCTCGCGCGAGCACGCCGTGTGGGCGCTGAAGGACTACGGCTTCCGCGTTGTGCTGGCCCCGCGCTTCGCCGATATCTTCCGCGGCAACGCCGGCAAGCAGGGGCTCGTGGCCGGGATCATCAGCCAGGAGGACTGCGAGCAGCTGTGGAAGATCCTGGAGACCGAGCCGGGCGCCGAGGTGACTGTGGACCTGGAGGAGCGCACGGTGGAGGCGGGGGTCTTCCGCTGCTCCTTCCAGATCGATGACTACGTGCGCTGGATCCTCATGGAGGGCCTGGACGACATCTCCCTGACCCTGAAGCACGAGGAGGAGATCGTCGCCTACGAGCGCAGCCGCCCGGCCTTCAAGCCCCGCACCCTGCCGGCCAGGCACCTGCCCAAGGAGGAGGTCGTGCCCGCGCGCTCCGCCGAGATGCCCGTGGTCCACGTGCCCCTGCCCTCCCTGCGCCCCGGAGCCGCGCCCAGCGCCTCCCAGGGGTGAGGCCGGGGTGAGGGGCGGGGGCCGCCCTGAGGCCAAGGCCACCCGGCCCCGGGCGCCGGAGCGTTATCCCACCGCCGCCGGTGCGCTTATGCTGGGACGGCTGCGCAGCCGGGCCTGAGCCCCGGTGGGGGCAGCGCCTTCCCACACTGCACACGATGGAGGTACGCATGGTCGACGGTCTGCTCCAGGTCGAGGGCGGCCGCCCGCTCAGCGGGGAGATCACAGTCCGGGGGGCCAAGAACCTGGTGCCCAAGGCCATGGTTGCCGCGCTGCTGGGGGCCACCCCCTCGGTGCTGAGCAACGTGCCGGTCATCCGGGACGTCGACGTCGTCTCGGGCCTGCTCACCCTCCACGGGGTGACCATCGAGCACGACCCGGGCGAGGGTGTTCTGCACCTGGACCCCTCCCGGGTCGAGTCCGCCCACGTCGCCGATATCGACGCCCACGCGGGCTCCTCGCGCATCCCCATCCTCTTCTGCGGCCCGCTCCTGCACCGCCTGGGCGAGGCCTTCATCCCCGACCTGGGCGGCTGCCGCATCGGTGACCGCCCCATCGACTACCACCTGCAGATCCTGCGCCAGTTCGGCGCCATCGTGGACAAGCAGGCCCAGGGCATCCGGCTGACCGCCCCCGGCGGCCTGCACGGCACGGTCATCGAGCTGCCCTACCCCTCAGTGGGCGCCACCGAGCAGACCCTGCTCACCGCCGTGCGCGCGCACGGCCTGACCGAGCTGCGCGGTGCCGCCGTGGAGCCCGAGATCATGGACCTGGTGGATGTGCTGCAGAAGATGGGCGCCATCATCTCGGTGGACACCGACCGCACCATCCACGTCGAGGGCGTCGAGGAGCTCTCCGGCTACAACCACCGCGCCCTGCCCGACCGCATCGAGACCGCCTCATGGGCCTCCGCCGCCCTGGCCACCCGCGGCGACATCTTCGTGCACGGCGCCCACCAGAGCGATATGACGACCTTCCTCAACATCTTCCGCAAGGTCGGTGGCGCCTTCGACGTGCGCGAGGAGGGCATCCGCTTCTACCACCCCGGGGGCGACCTGAAGTCCATCGTGGTGGAGACCAACGTCCACCCCGGTTTCATGACCGACTGGCAGCAGCCCCTGGTGGTGGCCCTGACCCAGGCCACGGGCCTGTCCATCGTGCACGAGACCGTCTATGAGAACCGCTTCGGCTTCACCGGGGCCCTGCGCAAGATGGGCGCCACCATCCAGGTCTACCGCGAGTGCCTGGGCGGGACCGCCTGCCGCTTCGGCCAGCGCAACTTCTACCACTCCGCCGTCGTCTCGGGGCCCACTCCGCTGACGGGGGCCGACATTGTCGTGCCCGACCTGCGCGGCGGCTTCTCCCACCTCATCGCCGCCCTGGCCGCCGAGGGCACCAGCCGGGTCGAGGGCGTCAACCTCATCGACCGCGGCTATGAGAACTTCATGTTCAAGCTCTCCTCCCTGGACGCCGCTGTCACCCGCCTGGCCTGAGCATCCCGCCCCCTGGTGGGGCGGGTGGGATCGGGTGCGGGGCCGCGCCGCCCCCGGGGACCCGGTAGGCTTCGGGCCGTGCCCACCACGCGACGCATGTCCCCGTTCTACCGATTCGCCTCCCGCGGGGCGATCATCCCCTTCCTCAAGGCGGTCTCCCGGCAGCGGGTGGACGGGGTGGACAACATCCCCTCCCAGGGCGCCTTCATCGCCGTGGCCAACCACCTCACCGAGCTGGACTCCCTGACGGCGATGCGCGCCCTGGTGGACCAGGACGTCCCGGTCTACTCCCTGGCCAAATCCACGCTCTTCGATGTGCCCGTGCTGGGCTCGATCCTGCGGGCGGGCGGGCAGATCCCCGTCCACCGCTCCAGCTCCGCGGCCTCCTCCTCCCTGGGCGAGGCCGAGCGGGTGCTGCGCGCGGGGGAGTCCATCATGGTCTTCCCCGAGGGCACCCTCTCGCGCGATCCGCTGAGGTGGCCCATGACCGGCAAGACCGGCGCGGCCCGCCTGGCCATGGCCACCGGTGCCCCCGTGCTGCCCATGGGCCAGTGGGGGGCCCACCTCATCCTCGACGGCTACTCCAAGAAGTTGCGGCCCTTCCCCCGCAAGGATGTGCGCATCCTCATCGGCCCGCCCCTGGACCTGACGCGCTTCGGCACCGACACCCAGGACCATGAGGCGGTGCGCGCCTGCACCGCCGAGATCATGAGCGCCATCACCGCCCTGGTCGAGCAGTTGCGCGGGGAGAAGGCGCCACGGCCCTATGACATGAAGTACGACGGCGACCCGGGCAAGGGGCAGATCGGGGTGCGCCGGCCCGATCCCGAGCCGCAGGAGCCCGGGCCCGGGGAGGGCCTGTGACCACGGCGGCCGGGCCCGCCGTCGCGGCTGGCGGGGCCGGCATGCCCGACGACGTCGGCGCCCCCGCCCCTGGGCGGGCGGCCGTCATCGGCTCGGGCGCCTGGGGCACCACCTTCGCCTCCGTCCTGGCCCAGGCCGGCACGCCCACCACCATCTGGGCGCGGCGCGAGGAGATCGCCGCCGAGATCAACGCCGGGGCCAATGAGCACTACGTCCCCGGGCACCGCCTGCCACCCGGGGTGCGGGCGACCACCGACATGGGCGCCGCGGTGAAGGGCGCCGAGCTGATCGTGGTGGCCCTGCCCTCCCAGCAGGCCCGCGCCATCATCGCGCCCCTGGCCGGGTCTCTGGCGGACCGGGCCGTGGCCGTGTCCCTGATGAAGGGCGTCGAGCTGGGCACGGGCCTGCGTATGAGCCAGGTCCTGGCCCAGGCCCTGGATCTGGACGCCGGGCGCGTGGCCGTGGTCTCGGGCCCCAACCTGGCCGACGAGATCGCCGCGGGCCAGCCCACCGCCACCGTCATCGCCGCCCAGGACCCCCAGGTGGCGGCCCGCGTGGCCGCCCGGTGCGCCACCGGCTCCTTCCGGCCCTACACCAACACCGATGTCCTGGGCGTCGAGCTGTGCGGGGCGGTCAAGAACGTCATCGCCCTGGCCGTGGGGGCGGCCGGCGGCCAGGGCCTGGGGGACAACTCCAAGGCCACCATCATCACCCGTGGGCTGGTGGAGATCACCCGCCTGGGCATGGCCCTGGGCGCCCGGCCCGAGACCTTCGCGGGCCTGGCCGGCATGGGCGACCTGGTGGCCACCTGCTCCTCGCCGCTGAGCCGCAACCTGGCCTTCGGGCGCCACCTGGGCCAGGGCATGGATGCCCAGCAGGCCGCCGATGCCTCCCGGGGGGTGGCCGAGGGCGCCAAGTCGGCCCGGGCGGTGCTCGATCTGGCTAGTGCCCACGGCGTGGAGATGCCGATCACGGCGGGGGTGGTCGCCGTCGTCGAGGGCGCCGCCAGTGTCGCCGAGGTCACCGACGCGCTGCTGGCCCGCCCCCGCAAGGCCGAGGGCGTCCACGCCTCCCCCCAGCAGTAGGCGCGGGCAGGGGTCTGCGGGGCCGGATGCGCCGGGCTCAGCCCGCCTGAGGCGGGTGGGCCACGTCGATGACCAGACGGGTGGGGTCGTCAAGGGTCAGCACCCGGTAGTCCTGGGTGCCGGTTCCCAGGACCACCTGGAACTCGCTCTCGAAGGGCATGTCCACATGCGCCCCCGCGATGCCCGGGCCCTGGACGCTGAGGTCCAGGGGCCCGCGGTGCATCCGGGCCTGCTGCTCGGGGGTGGGGGCGCCGATGGCGCCGGTGCCGGTGATGATGAGCAGATGGCTGCCCCCGACCTCGATGGGCTCGCCCTTGCCCGGCGTCGTGGCCTCCTGCGCCCACCGCGGGGCCAGCCAGCCGGGAGTGCCCTGGCCGGAGAACTCGACCACCAGGCGGTCGTAGCCCTCCTGGTCGTGGGTGCCCGCACGCACATCGGTGATGATCAGCGCTGCGCCCTCTGCGGCCGGGCTGCCCTCCGAGCCCGTGCCCCAGGCCTGGCCGCCGGCGGTGGATGTCTCGCTGCCGTCCGGAGATCCCGCGGTTGTCGGGGCGGGGGAGGGCTCGACCGAGACCGCTCCTGTCCGGCCGCCCTGCCCGGGCCCGGTCGTGGTCGCCGAGCCCGTGGCCGAGGGGTGTGGGGCGGAGTGGGACGGGGCGGCGGATGTCGGGGCCGGGGGGCTGGTCCTCGCCCCGCAGGCGGTCAGGGCCGCACCGCCCAGGATCAGGGCCGCGGCGGGCAGGGCGGTGCGGCGCCTGAGGAGGCGGTCGGGCAGCGCCCGGGGAGGGGGCGCCGTGCCCGCGGCAGGGGGCTGCTGATCCATCATGTCTCCTGAAAATCAAATGATCATGCGCTGGATGCGCTTGATGCGTCAGAATACGGCCAGTTGAGGCGGTAGCGTGGGAGCATGCCAGGAACGCACCACCCCGACTCCTCTCCTACCAGCACTCCCAGAGCGCGCAGGCCGCGCGTCGCCGTCGTCTTCGGCGGGCGCAGCGGCGAGCACACCATCTCCTGCGCCACCGCGGCCGGAGTGCTCTCGGCCATCGACCGTCAGCGCTACGAGGTGGTGCCGGTGGGCATCACCCCCCAGGGCCAATGGGTGCTGGTCGACGACGACCCCGCCGCCCTGGAGCTCAATGACGCCCGTCCCCCGGTGCGGATCACGAGCGAGGGCCTGGGGCGCGGCGAGCTGTCGGCGCCGCTGGGAGGAGGGCCCCTGAGGGTCAGCACCTCCACGGGCACCCGGGTCCTGGAGGAGGTCGACGTCGTCCTGCCGCTGCTGCACGGGCCCTACGGGGAGGACGGCACCATCCAGGGCATGCTTGAGATGCTGGGCCTTCCCTACGTGGGCTGCGGGGTGCTGGCCAGCGCCGCGGGCATGGACAAGCAGGTGACCAAGGTGCTGCTGGGGGCGGCGGGGATCGCCACCGCGCCGCATGTGGCGATCAGCGCGCGCAGCTGGGCCGGTGAGCGCGAGCGGATCCTGGAGGCCTGCCAGGCGCTGGACTACCCGCTGTTCGTCAAGCCGGCCCGCGCCGGCTCCTCCCTGGGCATCACCCGGGTGGAGCGGGGCGGGGACCTGGCGGCCGCCATCGAGGCGGCGCGGGAGGTCGACCCCAAGGTGCTGGTGGAGTCGGGCATCGAGGGACGCGAGATCGAGGTGGCCGTCCTCCAGGGCCGCCATGGGGCCGCGCCCCGGGTGGCCGAGCCCGGCGAGATCGTCATGGACGCCTCCCAGGGGGCGGGGGAGTTCTACGACTACGAGACCAAGTACCTGGCCCACGATGCCGTGGCCATGGTCTGCCCGGCCCGCATCGGCCCCCAGGAGCGCGAGCTGGTCATGGACACCGCCGCCCGGGCCTTCGAGGCCCTGGGGGCCGAGGGCCTGACCCGCGTGGACTTCTTCCTGACCCCTCAGGGGCGGGCTGTGGTCAATGAGGTCAACACCATGCCGGGCTTCACCCCCTTCTCCATGTACCCCTACATGTGGCAGGTCTCGGGACTGGACTACACCGCCCTGGTCACCGAGCTCATCGAGCTGGCCCTGGAGCGCTCCACGGATGTCAACCGCTGAGGACCCCTCCGCCCGGACGGTGGCCGATCTGGGCGAGGAGGGTCTGCTGGCGCTCATCGCCCCACGGCTTCCCCACGCCCCCGGCGAGCTGGTGGGCAGCGGCGATGACTGCGCGGTGCTGGCCCAGCCCGATGCGCGGGTGGCGGTGAGCACCGATGTGCTGGTCGAGGGCCACCACTTCCGCACCGGCTGGTCCACCGGCCGGGATGTGGGGCGGCGGGCGGCCGCCCAGAACCTCGCCGACGCCGCCGCCATGGGCGCCCGGCCCACGGCCCTGGTGGTGGGGCTGGTCCTGCCGCCCTCCACGGCCTCCGCCTGGGTGGAGGATCTCGCCGCCGGCCTGGCCGAGGGCTGCGCGCCCTGCGGGGCCGGGGTGGTCGGCGGAGACCTGAGCGCCGGGGAGTCCCTGGTGGTCGCCGTGACCGTCCTGGGCGACCTGGAGGGGCGGGCCCCGGTGCTGCGCAGGGGCGCCAGGGCCGGCGACGCCGTCGTGCACGTGGGCACCCTGGGCCGCAGCGCGGCGGGCCTGGCACTCCTGGATGCGGGCGCCGCCGACGGGGGCGCTGAGACGGCCCTGAGCCCTGGGGCGCGCCAGTGCGTGGAGGTCTTCCGCGCCCCCCGGCCGCCGCTGGCCGCGGGCCCGGCCCTGGCCGCCTGCGGGGCGCACGCGATGATGGATGTCTCGGACTCCCTGCTGCGCGATGCCGGGCGCATCGCCCGGGCCTCGGGCGTGGTCCTCGACCTCGATGAGCCGGTCGAGGGGGCCCTGGCGCAGGACCTGGCGCTGCTGGAGCCCGTGGCGGTCGAGCTGGCCGGCCTGCGGGCGGCCGCGGGGAGCCCGAGTGGGCCCGATCCGCGCGCCCTGGCCCGTCGCTGGGTGCTCACCGGGGGAGAGGACCACGGGCTGCTGGCCACCGTGCCACCCGAGGCGGTGGGTGGCCTGCCGGCAGGCGCCCGCGTCATCGGCTCAGTGCGCCCGGCGCAGGGGCCGGGCCGTGCCCGCGTCCTCATCGGCGGCGCCGAGCCGGACCTGGGTGCCGGCTGGGACCACTTCGGCTGATCGGTCGGGGCGCGGGCCCGTGGGCGCCTCCCGCCCGTGCCGGCTCCGGCAGCATCTGGCAGGATGAGGGCGGTGGCCGCCGTGGGCCGCCCGCAGAAGGACCGGAGGCGGCCATGAGCATCGAGACCTACCAGGAGCAGGCGGTCCCCGGCCGCCAGGAGCTGGTCGAGCTCTACGACTCGGTGGGGTGGCGCCCCTACACCCAGGACCCCGAGCGCCTGGAGGAGGCGGTGCGCGCCAGCCTGTGGGTGTGCGCGCTGCGGGAGGCGGGAACGGCGCGCCTGCTCGGCCTGGTGCGCGTCGTGGGCGACGACGTGAGCATCGCCTGGCTCCAGGATCTGCTTGTGCGCCCCGAGGCCCAGCGCCGGGGCCTGGGCACGATGCTGCTGCGCGCCGCCCTGGATCGCTTCTCCCATGTGCGCCAGTTCCAGCTGCTCACCGACGCCGATGAGGCCACTGAGGCCTTCTACCGCTCGGTGGGCCTGGTCAGCGCCGATCAGGAGGGGACGGTGTGCTTCATGCGGCCCCTGCCGCCCCCGCCCGAGCCCCGGGGGTGAGTTGAGGCCGGGGAGCGCCGTGGTCGGGCGTGCCTCCCGGACGCGACGAAGGCCGCTGGCCTCGGGCTGAGGCGGCGGCCTTGTGCTGCCAGTCGGATGCGGGCGCGCTCAGATGTTGCGCGTCACCTTCCCGGCCTTGAGGCAGGACGTGCACACGTTGAGGCGCTTGGGAGCACCGTCCACGAGAGCACGCACGCGCTGGATGTTCGGGTTCCACCGGCGGTTGGTCCGCACGTGGGAGTGCGAGACGCTCTTGCCGAAGATGGGGCCCTTGCCGCAGACGTCGCACACAGCAGCCACGGTTTCACTCCTGATCTTCAATGCTTGAGCACTCGAGCCGACCGGCCCGGCGCTAGGTCCACCACCCAGCGCAGAGGCGCACCGGGCAACCCGCATACAATAGCGGACGCCACCGAGCGCCCCCAAGCGCGAAGGGCGTGTGCTCAGGCACATGAAGGGCTCGGCGGGCCTGCGGCACTGACCAGCCCCGATGGGACAAGCGAGAATCTACCGGGTAGCCTGAATATCCGGGGATTCGGCTCCGGCCCGGTACCCGGCACAGATCTCAATGAGAAGGAGGCGGTGATGGCCCAGCCTGATGGAAACGGCCCGGTCCCGCCCCGTGCTGTGCCCGAGGCTATCGATGGGGCCGTGCTGCGCCGCTGGTTGGCCCTGGCCGAGGATGTGGCCGCCGAGGTGCGCGACCTGGTGGACTCCCTCAACGTCTTCCCGGTGCCCGACGCCGACACCGGAACCAATGTGCTGCTGACCCTGCGCTCGGCCTGCGACGCACTGGTCCACCTGCCCCGCGCCGCCGACGCCGCCCAGGTCTCCCGCGCCGCCGCCGACGGCGCCGTCAGGGGGGCCCGCGGCAACTCCGGACTGCTCATCTCCCAGGCCCTGGCCGCCCTGGCGGATATCTGCGCGCAGGCCCCCGACCCCTCGCGGCTGCGCCCCGTCGAGCTCGTGGCCGCCTATGAGCGCATGGCCTCCACCACCTGGGCGGCGATCTCCCGCCCTGTGACCGGCACCCTGCTGAGCGTGGCCCGCGACGCCGCCGCAGCGGCCAGGGCCGCCATGGAGGAGCCCGCACCCGGAGCCCCGGCCACGGCCGGCTCCATCGCCTCGGCCGCGGCCCTGGGCGCCCAGGAGTCGGTGGTGGAGACCGCCGGACTGGGGCACGGACCGGTGGACGCCGGCGGGGCGGCCTTCATGCTCCTGCTGACCTGCCTGTCCGACACCCTTGAGGCCCCCCTTGAGACCACCCTTGAGGCCGGTGCCCAGCCCCAGGGCGGCCGCGGGCGCGCCGGCCTGTGGGCGCGGGCCCCCTACACGGCGGTGGCCCGCCAGATGCTCGCCGACCTGGCCGAGGGCGGAGCCCTGCACGGCCCGGCCTCAGCGGCCCGGGGCATCTCCACCGGCGAGTTCGAGGTCATGTACCTGCTGGAGGCCACCGCCGCGCAGGCCGAGCAGCTGCGCCACGACCTGGAGGCCCTGGGCGACTCGGTGGGCGTCGTGGGCACTCCCGACGCCCTGGGCGTGGGCCTCTACCAGGTCCACGTCCACACCGACGCCCCCCGCGCGGCCCTGCCCCGCCAGGGCCGCGCCCGCCAGATCTGCATCCACCACCTCCACCCCACCGCCCTGGTGGTGGCCACCGACGAGCCGCCCTCCCCCTGGGGGCCGCGATCCTCCGGGGCCGCAGGGCACGTGGTGTCCTTCGAGCGCCTGGCCGCCCGCAGGGCCGAGCGCAAGGCCCACTCCGTGCGCACCCACCCCTCCCAGGCGGCCATGCCCAGGCCGGCCGGCCCGACCCCGGCCGCCGCCCGGGCAGCGGCCCACAGCCCCTCTGCCCCCGCCCGCGACCAGCGGGTGGGCGTCATCGCCTGCACCCGGGCCCCGGGCCTCATCGAGCAGCTGGCCCGCTCGGGCGCCGCCGTCGTCCTGGACCCCGACCGCGACGGGATCATGCGCGCGGCCGGGGACCTGGGCGCCCCCCAGGCGATCGTGCTGCCCTGCGACCCTGCCTGCACCGAGGCCGCCCACGAGGCCGCCCGCGTCCTGGCGGCCCGCTCGGCCGCCGCCTCGGTGAGCCGCCCCGCCGTCCCGGGCCGCACTGCGGCCGGGCGCGGGTCTGGGCAGAACGACCCCCACCAGCCCGAGGGCATCCAGCTGCTCGTGTGCGACACCGACGACGAGGCCCGCGTCCTGGCCGCCGCCGTCGCCGTGGCCGGGTGCTCGGGGGAGGCCGAGGTCTCCGACCTGGCCCGCCGCGCCTGGAGGGCCGCTGCCAGGCTGCGCACCATCGGCCTGAGCGGGGCGCAGGCCGAGCCCGAGGCCGTGGCCCGGGCCATCGCCTCGGCCCTGCGCCCCGACGACGAGCTCCTCACCGTCATCACCGGCCGCCACGCCAGCAGCGACGTGGGCCTCCTGTCCGCCGGCGCCGCGGGGGCCACCAGGGGGATGGAGGTCGCCGTCCACGCCGGAGGCCAGGAGGCCCCCGACGTCCTCATCGCCATCGAGTAGTCGCGCGAGTGGTCGCGCCATCGCCGTCGAGAACGAGCAGCCGCCCTCGACCAGCCGCGGCACGCCGGCCCCGCAGTGGCGCGGGCCGCCCGGGGCGCGCGGTGCGGTAGCCTGCCGGCAGCCGACGCGACGCCACCGCCAGGCGGTACGGTCGTGGCGGAGCGCGGCCAGCACACGACGCCCGCACACCCCGCTACCCCGCAGCCACCTCGCATGACACCACCCCCAGCCTCCAGCGCCCCCGCAGGGCCGGGGCCCGCGCCCCGCGGAGCCGTGCCCCTGCTGGACCGCCCCCTGGAGCGGCTCGTGGGCAAGGCCACCGCCAAGCAGCTGGCCGCCCAGGGCCTGAGCACCGGGGCCGACCTCCTGCGCCACCTGCCCCGGCGCTATGAGGCCTGGGGGGAGTTGACCGACCTGAGCGCGCTCAAGGACGGCGAGCAGGCCACCATCCAGGCCCAGGTGGTGCGCTCGGCCTCGCGCCGCACCCGCTCCGGGCGCCCGCCGGCCCTCATGGAGGCCACCGTCACCGACGGCGCCTCGACCATGGGCATGGTCCTCTTCGGCTCCCCGGGCCAGATGAAGGCCAGCGCCGAGCAGCTCAGGGCCGGCACCACCGTCCTGCTCAGCGGCAGGGTCGGCCTGCACCAGGGCCGCAAGCAGCTGGCCTCCCCGAGGTTCCAGGTCCTCGACGAGCTCGACCAGGCCGAGCGCGAGGCGCTTCTGGCCCGCCCCCTGCCCATCTACCCCGCTACCGACGCCCTGCCCTCCTGGCGGGTGGCCAAGGCCGTGCGCACCGTCCTGGACCAGCTCGACCCCCAGGACGTGCCCGAGCCCCTGCCCGAGGACATCCGCCGCCGGGCCGGGCTCATCGACGCCCTGACCGCCTACCAGTGGGCCCACCGCCCCCAGGACGCCCACCAGTGGCGCGCCGCCCGCGCCCGCCTGCGCCACGAGGAGGCCCTCGTCCTCCAGGTCGCCCTGGCCCAGCGCCGCGCCCGCCACGAGGCCACCCGCACCGCCGTGGCCTGGCCCCTGCCCGGGCCCGACTCCCTGCGCGCCGACCTGGACGCCGCCCTGCCCTTCGAGCTGACCGCCGGCCAGCAGCGGGTCGGGGACCGGCTCGCCGCCGAGCTGGCCAGCACCGTGCCCATGCAGCGCCTCCTCCAGGGCGACGTCGGCTCGGGCAAGACCGTGGTGGCCCTGCGCGCCATGCTCCAGGTGGTGGGCGATGGCGGGCAGGCCGCCCTCCTGGCCCCCACCGAGGTCCTGGCCGCCCAGCACTGCGACTCCCTGCGCGCCATGCTCGGGCCCCTGGGCCAGGCGGGCATGCTCGGCGGGGCCGAGCGCGCCACCCGCATCCACCTGCTGACCGGCTCGACCCCCGCCGCCCAGCGCCGCGCCATCCTGGCCGACCTGGCGGGCGGGCAGGGGGCCATTGTCGTGGGCACCCACGCCCTGCTGTCCGACACCGTCCAGATCCCCTTCCTGGGGCTGGTCGTGGTCGATGAGCAGCACCGCTTCGGCGTGGCCCAGCGCGACGCCCTGCGCGAGCGCGGCGGGGCCTCCGACCCGGTCACCGGCCAGCGCCACACCCCCCACCTGCTGGTGATGACCGCCACCCCTATTCCGCGCACCATCGCCATGACCGTCTTCGGGGACCTGGCCACCTGCGTGCTCGACGAGGTGCCCGCCGGCCGCAGCCCCGTGACCACCCACCTGGTGCCCTGGGAGCGCAGCACCTGGGTGGCCGGCATCTGGCGGCGCGCCGCCCGGGAGGTGGCCGCCGGTGGGCGCGTCTACGTGGTCTGCCCGCGCATCGACGCCGGGCAGGACGACCCGGACCAGGAGGAGCGGGGGGCCGGGACCGGTCCGGCCCCGGGCAGGGACGCCGGTGCGCCCGGGGACGGCCGGGATGATGGGGGGCCCCGCCCCGCCCGGCCCCTGGCCGCCGTCGAGGACTGGGCCGAGCGCCTGCGCGCCGAGCCCGCTCTGGAGGGCATCGGCGTGGCCACCCTCACCGGCAGGATGACCAGCGCCCAGAAGGAGGAGGCCATGGAGGCCTTCGCCTCGGGGCGCACCCCCGTCCTGGTGGCCACCACCGTCATCGAGGTCGGCGTCGACGTCGCCGAGGCCTCCATGATGGTCATCCTGGACGCCGAGCGCTTCGGCCTGTCCCAGCTCCACCAGCTGCGCGGGCGCGTGGGCCGCGGCCGGCGCGAGTCCCTGTGCACCGCCGTCACCGGTGCCCAGGTCGGCAGCCCCGCCTTCCACCGCCTCAAGGCCTTCGCCTCGACCACCGACGGCTTCGCCCTGGCCGAGGCCGACCTGGAACTGCGCGCCGAGGGCGACGTCCTGGGGGCCTCCCAGTCGGGGCGTGTCTCCGGGCTGGACCTGCTGCGCGTGACCCGCGACGCCGAGCTCATCGCCACCGCCCGGCGCCAGGCCGAGAGAATCGTCGCAGCCGACCCCGAGCTCCATGAGCACCGCGCGCTCGCGGCCGCCATCGCCGAGCGCCTCGATGAGGAGTCCCAGGCCTACCTGGAGCGCTCCTAGAGGCCTGGTCCGGGGGATGGTGGAGGCTGCCGGTGGGGCGCGGGCCTCAGGGGGCCTCGGGCTCGGCGAACCACAGGAGGGTCTCGCCGTACCTCTTGGAGGAGAAGCGGCCGAGCCCGGGGGGCCAGGTCGGCTCGGGGGTGCGCGAGGAGCGCTCGACCACCACCACCGAGCCGGGGGCCAGCCACGGGTCCTGATCCCGCACCAGGGGGGTGAGGATGGCCTCCAGGTCGGCCTGGCCCATGTCGTAGGGCGGGTCGAGCAGAACCAGGTCGATCGGGGCCCCGGCGGGGCCCGCCAGGTAGGAGGCGGCCTTGGCCCCCACGGCGCGCACGCCCCGCAGCCCCAGCGCCCTGGCATTGCGCTGACAGGCCTGGACGGCTGCGCGGGCCGAGTCCACCAGTGTCACCTCGGCGGCTCCGCGGCTGGCGGCCTCCAGGCCCAGGGCTCCCGAGCCCGCGCACAGGTCGAGCACGCGCGCATCCTCGATGACCCCGTAGTGCTCCAGCCGGGCGAACAGCGCCTCGCGGACCCTCTCGGAGGTGGGGCGCGTGCCGGTGCGCGGCACCTCGATACTGCGCCCCCCGGCGCTGCCCGCCACGATCCTGGTCATGAACCGACCCTACCCGCAGCGGCCCTCACCCACGGCTATCGCGCGGTGGGCGGATGCGGTGGGCGGGTACGGCGCACGGGCGCGCGGAGGGGCGCAGTGGGCGTGTGATCCCCGCGTGATCCCGGCGTGCGTCCCGCGGTGGCGCGCATCGCGCCGCTACCGTGAGCCCATGAGTCTGGCCGTCTACCCCGGGAGCTTCGACCCCCTGACCCTGGGGCACCTCGATATCGCCACCCGCGCCGCCGCCCTGTTCGGAACCGTCGTCATCGCCGTGGCGCACAACACCTCCAAGGCGGGCCGCCACCTGCTCAGCGCCGAGGACCGCCTGGACCTGGCCCGCCGGGCCACCGCCGGCCTGGCGGGCGTGGAGGTCGACCTGGTCCCCGGCCTGCTGGCCGACTACTGCCGCTCGCGCGGTGCCTCGGCCATCGTCAAGGGGCTGCGCAGCGGGAGCGACCTGGACGCCGAGCTGCCCATGGCCCTGCTCAACCGGGACCTGGGGGCTCCTGAGACCGTCTTCCTGACGGCAGCTCCCGCCCACGCCCACATCTCCTCCTCCCTGGTCAAGGAGGTCGCCGCCCACGGGGGGGATGTCTCGGGCCTCGTGCCCCCCGTCGTCGCCCAGGGCCTGGCCCGGGCCACGGCGCGCCGTCAGGGCCACCAGGTACCCTGAACCCCGCGAATCGAGAGGAAGAACCGTGACGACCAGTCGTGATGCCGGAGATGACCTGCTGAGGATCCTCGATGAGCTCGACGAGCTCATCGCCTCGGCCCGCTCCATGCCCATGAGTGCCTCAGCCATCGTCAACCGCGAGGCCGCCCAGGAGCTCATCGCCCGGGCCCGCCGCTCCGTGCCCACCGCGGTGCACCGGGCCGAGGAGATCGTCGCCGACGCCGACGCCGTCCTGGCCCAGGGGCGCGAGGAGTCCGAGCGGCTGGTCACCCACGCCCACCAGGAGGCTGAGCGCCTCGTGGCCGGGGAGAACATCGTGCGCATGGCCAATGACCGCGCCGACGCCATCATCGCCGCCGCCGAGGACAAGGCCTCCGCCCTGCGCCACGGGGCCGAGGAGTACTCCGACAAGGCCCTGGCGGCCCTGGAGGAGGAGGTGGCCAAGATCGCCGAGCAGGTCCGTGCCGGCCGGGAGGTCCTGGCCGCGCGCCTGGAGACCTGGGAGGGCGAGCCGCTGTCCCAGCCCGCCGTCGGAGAGGTCCAGGAGCCCGTGCGCCGCCGGGCGAACTGGTCGGTCGACCCCGGCCCCCTGCGCTGAACGCCCCGCCCCACCGCCCACCACGCATCCAGCGGAGGAGACATGCCCGGACTGGTCATCGACATCGTGGACCTGCCCCGCCCCGCGGGCTCGGTCAAGAGCCTGCACCTGAGCACGCCGGCGCCCGCCCAGTTGGGCAATGAGGTCATCGGCGTGCCCGAGGGCAGCGACCTGGATATCGAGGTCACCCTGACCTCCATGGATGAGGGGGTCCTGGCCCAGGCCCGGGCCCAGTGCCGGATCCATGGCGAGTGCGTGCGCTGCCTGCGCGACCTCGATGAGGAGCGCACCGTGAGCATCGATGAGCTCTACTTCCTGCCCGAGGCCATCGAGGCCCAGCGCGCCCAGGGCGATGAGGAGGCCGAGGACCTGCTGGAGCTGGGGGAGACCACCCTGGACCTGGAGCCTGCCCTGCGCGACGCCATCATCCCCACCCTGCCCCTGCGGCCGCTGTGCCGCCCCGAGTGCCCCGGGCTGTGCCCCGAGTGCGGTGAGCGCATGGAGGACCTGCCCGCCGATCACCACCATGAGGTCATCGACCCCCGCTGGGCGGCCCTGGCCGGATTCATGGACCAGGCCACCGGCTCCGCGGGCCCCGGGCCTGGGGCCGGCGACGCCGAGGGCGCTGCGGGCGACGGTCCCGGCGGGGGGCCCGATCAGGGTGGGCCGCACCGGGACGAGGGCGTGTGATGGCCCGGCGCCGCAGCGCCCCACCGGCGCGCACCGACACCGAGGTGCTGGTCTACCGCTGGGGCCCCACCATCGAGGCAGCGCTGCTGGAGCTGGCCCTGACCCACCGCTCCTGGGCCAATGAGAACGGCGGCCTGCCCACCAACGAGCGCCTGGAGTTCCTGGGGGACTCGGTGCTGGGCATCATCGTCACCGAGCACCTCTACCGCACTCACCCCGAGGTCCCCGAGGGGCAGCTGGCCAAGATGCGGGCCGCCACGGTCTCCGAGCCGGCCCTGGCGGCCGTGGCGCGCGACCTGGGCCTGGGTGAGTTCATCAAGCTGGGCAAGGGTGAGGCGCTCTCGGGCGGTCGGGACAAGGACTCCATCCTGTCCGACACCGTTGAGGCCCTCATCGGCGCCACCTACCTCACCCATGGCCTGGAGACGGTACGGGCCGTCGTCACCCGCCTGGTCTCGCGCTTCCTGGACTCGGCCCGCACCCGTGGGGCGGGACTGGACTGGAAGACCAGCCTGCAGGAGCTCGCCGCCGCCCACCGCCTGGGTGCCCCCTCCTACGAGGTCAGCGGTGAGGGCCCCGACCACCACCGGGTCTTCTCGGCCCAGGCCATCGTCGATGGCAGGGTCATGGGCTCGGGCCGGGGCTCATCGAAGAAGGTCGCCGAGCATGAGGCCGCCGAGGCCGCCTACGCCGCGATCCTGGCCTCCCACGGCGACGGTGGACTGGACCTTCCCGGCGTCAACGACGCCCTGCGCGTCGACCTCAGCGCCCACCTGGCCGGTCAGGAGCAGGTGGGGCAGGCGGGTCTCCGGGGCCGGGGGCGGGCCGGCAATGCCTGAGCTGCCGGAGGTCGAGTCCGTCCGTGCGGGTCTGGCCAGGCACCTGACCGGGCGCACCATCACCGCCGTCGAGGTGCTCGACCCCAGGCCCCTGCGCCGCCAGGATGGGGGTCCGCAGGCCTTCTGCGACCAGCTGACCGGGCGGAGCATCACCGCGGCGGTGCGCCGCGGCAAGTTCCTGTGGCTGCCCCTGGATGATGGGCGGGCACTGTCGGCCCACCTGGGCATGAGCGGCCAGCTCCTCGTGCGCGGAACCGGCGCCCCAGGACCCGGCCAGGGGGCTGCGCAGGCGGGCGATGAGCGGGTGGGGGAGGGGCCCGCCGTCGGCGGCGGGGCGGATCCCGATCCCTTCCTGGGGGCGGGGCACGAGCCCCGGGTCGATATGACGGCCACCCGCGCCCCGAGCCTGGTGCGCGAGCTGTCGGTCCGTCCCAGGCATCTGCGCGTGCGCCTGCACCTGAGCTCCCAGCCCCAGGACCCCGGCACCGGGGCGGCCCTGGACCTGGTGGACCAGCGCATGCTCGGCGGCCTGTGGGCCAGCGACCTGGTCCCCACCGTGGACGGTGCGCCCGGGGGAGTGGGGGACCGGGTGCCGCTGCTTCCCGCGGGGGCCGCCCATATCGCCCGGGACCTGCTCGATGAGGCCCTGGACCGCCGTGGTGCCATCGCCCGGATGCGGGCCTCGCGGCGCGCGGTCAAGTCCCTGCTGCTGGACCAGGGGATCGTCTCGGGCGTGGGCAATATCTACGCCGATGAGGGCCTGTGGGGCGCGGGCATCCACGGCCTGCGCCCGGGCAGGGCACTGGGCCCGCGGGTGAGCGAGCGCCTCCTGGAGTCGGTCGCCCAGGTGATGCGCCGGGCCCTGGCGGTGGGCGGGACCAGCTTCGATGCCCTGTACGTGGATGCTGAGGGGGCCGCCGGGTACTTCGCCCGCGAGCTGGCCGTCTACGGGCGCGCCGGCCTGCCCTGCCGCCGCTGCCAGGCGCCGCTGCGCACCGAGGTCGTCGGCGGACGCTCCCACACCTTCTGCCCCCGCTGCCAGACCCGGCCGCGCCTGATGGGGGAGCCCCGCCGTCGTGCCTCCCGCTCCTGAGGGCGGCCGGCCCACGGCGGCCTCGCGCACCCCATGCATGGCGATCCTGGCGCCCTGAGCGCTGGGTGGTCCCTGGCCTGAGCCTGACGGCAGTATGCGAGTCCGGGGTGCACAGTGCGATGACCCCGCAGTCGCTATCCGCCCCCCGGGCTCGCATTCCGGGCCCGGGGCGGCTGCTCTGCTCGGCACGACCGCCCGCCGATCCCCACCGGCTTCCGGGCCGCGCCGACGACCCCCGGGATTTGTGACGTTGGTCCCCGGCGGGGCCCCAGCGCTGGTAGTCTTCGGGCCATGCCGAACGCCCTGTCCGCGGACCACGTCCGCGTCATGATCGTGGACGACCATGAGATCGTCCGCCGCGGGATCGCCGAGATCATCGACAGGGCCGACGGCCTGGATGTCGTGGCCGAGGCCGGCTCACGGGCCGAGGCGGTGCGCCGCGCTGAGCTCGTGCGCCCCGACGTCATCCTCGTCGACCTCCAGCTGCCCGACGGCACCGGCATCGAGCTCATGCACGAGCTGGGGGAGTTGGTGCCCGAGGCCATGCCCATCGTGCTGACCTCCTTCGACGACGACGAGGCCCTGGCCGAGGCCCTGGAGGCCGGCGCCCGCGCCTACCTGCTCAAGACCGTCCACGGCGCCGAGATCAGCGACGTCGTGCGGGCCGTGGCCTCCGGCCGGGTCCTGCTCGATGAGCGCACCGTCACCCGCCGCCGCGCCGACCACGACGACCCCACCGCCGACCTGACCAATGCCGAGCGCAAGGTCCTGGAGCTCATCGGCGACGGCCTGTCCAACCGGGAGATCGGCGAGCGCCTGGGCGTGGCGGAGAAGACGGTGAAGAACCACATCACCTCCCTGCTGGCCAAGATGGGCCTCCAACGGCGCACCCAGGTGGCCGCCTGGGTGGCCGGGCAGCGCGCCTCGGGCTGGCGCCGCGGCTGAGCCGCCCGCTCCGCTCCTGCCCCTTCTATCCGCGGTGAGGCCGGCTCTTGGCCGGCATCGGCCAGGCCACCTGCTTCAGGCGGCACGAATCGATGTTGTGTTGTAGGGGGACGATTGACGTGTCTCGCCATGTGATTGCTGTAGGCAGTCGACATACAGTCGGTGTGCAGGCTGATGGCACAGTGATCGCTGTTGGAGCAAATACCGCTGGTGAATGCAGGACATCGACGTGGCGAGATATTGTTGATGTCGCTGCTGGATGTGTGCACATCTCCCGCAACACTGGGAAATCGCACACAGTGGGCCTCGGTGCTGACGGAACTGTTCGAGCTTGCGGCTGGAACAACCATGGGCAATGCAATGTGCAGGGCTGGCGGGATGTAGCGGAGGTTGCTGCGGGATGGCGCTTCAGTGTAGGGCTGCACCACGATGGAACTGTTGTCGCCGCGGGAAGTTCCGAACGCGGGCAGTGCGATGTCTCTACGTGGACGGATGTCGTAGCCATCGCTGCAGGCGGCGCGCATACCGTAGGGCTGCGCGCTGACGGCTCTGTTGTTGCTGCTGGCGACAATAGCCATGGTCAACTGAATACTGCGGACTGGCGTCTCTTCTAGGTGTCCTTCCCGGGGAGGCTGCGGACGGTGGAGCGATACCTGCAGGGGTCCTTGGGTAGGTGCCTGCTCGGTTCTGGTGCGGCGGTCGCGATCTCGTACCTCGGGGTTCCATCTCGTAGGCTAGAGGTACGAGACGGAACCCTGAGGTACGAGATCGGTGGTGAGGGATGGTGGATGTCGGCTACTGCGCCGTCGTGGGCCTTGAGCTCCCGGTAGTACCAGGGCTCGCCAATATGCGATCGTGGGGTACAGAAAGCGAGCACCCCGCACTCGCTTTCTGTACCCCACGATCGCTTCTTGCCCCCGCACTCGCACTCCGGACCGGGTCGGGGTGGAAACGGGGTCTGGCGGTGGTCCCCCTTCCGCACGCACGGCATGTCCACCGGGCGGTCATGATCATGGCCATGACCATGGCGCCGTACGCTCAGGGCCGCTCCAGGGGAGCCCTCCAGGTGAAGCAGGTGCCGCGCCGCGCCCCATCAGAGCGGGCCCGTGGGCCGATGACGAAGGAGCCTCCGTGGCGCCGGGCCCTCTCGGCCATGTTGGCCGTCCCCGAGCGGCGTGTGACCCCCGGGTCGACCCCCACGCCGTCGTCGCGGCAGACGATCTCCACCACGGGGGCGTCGGCGGCGGCCGCATTGCCGGAGGCGGGCCCCAGGGCGGGGCCGGTGGCCCGCCCCGGCAGCACGCCGTCGATCTTGATATCCACGGTCACCGAGGAGGCGTGGGCGTGGCGGGCCACGTTGCTCAGGCCCTCGCGCACCACCGCCACCATGTCGTCGGCCAGGTCGGCATCCACCGCGGCGTCCACGGCCGCGATGAGCTCGTCTTCCTCCTGGCGCCCGGCCTGGGCCAGGCCTGAGCCGTCGACGCTGAGCAGCAGGGAGGGGGCGTAGCCCAGGGCGGTGCGGGCCAGGGAGGCCTCACGGCGCAGGCGCTCCACGACGCTGACATCCTCGTCGCGGTCGCGCAGGGAGCGCACGATGGAGCGGATCTGGCGCACCGAGTCATCGACGGCCTCCAGGGCCGAGGCCAGCACCGAGCAGACGGTCTCGCGGTCCAGCACCTCGGCCTGGCGCAGTCGGCTCTGGGCCGAGGACAGTTGCATACCGGTGGCGAAGAGCTGCTGGATGGCCAGGTCGTGCAGGTCCCGGCCGATGCGCGCGCGCTCGTCGAGCAGGGTGGCCATCTCCTCGGCGTGCTGGGCGTCGGCCAGCTCGAAGGCCATCGTGGCCTGCCCCGCCACCAGCTCGGCGATCTCCAGGTCCTTGTCGGTGAAGGGGGCGGCATCCTGGGCGCGCAGCAGCAGCATCACCCCCACCCCCCTGCCCCGGTGGATCATGGGGGCGTAGAGGGCCGGGCCGAAGCGGGCGAGCTGGGGCAGGCGCAGGTCCCCGCGCTGCCAGGCCGCGGCCAGGGAGCGCACCACCATGCCCGTGCGCTGGGACAGCGTGGTCAGGGCCCTGCCCTGGGGCGGGAAGAAGGTGCCGATGAGGTCCTCGGCGTGCTCGCCCTCGGCGATCTCGCAGATCCAGGTATCGGCGATGCTGGGAAGGATGAGGGCGGCGGTGTCGGCGTGGGCGACCTGGCGCACCCGGCGGGCGATATGCGTCAGGGCGTCATCCTCCTCGGCCCCCGACAGCAGCAGGGTGGTCAGCTCCTGGGACACCGACATCCACTGCTCGCGGTCCCGGGCCTCGCGGTAGAGGCGGGCATTCTCCACGGCGACGGCGGCCGCCTCGGCCAGGGTCAGGACCGTGTCGACGTCGCTGGGGCCGAAGCCCCCGGGCTTGTCGCACAGGTAGAGGCGGCCGTAGACCTGGCCGTGGACGCGCAGGGGGGCGCTGAGCAGGCTGCCGGCCTCCTCGTCCTCGATGGCGCCGGTGAAGGCGGCCGCACCTGACAGGTCGTTGTCGATGACAACGTCGGAGCCCTGGGGGCCGGTGGGACTGACCCTGCCTGCCAGGAGGGCGAGCTCGTCGGGGGAGGCGGTGGGGGCGCCGCTGGAGACCGTGGTCCCCGCACTGCCCGTGGGCGACCCGCTGGCGGCATCGGCGCGGCTGAGCACCGCGATCGTGCCCCAGGCGGCGCCGGTGATGGAGCAGGCGGACTCCACCAGGCGGCGCAGCGCCTCGGGCACGCGCAGGGAGCCGGTCAGGCGCAGGGCCGCCTGGATGAGCTCGACGGTGCCCCCGTCCAGGCAGGGCTGGTGCCCGGGCCCCTCGGGTCGGTGGCGCGTGGAGGTCAGCTGGTCGGCGTGGACGGCGTAGGCCAGGCGGCGCACCCCCACCGGGTCATCGGGGCTGGGGCCGGTGGGCACCTCCAGGGCCAGGTCGTCGGGGACGCCGGGCAGGGCCACGGGGATCGCCCCCGCCCCGGCCGGGGGCGCGCTGCCGGCCCCGCCTGGGGCCCGGCCGTCATCCGGCGCTGCGGGGCCAGCCGGCTCACCGTGCGGCATATGCGCCATCACTATCCTCCTGCTCCAGGGACCAGCGGTAGGGCTCATGGGTGCGCACCAGCTCCTCGTGGCCGGCACGGGCGAGGATGCGGGCGGGAGTCTCGGGCCCGGCCCGCTCCGGCCGGCCCAGGACGATGACCTCCTGGGCGGCCTCCAGGGCGCTGAGGCGGTGGGTGACGAGCATGACGCCGTGGCGCCCACTGCCGCCCTGCCGCAGCAGATCGGCGACGAGCCGGTCGGCGGTCGCGGGGTCCAGGTGCTCACCGGGCTCATCGAGGACCATGAGCGGGGCGGGCGCGGCCAGGGCCCGGGCCAGCAGCAGACGACGGCGCTCGCCTCCGGACAGGGTCGAGCCTCCGGTGCCGATGAGGGTCTCCAGGCCCTGGGGCAGGCCCTCCAGCCAGGCCCCCAGCCCGGCGCGGCCCAGCAGCTCGCGCGCCTCCCGGTCAGTGACATCCCCACGGGCCACCCGCAGGTTCTCCAGGACCGTGGTGGCGAAGACATGGGCGTCCTCAGCGGTCAGGCTGATGCGCCGGGCCGCCTCCTCGCGGGTCATGGACCACGGCGGCGCGCCGTCGAGCAGCAGGGTCCCGCCCCGGGGCTCCAGCAGGCCGGCGAGGGTGAGCATGAGGGTGGTCTTGCCGATGCCCGAGGGGCCCACGAGTGCCAGGCGACTGCCCGGGGCCAGGTCCAGGTCGATGCCCGAGGCCAGGATCGGCCCACCGGGCCAGCCCACGGCCAGGCCCCGCGCCGTCAGATGGGGTCCCCGGCCACTGGCGGTCCTGGTCCCGCCGGCGGTGCCGCCGGCGCCCCGTGGGCCGGCTGCGGTGCCCGAGGGAGCCGTGCGGTCGGCCTCGGCCGCGCTGGCCCGGGCGCCGTCGATGAGCTCCATGATGCGCCCGGCGGCCCCGGCCGAGCGCACGAGCTGGACGCTGGCCGGCCCCAGGGCCGCCGTGGCCTCGAAGGCGGCCAGCGGCAGCAGGACGATGACCGCCAGCCACTGCCCGCCCAACTGCCCTAAGGCCACCGCCGGGACCCCCACCAGGAGGCAGCCCAGGACCGCCAGGCCCAGGGACAGGGCGTCGATCATGGCCGCCAGGGCGGCGGGCCGGGCCGCCCGGTCCCGGCTGCGCCCCAGGTCGCGCTCCACCCGCTCCAGGGCCCCCAGCGCCTGACCCAGGCGGGAGTCCACCGCCAGCTGGGATCCCGACTCGGCGATGGTCACCGCCGCGGCGGACAGGTCAGTGGCCCCCTCCTGGCGGGCCAGCTCGGCCAGGCGCGCCGAGCGGATGGACAGCAGCGGCCCCCCGACCCCCGCCAGCAGCAGGCAGGCGGCGATGATGAGCCCGGCGGGCCAGTAGACGAGCCCCATCGCCAGGGTGGTGCCCACCCCCAGGACGGCGGCCACCGCCATGGGCAGGTAGGCGCGCACCACCACATCGCCCACGGCATCGACGTCGGCGCCCACACGCGCCAGCACATCCCCCCGCCGCAGGCCGGCCACGGTGTCGGCCCGTGCCGAGGCGAGGATCTCGTAGAGGCGGGCCCGGAGCGCCCCCATGCCCCGCAGGGCGGTGTCATGGGAGGCCAGGCGCTCGCAGTAGCGCAGGACGGAGCGCGAGATGCCGAAGAGCCGGACCATCACCGGGGACACGCCCAGGGCCACCACCTCCGGCACCTGGGCGGCGCGCGCGATCATCCAGGCCGCCACCCCCGCCAGGGCGATCGCTGAGGCCATGCCCGTGGCACCGAGAATGACAGCCGCGGCCGCCCTGGCCCGGCCCAGGTCCAGCAGGGCCAGGGCGCGCCGCAGGGCGCGGCGCTCAGGAGCCGACAGGATGCCCCTCATCCCGCCACCCCCACACCGGTGGGGGAGACGGGGCCCGGCGAGGAAGACTGGGGCCGGGCGCCGTCGTCGGCAGCGGCGCCCTCGGGCGCTCCGGGGCTGACCTCAATGACGTGGTCGGCCAGGGCGATGAGGGCGGCGCGGTGGGCGATGACCAGGACGGTGCGGCCCTGGGAGGCCAGGGCGCGCACGCCATCGAGCACATGGGCCTCACTGGCGGCGTCCAGATGCGCGGTGGGCTCATCCATTACCACCAGCGGGGCGGGGGAGGCCAGGGCCCGGGTGAGGGCCAGGCGCTGGCGCTGCCCCAGGCTCAGGCGCACCCCGCCCTGGCCCACCATCGTGCGCCAGCCCTCGGGCAGCTGATCGAGCACCTCATCGAAGCCGGTGATGCGGGCGGCCTCGATCAGCTCCTGGGGGACGTCGCCGGCGGCCGGGCAGGAGGCCGGTGCGGCCTCCCGGGGGGCGCCCAGCGCGTTGTCCAGGACACTGCCCGGGACGATGACGGGGCGCTGGGGCACCCAGGCGATCTGCTCCCACCAGCCGCCCGGCTCGACCTCGACCAGGTCGACGCCGGCCGGACCGGTGCCCGCGCCCTGGCCGGAGGGGCGCAGCATGACCCGCCCCTCGTCGGGGGCGAGCAGCCCCAGCACCACCTGCGCGGTGGTGGTCTTGCCCGCACCAGAGGGGCCGGTCAGGGCGGTGAGGCCACCGGCGGGGATCCGGGCGCTCAGCCGGTAGGGGGCCCACTGGCCGCGCGAGCGAACCCCGATGCCCTCCAGGTCGATGTCCGTGGCGCCCGCAGCGGGGGCGGGCCTGGTGCCGCGCGGCGGCAGCGGGGCCTGCAGGACCTCGAAGACGGCCTGCGCCGCGGCCACGCCGTTGGCCGAGGCGTGGAAGTGGAAGCCGACCTGGCGCAGCGGCTGGTAGGCCTCGGGGGCGATCATGAGCACCAGCAGGGCAGTGGGCAGATCCATGGTGCCGTAGATGAGGCGGAAGCCGATGGCCACCGCGATGATCGCCACCGACAGGGTGGTGAGGAACTCCAGGACCGCCCCGGACAGGAAGGCGACCCGCAGGGTCGACATGGTGGCCAGGCGGTAGTCCCGGCCCAGGGCGCGCACGCGATCGGCGGGGCCGCGCTCGCGGCCCAGTGCCTTGAGGGTGGGCAGCCCGGCGATGAGGTCGAGGACCTGGCTGCCCAGGCGCTCCATGGTGGCCAGGCGCTCCTGGGAGAAGCTCTGGGTCATCCGGCCGATGAGGATCATGAAGAGGGGGATGAGGGGGATGGTGAGGATGACGGTGATGGTGGAGGGGATGTCCTGCGTGGCCAGGACGGCGATGGTGGCGGGGGTGACGGTGGCGGCCAGGAGGAGTTGGGGGAGGTAGCGGGTGAAGTAGGGCTCCAGGTCGTCCAGGCCGCGGGTGAGCAGTGTGGCGGTGGCGGCGCCGTGCTCGGCCTGCCAGCGCGGGCCCAGGGCGGCGGCGTGCTCCAGGGCGGCGCGGCGCAGCTCGATGATGGTGCGGGTGGCTGCCCGGTGGGCCAGGGCCTCCTGGAGGTAGAGGACCAGGCAGCGGGTCGCGACGACGACGATCAGCCCTGCCACCATGGCCCCCACCTGGCCGGTGGCCCCCGGTCGCAGGATCACCGGGGCGATGGCCCGCGAGATGAGGACGGCCTGGGCCACCACCAGGCCCGCGGTGAGGATGCCGGTGATCGTCGTGATGACGATGTACCGGCGCGCGGCGCGGGCGTGGCGCAGCAGCCGAGGGTCGAGTGGCTTCACCCGGCCAGTCTAGTGGGCGTGGGACGAGGGTCCCACATGGCCGTCAGGGCGGATCCTTCCTGGCAGGCGGGCCCGCCTGACCGCGGCGCGTTGATCGCCCCCGGCCCCGAGCACGTCACCGGTCAGGGGCGCCGGTCGGGGGTGCCGGTCGGGGGGGGCACCGCGGTGCTCAGCCGGCTATCAGGCTCGGGTGCCAGGCTCGCGGCCATGTCTGCTGCCTCTACCTCCGCTGCGCCGTCGCCGTTCCCGCTCGAGCAGTCCACCTGGGCCCAGGCCGATTGGCCGCTGGGGACCCACCTGGGGCCCGACGGCGTGACCGTCGCGGTCTGCGCCCCTGCCGCCACCCGCGTCCAGCTGGAGGTCTACCCCCAGGCCCTGGGCGCGCAGGCCTCCGATGTCTTCCTGCCCGAGCGCGGCGCCGATGGCGTGTGGCGGGCCAGGATCGGCGGCCTGGGGGCCGGCGCGCTGCTGGGCTGGCGCGTGTGGGGCCCCAACTGGCCCTACGACGAGGCCTGGGTGCCCGGCTCCGCGGCGGGCTTCATCGCCGACCTGGATGAGGACGGCAACCGCTTCAACCCCAACAAGGTCCTGTTCGACCCCTACGCCCGGGAGATCACCCACAGCGCCTTCACCGACGCCCTGGGGGAGCTGGGCGTCAATGATGGTGTGCTGGGAACGGGAGGCGATCTGGTCGACGGCGTGCCGCGCCGTCAGATCGACACCGGCCCCTATGCCCCCAAGGGCATCGTGGTGGAGGAGGACGACGGCGCTGAGCGCCGTGTCCCCAAGCCGCGGATCCCGGCCGAGCAGGCGATCATCTACGAGGCCGGGGTGCGGCAGCTGACCGGCCACCCCTCGGCCGCCCGCCTGAGCGAGCTGCTGGCGGGGGAGTCGGGCTTCGAGGACGTGGTGGATATTCCCCAGGAGTACCGGGGCACCTACCGGGGCGCGGGGATGCTCGCCCCCTACCTCAAGGCGGCGGGCGTGACGACGGTGGAGCTGCTGCCGGTCCACGAGACCAACGCCTCGGAGTCGGGGCGCTCGGGCGCCACGAACTCCTGGGGGTACATGACCCTGGCCTTCTTCGCCCCCAGCCGGCGCTATGCCGCCGACCGCAGCTGGGGCGGGCCCACCCGGGAGTTCAGGGAGATGGTCGATGCCTTCCATGCTGCCGGGATGGAGGTCTACCTCGACGTCGTCTACAACCACACCGCGGAGGGCGGCAACTGGAACGGCGAGGTGACGACGACCGGCTTCACCAGCCTGGGCGGCTTCGCCACGGCCGAGTACTACCAGCTCACCCGGGACAGGATGCTGGTCGACGGCGCCACGGGCACCTCCAACCAGTTGAACTTCTCCTCGCCCGCGGCCCGGCAGCTGGTGCTGGACTCCCTGCGCTACTGGTGCTCGCAGATGGGCGTGGACGGCTTCCGCTTCGACCTGGCCACGGTCCTGGGGAGGATGCCGGGGGAGGCCGAGCCCGATGACTGGGGCAATCTCAAGCGCTTCTTCGGAGATCATCCGCTGCTGACGGCGATCGCCGAGCTGGCCGAGCAGGAGCATGTGGAGGTCATCGCCGAGGCCTGGGACCTGTGGGGCTATGAGGTGGGCAACTTCCCGCGGGGCTGGGGGGAGTGGAACGGCCGCTACCGCGATGCCGTGCGCCGCTTCACCAAGGGCGATGGCAACACCGGCGAGTTCATCGACATGGTCAATGGCGACTACCACCACTTCGCCGATAACGGCGGGCCGCAGAAGTCGGTGAACTTCATCGTGGCCCATGACGGCTTCAACCTGGCCGACCTGGTGAGCTACCAGACCAAGGTCAATGATCAGCCCGCGCCCTTCGGGCCCTCTGACG
Source organism: Actinomyces capricornis (assembly GCF_019974135.1). Classification (NCBI taxonomy): domain Bacteria; kingdom Bacillati; phylum Actinomycetota; class Actinomycetes; order Actinomycetales; family Actinomycetaceae; genus Actinomyces; species Actinomyces capricornis. The sequence goes on from NZ_AP025017.1 coordinate 2,514,372, forward strand.
GCGGCAGTGATGACAACATGTCCTGGGACTCGGGGGGTGATCAGGCGCTGCGCCGGCAGCGGCTGCGCAACCTGTGGGCGATCCTCCTGCTCTCGCGGGGCGTGCCCATGGTGGTGGCCGGGGACGAGATGGGGCGGACCCAGAACGGGAACAACAACCCCTGGGCGCTGGACACGGTGGCGATGCTCAACAACTACGCGATGGTGGCCTCGAGCGCCCCGCAGCGGGTGGGTGTGGAGGACGGCTCGGGGGCCGCCTACCACGACAACCTCGGCGCCTTCGACTCTGAGAGCGCGCAGGTCAACCCGCTCTTCCGCTTCGCGACCTTCCTCATGCGCCTGCGCCATGAGCATCCTGCGCTGCACCAGGCGAACTGGGGCGATGATCAGGTCGGCGGCGATGACGTGTCCTACCTGTTCCGCGCCTCCGATGGGGCAGGCTCGCCCCAGGAGGGGGATCGGGCGCTGGCGATCCACATCGACGCTCCCGGGGAGGCCTTCTGGGTGATGGTCAACATGGCCTCCGAGCCGGTGGACTTCCAGCTGCCGGAGGCCGGCGGCGGTCGGGTGTGGCGGCGCCTGGTGGATACCGCGGCCTGGGCGGAGCGGGAGTCGAACTGCTGGCGCGAGGGCTCGGGTGAGGTGCTCAGCGGAGCGCAGTCGGTGGCCGCGTGGTCGGTGGTCGTCTGCCTGGCGGGACCGACGCAGGCGGTGCAGCAGGGCTAAGCAGCGCGCCCGGAGCGCGCCCGGAGCGGGCCCGGGCGCAGGCCGGGTGCGCGTCGCCGGTCGGCTGCACAGGGCAGGACCTGCCCGTATCGTGCGGGTCAGGGCCCTGCCGGAGTGTGGACGATCCCGGCCATGTGCCGCCGCTCCTGCCGCTGTGCTCAGAGTCCGGCCATCCCCAGGGCCTCTGGGTCCTGGGGATGGCCGGACTCGTGCGGCTCAGTAGCCGATGAGGGCCTCGGGCTGGGCGGAGTCGCGCACCTTCGTGGGGTGCAGGCCGCCCTTGCCCTCGTCGATGTCATCGGCATTGATCCGCTTGGCGAAGACCTTGTAGCTCCAGATCGTGTAGGCCAGCACTCCGGGCACGAAGACCACCGCGGCCGCCGTCATGATGATGAGCGTGGTCTCGGCACTGGCCGCCTGGGTCAGGGTCAGGGAGTAGGCCGGGTCGATGGAGGAGCGCATGACATCGGGGGCCATGGAGGCGAAGATGAAGACCACGGCCATGGCGATGCCCACGAAGTGCAGGGCGAAGGCCCAGCCGTCGCGGCCGGTGGCACTCGCGCTCATCGAGGCCAGCAGCCCGACGGCGGCGATGATCAGCGGCAGCCAGGACAGTGCGTTGGGGGAGTAGGCGATCTGCGCCCAGATGGCCCACACCGCGGTCACGGCCGTGGCGGCCGGGCCCAGGCGGCGGGAGAGCCTCAGTGCCCGCTGGGACAGCTCGCCGGTGGTCTTCAGGGCGATGAACAGCGCTCCGTGGTTGAGGAAGAGCAGGCAGGTGACCACGCCGCCCAGAAGGGTGAAGGCCGTGAGCATGGAGAAGAACCCGCCGGTGATCTGGTGGGAGCTGCCGTACAGCAGGGTGTCGGCCGGGACGTCGGCGGCGGGCACCACCTGGCGGGTGGTCATGTCCAGCACCTCGATGCGCATGCCCTGCACCAGGTTGGCGAAGGCCACACCCCACAGGATCGAGGGCACCCAGGCGCTGATGGTGTGCGCCCAGTCCCAGCGGTCCCTCCAGGTCTGGGAGTTGATCTTGGGTCTCCACTCGATGGCGCACACGCGCACGATGAGGCACAGCAGGATGCACAGCAGGGGGATGTAGGCCCCGGAGAACAGGGTGCCGTACCACTCGGGGAAGGCCGCGAAGGTGGCGCCGCCGGCGGTCAGCAGCCACACCTCGTTGCCGTCCCAGTGGGGGCCGATGGCGTGGAGCATGGCGCGGCGCTCCTTCTCATCGCGCCCGAGGATCTTGAGCAGCATGCCCACCCCGAAGTCGAATCCCTCCAGGGCGAGGTAGCCGATCCACAGGATGGCGATGAGGATGAACCAGAGGATTGCCAGAGTCATGGGGTTCTACCTTCCTTGGTTCGATCGTCAGTAGGCGAAGGACAGCACGGGCGCCTGGGCCTGGTCCTTCGTGTCATCTGAGGGCTGCGGGGCCTGCTCCGGGTCGACGGGGGTGTGCACGCCCTCGCGGATGTAGCGGCGCAGCAGGACGAACCAGACCACTCCCAGGGCGGCGTAGAGCAGGGTGAAGATGATCATCGAGCTCAGGACGGTGCTCGCCGAGACCACTGTGGAGACGCCATCGGCGGTGAGCATGTAGACCTGGGAGACGGGGTCGGCCAGGTTGGGCACGATGACCCAGGGCTGACGGCCCATCTCGGTGAAGATCCAGCCGAAGGAGCAGGCGATGAAGGGCAGCCACATGGTCCACAGCGCGGCCTTGCCCAGGAAGGGCCTGCTGATGAGCCTGCCCGAGCGGGTCAGCCACAGCGCCAGCACCCCGATCCCCATGGAGGCCATGCCCAGGCCGATCATGAGGCGGAAGGACCAGAAGGTCACCATGACATTGGGGGTGTAGTCGATGGGCCGACCGTGGGAGTCCGTCTCGCCGAACCGCTCCTGGTACATCTCCTGGGCCTCCTGGAGCCCCATGACCTCGGCGTTCATGTCATTGGTGGCCATGAAGGAGTAGACGCCGGGCACGGAGATGAAGCGGGTCATGCCCTCATCGCAGTCCCCGAAGGCGATGGCGGTGAAGGGGGCCCCGGACTCGGTGTGGCACAGGCCCTCGGCCGCGGCCATCTTCGCGGGCTGCTCCTCGACCACCAGGTGGCCCTGGAAGTGCCCGGAGGTGGCGGTGATGGCTCCGGCCAGCACCATGGTGACAGCGCCGAACCTGGCCAGGCGGCGCCACAGGTGACGGGCCTCGTACTCCTGCTCGGCGCGCACCGCCTTGGTCATCCACCACACCGAGACGCCGAGGATCACGGCGGCCGCCACGAGGAAGGCCGAGGCGATGACGTGGACGACTGTGGTCCACAGGATCGGGTTGGACAGGACCTTGCCGAAGCCGGCCAGACCGTCGAGCTCGGCGCGGCCGGTGGTGGGGTTGACGACGGTGCCCACGGGGTGCTGCATCCAGGAGTTGGCGGCCAGGATGAAGAAGGCGGAGAAGTTGGTGCCGGCGGCCACCGCCCACATGCACAGGTTGTGCAGCCTGGGGGAGAGGCGGTCCCAGCCGAAGATCCACAGGCCCAGGAAGGTGGACTCCATGAAGAAGGCCAGGAGCGCCTCGAAGGCCAGGGGGGCGCCGAAGACGTTGCCCACGAACCGGGAGTACTCCGACCAGTTCATGCCGAACTGGAACTCCTGGACGATACCGGTGGCCACGCCCAGGGCGAAGTTGATGAGCAGAATCTTGCCGAAGAACTTCGTGGCCACCAGCCACTGCTTGTTGCCCGTGCGCCTCCAGAGCGTCTCCATGAGGGCGACCAGGGGGGACAGCCCGATGGTCAGCGGCACCAGGATGAAGTGGTAGACGGTCGTGATGCCGAACTGCCAGCGAGCCAGGTCGAGGGAGTCCAGCGCCATCGGTGCGAGGTTCATCGACACCACCTTTCAAAAGGATGGCGAAACTTATAGGAAGTGTTGCGGTCCGTTCCGCAACTGCATAGGGCCACCATAATGACACGCTGACGCTTTGTCATCAAAGTGTCAATAAGGTTCGGTAACGATCATCTCCGCAGCCAGAGGCGGGTCTGACGGTCGTGCGGCCGTGACCCGCCGAGCGCGGCCCCGGGCCCTCCTGGTTGCGCCCACAGGTGAAGCGGTGCGGGATGGGGCCCGCCTGCGGCGCGGGTGGCGCAGATGTGAAATACTCTCCTCGGCTCCGAGTGCCCCGTACCGGCACCTGGTGCCCGGGTCCTCGGAGACGAACCCGCCCGGGATTCTCGCGCCGCCATGAGCGCCGCCGCGAGTCCGGCGCGTGCGGACGCCCTCGAGGCAGGCGCCCCATGGCGCCGCACCACTGAGACTTCATGAACTCGCCCTCGCGCTCGCGCAGGGGCACAACCGCGCTGACGCGCCGGGGGTACGACGGTGCAGCGGCGCCCGGAGAGTGCAGCCCAGTCATGGCACGTCGCACCGAATCAACAGAATCAACAGAATCAGCCGAGGTCCGGGACGACTCGGCTCCCTCCATCCAGGCTCAGGAGGAGGCCTCCACCGGTCCGGCCGCCGGCTCGGCCGTGGATGAGGACTCAGCCCGGGAGGCGGCCCAGGAGTCGGTGGAGTCGGCGAAGGCTCCGGCGCGCCGTCGGCGCAAGGCCACCGCCACCAGTACCACCCCGCCTGCGGAGCGCCCCGCCCGCTCGCGCCGCGCGAAGACCTCGGGGACCCCGGGGGGCTCGGATGAGCCCCAGGGCCCCGGGGATGCCCAGGCCCCTGCACCCCCCATCACCCGCAGCGCCGCGGCGACTGGTAGTGCTGCGAAGGACGACGCCGCCGAGGAGCCCCAGGCCCCCGCCGCGCCCGTCCGCAGGCGCCGCCGGGCCACCGCCCCCGCAGCGGCGCCCGAGCAGGCCGCGCCCCCCGCTGCCCAGGCTGCCCCGCCGGCCTCCGACCAGGACGGCGGGGCGCACGACGAGCAGCATGACGGCGAGGCGCGCGATACTCAGGGCCCAGCCGACCGGGCCGATCGGCAGGACGCCGGCGGCTCGGGGCCCGGCGGCCCTGCGGAGGCCGACGAGGCCCCCCATGTCGGTGACCCCGAGGAGCTCGAGGACACCGAGGGCACCAGTGACCCCGAGGAGCAGGACGGGCAGGACGAGACCGAGGCCGCCCCTGAGGACGACTCCGGGGGCGATGACGAGGCCGAGCCGCTGCGCCTGCCCGCCGCCTCCCTGCTCTTCCAGGCCCCCGACCCCAGTCGGGCCCGCCGTCGCCGCCGGGTGACCGCGGCCAGGACCACCCCCGAGCCCCAGGACGCCGACGCAGACTCCCGCGACGCCCAGGCCTTGGATCCCAGGAGCGGTGGGCGCCGCCCCGCCCGGAGCCAGGGCTCCACGTCCGATCAGGGCGCGTCGCGGGGCCGCTCGCGCCGCGGCCGGGCGCAGGCGCCCCAGGACTCCGAGGGTGCCGAGCAGGCCCTGCGCGGCAGTGACCGCGACCAGGCCGCCGAGGAGCCCTCCGACGCCGCCCGCACCGACGGCGCCGAGGCGGATTCCTCTACGGCTCCGGCCGGCCGCTCCCGGCGCCGTCGTCGCGCCACGGCCTCGACCACCGCCCCGGCCGCCGCCCCGGAGCCGGAGGATGACGAGGAGGCCCAGGCCGATCAGGGAGAGGCGGCCCCCCAGGAGGCCGCGGGTGAGGAGGCCGCATCCGCGCGGCGCAAGCGCCGCCGTGGAGGGCGCGGCCGTCGCTCGCGCCTGCGCGAGGACGAGCGCGACTCGGGCGCCGAGGGCGACGAGGATCCCCAGGCCGCGGAGGACGGGGAGCCCCAGGACCCGCCGTCGGTGAGGGGGAACCAGGAGGCCGCCGGTGAGGAGGGCGCCGAGCAGGGCTCGCGCCGTCGTCGTCGCCGCTCGCGCACCCGCGGCGAGACCGGCCGGGAGGCGCGTGACGAGGTCACCGCCCTCAAGGGCTCGACCCGCCTGGAGGCCAAGCGCCAGCGGAGGCGCGAGGGCCGCGCCGCCGGGCGCCGCCGTCCCATCATCACCGAGGCCGAGTTCCTCGCCCGCCGCGAGAGCGTGGACCGCCAGATGATCGTGCGCGAGTCCGACGGCCTCAACCAGATCGCCGTCCTGGAGGACGACCTGCTGGTCGAGCACTACGTGGCCCGCCACACCCAGACCTCGATGGTCGGCAACGTCTACATCGGCCGGGTCCAGAACGTGCTGCCCTCCATGGAGGCCGCCTTCGTGGACCTGGGCAAGGGGCGCAACGCCGTCCTGTACGCCGGGGAGGTCAACTGGGACGCCGCGGGCATGGAGGGCAAGCCCCGCCGCATCGAGGACGCCCTCAAGAGCGGGGACACCATCCTGGTCCAGGTCACCAAGGACCCCATCGGGCACAAGGGCGCCCGCCTGACCAGCCAGATCACCCTGGCCGGCCGCTTCCTGGTGCTCGTGCCCGGGGGGACCATGACCGGCATCTCCCGCAAGCTGCCCGACACCGAGCGCTCCCGCCTGAAGAAGATCCTCAAGCGCGTGGTCCCCCAGAGCGCCGGCGTCATCGTGCGCACCGCCGCCGAGGGCGCCACCGAGGAGCAGCTGGCCGCCGATGTCGCCCGCCTGGTCGAGCAGTGGGAGGCCATCGACAAGAAGGCCGGCTCCGTGCTCAAGGGCTCGGGCAAGGCCCCCGTCCTGCTCAAGGGCGAGCCCGAGCTGGCCGTGCGGGTCGTGCGCGATGTCTTCAACGAGGACTTCCGCCGCCTCATCGTCTCCGGGGATCAGGCCTGGAGGACGATCTCGGGCTACGTCGGCGAGCTCAGCCCCGAGCTGGTCGACCGCCTGGAGCACTGGACCGGGCCCGACGACGTCTTCGCCGCCCACCGCGTGGACGAGCAGCTGGCCAAGGGCTTCGACCGCAAGGTCTGGCTGCCCAGCGGCGGGACCCTGGTCATCGACCGCACCGAGGCCATGACCGTCATCGATGTCAACACCGGCCGCTTCACCGGTGCCGGGGGCACCCTGGAGGAGACCGTCACCCGCAACAACCTGGAGGCCGCCGAGGAGATCGTGCGCCAGCTGCGGCTGCGGGACATCGGCGGCATGGTCGTCATCGACTTCGTCGACATGGTCCTGGAGTCCAACCGCGACCTGGTCCTGCGCCGCCTGGTGGAGTGCCTGGGGCGCGACCGCACCCGCCACCAGGTCACGGAGGTCACCTCCCTGGGCCTGGTCCAGATGACCCGCAAGCGGGTGGGCCAGGGCCTCGTCGAGGCCTTCTCCACCACCTGCGAGTCCTGCAACGGCCGCGGCTTCATCGTCCATGACGAGCCCGTGGAGAACCAGCAGGCCGACATGTCCGCCTCGGCCTCCCGGGGCCGGGGCCGTGGGCGCAAGCGCCGTGAGGAGGAGCAGCCCGCCTCCCAGGGCGGTGCGCAGGCGGCCCCGGAGCCCAAGAAGGCCAGGAAGTCCGGTCGCAAGAGCAAGGGGGTACAGGACCCCGCCGAGGCGGAGGCCGCCGGTGGGGGCGGGCAGACCCAGGAGGACCCCAAGGATGCTGCGCGCGACAGCCAGGAGGCTCGGGCGGCCGTGCGCGGCGCCCTGGCCCAGATCGCTGCCGCCGCGGAGCACGCCCACGAGCAGGCGCTGAAGGACAGCCAGGCCCAGCAGGAGGCCGGGGACGGCGCTGAGGATGGCGCCGGCGATGAGTCGCAGGCCGCTGAGACGGCCGGTGACGAGGGTGCTGCCGGCAGTGCCGCGCCCGCCAAGAAGGCGGCGAGGTCCGCCAGGACCGTGAAGTCGTCGAAGGCGGCGAAGGCAGCGAAGTCCTCGACGTCGTCGGAGACAGCCGAGGCGGAGGCCTCATCGCCGTCCGCCAAGGCCGGCAGGACGCGCCGGAGGAGCACCTCCCGGACCGTGGCGGTCGACGCCATCGCGCAGGATGCCCCGGAGTCGGAGTCGGAGTCGGCACCCCCGTCGGCTACGGAGCAGCAGCGCGCTGCCGAGGCCGGCTCCGAAAGCCCCCTCGAGGCGGCGGCCGACCAGGCCAAGGACGATGGCGTGGTTGCTGCCCAGACCGCGGCGAAGAAGCCTCGCCGTCGGAGCGCCTCCTCGAAGAAGACCAGTGCTGCGGAGGCGGCTCAGGAGACCGGCCAGGAGACGAACGCCGAGCCTGCTCAGGGCTCGGGGTCGGGCTCGGGGTCGGAGTCGAGCGCCACCGGCAAGTCCAGCAAGGCTGGCGGGAGCAGGACCGGCAGGTCCAGCAGATCCAGCAAGGAAAGCGGTGCCACCAAGGCATCCCGGGCCGGTCAGGATCCGGCCGAGCCCGGCGCCGCTGAGGCCGACGCCGGCGCGGTCGCCCAGGAGGCGCCGCCGGCCAGGACCGCGCGCAAGCCGCGCCGGCGCGCCAGCGCCCCGGCCACCGCGCCTCAAAGCCCCGAACCGGCGGACGGCAAGGCAGGTGGTGCCGAGACGGACGGCGCCTGAGAACCCGTCCTCCGGCCTCCTGAGCCGTGAGTCGTCCTTCCCCGGGCAGGGTGTGCCGTTGGCGTGAGCGGGGTCGGGGAGGGCGGTAGGGTTGCAGTTCCGCGAAGTGAGGTCCGATCCTCGCCACCACCCTCCCTGCTGACGACCTCCCGGGCAAGTGCGGTGGGCCCGACCTGGCCCGGCCGGAGGCCGGCCGTGCCCAAGAACACAGGGCGGTGGGCGGTCGGGAGGTTGGACGCTCGCGGCATATCGCCTAGAGTTGCCTGTCGGTGCGTGTCGCACCATTGCCCAGGAGATGCCCCTCCCGCACAGGAGTGGGGCATTCAGAATCACGACAGAGATGAGCATTCAAGTGGTCTACGCGATCGTCAAGGCCGGCGGCCGTCAGGAGAAGGTCTCCGTCGGCGACGTCGTGGTTGTCGACAAGCTCGCCGGCGAGATCGGTGACGAGGTCTCCCTCGCCCCCCTCATGCTGGTGGATGGCGACAAGGTGACCACCGCCGCTGCCGACCTGGCCAAGGCCTCCGTCACCGCCGAGATCCTCGGCGAGGAGAAGGGCCCCAAGATCAACATCCTGAAGTTCAAGAACAAGACCGGCTACCGCAAGCGCCAGGGGCACCGCGCGCAGCTGACGGCCGTCAAGGTCACCGCTATCAAGTGACCCTCCGGCCGGGGAGACCGGCAATCTGAACGCACACGATCGAGAAGAAAGAAGCCCGAGATGGCACACAAGAAGGGTCTTGGCTCCTCCCGCAACGGCCGCGACTCCAACGCCCAGCGCCTTGGCGTCAAGCGCTACGGCGGCCAGTTCGTCAAGGCCGGTGAGATCATCGTCCGCCAGCGCGGCACCCACTTCCACCCCGGGAGCAATGTGGGCCGCGGCAACGACGACACCCTCTTCGCCAAGGCTGCCGGCAACGTCGAGTTCGGCACCTTCCGCGGCCGCAGGGTCGTCAACGTCGTGCTCCCCGAGGCCTGAGCCTCAGCGGGACGCACCCCATCTTTCCTCGCGAGGGCGGACGGCTCGGGCCGTCCGCCCTCGCAGCATAGGCACACCCGAGACCAGGAGGACCCCATGCCCAGCTTCATCGATCGAGTGGTCCTCCACGTCGCCGGGGGCGACGGCGGTCACGGGTGCACCTCCATCCACCGCGAGAAGTTCAAGCCCCTGGCCGGGCCCGACGGCGGTGACGGCGGGCACGGCGGCGACGTCGTCCTGAGCGTCGACCCCTCGGCCACCACCCTGCTGAGCTACCACCGCTCGCCCCACCGGCGCGCCGGCAACGGCACCCCGGGCATGGGGGACTGGCGGCGCGGCACCGACGGGCAGGACCTCATCCTGCCCGTGCCCCAGGGCACCGTGGTCAAGGCCGCGGACGGGACGGTCATCGCCGACCTGATCGACCCCGACAGCACCGTCGTCGTCGCCCAGGGAGGCACCGGGGGCCGCGGCAACTTCTCCCTGGCCTCCCCCCGGCGCCGCGCCCCCGGCTTCCACCTCCTGGGGGAGCCGGGCCAGGCCCAGGACGTCACCCTGGAGCTCAAGACCATCGCCGACGTCGCCCTCGTGGGCTACCCCAGCGCCGGCAAGTCCTCGCTCATCGCCGCCATGAGCGCGGCGCGCCCCAAGATCGCCGAGTACCCCTTCACCACCCTGGTACCCAACCTGGGCGTGGTGGAGGCCGGATCCGTGCGCTACACCATCGCCGATGTGCCCGGGCTCATCCCCGGGGCCTCCCAGGGCAAGGGCCTGGGCCTGGAGTTCCTGCGGCATATCGAGCGCTGCTCGGTCATCGCCCACCTCCTGGACTGCGCCACCCTGGAGCCGGGCCGTGACCCCCTCAGCGACCTGGACGTCATCGAGGCCGAGCTGGAGGCCTACTCCCGGCGCCTGAGCGAGCAGGAGGCCGACCCGGCCCTGACCGGCCTGGCCCCGCTCATGGACCGCCCGCGCGTCGCGGTGCTGACCAAGATCGACATTCCCGAGGCCGCCGAGCTCGCCGACTTCGTGCGAGCAGACCTGGAGGCCCGCGGCATGCAGGTCTTCGAGGTCTCGGCCGTGGCCCACACCGGGCTCAAGGAGCTGTCCTTCGCCCTGGCCCGCCTGGTGGAGCAGGCCCGCGCCTGCGCCCCCGCCGCGCAGGCCCGGCCCGACCGCCAGGTCATCCGGCCGCAGGCGGTGGGGCGGCGCAGGCCCGAGCCGGTGGCCGAGGTCCGCCAGATCACCCACCCCAGTGAGGGCAGCGTCTACCAGGTGCGCGGCGACAAGCCCGAGCGCTGGGTGCGACAGACCGACTTCTCCAACGATGAGGCGGTGGGCTACCTGGCCGACCGCCTGGCGGCCGCCGGAGTGGAGGATGAGCTGGTCAAGGCCGGTGCCCGGGCCGGGGATGCCGTCCTCATCGGCGAGGTGGAGGGGGGCGTGCTCTTCACCTGGGAGCCGGCCATGTCCACCGGCCCCGAGCTGCTGGGAGCCCGCGGCACCGATCTGCGTATCGACCAGAGCCAGCGGCGCACCAACGCCCAGCGCCGCGAGCAGTACCACGAGATGATGGACGCCAAGGAGGCGGCCCGTGCCGAGCTGCGCCAGGAGGCCGTCGAGGGCCTGTGGACCGACGCCTCCCACTGGGAGGGGGAGCGGTGAGCCGGGCTCCCTCCCGGCAGGACGGCGGGGTCGGCAGCGGGGCTGACAGCGGGACCACGGCGCACCGTGACCGCCCCGAGAGCCTGGCGCCGGGCGCCCGGGTGGTCATCAAGGTCGGCTCCTCCTCCCTGACCCGCCCCGACGGCGGGCTGGACCTCAACCGCATCGACATCATCGCCGGGCTGACCGCGGGCATGCGGCGCCGGGGCCACGATGTCATCCTGGTGACCTCGGGGGCGGTGGCGGCGGGCCTGACCCCGCTGGGCCTGGAGACCCGGCCCCAGGAGCTGCGGCTGCTCCAGGCGGCCGCCTCGGTGGGTCAGGGCAACCTCATGGCCCGATGGCAGACCGCCATGAGCGCCTACGGGGTGGTGGCCGCCCAGGTGCTCCTGACTGCCCAGGATGTGGCCGTGCGCAGCCACTACCGAACCGTGCGCGCCACCTTCGACGCGCTGCTGTCCCTGGGCGCGGTGCCCATCGTCAACGAGAACGATGCGGTGGCCACCGACGAGTTCTCCCTGGGGGACAATGACCACCTGGCGGCGCTGGTCTCCCACCTGGTGACCGCCGATGTGCTGGTGCTGCTCACCGACGTCGACGGCCTGTGGACAGCCCGCCCCGGCACTCCCGGCGCCCGTCCCATCCGCCACGTGCGCAGGCCCGCCGACCTGGAGGGGGTCTCGGTCTCCGGGCGCGGCTCCCAGGTGGGCACGGGGGGCATGACCACCAAGGTCCAAGCGGCCACGATCTCCTGCGCCTCGGGCACGGCCACCCTCATCGCCTCCGCCGACGACGCGGCCGCCCTGCTGGCCGGGCCCGACCTCCCGGCCCAGGTGGGCACCTGGTTCGACCCCACCGGCCCCCACCGGCCCAGCCGCCGGCTGTGGATCGCCCACGCCTCCATGCCCGAGGGCCGGATCCTGGTGGACCAGGGAGCGGCCCGCGCACTGACAGTGGGCAAGAAGTCCCTCCTGCTGCCGGGCGTCACGGCGGTCAGCGGCGACTTCGAGTCGGGGGCGGTGGTCGATATCGTCGGCCCCGAGCGCGCTGTGGCGCGCGGCATCTGCCGCTACTCGGCCGCCGAGCTCGGGGAGGTCCTGGCGGCCCGTGCCGCGGGCACGCCCGCCCCCGATCATGTGGCGCCCGTGGTCCACCGCGACGACCTGGCCGAACTGCCCCGCACCGCCGGCGCCTGAGCCGCGCTGATGAGGAAACCGGTGCGCAGTATCATCCCCGGGAGATTCCCAGGTTGAGAACGCCCCCCATCTGTGGCTCTGGGCTTAGGATTCTTGCCGTCGAGGCGACGTGGAGCGAGCTCAGGGCGAAAACCCCGCAGCACCGTGCCCCACGATACCGCTCCTGTGCATCCTGTGTCGTCTCAGGGAGGAATACTCATGGGATTCGCCGTTCTTCTTCTGATCATCGTCGCGCTGATAGGCCTGTGGTCCATTTTTGATCCGCGCGGCATGTGGAGAGCCACCGAATCCTGGAAATTCCGAAACCCGGAGGCCAATGAACCCTCGGAAGCCTCGTTCGCCCTTTCCCGTATCACTGGTGTGATCTCCGTTATCGGAGTCCTGATCTTCATCGGGGTGCTGCTGCAGGGGCCGCCAGGCTCACAGGAGTCCCAGCGGGACTCGCGGACGCGGTCGGCATCTTCATACGACCCATTCGCGCAGCCGACGGATGACGGCCTGGAGCCGTACCCGGTATCTCCGGATCCGATCGATGCCTTCTCCTCCGCTGCTCAGAGCCCTGCCGCCCTTGGTGATCCGGTGACGATCTTCACCCCGGTCCTCCAATCCGACAGCAGTGGCAGTGAGGGGGCGAGCTCCTCGGCTACCACTGTTGGGCTCGACCCCGTCTACTATCCGTGGACCAGTGGTGATCACCCGGCGGCCTTCGCCGCAGCAACGGTGATCGACTCCAAGACGGCCCTGGGGACCCTCGACATGACCCAGGCGTCCACTCCGGATGCGGGGGAGGGCACATTGGGCGAGGCCACCTACATCATCGTCAGGCTCTCTCGGCCTGTCTGCGCGATCAGCTCGATATCCGCCACGACCAGCAATGAGCGGATACGGATCTCGGTGAGGGGGGTGTCGGATGAGACCCGTTGCGGGCAGACGGTCAATGGCGCGTATGTCGCCGTACCACTCAGTGAGGATCAGGTGGCCATGGCGCAGAGTTACGAGGCTCCCTCCTACCGGCCTATCGCCACTGCCGGGACCCGGCGCATGTACTCCAGTCCGCGAGGCGAATTCGTGCCCACTGTGTTCGTCTCCCAACAGCGTACGGGTCTTGATTACGTGTGGATGGACGAGCAGACGGATAAGCAGGTCGCTCCAGGCGTCCTGGTGCCCTGGCTTCCCTCCACGGATGAGTCCCTGCCCTCCGCCGGCCCCTCATAGACCCCTGCCATGCAAGACCCTGCCATGGGCCTTGTCGTTGTCTGCCATGATGCGGCCGGATAGGTCGAAGCCGCCGGAATCGGGGTGGCTGGCGCCACGGCAGGGGGCATACCGCGGGACCCGGCCTGCCCGTATGGTGGAGGCATGAGCAGTACTCCCGACAGTCAGGCCGAGGCAGGGGCCGCGCAGGAGGCCACGGCCCTGGTGGCCTCGGTGGCCACGGCCGCCCGCGCCGCTCAGCGGGCCATCGCCGGCGCCCCGCGCGCCGTCAAGGACGCCGCCCTGCACGCCATGGCCGATGCGCTGGCAGCCCACGAGGAGCAGATCCTGGCCGCCAACGCGCTCGATCTGGCCCGCGGCCGGGATCGGGGCATGAGGCCGGGCCTGCTGGACCGCCTCGCCCTGGACTCCGGGCGCCTGGAGGCGATCGCCGGAGCCCTGCGCGAGATCGCCGCCCTGCCCGACCCCGTCGGCCAGATCGTCGACGGCTCGGTCATGCCCAACGGCCTGCGGGTGCGGCGCGTGCGCGTGCCCATGGGCGTGGTCGGCATGATCTACGAGGCCCGCCCCAATGTCACCGTGGATGTGGCCGCCCTGGCCGTCAAGTCCGGCAACGCCGTCATCCTGCGCGGGGGCAGTGCCGCCCAGGCCTCCAATGCCGCCATCGTGGAGGCCCTGCGCGGTGCCCTGGCCTCCCAGGGCCTGCCCGCCGACCTCGTGGCCAGCGTGGACGCCGCCGGGCGCGAGGGCGCCCGTGCCCTCATGCACGCCCGCGGACTGGTCGATGTCCTTGTCCCGCGCGGCGGGGCGGGCCTCATCCGCACCGTGGTGGAGGAGTCCACGGTGCCGGTTATCGAGACCGGCTCGGGCAACTGCCACATCTACGTCGATGCCAGCGCCGAGCCGGGGGCCGCCGTCGATATCATCGTCAACGCCAAGACCCAGCGGGTCGGGGTGTGCAACGCCGCCGAGACCCTCCTGGTCCACCAGGGCATCGCCGACTCCTGGCTGCCCCGGGCGGCCCGGGCCCTGTGGAGCCGGGGCACCACCCTCCACGCCGACGCCGCCGCCCGCGGGATCCTCCGGGGCCCCGCCGCGGCCGAGGCCCACCAGGACCTGCTGGTGGAGGCCACCGAGGAGGACTGGGACACCGAGTACGGCTCCCTGGATCTGGCGGTGCGTGTGGTGCCCGATGTCCAGGAGGCGATCGAGCACATCCGAGCCCACACCACCGGGCACACCGAGGCCGTCCTGGCCCAGGACACCGCCGTCATCACCGCCTTCATCGCCGGGATGGACTCGGCCGCCGTCATCGTCAACGCCTCCACCCGCTTCACCGACGGCGGGCAGCTCGGCCTGGGCGCCGAGCTGGGGATCTCCACGCAGAAGCTCCACGCCCGTGGGCCCATGGGCCTGACCGAACTGACAACGACCATGTGGATCGTTGAGGGCGACGGCCACGTGCGTCCCTGAAGAAGGAGGCGATGATGACGACTCTGATCCGCCCCCGGGGCCGCTTCATCGCGGTCCTGACCATCCTGGTGACCTCGGTGCTGCTGACCTGGGTGACCTGGTCCGCGATGAGCTCCCCCAGTGGGACCACCAGCGGCCCGGGCATCGATATCACCCCCAGGCCGGCCTCCTCCGGGTCGGCCACTCCGGGGCCCACCGCCTCCCACAGCGCCGCCGCGACGGAGAGCGCCAGTGAGCACCACAGCCCGGAGGCCGTCGAGCCTCCCGCCCCGGCAGCCGTCGACCCCCAGGGCCGCAGCGACCAGGGCGGTCAGGGGGGCCACGCCGAGCCGCCGGCGCCCCAGGCACCACCCGCGGCACCCCAGGCGCCTCCTGCTGCGCCTCAGGCGCCGGCCGATGACGATGACGCCGATGATCTCGATGATGCCGACGACGCCGCGGAGATCGACGACTGAGACCGGCCTGCGGCGGGGAGCCGTGGCCGGGATGCGTCACACGAGGCGGTAGCCCATGCCCCGCACCGTCTGGAACTTGTCCTTGCCGAGCTTGCTCCTGAGGTAGGACATGTAGACCTCGACGACGTTGGAGCCGGGATCGAAGTCGTAGCCCCACACGGTGCTCAGGAGCTGCTCACGGCTGAGAACCTGGCCGGGGTGGCGCATGAAGGTCTCCGCCAGGGCGAACTCGCGGGCCGAGAGCTCGATAGTGGCGCCGTCGATCTCCATGGTCCGGGTGCGCAGGTCCAGCACCAGGTTGCGGTGGCTCAGACGCATCGATTCGGCAGCGGGCTGGGTGGCCTCTGAGCGCAGCCGGACCCGGATGCGCGCCAGCAGCTCCTCGAAGGAGAAGGGCTTGGGCATGTAGTCGTCCGCCCCTCCCTCCAGGCCCGCGACCCGGTCGGCCACCGAGGTGCGGGCGGTGAGCATGATGACGGGGGTGGTCACGCCCTGTCCGCGCATCTGCTCCAGGGCGGTGAACCCGTCGATGTCGGGCAGGCCCACGTCCAGGATGATGAGATCGATCTCCCCACGGGCGGTCAGCTGGACGGCCAGCTGCACCGCCTCAACCCCCGAGGCCGTTGTCTGGGCGGTGAATCCGGCTGACTTGAGTCCCTTGACGAGGAAGGAGGCGATGCGCGCCTCGTCCTCCACCACCAGGATGCTGCTCATCGGTCGCCTTCCCTTCGTGATCGGTGTGGGCACACTACTGGCCGTGGTGGCTGCACGGCAGTCTGAGGGTGAACACAGAGCCGGCTCCTTGCTGGGAGCTGATCTCCAGGGCACCCCCGTGAGCGCTGAGGATGTTCTCCACGATACTCAGCCCCAGTCCGGTGCCCGGGGCCCTCTGCTCCGCCTCGGCGCTGCGCCCGAAGCGCTGGCGCACCAGCTCCAGATCCGCCTCGGCGATGCCGATGCCCTCGTCGGCCACCCACAGGCGCACCTGCCCGTCCTCGACGCGCGAGCCCAGGGCGATGCGCGAATCCGCGTCGGAGTACTTCACGGCATTGGCGGCCAGCTGGAGCCAGGCCTGGGTCAGGCGCGTGGGGTCCACCTGGCACACGGATGTGGCCGACTCCTCCAGCACCCACTGGCGCTCGCCCAGGGCGCGGGCCTTGTCGAAGACCTGCACCGTCAGCTCGGAGAGCTGAGTGGCCCGGGGGCGGAAGAAGCCTGACTCGGTGGTCTTGGCCAGCTCCAGCAGGTCACTGACCAGGGTGCCCATCCGATCCAGCTCGTCGATGGCCAGGCTCCGGGTCTGGACGACATCCTGGGTGTCCTCGGGGTCCAGCAGCTCCATATGGCCGCGGATGATCGTGATGGGGGTGCGCAGCTCGTGGCCGACGTCGTCGAGCAGGCTGCGCTCGGCCTCCACCGAGCGCTGCACCCGGTCCAGCATCCCGTTGATGGCCCGCGCCAGGGCGCTGAGGTCGTCGCGCCCCTTGACCGGCACGCGGGAGGTCAGGTCATTGGCGCCGATCGACTCGGTGGCGCGGCGCAGCACCCCGATGGGGTGCAGGAGGCGCTCGACGCCGAACCAGGCCAGCGCGGTGACCAGGGCGACGGTGAAGACGGCGGCGGCCGCGTAGAGCACCATGGTGCGACGCAGGTTGGCGCCGGCGTCCTCCATGTCGACGACCTGGGCCAGGGCCGCCTGGCTGCTGCCATCGCGCAGGGGCACCACCATGACCCGGTAGGAGCCTGAGGAGGTGGTGATCGTG
Organism: Actinomyces capricornis; assembly: GCF_019974135.1. NCBI lineage: Bacteria > Bacillati > Actinomycetota > Actinomycetes > Actinomycetales > Actinomycetaceae > Actinomyces > Actinomyces capricornis. The sequence continues at coordinate 2,531,285 of NZ_AP025017.1, forward strand.
GTGATCGTGGCCTGCGGGGCGGCGCTCAGCTCGCCCAGGCGCTCCACCAGCTGCCTGTCCTTCTCCGGGCGCAGGGTGACATCGGCGGAGGGGAACCAGCGCAGTTCCTGATCAACGAAGCCCAGCTCACTCTCCCCGGGGCGCACCACGGAGCGCTGGATGTGGGTGTAGACCACCTGGGAGGCGTCGACGAAGGGGGCGCCGGTGGCAGGATCGACTCCCTCGATGGCGAGCACCTCGAAGCGGTCGCGGCTGCGCTGGAGGTGCTCATCGATATCGACATGAAGGGTCTGCTGGCCCAGGACCCACACGATGGCGCCGCAGCTGGCCAGGGCGATGCTGGCCACCAGGATGATGGCGGCCAGCACCCGTGCGCCAACCGTGGCCGAGGGTGAGATCTTCTCGGCGTTCACGGCTGCATTGTGCCCTGTGCCACGGCCCCGGTGGTAGGTGGTCATGCCGGGCCTATCACCGAGGCCGTACCGGCCCTGCCAGCCGGTCCGCTCATCTGCCGATGCCCCGATAGTCCCAGCCGGCCTCGCGCCAGGCCGCCGGATCCAGGGCGTTGCGCGCGTCGATGATCACCGGCTGCGCCACCAGCTGGGCCGCCCGGTGGGGATCCATCCCGGTGAACTCCGCCCATTCGGTGGCCAGGATGACCAGCTCGGCGCCCTCCAGGGCCTGCTCGGGGGAGGCGGCGGGGAGGAGGCGGGGGTGGTCCTGGCGCACACGGTCCATGGCGTGCGGGTCGTGGATGGTCACCCGGGCCCCGTGGTCGGCCAGGCGCTCAGCCACATCCAGGGCGGGGGAGTCTCGCAGGTCGTCGCTGTTGGGCTTGAAGGCCGCCCCCAGTATGGTCACGGCCGCCCGGTCGGCGCCCCGGCCCAGCCGCTCCAGGGCCAGGTCCACCACGTGGTCGCGCTGGTCCTGGTTGATGGTGTCGACCTGCTCCAGCAGCCCGGCCAGGCGCTGGGCGCCGTGGGTGGTGGCGCTGGCCCGCAGCGCCCGGATGTCCTTGGGCAGGCAGCCCCCGCCGAAGCCCACCCCGGCATGCAGGAACCGTCTGCCGATGCGCTCATCGAGCCCCAGGGCCTGGGCCAGGACGGTGACATCGGCGCCCGTGGCCTCGCACATGGTCGACATGGCGTTGATGAAGCTGATCTTGGTGGCCAGGAAGGAGTTGGCGGCGGTCTTGACCAGCTCGGCGGTGGCGTAGTCGGTGAGGATGCGGGCAATGCCCTCCTCCAGCATCGGGGCGTAGACCTCGTCGAGGGCGGCGCGCGCGGAGTCGGCCTCCTGGGGGTCCTGGGGCAGGCCGTAGACGATCCGGTCGGGGTGGAGGGTGTCCTTGACGGCGAAGCCCTCGCGCAGGAACTCGGGGTTCCACACCAGTCGGGCGCGCCCCTCCAGGCGGCGGGCCGTCTGGAGGGCGGTGCCCACCGGAACCGTGGACTTGCCGACCACCAGCGGCCGGCGCCCCCCGGACAGCAGGGGGATGAGCAGGTCGACGGCGGCCCACACCTGGGACAGGTCCGCCTCCCCGGCACGGGTGCCCTGGGGGGTGCCCACGGCGATGAAGTGCACGTCGGCCTGGGCGATCCATTCGGCGGTGCCCTTCTCGGTGGGGTCGGCGGTGAAGCGCAGGTTGCCCCGCTCGACGCCGGAGACGAGCAGCTCGGGCAGCTCGGGCTCGTAGAAGGGAGCCTCGCCCTGGGCCAGCTTCTGGGCCTTGATGGGGTCGATGTCGATGCCCAGGACCTCGTGGCCCAGCTGCGCCATGGCGGCAGCGTGGACCGCTCCGAGGTATCCGCAGCCGATGACTGTCAAACGCATGAGGTGCTCCCGTCGGTGGTGTCGTCGATGGTGTGGTGGATGGATGAAGGGACTGCCAGGCATCTGCTCGTCCAGCGTGGCAGCCATGCCTTCGCCCCGGGGCGGAAGGCGTGGACGAAGATGAGGCGCAGCTGTGCTCCGCGGCGGTAGGCCTCCAGCCGGGCGCCCGTGGTGGGGCTGGCAGCGGCCAGATCCTCCAGGAGGCCCTGGACGCGGTCGTGGCCCTGGGGGCTCAGGCGCCCCTGGAGCGCCATGAGCTCGGCGTGGGCCATGAGGTTGCCCAGGTCCAGGGCCGCCTCGGCCAGGGCGGGGGTGTCCAGGTCGATGAGGGACAGGTCCTGCCCGTCCCACAGCAGCTGGCCGTCGTGAAGGTCTCGGTGGCACAGCGTCAGGGCCGGCCCGGCACCGTCCGCAGCAGCGCCCGCCTCCAGCTCGGCGCAGGCGGCCTCCACGGCCCGCCCCAGGGCGGGCACGGCGCGGGGGTCCGCGGTGGCCTCCTCCAGCAGCCCGCTGCCGGTGGCGCGCTCATACCAGTCATGCAGGACCCGCGCCTCGTGGGCGGGGGAGTGCAGGGGCAGGCTCGTGCCAGGGGGCCGGAGCCGGCTCCAGACCTGGACCAGCCGCTGCCACCCGGGCACTCCGGCGTCGCCGAGCTCGCCCAGGCTGCGGCCGGGTACCAGCTCCAGGTCGATGCGATCCTCATCAGCGCGCAGGATCCTGGGCACGCGCAGGCCCATCTGTGCGAAGGCCTCGAAGGCCTCCAGGCTGGAGGGTGAGGGCCGTGCCCGCCCGGGGCGGGTGAGCTTGCTGACCCGGTCGGCTCCCAGGACCACAGCCCGGCGCCCGGCGCGGTGGACCACGAGCCGGCCGCTCAGGTCGGGCGAAAGGCCGGGAAGGGCAGGATCACTGGCGTAGGGCAGCAGGTCGGGCTCGTCTAGGCGGGGATCCAGGACACCGGCGCGCAGGCGTCCCTCCTGGTCGCGGCACTCGAAGGCGACCCGTCCGTTCTTGGCGGGCCAGGCGCGCAGGATGCCCGGGATGGCTGAGAGCCTGCCCAGCAGCCCTGAGGGCCGATGCCCCTGGGCCGTGGCGGCCTGAGCGCCCCTGCCATCCGGGCCGGCCTGCGTGCCGGGCGCGCCCGTGGCGTGTGCTGTGCTCATGCCTGCGCTCCTGCATTCTCCAGACGACCGATCCGCTCCTCGATGGCCTGCCTCCAGTCGGGATCGGCGTGGCGCAGCGGCTCGGCCAGACGCGAGAGCTCGGCCAGGGCGATGGCCCGGCGCAACTGGTCCGGATCCGGCAGGCTCCCCCCGCCCTGCTCGTAGCCCTCCAGCAGTGGCCGGCCCATCTCAAGCGGGCAGACCGCGAGGTAGGAGCCCAGGTCGGCCACGGCCGGGCCCAGCCCCGTGCGGTCGAAGTCGGTCAGCCAGAGGCGGCCGGTGGCCGGGTCGCGCAGCACCTGGTCGGGGGAGGCATCGCCGTGGATGAGGACCGCCGGCCCCGCGAGCTCATCGGGCATCAGCTGGGCCACCTGCCGCGTCCGGGCGGCCAGCTCGGGGGCCAGGGGCTCCAGGATGCGCGCGTGGGTCTGGGCCAGGCGGCGGGCCGAGGGCGGCATATGGGGCAGGCGCCGGCGCAGGCCCTCGTCGAGCTCCTGGGTGGAGGCGTGCAGGCGGGCCAGCAGCTCACCGGCCCGGCGGGTGTCCTGCCGATCGGGGGAGCGCTCCAGGTCGGTGGTGCCGCACAGCTCCTGGAGGCTGTAGCGCCCGGAGTCCCATCGCCCGCCCAGCTCCTTGAGAGCGGGCGCGGGCACCAGGCGGCCCACGGCGCGGTGGATCTGCTCCGCGCGCGGCCCGGGGGCGGTGCGGATGCGCAGCACGCCGTCGTCGCGGCGCAGCACCAGGCGCCGTGAGGGGTTGTAGCGCAGGACCTGGCCGGCGTCCCAATCGCCCAGCAGGCCGTGCTGGCGCGCCTGGGCCAGGTAGGGGGCCAGCTTGGGGTCGGCCTCCACCACTCCGGTCTGAAGGACCAGCCCATCGCGCAGTGTGCGGGTGATGACCTCCAGCCCGTGGCGCTCGGCGCGCTGCTGGACCTTGACGGCCTTGGAGGCCGAGACCGGCCACAGCAGGCGCGCCCAGCCCGCGGTGCGCCCCGTGCCGCGGTCGGCCAGCCCCACCAGCACGGAGACTCCCGGCTTGATGCGCAGCCGCACCGCGCGCACCTGCGCACCGGTGAGCTCACTGAGGGTATCGGCGTCGAGCACCCCTTGCAGGGCGCTGAGTGTCGAGGTGGTCATATGCGGGCTCCTGACTCCTGGGGCTCGGGCTCCTGGTCGGCAGGCTCCGGCTCGCAGTCATCGGAGGCCTGCGGGTCCTGCTGCTCCGGCCCCCGGCTCTGCTCCGGGTCGTGCTGGTCCTGGCCGTCGCTGAGCCGCTGAGGCCGGCCCTGCTCCTGGGGCACGTCGCGCCCCGGCTCCTCATCGCCGCCCTGCCGGTGGCCATACGCGTCCTGCTCCTCGCCCTGCTCGGAGCCGGCCCAGGCGCGGAGGATCGCGGAGGTCCTCAGCAGGCGCTGCGGAGAGCCGTCCATGAGGATGCGGCCGTCCTGGAGCCACACGATGCGGTCGGCGCGCAGGGCCGCCTGGGGCTCGTGGGTCACGGTCAGGGTGGTGCGCCCCGAGACCAGGTCCTCGATGGCATCGAGCACCAGGCCCACGGACTTGGGGTCCAGGCCGGTGGTGGCCTCATCGAGGACCACGAGCCTGGAGTCGCGCAGGAAGGCCCGGGCGATGGCCACGCGCTGGCGCTGCCCGCCCGAGAGGGTCCCGCCGCGCTCGCCCACCTCGGTGTCATAGCCCTGGGGCATGGCGCTGATGAAATCGTGGGCGTGGGCGGCGCGGGCCGCCTGCTCAACCTCCTCATCACTGGCGCCGGGCCTCCCCAGGCGAATATTCTCCCGGATAGTGCCGGTCAGTAGCACCGCCTCCTGGTGGAGGACCGAGACCTGGGATCGCAGGGGCCCCAGGCTCAGCTCGGTCAGGGGATGGCCATCGAGGCTCACCGTGCCGCTGGTGGGGTCCATGGCCCGCACCACCAGGGAGGCCAGGGTGGACTTGCCCGACCCTGAGGGGCCCACCAGGGCCACATGCTCCCCGGGCATGACACTGAGGCTGACGCCGTGGAGCACCTCGACCCCCTCGTAGGCGGCCCGCACCTCCTCGAAGCGCAGCAGGCCGCGCACCGAGCGCAGCTCGCGCCCCCGGTCGGGGGAGACGATATCGGGCTCGACGGCCATGAGATCGGCCACCCGCTCGCCCGAGGCCGTCGCCCGGGCGATCCGGCCGGTGTACTTGGCCATGTCCCGCAGGGGCTTCATGGTGGTGCGCAGGTAGGTGGTGAACAGGACCAGGTCCCCCGGGGTCATCGCCCCCTCCAGGACCCGCAGGCCCCCACCGACCATGACCACGGCCGTGGCCACTCCGACGATGACGTCGGTGCTGCGCTCCAGGCGCGCGGCGATGCGCCGGGAGCGCACCCCCTCGCGCAGGGAGACGGTGTTGACGCCGCTGAAGCGCTCCTGGAGCAGGGGCTCCAGGCCGTAGGCCTGGACCACCTTGATGGCGCCCAGGGCCTCCTGGGCGGTGTTGGCCAGGT